>DATKCF010000030.1:0-68504 GCA_035513345.1 Longimicrobiales bacterium
CACGCCGCGACCGGATCGGCCCAGGAAACCGGTGCCCCTGCCCGGCCGACAGGACCTATGGCGGCCCTGTCCCACTGCGACGGAATGAACCCACGCCGAAGCCGGAAGCGCCCATTCATATTTGAACGGATTCCTGCCACGTCTGGATGGACGCCGGTTCGAGGGATGCACGAGTCCGGGAGAGTTCGATCGCATGGAGGGATGCAGCGGTGGTCCCGGGACGGGTGTCCCCGGCGCCCTCATCCGTACCCCCCGCGGCCCCAGCGTGAAACGGCCCGGCCCCTGTCCCTGCCCCCGCCGGAGACCACCCTCCGGGCCCTAGGCGAGAGAGAGGCGTGCCGATAAGTTCCGGGCCATGGAAATTCTCGTGATAATCGTACTCGGGTTGATTGTCGCCGGGTACGTGCTGGTTCCGCTCGAACGCAGCCGCGGCGTCGTCGCCTACGATTGGGACGGTTCGGATACCGGCATGGGGCTGGAGGAGCGACGGGCGGCGCTCGAGTCCGAGATCCTGGTGTACCGCGCGGCATTGCGTGCCGGCACGGTGTGCACGCGGTGCGGTTTCGCCAACGCCGAAGACGGTCGATTCTGCGCGGAGTGCGGCCGTCCCCTCGCGAACGTAAGCCAGCCGAAAAGCGAGCCGGAACCCGTTTCGGGATGAACGGAAGCAAGGTCGACCTGCGCAGCGATACGGTCACCCGGCCGACCCGCGCGATGAGAGACGCGATCGCAAACGCGATCGTGGGTGACGACGCGTTCGGCGACGACCCGACCGTGCACGCGCTCGAGGAACGGGTCGCGGCACTGCTGGGCAAGGAAGCCGCGCTGTTCTTCCCGAGCGGCATCATGGCCAACGAGGTGGCCCTGGCCGTCGCCTCGCCGCGCGGCTCCGAGGTCATTGTCGAAGCGACGTCGCACTTCTTCGACTGGGAGCTGGCCGCGCCCGCCGCGCTCAGCGGTGTTCAGCTTCGACCCATCGCAGGCCCCGGCGGCATGCTCGATGCCGACCTCGTCCGCGACGCGATTCGCCCGCCCGGCATGCTCTACAACCGGACCGCATTGATCTGCCTCGAGAACACGCACAACGCGGCGGGCGGACGGGTCATGCCGATCGACACGATGCAGGCCATCCGTAACGTCGCCTCGGAATACGGCCTGCCCATCCACCTCGATGGAGCCCGCCTGTGGAACGCCGCCGTTGCCGCCGGTGTGCCCGAGCGCGCGTTCGCCGAACTTGCCGACACCGTCATGGTCACGCTGTCGAAGGGCCTCGGCTGTCCGGTTGGATCGATGCTCGCCGGCCAGGCCGACGCGATGCTCGAAGCACGCCGCCTTCGACGACGCTTCGGCGGCACCATGCGCCAGGCCGGTATCCTCGCCGCCGCCGGCCTGTTCGCGATCGACCACAACCGCGAACGCCTGGCCGACGATCACCGCCGCGCCTCGCGCCTCGCCGAGCTGACCGCCGAAGTCGATGGCCTCGACGCCGTACCGCCCCAGACCAACATCGTGATGTTCGATATCCGTCGGCCGGGCCTCGACGCTGATTCCCTCATCGCCCGACTCGCTGAACGCGACGTTCTGCTGACCGTCTTCACGCGAACGCGTATTCGGGCGACGACCCACCTCGGCGTCGATGACGACGCGATCGAAGCCGCCGCCGCAGCGATTGCCGATTCCGTGATGCAGTAGCCCCAGGCTGCCATGGCGTCCAGCCGGTCGTGGCGCGATTGTGCGAGGCGGGCAGGTCGGCCAGGTTGTGCTTGCCCGAACAATAACCGAAAGCTATATTGGCTGCCGTGACTACCGGGACCGGCTGGACCCGGGGCTCGCGGACCTCGAACACACGGGACTCAGGTGATACAGATGGCCGCCACGGACACGAAGGACGATCGCAGCAAGGCGCTGAGCAGCGCGATCGCGCAGATCGAGCGCAACTACGGGAAGGGCTCGATCATGAAGATGGGCGCGAACGGTGCGAAGGTCGTGATCGATGCGATCTCGACGGGCGCGATCAACCTGGACGCGGCGATCGGGATCGGCGGGATCCCGCGCGGCCGGATCACGGAGGTTTATGGTCCGGAGTCGAGCGGCAAGACGACGCTGTGCCTGCACGTGATCGCGAACGCGCAGCGCAAGGGCGGCATAGCGGCGTTCGTGGACGCGGAACACGCGCTGGACATCGAGTATGCGCGGAAGCTGGGCGTAGACGTCGAGAATCTGCTGGTGAGCCAGCCGGACACGGGCGAACAGGCGCTCGAGATCGCGGAGTTGCTGATCCGCAGCAATGCGGTGGATGTGGTGGTGATCGACTCTGTGGCGGCGCTGGTGCCGCGCGCGGAGATCGAGGGCGAGATGGGGGACACGCACGTCGGGCTACAGGCGAGGTTGATGAGTCAGGCGCTGCGGAAGCTGACGGGCGCAGTGAACCGGTCGCGGACGAGCGTGATCTTCACGAACCAGATCCGCGAGAAGATCGGCGTGATGTTCGGCAACCCGGAGACGACGTCGGGCGGCCGCGCGCTGAAGTTCTACGCGAGCGTGCGACTCGACATTCGGCGTATCGGTGCGATCAAGGACGGCCAGGAGGTGGTGGGCAATCGGACGCGCGTGAAGGTGGTGAAGAACAAGGTGTCGCCGCCGTTCAAGCAGGCCGAGTTCGACGTGATGTACAACGAGGGCATCAGCCATCACGGCCTGCTGGTCGATCTGGGTGTCGAGCACGACATCGTGAACAAGTCGGGAGCGTGGTTCTCGTACGGCCAGACGCGGATCGGCCAGGGCCGTGAGAACGCGAAGGTGTTCCTGAAGGAGAACCCGGAGATCTCGAACGAGATCGACCAGCGGGTCCGCGAGGCGCTGGGTACGCGCGGTGTCGGCGCGGGCTCCGACTCTGATGACAACGGTGACACCGACGACTGACGTTCGTTCACCGGAAGTCGTGTCGTATCCGGCTCGACTTCTGCCGTCCGGCTCACAGCGTCGCGATAAGCGTACCGTGGTGTACCGTATGGCTTGACCCTTGTCCGGTCCGGCCATAACGTTCCGGCATGGTGATGGCTCCTGTCGTGCAGGCATCCGCGTCGCGGGCGTGTGCGACCTCCAGGCGATATCACAGCCTCCCGTTTCTCCGCGTGTCGCCAGACAACAGTTTCGGCAGCGATTCACACCGGGGCAGGACCTGATGCCCACGATGTACTGTGCGCTCTGCGGCCGGTCCGTAGAGGCAAGACGTCAGATCGGCGTGGGAACCGTAGTGCTCGCTTTAGTCACGGCCGGGATATCGCTTCTGGCGATTCCGTTCTACGCGAAACGTTGTTCGATCTGCAAGAGCGCGGCAGTGTCATTGACGAACCCGGATTCGGCGAGTATCGGCCGAGGTTCATCTCCTCCCGGCCGGCTGGCCGACGTGGAGAAACGGCTGAGGCTGACTGAAGGTGAACTCGAGAGGGCGAGTAGCGAACTCGACCAGCTGCGAACGGAGCGCGACTTCTACAGGCAACTGCTTGGCGACCCGACGTTGCGGGCCAAGGACCGGCCGAGCAACGAATAGCGGTCGACAGTGAACGTACAGTCATGAAATCCCGACCGTCAGTGAGGGTCTGAACTTTCGCGATGCGCAATCCCTGTTCATCGGCGGTCACGCGGCGGCGCGCCCGACTGTGGTGCAGCTTCCTTTTCGTCCTCGGCGGTGCCTTGTCGCTGGCGGGTTGCGGCGACGATGGTCCGGGTGCGGCTGCCGCGGGCTCGTTCGACGGTCTCGCCGGGCGCGAGGTGGTCGAGGCCTACCGACTCGGCGGGCCGGACGCCCCGGAGCATGTGAGCTTCCAGTCGGAGCCAGCCATCATTCTGGATTCCGCGCAAAATCTCTACGTGCTGCACAGCCAGCAGGGCCGGATCGCGGTACTCGACGCCGAGGGTGGCCTCGTTCGCTGGATCGGAGGCAGAGGCCAGGGCCCGGGCGAGTTCGACATGGCCGTCGCCATGGGTTTCGTGGGCGACACACTCTGGGTGCGCAACTCCTCGGCGCCCCGGATCAGCCGGTTCCTTATCGATGGCACGCACGTGTCGACGGAGCGCACGCCATTCGACTACGGCTATCCGATGTCATGGCCGCAGGGTGTGTCCGGCTACCTCGTGGGCGGTCGCGCCTGGACAGACGCGCACGGGCTCGTGGCGGGGCAGGGTGGGCCCGTCGACCTGCCGGTACTGGTCGGCGATCGACAGATGGCCAGCCCGGACACTCTGTTCACCGTGTCGAACCCGAGGGGCAGGCTGGCCGGACAGGCGTTCGCGCCGTTTCCGCAGCCGCCGTTCGTCGATGTCGCCAGCGACGGAACCGGGATCCTGCTGGGCGAATGGTCCGATGTCACCCCCGGTCAGTTGCGGCTCCGGTTCTTCGGACCGGACGCCGCCGAGATCCGGAGCTGGTCACTCGCCGTTCCCGAAACGGCAGTGCCGGTATCGGTGCGCGACAGCCTGATCTCAGCGGGCGTGGCAGCGGTCGAATCGATGGCGGTACGCCTGCGGGAAGTGGGAATCCCGGAAGGGTCCTTCCGTACGACCATGAGTCGGTCCGAGGTCGAGGAAGAGGTCTACCTT
Organism: Longimicrobiales bacterium; assembly: GCA_035513345.1. Classification (GTDB taxonomy): domain Bacteria; phylum Gemmatimonadota; class Gemmatimonadetes; order Longimicrobiales; family RSA9; genus DATKCF01. The sequence goes on from DATKCF010000030.1 coordinate 4,603, forward strand.
CCGGGCCACTACCCGCCGATCCGGCGCGTCCTGGTCGGCGTCGATGGGACGACCTGGATCCAGCGCATGGACAGACTGCGGCCGGGACCTTGGGTGGCGCTCGACACGAACGGCCGCCCGCTCTTTCAGGTCACGCTGCCGGAGGGTGTAACGCTTCGGCAGGCCTCGGCGGATGCCGTCTGGTGCACCGTGCGCGACGAACTCGACGTTCCCCACCTGGTCCGCTGGAACCTGGCAGAGCCGGCCGGCTGAGCTCGTCCGCACTTCGCGCGTATTGCCTGCTTTCGTATATTGAAAGGCTTGACTCCATACGCGCGGCGAAGCCATGACGGGATCAGAGATCCGACAGAAGTTCATCGACTACTTTGCGCGGCACGGCCACGAGCCCGTGCCGAGCTCCAGCCTCGTGCCGCGCGGCGATCCGACACTGCTGTTCACGAACGCCGGGATGGTCCAGTTCAAGGGCGTGTTCCTCGGTGAGGAGCAGCGACCGTACAACCGGGCGGTGACGTCGCAGAAGTGTTTGCGCGTGAGCGGCAAGCACAACGATCTCGAGGAAGTCGGTGTGACGACGCGTCACCACACGTTCTTCGAGATGCTGGGCAACTTCTCGTTCGGTGACTACTTCAAGGCTGACGCGATCCGGTTCGCGTGGGAGCTGTTCACCGAGGAGTTCGGGCTACCGAAGGAGAAGCTCTGGGCCACGGTACATCACACCGACGACGAGGCGGCGAAGCTGTGGGCGGAGATCGCGGGGCTGCCGCCATCGCGGATCTTCCGGCTGGGCGACAAGGACAATTTCTGGCAGATGGGCGAGACCGGTCCGTGCGGGCCGTGCTCGGAGATCCACTACGATCTGAGGCCGGGTCCTGAAGCGGGCACGGACGTGTCGGAGTCGGAGTTCATCGAGCTTGGCGATGCGGGCCGGTTCCTCGAGTTGTGGAACCTGGTGTTCATGCAGTTCGACAGGGCGGCGGACGGCACGATGACGCCGTTGCCGGCGCCATCGATCGACACGGGTGCCGGCCTGGAGCGGCTGACGTCCGTGCTTCAGGGTGTCGACTCGAACTACAGAACGGATCTGTTCGTGTCACTGATCGAGCGCGCGGAGGCCGAGGTCGGCGTGCCGTACGATGCGGGCGATGGCGGCGTATCGTACCGGGTGCTGGCGGACCATGCCCGTGCTGTCGCGTTCCTGCTTGCGGACGGCGTTCATCCGTCGAACGACGGGCCGGGCTACGTGCTGCGCCGGATCCTGCGTCGCGCGGTCCGGCACGCGTGGCTGCTCGGTCGGCGACAGCCGACGCTCGTCCACGTCGTCGAAGGCGTGGTCGACCTGATGGGTGACGCGTACCCCGGTCTGCGCGAGAGCCGGGACCACCTGCTTGGCGCGACACGGGAGGAGGAGGAGCGCTTCCTCGACACGATCGACAGCGGGATGGAACGTATCGATGAGATCGCGCCTCGGCTGGCGGCCGATTCGCGCGCGGGAATCGAAGGCGGCGGAAAGCGCCCGACGATTGCGGGCGAGGATGCGTTCCGGCTGCACGACACGTTCGGCTTTCCGGTCGACCTGACGGAACTGATCGGCAGGGAGCGCGGCTACGCGGTCGATGTCGCGGGTTTCGAGAAGGCGCTCGAGGAGCAGCGTGCGCGGTCACGTGCGGACCGACGAGCGGCGGGCACCGGACTGGCGCCGGAATCGGTCGCAGGCGGTTGGCGCGCGCTTGATCCGACCGCGGAGCAGCGGTTCATGGGTTACACGATGCTGGACGTCGAGACCGCGGTTGTGGCGGTTCGGCCCGACCCGGCGAGGCCGGCGCTGGTGCTGCGCGACAATCCGTTCTACGTCGAGGCGGGTGGCCAGGTCGGCGATGTCGGCATGGTTGAGGGCGACGGCTGGCGGTTGCGCGTGGAGGACGTGCAGCGAGTGGGAGACCGCGTTGCGGTCATCGGACCGGTGGATGGCATGCTGCCGGACGTTTCGTCGCCGATACACGTTCGAGCGGCGGTCGACAGGCACACGCGTCACGACACAGTACGCAACCACACGGCGACTCATCTGCTGCACGCTGCGCTTCGCAACGAGCTGGGCACGCACGTGCAGCAACGCGGATCGCTGGTGGCGCCCGACCGGTTGCGTTTCGACTTCGTGCATACCCGGCCCATGACGCCCGAGGAGGTGCGCAGAGTCGAGGAGGTCGTGAACCTGAACGTGCTCGAGGACTACGAGGTCGAGACGGAGTCGCTACCGTACCCGGAGGCCGTGGCCCGTGGCGCGATGGCGTTGTTCGGAGAAAAGTACGGCGACATCGTCCGTGTCGTGTCCGTGCCGGGTGTGAGTACCGAGTTGTGTGGCGGAACACACACACGGCACACCGGCGAGATCGGGTTGTTCCGCGTGGTGAGCGAGTCAGGTGTCGCGGCGGGTGTGCGACGGATCGAAGCGGTTACCGGAACGAAGGCGTACCGCCGGGCGGTCGAACACGACGACCTGCTGGAGAAGGCGGCGTCGCTGGTGAAGACGACGCCGGACGCACTGGTCCGCAGGATCGAGCAGCTCGCCGAAGAGGCGAAGGAACTGCGCAAGCAGCTCGAGCGTGCGAGGCAGGCGGGCGCGAAGGACCAGGTGTCGGAGCTGGTCGACCGCGCTGTTTCGGTCGATGGCATCCGCGTGATCGCGAAGTCGATCGCGGACATCGAGCCAGCGGAGCTGCGCTCGCTCGGTGACCAGCTCCGCAAGCGGATAGGCAGCGGCGCAGCGATCCTGGCCTCTCGCCGGGAGGGCCGTACATCGCTGCTCGTGGTGGTGACGGACGACCTGCCCGCGCGCGGCGTCCGCGCTGATCGCGTGGTGCGGGAAATCACGGCGATAACGGGCGGCTCGGGCGGCGGCCGCGCGGACATGGCACAAGGTGGAATTGACGATCCGACAAGGGTCGACGAGGCGCTGGGCAAGGTCGCCGACATCGTGCGCTCATTGATGCAGGCGAATCCGTGAGCGAACACACGGAGCCGGCACGGCAGACCCATCGGCAGACGGGCACGGCGGGCGATTGGCTTGCGGCGCGTGATGCGGAAGCACCGGCGGAGCTACGCGCGTGCGTTCGCGCGGCTGTCGATCGTACGCCGGACGCCGGCAGCACCGCGGCGACACTCGTGACCGCGGCCATCACATGCATGGAAGAGGCGCTCGCGTACACCGACGTCGCAGCGGCCGGATCGCGGGAACGAGCCGAGGACGAAGCGTCCGTTCGTGCTGAAGCCCTCGCGCCATTTCGCCCGGCGAGGGCGGCGGCGTTGCCGTTGCTCGCGGCCGATGCGCTCCTGACATACGCGGCGGAGGCCGCGTCCGAGCACGGATCATCTCTGGATGACCTGTCCTCGGACGTCAACTGCCGGTTGGCTGCACTGCTGGGAGAATGACGGACCCGTCGACGATTCGCGCACACCTGGAGGGCCTGGCGGCCGCCGCGACGGCCACCGCCGATCTGGCGGATTCCGTGGCCAGGGTCGCTGGTGTCGCCGCAGCCGCACTGGAGGCCGGAGGCAAGCTTCTGTTCTGCGGGAACGGAGGCTCGGCAGCCGACGCCCAGCATCTCGCAACGGAGTACGTGGTCCGGTTCCGTCGCGAACGACGCCCGCTGGCGGCGCTCGCGCTGACGACGGACACGTCGCTGCTGACGGCGGCTTCGAACGACTACGGCTTCGATCACGTCTTCGCGCGGCAGGTCAGCGCGATCGGCCGAGCGGGGGATGCGCTGTTCCTTCACTCGACGTCGGGCGAGTCGCGGAACCTGCTGGAGGCGGCGAAGGCGGCGAGTGCCGGCGGGCTGGTGACGATTGCGTTGCTGGCCAGGGGTGGCGGTTCGCTGAAGCACTATGTTGATCACGCGCTGATCGTGCCGACCGACGATGGCGCGCACGCGCAGGAGTTGCACCTGGCCATCGGCCACGCGATTTGCGACGCCGTCGAGCGCAGGCTGACGGCTGGTGACGCACCATGACCGCAGTCGACGCGCACGATACGGTGCCCGCCGAGACCGTGCTGGCCGCGTTGCGCGAGGCGCGCGTGGCGGAGAAGGCCCAGACGATCTTCTACCGCGCGCTTGCGGCGGAAGCGGAAGAGGCGGGTGATCCCGCGACGGCGGAGCGGTTGAACGGGCTTCTGGCCGATGAGCAACATCATCTCTCGCGGCTCACGGCCAGGTTGCTGGAGTGGGGCCAGCCGATCCCGGACATGCGCGGGGCGAACGGACTGCCGGACCTGCCGCGGTGGGAGGCGGTAGCGCGGGAACGCGAACGTGCCGAGATAGCCAGGTACGAAAAGCTTCTCGAGCTCGCGCTGGACGAGCGGACCCGCCGCATGATCGGGGAGTTCCTCGACGCCGAGCGGAACCACGCGCAATCGCTGGGCGGCAAATGGATGGGGGCGTAGCGGCATGGTGTCGATCGACCTGACGGGCAAGCGAGCTGTAGTGACGGGTGGGTCGCGTGGCGTTGGCCGTGCGACGGCGCTGCTTCTGGCACAGGCCGGCGCGAGCGTCGGGATCTCGTACCACAGCAGGCACGCTGACGCGGAATCGGTTGTCGAGCAGATCCGGCAATCCGACGGCCGCGGCTGGGCCGAAGCGGGCGACCTGGCCGATCCCGGATCGGCGAAGAGGCTGGCCGAGCGCGCGCGCTCGGAGTTCGGCGGGCTCGACATCTTCGTCGGCAATGCGGGCATCTGGCCGCCCGATGATGTGCCTGTGGCAGACCTGACGGACGAGCAATGGCGACGCACGCTCGCCGTGAATCTCGACTCGACGTTCTATACGACGCGCGAAGCCGCGCGCATGGTCGCGGTTGGCGGCAGTATCGTGCTGATCAGCTCGACCGCGGGACAACGTGGCGAGGCCGGCCACTCCGACTACGCCGCGACGAAGGGCGCGATCATCTCGATGGTCAAGGGAATCGCGGTCGAGCTGGCAGCCCGTCAGGTCACCGTCAACTGCGTGGCACCCGGCTGGGTCGACACCGAGATGGCCGCGTTGCCATATGCCGGAGAAGGCAGAGCCCGCATCGAGGCCGGCATCCCGCTCGGCCGCGTCGCTACTGCCGAGGATATCGCCGGACCGGTGGTGTTCCTGTGCAGCCGGCTGGCCCGTCACATCACGGGTGAGATCCTCAACGTGAACGGCGGATCCGTTCTTTGCGGGTGAACGCGGAGCCGCAGGCGAACGCCGACCTTGCTCCGCCGGCGGCGGTCGTCGCGATCGCTCGCCGGCTGATGGAGCACGGCTTCGAGGCGTGGGCGGTCGGCGGCGCGGTCCGCGACGGCCTGACCGGCCGCGCAGGCGGTGACTGGGACCTGGCCACCGACGCGACGCCCGCACAGATCCGCCGGACGTTCAGCCGCACCATTCCGATAGGCATCGAGCACGGCACGGTCGGCGTTCTGGCCGCGGATTCCGTGATGTATGAAGTCACGACGTTCCGGCTCGACGTCGAGACGGACGGACGCCACGCGGTCGTGCAGTTCGCGAAGACGCTCGAGGAAGATCTGTCGCGCCGCGACTTCACGATCAACGCGGTTGCGTGGAACCCCGTTACGGGCGAGCTGCGCGATCCACATGGCGGCGTTGACGACCTGCAGCACGGCCTGCTGCGCACGGTCGGTGCGCCGGAACTCCGCTTTGCCGAGGACTACCTGCGCGTTCTGCGCGCTCTGAGATTCGCGGGCCATTTCGGGCTCCGGATCGAGGACGAGACGCGGGCCGCGCTCGAGCGCGCTGTCGCTCACACGGACATACTGTCTCCAGAACGTATTCGCGAGGAACTCGCGAAGGTGCTGTCGAAGACCCGGCATGCGTCCGACTCGCTCGCTCTGTACGCGGCCACCGGCGTCCTGGCGAAGCTGCTTCCGGAACTGGCGGCGACGCGCGCCGTCGAGATCGCCGACGGCGTCGATGCGTGGACCGTCGCAATACGCACGGTCGACGCGGTCGCACCGTCGAGGCCCCGCCTGCGCCTGGCCGCGTTGCTGCACACGGTCGGGTATCCGGCCGCGAAGACGAAGGACCTGCGCGGCGGGTATCGCTACACGGGTCACGAGCAGCTCGGCGCGCGTACAGCGGAAGCGATACTGCGGCGGCTGCGCGCGGCGAACGCCGAGATCGAACGCGTCGTCGCCGTCGTCGCTCGCCAGTCCGACCTGTTCCCCCCTGAGGCGCCCGACACGGGTATCCGCCGCTGGCTCGCAGACGTCGGACCCGACCTCGTCAACGACCTGTTCCGGCTGCGCATCGCACGACAGCGTGCGCTGCAGGCAGAGCGCGCGGAGCGCGACATCGTGGAGCGCTGGCGGGGCGCGCACCGCGTGATGCTCTCGAATCCGGCGCTGACACTCGACAGGCTTGCGATCGACGGCAACGATCTTCGTGAAGCCGGCCTGGATCCCGGGCCGCGCTTCGGCACGATCCTTCGCGACCTTCTGGCACGTGTAATCGACGATCCGTCCCTCAACGAACGAGACACGCTGCTCGGTATCGTGCGTCACGAGTACGGTGACCGATGACCGGTGCGCTCTTCGCCGTGATCGCCGCGTTGGCGAACATCCTCGGCGGCGCGATCGTGCTGACGCGCAGGGGGCCCGGCCGCTATCTCGATGCGCTGGTCGGCTTCGGTGCGGGTTTCATGCTGGCCGTCGCATTGCTCGAGATGACACCACACGCAATCGGGCTGCGTGGCGGATTCGCCGCGATCCTGATCGGCTATCTCGGCGTACACCTGACGCAGCACGTGCTCACGCCGCACTTCCATTTCGGTGAGGAAACCCACACGGACGCGATGGTCTCACCGGGCGTCGGTGTGTGGGCGCTGGTCGGCCTCGTCCCGCACTCGTTCTTCGATGGTGTCGCGATCGCCGGCGGGTTCCTCGATTCGCCTCGCCTGGGCATGCTGATCTTCACCGCAATCGTTCTGCATAAGGTGCCGACGGGACTGTCGCTGGCCAGTGTGATGCTCGCCAGCGGCAACAGTCGCCGTGACACGATGATGGCCGTTGTCGGTGTCGGCCTGGCAACGGTCGCCGGTGCCATCGTCACGCCCGCCGTCGGTCCGCTGGCAACGTACGGTCTCGCGCTTGCGGCCGGCGTCACCATCTATGTCGCCGCATCCAATCTGATACCCGAATCGCAGCGTCAGCACAGCTGGCTGGTGCAGGGCGGTGTGTTCGCGGGCGTGCTCGTTTTCGTGCTCGCCCGCTCGCTGCTTCCCGGAGCGTGATGCGCGAGCCCGATCTCTTTGGCGGCACGGGTGCAGGGGAAGACGACGCGGCCGGCTTCGCGCCCGACACGATCGATTCCGGCGCCCCGCTGGCCGCACGCATTCGGCCGCGCACGCTCGACGAGTTCGTCGGCCAGGAGCCGATCCTCGGACCGGGCCGCGCACTGCGTCAGCTCATCGAAGGCGATGCGCTCGGCAGTCTGATTCTGTGGGGCCCGCCCGGCACTGGAAAGACGACTCTCGCGCACATCATTGCCGAACGTACGAAGTCGACATTCGTGCCGTTCAGCGCGGTCACGGAAGGCGTAGCGCGCGTGCGCGAGATCATAGCGCAGGCAAAGACGCGGCTGCGCGCGAACGGACGCCGGACCATCCTCTTCTGTGACGAGATCCATCGATTCAACAAGGCGCAGCAGGACGCGTTTCTTCCTCACGTCGAAGCGGGCACGATCACACTGATCGGCGCGACTACCGAGAACCCGTCGTTCGAGGTGATCGGCGCACTGCTCAGCCGTGCGCGCGTGTTCGTGCTCCAGCCACTCGGCCCCGAGGCGGTGAAGCAGATTCTCGAACGCGCAGCGAAGGATACCCAACGGGGGCTGGGCGACACGGGCGTCACCATTGATGCCGACGCGATCGGGTTCCTGGCCGAAGCCGCGGACGGCGACGCGCGGCGCGCACTCAACGCGCTGGAAACGGCAACCACGCTGGCCCAGCAGAGCGGCGGCACGGTAACGGTCGAGACGGCACGGGAAGCGCTCCAGCTCCGCTTCGCGCGCTATGACAAGGGCGGCGATGAGCACTTCAACATGCTGTCCGCCTACCACAAGTCACTGCGCGGCAGCGATCCGCAGGCCGCCCTGTACTGGATGGCGAGAGTGATCGAAGGCGGCGGCGATCCGCGAATCCTGTTCCGTCGGGCCATGGCCATGGCGGCAGAAGACATCGGGCTGGCCGACCCGCAGGCGCTCCAGATGGCGGTCGCCGCGCGTCAGGCGTTCGATGTGCTCGGCCCGCCCGAAGGATTTCTGCCGCTGGCGGAAATGACGATCTATCTGGCAACGGCGCCGAAGAGCAATGCGGTCGTGCGCGCACTCGGCGCAGCGCTCGAGGCTGCCAGGCAGACGCCGGCAGCGCCGGTCCCGCTTCACATCCGCAATGCGCCGACTTCGCTGATGAAGGAGCTGGGGTACGGTCAGGGCTACCGTTACGCGCACGACTCGCCGGACGGCTACCTGGCGCAGGAGTATCTGCCCGCCGAACTGACCGGCACGCGATTCTACGAACCGGGCGACCACGGGTTCGAGAAGCGGGTGGCGGAACGGCTGGCGTGGTGGGCGAATCGGCGGGCCGGGACGGCCGGTGAGGGAACGCCGGACGCGGCGGAAGGTAGCTAGATGGAGGTTGATTGAACGCGTCCATCCGGACGCGCTTCGTCGCCTTGACACAAGGCACCGGGAAACCGCACTGCAACATACACTCGAAACGCTTCCCATACGGCGAGCCGCTCGCCTGCTTCCGCTGCTGCTGGCCGCGTGCATGCGTTTTCACCAACCCGAAGTCCGACTCGAAACCGTTCGCCTCGGCAGCCTGGGCCTGAGCGGGGGCACATTGTACGCCGGCCTGATCGTGACGAATCCGAACACGTACGAGCTGCGTTCGTCGGCGCTGCGCTTCACGCTCGAAATGCGCGGACCGGCATCCTCGGATGAGAACTGGATGCGGATCGCCGAGGGCGAACTGGACCGTGAGCTGTCGATCATGGAAGGCGACAGTGCGATGATCGAGATTCCCGTCGACTTCAACTGGTCCGGCGTGGGCACCGGTCTGCGCTCGATCATCGAACGCGGACTCGTCGACTACCGGCTTGCGGGCGACCTCGCCGTGATCCGGCCGGTACGCCGGTCTGTGCCGTTCCGCAGGACGGGCCAGGTCGACCTGGTGAGGGCGCGTTGAAGGGTCGACCGGATGGTGACGGCGTGACCGTCTCGACGGCGGCGGCGCAGGAGCGGGCGATCCTCGTGGGCGCGTACAGCAAGCACGCGTTGGCGCGCGAGGCGGAGGACCACCTTGCCGAGCTGGCCAGCCTGACGGATACGGCTGGCGCGGCGGTCGCCGGCACGCTGTTCCAGCGCATCGACTCGCCGCATCCGAAGTACTACATCGGCGAAGGCAAGGTGGACGAGCTGAAGCAGCTCGTGAGCGAGCGCGACGCGAGCCTGGTGATCTTCGACGAGGAGTTGTCGCCTTCGCAGGGCAGGAATCTCGAGGATCGGCTGGGCATCCGCATCATGGACCGGGCGGAGCTGATCCTCGACATCTTCGCTACACGGGCGCGCACGTTCGAAGCGCAGATGCAGGTCGAACTGGCGCAGCTCGAGTACATGCTGCCGCGACTCAAGCGGATGTGGACGCACCTTTCGCGGATCCGCGGTGGCATCGGGTTCCGCGGCCCGGGTGAAACGCAGCTCGAGACAGACCGCCGGCTGATCGGCCGCCGCATTCGCGACCTGCGGCGCAAGCTGGCCGTCGTCGCGCAGCAGCGCGCCACTCGCCGGAAGGGAAGGACCGGAGAGTTCCGCGCGGCGCTCGTCGGTTACACGAACGCGGGCAAGTCGTCGATCCTGCGGTCCCTGTCCGGCACGGACATCTTCGTCGAGAACCGGCTGTTCGCGACGCTCGATCCATCGACACGTTCGGTCGAGCTGGGGCCGGGCGCGCGCGTTCTCGTGACGGACACCGTCGGGTTCATCCGCAGGCTGCCGCACCACCTGGTCGCATCGTTTCGCGCCACCCTCGAGGAGGCGGTCGAAGCCGATGTTCTGCTTCACGTCATCGACGGATCGCACCCGAACTGGGAAGAACAGAAGTTCGTGGTCGAGGGCGTGCTGCGTGATCTCGACCTCGAAGGCCGGCGGACGATCCTCGTCTTCAACAAGACGGACCGGCTGACGCATTCCGAGGAGGAATCTTTGCGGCACCGTGTCATGGCCGGCTATCGTGAGCCGGCGGTGTTCGTGTCGGCGGCGGAGCCGGACGGTCTGCTCGAGCTTCGGTCGCTTCTGTTCGAGGAGATCCGTGAGATGCGGCCTGCGGTCCGTCTCGAGATCCAGTCGTCGGATGGGCAGTCGATCGCGACCGTGTATCGGGAAGGCGAGGTTCTGCGGCAGGTTCAGCACGACACGTGCACCGAGCTTGTGGCACGGCTGCCCGAAGCCACACTTGGCCGGCTGCGACAGCGCGGCGTGATGGTGACGGCAGAACCTTGATCGAAACGATCGTCATACAGGGGCCGGGACGGATGGGACTCGCGCTCGGTGCAGCGCTGCGGCGCAGCGGCGAAGTGCAGCGCGTGCTGTTCCAGGGCCGCTCGATGGACCCGCCGCCACATCCGATCTTCGAACGCTCGCCGAGCGGTGCGCCCGGCGCCGAATACCGCGCTGGCGTGTTACCACCGCCGGGCGACGCCGTAGCGCTGATCATCGCGGTACCGGACTCGGCGCTGGGCGAGGTTGCCTGGGACCTGGCGAATTCGGGACCGCCGCCGCCGGGGTGTTCGGCGTTGCACCTGTCGGGCGCGCTTTCGACCGACGTGCTCTCGCCGCTCCACGCGGCCGGGTATTCAGTCGGCTCGCTGCACCCGATGCAGACGGTGGCAGACCCGTGGCTGTCAGCGGACCGATTGACGGGCATAGCGTTCGCCATCGCGGGCGAGCCGGCCGCTGCGCGGGTCGCTCATCAACTGGTCAACGCTCTGAACGGTATGCCGCTGGTCATCGCTGCGACCCAGCGCCCGGTCTATCACGCGGCAGCCGTTACCGCATCGAACTACCTCGTCGCGGTTCTGGCATCCGCGTCGAGACTGCTGCATGCGGCGGGCGTGCCGGCCGACCAGACACTGCCCGCGCTCCTGCCGCTCGTGCGCGGCACGCTCGACAATCTCGAGCAGCTCGGCGTGCCCGCGGCTTTGACGGGACCGATCGCGCGCGGCGACATGGATACCGTCCGGCTGCATCTGGCGCGGTTGTCGCCCGATGACCATACGCTATATTGCGCGCTTGGTCGCGAAGTACTGCGGCTGGCCCGGCAAGCGGGACTCGACGGGCAGAAGGCGGACGAGATGGCGAACCTGCTCGGATCCGGCTGAATGCGGCTCCACATAAACATTGATCACGTCGCGACCGTCCGGCAGGCAAGACGCACGGACGAGCCGGACCCCGTCCGGGCCGCCGTACTGGCCGAGTTGGGCGGGGCGGATGGCATCACGGTGCACCTGCGTGAGGATCGGCGCCACATTCAGGATCGTGATGTGCGGCTGCTGATGGAGACGGTGCGGACCGGAGTGAATCTGGAGCTTGCGGTGTCGCCCTCGATGACGTCCATGGGTGCGGACCTCAGGCCGATGACGGTCACACTCGTGCCGGAGCAGCGCGAGGAAATCACGACGGAAGGCGGCCTGGATCTGGCGTCGGAGAACTCAGTCGGCCGGGTCCGTGACGCGGTACTGCTGCTGCGCGAAGCGGGCGTCCGGACGTCGCTGTTCATCGATCCGTCTCGAGCCGACGTCTCGACGGCGGTGGCCATCGGCGCCAACGCAGTCGAACTGCACACCGGCGCCTGGGCACACCAGTGGCAAGGCGCGCGCAGCCTTCCGGGCGCGGCCGACGAACTGGCCCGGCTGGCGAGCGCGGCGGCCCATGGTGCGAGCCTCGGTCTGGCCGTTCACGCGGGCCACGGTCTGACGTACGAGAACGTGGCTCCCGTGGCGGCGATCGAGGACATCGAGGAACTGAACATCGGCCATTCCGTCGTGAGCCGTGCCGTCCTCGTCGGAATGGAGCGGGCAGTGGCCGAGATGAAAGACCTGATCCTTCGGTCCCGACACTGATCGGATATGACAACTACCCGGCTTGTCGAGTGGTTCGAGAAAGAGGCGGGCGGCTACCTGACCGTTCTGAAACGCGATGCCGACGGTCTCGGTGAGGAGCCGCTCGCACTGGACGGGTTACGCGCAGCGGCGCGCGCGCTGGCGGGTGCGGCCCGGCTGGCCGGCAAGGATCGTCTGCACCGTGCCGCGGCCGCACTGGAGGCCGGGCTTCGCAATGCTGACCTCGAGCCGGGCTACGCAACTGACCGGCTGGCCGAGGACGTTCGCCTGAGCGTGGCGGACCTGCGGTTCCTGCTCGACACGCACGGGCCGACTGACGCACGGGACGCACGTGTCGACGTCGTTGCTGCGCGCTGGTCGGACGCGGCCACGATCGACGACGGGCCGGCCGCGACAACCTTGCACGACGATTTCACAGGCTTCGTGGTCCGTGAAGCCGAAGGTGTGGCCGACGCGATGGATGCGGGCATCGACGCGTTCTCGCGGGATCCGTCGAGCCGGGAATGGCTCGGCTCGATCCTGCGCCGGCAGCGCGCGTTGCTCGGATCGGCGAGGCTGGATGAGATCCCGGTCCTGGCCGAAGCGCTTCGCGCTGTCGAGGACCTGTGCGAGTTGATCGTGCGGCTCGGCGTGCCGGTCAAGAGCGAGTGGCTCGATGTTTTCCGCTGCGCGCGTGACGTTCTGAAGTCGGCTGCCACGGCGATCGCGGACGGAGAGGAGCCGGGTCAGACGCCGGCGCTCAGCCGGCTGCGAACGCTGCGCGAGGAACTCGTTGCGCGGTATGGTGACCGTGTTGCCTCCCAGACGGTCGAGACAGCGGCGCGACCGGCGGCGGTCGAGTCCGAATCACCCGCCGATCCGAGACAGCGCGCGGCCGTGCTGCGCGCCCGAATCGCACACACACTGGGATCCGATTCGGAGACGCGTGAAGCGCTCGACGAACTCTATGGCCTTCTGATGAGCGCATTGCGGTGACAACGCCCGGCAAGAAGCTGGACCCGTCCAGCGCTGAAGCCGGCGCAACCGCCAGACGAAAGTCGCACCCATTTCTCAACTGGAAGACCGCAGTCGGCGTCGCCATCAGCGCCGGGTTGCTCTGGTACACGTTCCGTGGTCAGGACCTGGGCGAGATGGTGCACGAGATGGGTCAGGCGGACCCGCTGTTGCTGCTTCTGGCGACGGCGCTCGCGACGTTCGTCTTCTGGATCCGTGCGTGGCGCTGGCGCTGCATCCTCGATCCCGTCCAGCGTGGCACCACGTTCCACTCACGGTTCGCCGCAGTGAACATCGGTTTCATGGCGAACAACCTGCTGCCGGCACGTGTCGGCGAGTTTGCGCGCGCCTACGCGGTAAGCCGGCTCGAGCCGATTCCCGTGGTGGCCGCGCTGTCATCGCTGGTCATCGAACGAATGCTCGACGCGCTTACGCTGGTCGTGCTCCTGTTCGTCGCAGCGGCAATGCCCGGCTTCCCGGACTGGCCGACGAGCGCGGAAGTCGACTTTCCCCGCATTGCGCGCACGCTCGGCATCACGGTCGCACTGGCCACGGTCGTCCTGTTCCTGCTCGTCCTGTGGCCACGTCAGACCGTGCGAGCGTTCGAGACCATCGCGAACCGGATCCTGCCGCTCGCGATCCGCCGGCCCCTGGTCAACGCGCTCGAGGCGTTCCTCGCCGGCGCCACGATCCTGCGGAACGCGCGGCTGATGGTCGAGGCGGTCGCATGGAGCGCGGTCCTGTGGCTCGTCAACAGCGCGGCCTTCTGGTTGGCGTTCAGGGCGTTCGGCCTCGACCTCGATTTCAGTGTTGCCGTCTTCTTCAACTCGGGTCTCGGCTTCATCGTGGCCGTGCCGGCGGCGCCCGGGTTCTGGGGAACGTACGAGTTCGCGGCGAGGATCATGCTGGTCGGACTGTGGGCGCAGGAAACGAGCACGGTGCTCGCGTTTGCCGTCGGCTTCCACATCGCCGGGTTCCTGCCTGTGACGCTGATGGGCCTGTATTACGCGAGCCGCCTCGGCCTGTCGCTGTCCGGTGTGGCCCGGACCGAGGAAGTCGTCGAGGAAGCGGTCGAACGACAGACACAGCGCGAAACCGACTGAGCCGCATGCCGAGCGGGACGGCGAACGCGAAGATCAACCTGTTCCTGCACGTGCTGGCCCGGGAGTCGTCGGGCTACCATGGCATTGAAACGCTCTTCTGCCGGATTGCGCTCGCCGACGACATCACGGTGGAGACCGGCGAGCCCGGCATCCATCTCGAGGTCGACGGTCACGTGCCGGGCGAGCTCGAGCACAACCTCGCCTACCGGGCCGTCGGCGTGTTCCACCGCCGGCTCGGCCGCCCGCCCGCCGTCCGTATCGGACTCGTGAAGCGCATCCCGATCGGCGCCGGCCTGGGCGGCGGGTCGAGCGATGCCGCGACCACGCTCCACGCACTCAACACGCTGTACGGCCAGCCCTTCGGTGCTCCGGAACTGATCGAGATCGGCGCGCGTCTTGGCAGCGATGTCGCGTTCTTCATGAGCGGCGCCGCCCGAGCCCTCGCATGGGGCAGGGGCGACCGACTACTCGAACTCGAGCCGCTTCCCGAACGGCCCATCCTGGTGGCCTGGCCCACGACGCCCATGGCGACGGCCGAAGCCTACACGCTGCTGGCCCGGGCCAGAGAGGGAACAGCGCCGCCCGGCGCTCGCGTGATCGGCGCGCGATCGCTGTCGACGTGGGACGCCGTCGCCCGATTCGCCGCGAACGACTTCGAGGACACCGTTTTCGGACGTATCGACGGCCTCGTCGCTGTGCGCGATGTGATCCGCGATGGCGGCGCCGACATTGCGCTCCTGTCAGGCAGCGGATCCGCCATCTTCGGTGTGTTCGACGATGTGCGGCGGCGGGCCGAAACCGCCGCCGTCCTGCGCGGCCGGTTCCCTGACGTCCGCGTGGTCGAGACTGTCACGATCGGCGATCGCGGCGTTGATCGGGATGCGGACTGGCTTTAACTTGCAGGCTCCGCTCCCGGGTCGTCTAAAGGCAGGACTGAGGACTTTGGCTCCTCCAATGGTGGTTCGAATCCACCCCCGGGAATCCCTCATCGTGAAGGACGCATGGCCGGACCAGCCCGCTTCTCGACACGACGTCTGCCGGACACGCTGCGCAGCCGCCTCGAGGTAACGACGGCGCTGGCGTGGGAGGCCCTCGTCGAGACACATGTCGACCAGGCCCACGCCTTCGTTCAACTCGTCCGTGAGCGCATGCCGCTCGAGGAATCGCTGCCTCGCTACCTGCTCGAGCTCGACCTGGGCGACTCGATCGCCAGCGCCGTCCGGACACGCGTCCTGGTCAGGGCCGAACCCGATGACCGGATCGATCGCGACCCGCCCATCGCGATACAGCCGCCCCTCACCACACCGGAAGCCGCCGCCGATGACGACGAGGGCCGCTGGCGCCGATTCCGTCCCGATGTCGTAGTGCGCGGCCTGCGCGAACGCCAGCGCCGCGACGACGAGACCGAAGGCTGGATGAAGCTCGCCCTGGCCAGGGCAGAGGAAGCCGTCATCGCGACACACGTCGACAACGCCATCACGTTCGCCGCACTCCTCGACCCGGTCATGCCCCTCGACCGCGCGACCCAGGAGTACATCGATGCCGTTGGCCTGTCCGGTGGGCGTGCCCAGGCCGTCCACCAGCGGACCATGGCGAGGCTCGCGGACGTCCACCTGCCGATGCCGGCCCGGACCAACGTCCCCCGGTGACTCGCCGGCCCCCGGTGAGTTGACCCTCCGGCGTGCGCGCGCTAACCTTTTGGGCTGTCGCGTACATGATCTAGTCCCGGATCCAACGGCATGGCGGAGAATCCGACACCGGCTCCAATGCTGCTCCTGGCAGGCACGGCGAATCCGCCGCTCGCGCAGGAGATCGCCGACCAGATCGGCATGCCCCTGGGCGACCTGACGGTCCGGCGATTCGCCGATGGCGAGATTTTCGTTCGCCTGAACCAGAACGCGCGCGGGCGGGACGTCTTCATCCTGCAGCCGACGCCACCGCCGGCGGAGACGATAATGGAGCTGCTGCTCCTGATCGACGCGGCGAAGCGGGCGTCGGGGGCGAGGGTAACGGCGATCATGCCGTATTTCGGGTACGCGCGGCAGGACCGCAAGGACCAGCCTCGAGTCGCGATCGGAGCGAAACTGGTCGCGAACCTGATCGAGGCGGCAGGCGCGGACAAGGTGTTGGGAATCGACTTCCACACGCACCAGATCCAGGGCTTCTTCGACGTGCCGGTGGACCATCTGTACGCGGCGCCCGTACTGACGCGCTATTTCCGGACGCTGGATCTGAAGGACCCGGTGGTGGTCGCGCCGGACGTGGGCGCGGCGAAGATGGCGAGGGGCTTTGCGCGGCGATTGAATGCGAGCTTCGCGATCATTGACAAGCGTCGCCCGGCGCCGAACGTGGCGGAAGTGATGCAGGTGGTCGGCGAGGTGGAGGGCCGATCGTGCATAATTGTCGACGACATGATCGACACGGCGGGCACGCTCGAGAGCGTTGTCTACGCGCTGCGCGATCGTGGCGCCACGGAGATCTACGCGGCGGCGACGCACGCGCTGTTGTCGGGTCCGGCGGTCGAACGGCTGCAGAATGCGCCGGTCAGCCAGGTCGTGGTGACGAACACGTTGAACGTACCGGAAGCGAAGCGGTTCGCGAAGCTGAAGGTCCTGTCGGTCGCGGAGCTGCTGGCGCGCGCGATCATATACACGCATTCGAACGAGTCTGTGAGCCAGCTGTTCGACTGAAGGAGAAACGAGGATGGCAAACGCAGCACTGGGCGCACAATCACGCGAGGGGACGGGCAAGGGCAGCGCGCGCAAGCTACGCGCGGCGGGCCGTGTGCCGGCGGTGATCTACGGTCACGGCGAGGAGACACGCAAGCTGTCGGTCGACGCGCACGAGTTGATGACCCTGTTCTCGAAGATCCGTATCGAGAGCACGGTGATCACGATGAACATTGACGGCGAAACGGAACCGTCGCGTGCGCTGGTCCGCGAGGTCCAGCGACACGCGTACCGCGACGATGTCGTGCACGTTGACTTCTACCAGATCCACGCCGGCGAGATGCTCACGGTGCAGGTCCCGGTCCGGCTGGTCGGCGCGGCGCCGGGTGTGAAGGCTGGCGGCGTTCTGCAGCACTCGTTGAGCGAGATCGAGGTGAGGTGCCTGCCGGACAGGATCCCGACAACGCTCGATGTGGACATTTCCGCGCTCGAGATCGGCGACTCCGTGCACGTGGGTGATATCGCGCAGCCGGAGGGTGTCGAGTTCCTGGTCGACGCGGAACGTACGGTGTGCAGCCTGATGGCGCCGACGCTCGTGGTCGAGGCAGAAGAGGAGGAGGCGGCTGCAGCGGTCGAGGGCGAGGTGGCGGAGCCGGAAGTGATCGCGCGCGGCAAGGAGGACGACGAGGACGGCGACGACAAGTAGTCGTTACGTGTGATGCGTGTCGTATGCGGGCTCGGCAACCCGGGCGAAGAGTACGCGGCGACTCGCCACAACGTCGGCTGGTGGGTCCTCGACGAGGCCCGGCACCGGTGGGGGTTCCCGGCGTACCGCAGAGACGGCCGGGCGAGAGTGTCGCAGGGGTCGCTGGACGGACTGCCGGTGCTGCTGGTGAAGCCAACGACATACATGAACAGGAGCGGCGGAGTGCTGACGCCGCTCCAGTTGCGGCCGGATTTTGAAGTCGCGACCGATCTCCTCGTATTGGTCGACGATGCGGCTCTCGATATCGGCCGCGTTCGCATGCGCGCCCGCGGCAGTGCGGGCGGACACAACGGGCTGCGTTCGGTCGAGGCTTCGCTGCGGACGCAGGAGTACGCCAGGCTCAGGATCGGCGTCGGTGAGCCGCCGTCCGATGTCGAGCTGGCGGACTGGGTACTCGGTGAGTTCGACGACGAAGAGGAATCGGCAATTCTGGCGCTGTTGCCCGACCTGGTGGAAGCGGTGGCGGTGTGGGTGACGGGAGGCGTGGATGCTGCAGCGAACCGGTTCAATCGCTGAGGACGCGTCCCGTCCACGCCCGGGTCCGGTAACAGGAGCTGAACGCGCGCCGCGTGGCGCCGACAACAACACGGAGGGGACGTGACGGAACTGACAGGCCTCGCTCAGCTGGCGCCCGTGCTGGGTGTCGTCGGACTGGTGGGAGCACTCGTTCTGTATCTGTACATCATGCGGCAGAGCACCGGCACGGAGCTCATGGCCGAGCTTGGTGTGCGGATCCAGGAAGGCGCGATGGCGTTTCTGCGCCGCGAGTACTCGGTGCTTGCCGTGTTCGTGGTGATCGTTGCGGGACTGCTGATGCTCGCGACGACCGGTGCGGTGGCGGTTGCGTACGTGAGTGGCGCGTTGTGCTCCGTCCTGGCCGGCTACTTCGGCATGACCGCGGCGACGCGAGCAAACGTTCGAACGACAGCGGCGGCGAAGGAGCACGGTGCGGGCAAGGCGCTTCGCGTTTCGTTCTTCGGAGGCGCAGTGATGGGGCTGTCGGTGGCGGCGCTCGGTCTGGTTGGCGTCGGCATCTGGTACTACGTGTACGGTTCGGTCGCGATCAGCGATCTGGAGTTCCGCGTGTTCGCCGAGACGATCAGCGGCTTCGCGATGGGTGCGAGTTCGATCGCGCTGTTCGCGCGCGTCGGCGGCGGCATCTTCACGAAAGCGGCCGATGTGGGCGCCGACCTCGTCGGCAAGGTCGAGGCGGGCATTCCCGAGGACGACCCGCGCAATCCGGCAACGATCGCGGACAACGTGGGAGACAATGTCGGCGATGTGGCGGGCATGGGTGCCGACATCTTCGAGAGCTATGTGGGTGCCGTTATCGCCACGATCGCGATCGGCGCGAGCAGCCCGTTGTACGCGGGACAGCGCGTAGAAGCACTCGCGCTGCCGATGCTCACGATCATGGTCGGGCTGCTGACATCGCTGGTCGGAATCGCGTTCATGAAGGTGCTCGAGCGGGGCGGGCCGGCGGCGGCGCTGCGCAACGTCACATTCGTTGCGGCGGGCCTGTTCCTCATCATCATGTACTTCATTGTCGATGGACTGGGCTTCCAGATCTTCGACCCGGCGACCGGCCGTGAGTACCCTGCGCTCGGTCCGTTCTGGGCGATGGTCGCGGGTTCGCTGATCGGTATCCTCATCGGCCTGGTGACGGAGTACTACACGGCGGGCAAGCCGGTCCGGCGCATCGCGCAGGCGAGCGAAACAGGCTCGGCGACCAACATCATTCACGGGCTCGCGGTCGGCATGGAGTCAACGGTGGTGCCCGTGCTTCTGATTGCGGCGGCCATCGGCGTTTCCTACTCGATGGCCGGGCTGTACGGAATCGGAATCGCGGCGGTCGGCATGCTGGCGACGGTCGGCGTGACAATGTCGGTCGATGCGTACGGTCCGATTGCGGACAACGCCGGCGGTATCGCGGAAATGAGTCACCTCGGTCCGGAAGTCCGCAAGATCACGGACGAACTCGATTCGCAGGGCAACACGACAGCCGCGATCGGCAAGGGCTTCGCCATCGGTTCGGCGGCGCTCACCGCGCTGGCGCTCTTCAGCGCATACGCTTCGGCCGTGGGGCTCCGCGCAACCGGCCTGAACATCATCGATCCGGCCGTCACGATCGGCCTGCTGATTGGCGGTGCGATACCGATGCTCATCGCAGCCATGACCATGACCGCCGTGGGCCGCGCCGCAGCTGGTATGGTCGAGGAGGTACGCCGCCAGTTCCGCGAGATCCCCGGCCTGATGGAGGGTACGGCCAGGCCGGACAGCGCCCGCTGTGTGGACATTTCGACGCGCGCCGCGCTGCGCGAGATGATCGCGCCCGGCCTCGTTGCCGTGTCGGCTCCCGTCGTGGTCGGCTACTTCAGCATTCTGGCGCTCGGCGGCATGCTGGCCGGCGCGACGCTCGCCGGTGTTCTGATGGCCCTCTTCATGGCCAATTCGGGCGGTGCCTGGGACAACGCGAAGAAGTACATCGAGCAGGGCGCGCACGGCGGCAAGGGCTCCGATCCGCACAAGGCCGCCGTCGTCGGTGATACCGTGGGCGACCCGTTCAAGGACACGTCCGGCCCGTCCATGAACATCCTCATCAAGCTGATGAGTGTCGTGTCGCTCGTCCTGGCGCCATGGTTCGCGCGGATCCACGGCGTGACCGTCTCGGACGCCGCGACCGGTTGGGAATCGCTGCTGGCCGGGGTCCGACAGGTCATTGGCGCGGTGCTGGGTTAGGGCGACGAGTTCTCAGCCCGATGCCTGACCTTTCGTTCGATCGAACGATCGCGTTCGCGCAGGAACTCATCCGCATCCCGAGTCCTCCCGGCGCCGAGAAGGACGTCGCGGAGCGCGTTCGCATGGAGTACGAGACGCTCGGCTTCGATGACGCGTGGATCGACGAGACCGGCAGCGCGATCGGGCGGATCCGGGGCACAGGCGCGGCGCCCCCCGTAATGGTCAGCTGCCACCTCGATGTCGTCGACATCGGCGACGTCGGTACGTGGGAGTATCCACCGCATGGCGGAGTCGTCGCGGACGGGTTCCTGCACGGCCGCGGCGCCATGGATATCAAGGGGCCGCTCGCGATCCAGACCTACGCGGCGGCCCGCTTCGTCGAGAACCGGCCGCATGGCGATGTGATCGTCGCCCACACCGTGCTCGAAGAACGCGGCGGCTGGGGTATGGAACGACTGATCGCGTCGGGAGAAGTGACACCGGCGGCAGTCATCATTGGCGAATCCACGAACGGCGATATCTGCATCGGGCACCGCGGCCGCGCCGAACTCATGATCGAGATCGAAGGTGTGGCGGGCCACGCGAGCGCGCCCGACCGCGCCCACAATCCTGTCAGTGTCCTGCCGCTCGTGCTCCCGCAGATCGAGCGGTTCGACCGGACACTCGGGCGTGATCCCGTACTCGGCCGCTCGTCGCTCGCGGCTACCGCGATAGAAACCCGGCCAACCAGCTACAACGTGATCCCCGACATCGTGCGCATCGTCGTGGACTGGCGAGTGTTGCCCGGCACCACCGACGACGATGCGGTCGATCAGCTTGAAACGTTCCTGCGCCAGAATGTCCAACTGCCCGAGCCGTTCACATTGAAGGTTCGCTTCAACGCCGAACACCAGCGCACATGGACCGGCCAGGAGCGCGACCGTCGTATGTTCACGCCTGGGTTTCTGATGGCGAACGACGCGCCCATCGTGCGCGCCGCATTACACGCCGTTACGGCAATGACGTCGACCACGCCCGCCGTGCGACCGTGGACGTTCGCGACCGATGGCGGACATACGTGCGGTATACACGGCATTCCCACGATCGGCTACGCGCCAGGCGAAGAACGGTTCGCCCACACGAACCGGGAGCGGCTCGAGCTGGAATCGGCGCGCGTCGCGTGGGCGGCCTATCCGCAGCTCATCGCCGCGATCCAGAACGCGGTTTCGGTCGCGCAGCAGTAGAGGTTGGCGTCCGGCCGACCGCGCGATCCTCTTCCGGTAGGCCGTCCATGTCATTATCTTTACCTGCTTTACTCCTGCCCGCCCCCCGCTGGGGCCGGGCCGCCCAGACCGAGGGAGGAAAGACGTGAGGGCGTACGAGATTGTCTACATCTTCGATTCACAGCTGACCGACGAGCAGATCCAGGAGAAGCTGGATCGGTTCCACCAGCACATGACGGAGACGGGTGGCGGCGAACTGGGCCCGATCGACCAGTGGGGCCGGCGCCAGCTCGCGTTCCCGATCCGGAAGCGAACGAACGGCTTCTACATCGTGACGCAGTTCTCGGCACCTGGCGAAGCGCTGCCGGAGTTCGAGCGGCTGCTGAAGCTGGACGAAGGATTGCTGCGGTACCTGATCGTGCTGCACGAGGGCGAGCCGACAGCGCCGATGTCCATCGCTACGCGTTCGCGGAGCGAAGACGACGACGATGATGATGACTCCGACGACGATGGGGATGACTGATGGCACGGCGAGGATCGAAGACCTGTCCCCTGTGCGAGTCAGGGGTTCGCTGGATCAACTACAAGGATGACAAGACGCTGTCCCGGATGACGACGGAGCAGGGCAAGATCCTGCCGCGGCGGATGACGGGGATGTGCGCGCGGCACCAGCGGCAGGTGTGCACCGCGATCAAGCGAGCGAGGTACCTGGCGCTCGTGCCGTATACGGGGCGATCGGTCGCATAGGTGGCATCGAAGGCGACGGGCTGGGCCGGAGCGATCGGGCTGGCTGTCGTTACCGGGTTCTTCTCGGTCGGGTATGCCGGCCTGCTGATTCTGTTGCCGTTGAGCCTGATGCTGATATCGTTGCCGCCGCGGCGGCCGGCGATGATCATTCTCGGGCTGCTGGGCGCGGCGCTGCTGTTGCGTGGGTCAGCCGACCCGCTGACGGATTTCGCGCGGGGCTGGGCGCTGATCGTAGGCGCATGGTTCCTGGTTTCGTACGCGGTGATCGGCGGCGATCGGTTTCTCGACCGCGGCCTGATCGCTGTGGCGTCGGCGGCGGTAACGGTCACTGCGGCCGCACTGGTGATGCCGGAGTCGTTCGTGCAGCTCGATACGACGGTGCGGCTTCGCCTGACAGCGGGTTACGAGCCGTACCTGAGCATGCTGTCGGAGCGCGAGGGCGGTGCGGTCCTGGTCGAGGCGATGCGGCAGGGTGCGCAGGTGCAGGCGCTCCTGTTCCCGGCGCTGGTCGCGATCTCGAGCCTGTCAGGCCTGGCCGTGGCGTGGTGGGTGTACTGGCGGGTGGCGTTGCGGCGTCGCGACGCGCTGCGGCCGCTGGCGGAGTTCCGTTTCGCCGACGAGTTGGTGTGGCTGCTGATCGCGGGACTTCTGCTGGTGCTGATCCCGCTGGGCGAGGTGGCGAGCCGGGCGGGCTCGAACCTGTTGGCGTTCACGGCAACGCTGTACGCGTTGCGCGGTGTGGGTGTGCTGCTGGTGCTGGCGGGCATGCCCGGTCCGATCGTGCTCGCGCTGGCGTTCGTGATTGGCGTGCTGCTGTATCCACTGGTGATGGCGGCGGCGTTCGTGGTCGGCCTGTCGGACATCTGGTTTGACATTCGACGGCGGTGGGCGCCGGCGCGGCCGCCCGACAACTGACGGAGCGAGAGATGAAGCACGTGAAGGTGATCCTGCGGGAGGCCATGTCGAACCTTGGCGAGTCGGGCGAGATCGTCACGGTGAAGACCGGGTACGCCCGGAACTATCTGCTGCCCCGCGGCCTGGCGTACGAGGCGACGTCGGCGAACGTTCGGCAGCTCGATGACGAGAAGCGTCGCGAAGAGGCAAAGGGCAAGCGGGCCTACCTGGAGGCGAGGCGCAGGGCATCGCAACTCGAGGAAGTGTCGCTGACGTTCCACGCGAAGGCTGGCGAGGAGTCGAAACTGTTCGGCTCGATCACGACGGGCGACATTGCGGACCGGCTCAACGACCAGGAACTGGACTTTGAGGTCGATCGCCGGCAGGTTGAACTGGAGGAGCCGATCAAGGCGCTGGGCGTGTACACCGTACAGGTGAAGTTGCACGCGGACGTCCGACCCGAGATCAAGGTGTGGGTGATCAAGGCCGACTGAGCCGGCGGGCAGGCTGGGTTCGACGACGGCGGCTGTGCGGTGAGGCGGCGGCCGTGGAGGCGGGGACGGAACGAGTGCATGAAAGCGGCAGGGCAAAGGCAGACGGGATCGAGGTCGGGTCGCGGCCGGACGGCCTCGATCAGGCCGTCGAGGCGTCGCGTGACAGGAAAGGCACAGACATCCTGGTTCTGGATCTGCGCGGCCTGTCGGACGCGACGGATCACTTCCTGCTGGTGACGGGCACGTCGGACACACATGTCCGTTCGATCGCCGAGCACATCATCGAGAAGCTGAAGGAGTCGGGCGTGCGGCCGAGCCACGTCGAAGGCCTGCGGTCGGGGCGCTGGGTCCTGATCGACTGCATCGACTTCGTGGTACACGTATTCCATCCCGCCGCGCGGGAGTTCTATCAGCTGGAGCGGCTGTGGGGCGACGCTCCGGCGCAGGCACTGGAAGCGTAGGAGGTGCCATGCTGCGAAGCGTGATCGCGATGCTGGTCGCGGCGATCCTGACGACAGTTCCGGCGCTCGCCAGCGCGCAGTACTTCGGCCGCAACAAGGTGCAGTACCGGTCGTTCGACTTCCAGGTCATCAAGACCGAGAACTTCGACGTGTATTATTACGCGAGCGAGCGCGAAGCGGCGCTCGACGCGGCACGGATGATCGAACGTTCGTACGGTCGGCTGTCGCGTGTCCTGCAGCATCAGTTCCGGGACCGCAAGCCGCTGATCGTCTACGCTTCACACAGTGATTTCCAGCAGACGAACGCGCTGTCCAGCTTCATCGATGAGAGCACGGGCGGTGTAACGGAAGCGCTGAAGAGCCGGATGATCCTGCCGTTCACGGGATCATACGCGGACTTCGATCACGTTCTGACGCACGAGCTGGTGCACGGTTTCCAGTACGATGTGATCTTCCGGGGAGGCGTCCTGACGGATGCGTCGCCGTTTGTCGGTCGTCTTCCGCTGTGGTTCATGGAAGGCATGGCGGAGTACCTGTCGATCGGGACGATCGATCCGCACACGCAGAGCTGGCTCCGCGACGCGGCGCTGGCGGGGTATCTGCGGACGATCGATGAAATGATGTACCGTGACGACTACCTGTCATACCGGTTCGGCCAGTCGCTGTGGTCATACATCGGGTCGAAATGGGGGGACGAGGTTGTCGGCATCCTGCTGCAGAAGGCGCCGCGGACGGGAGTCGAGCGGGCTTTCGTGTCGACGCTCGGCGTTTCACTGTCGGAGCTGAGTGCGGAGTGGACGGCGGCGGTACGGGCCCAGTATCTGCCGCAGGTCGCCGATTTCCGGCGGCCGGCGACGTTCTCGACGAAGCTGACGGCCCACGAGAAGCTGGAGGATCCCTGGTACATAGCGCCGGCATTGTCGCCTGACGGGAAGGACATGGTCTTCCTGTCACAGGAGGGTGGTTTTTCGTTCGATCTGTACCTGGCGGATGCGCGGACGGGCGAGATCGAGCGGAAGCTGATCGAGTCGGCGAGAGGTGGCGGCTTCGAGTCGCTGCGATACATGAATTCGAGCGCGTCGTTCTCGCCGGACGGCCGATACGTTGCGTTCGCGGCCCAGACCGGCGGGCGGGATGCGCTGTACATCTACGACCTGCGCGAGCGCCGGGTCTGGAAGAAGCTGACGTACGACGTGTTGAACGGGCTGTCGAACCCGAGCTGGTCGCCTGACGGCCGGCGCATCGTGTTCATGGGGATGGACGGAGGGCTGAGCGACCTTTTCGTGACCGACCTCGAGGGCCGGCTCGAGCGGCTGACCAACGACAGATATGCGGACCTTCTTCCCGCATGGTCACCCGATGGCACCAGGATCGCCTTCACTACGGACCGCGGTCCGGAAGCGGATATCGAGTCGCTGTCATACGGCAACTACCGTGTGGCACTGTTGTCGCTCGACGACTACTCGCTCGAGATTCTGCCGGGCCAGGATGCGGGCAAGAACGTGAATCCGGTGTGGTCGCCCGACGGTGAGTCGCTGATCTGGGTCAATGACAGGACCGGCACGAACGACCTGTACCTGTACGAGATGGGCAGCAAGCAGATCTCTCGCATCACCGACGTGCTGTCGGGCGTGATCGGGATCGGCCCATTGAGTCCGGTGCTGTCCTGGTCGGCCAGCGGGTCGCTCGCGTTCGTCTACTTCGAACAGGCCGGCTACAACATCTACCGGGTCGAGGATCCGCGCACGCTGCCTCGCATGGCGGTCGGGGTCGGACCGGTCATCGCGGACGTGGTGAACGACGACTGGATCGGCGACGTCGATCGAGCGGGCCCCGCCGAAGGCGGATCAGTGTCGACGCGCGAGCCGGACCGCGAGTCGCGCTTCGATGCGAGCCTGTATCGCAACAACGGCACGTTCCGGCGCAGTGCGGCGGCTCAGGCGGTTGCGTCCGAAGCGCTCGCACCCGTGAGCGTGGTCAAGCTGCTCGACAATGCGGCGCACGCGTTGCCGGACACGACCGCATTCGCTCACGACGACTACAATGTCAGCTTCACGCCGGACATGATCGGCAGGCCGACGATCGGCGCGACGGTCGGTGGCTCCTACGGCAACGGTATCTACGGCGGCAGCTTCATCGCGCTTTCGGACATGCTGGGCAACCACAACATTCTTGCAGCCGCCAATATCAATGGCTCGCTGTCGGATGCCAGCTTCTATGCGGGTTACAATTTTCTGAAGACACGGGCGAACCTGAGTGCCGCGGTGTCGCAGCAGCCGCTGTACCGTTACTTCGGCGCCGCATACATGACGCTGGAAGTGGACGGCCAGCCACGCGACGTGCGCGCAGAAGTACTCGTGCGTGACATCATTCGCAGCGGTCAGGCGCTGATGAGCTACCCATTCAGCGCGTTCCGTCGAATCGAAGCAGGCGTCAACGCCGTCCACTATTCCAGTGACATCCTCTATCGCGGATTCGACGTCAATACCGGCGAGTACGTTCAACAGGATGATCCGCTCGGCGGACTGAGCTACGTGCAACCGCTGGCCGCACTCGTGTTCGACAACTCGCTGGCGGGCTGGACGGGTCCGGTCGTGGGCCGACGCTACAGGTTGCAGTTTTCGCGTACGGTTGGCGGGCTTCAGTTCAGCGAAGCGCTGGTGGATTTCCGCAACTACTGGAACATCGACCAGAAAGTAGTGTTCGCATCCCGCCTCATCGGACTCTCCAGGTTCGGTGATGATTCGAACCGGTTCTCGCTGTACTGGGGCGGGCCGTACTTCCTGCGCGGTTACGACGGCGGCTCGTTCCGGCTGGACGGCGACGAGTGCATGGACAGCCGCAGCTTCGCTGCCGAGACGTCGCTTTCACGCTGCCCGGTGCGCGACCAGCTGATCGGCTCCAATGCAGCGATCATGAATCTCGAAGTGCGCGTGCCGGTCATCAAGGAACTCCAGATCGGGTTCCTGGGCAACTTCCCGCCCGTCGATGCCGTCGCGTTCTTCGACGGGGGAATGGCCTGGGACGAATCCATCTGCGTCGTGGCCGGGTTCACGCGGATGGAAGACTGCTCGGAAAGCCGCAGCGTGACGGTCGGCTGGGACCGCAAGCCCGGCGAGGACCCGTACCTGACGCGCGAGCCTCTGTTCTCATGGGGATTCGGCCTGCGCATGAACGTCTTCTACACGATACTCCGGATGGATTACGCCTTTCCCCTCAGCCGGCCCGACCGGAGCGGCGTGTTCTCGCTATCGTTCGGTCCCTCATTCTAGTTTCACCCAAGTGCGGACCACGGCCCCGCCTTTATTCCGGGGGGCGCGGTCCTTACATTATTGCGGCCCCGACGTGACCTCGTGACCATAATGCAATGAGCCTGGGTCTGTGGCCCGAAGCGGTGCCGTTCGATCCGAACAGCGGCAGCGCGTCCCATGATCTGAGCAAGCACTTCGACGCCGGCCGCATGCCCGCGGCGGCGTTACTGGTGTGCGCGCGTGATCTGCGCGGGACGGAATGGCCTGCGCGGGCGGCAATCGGGCTGGCCCGTGCGCTGGGGGCGGGCGAGCGCCGTGTGGTCCTGGCCGATCTCGATTTCGAGCAGCCCGCCCTGCACGAGCTGCTTCACGCGGCCAACACGGAGGGCGTGGCGGACGCGATCCTGTTCGGCGCATCGATCGAGCGCGTGATGATCGAGCCTGCCGGCGAGATGTTCGGCTTCGTTCCGCCGGGTGCGGTGGCGCCGGATCCGGCCGAGCTGATGGCGGCGCCGGCGTGGACTCGCCTGCTGGCTGAATTGACATCGGCTGATGTCCTGCTGCTGGCCTACGCGCCTCTGGGAGTGCCCGGGCTCGACGCTCTGGCGGACCGGATCCGCGCCGTCGTCGTGCTTGCCGACGAAACAGAGGTTGCGGCCACCGCAGCCATGCTCTCCGATACGATTCGTGTTGAGGGCGTAATCCGGCCAGTCTGGCCAGTTGCGCCCGAGCCGGCCGCTGAGCCGCCGGTTGCGGCTGCGCCGGCCGAGCCCGAGCGCGAGCCTGGGCATGAACCGGAGCCTGACGCGGCGGGCGGCGAACCCGCTCTGGCGGCCAAGGAAGACGCCAGGCAGGCGCTGAAAGCGGACATCGCGGCCAGACAGCGGGTCGCGGCGGACCCGGTCGAGACGGCGACCGAGTCACGGCCGGCGGAATCAGAGAAGACGCCGCCAGCGCCGCGCACGTTGAAGGGAGCGGCGTGGCGGCGGGTACTCCCGTGGGCCGCGGTCATCCTGCTCGTTGCGGCGGCCGGTTGGCTTGGCGGCCGGCTGCTCGCGGGGCCGGGCGAAACGAGCCCCGCTCCGAGCGGCCCGGATGGTGCGGCGGTCGCTGTGCCGGCGGGCAGCCTCCTGGGGTTCTCGGTGGCGATCGAGTCGTACGCGGACTTCGACTCGGCCGTTCTCCGGGCGGATTCGCTGTCACTGGCGGCGCCGGACCTCGTGTTCATCGTCGCGCCGGTGCGAGCAGCGGACGATGCAATCATCTACCGCGTTCTCGCGGGTCCAATGACGGACAGCGCGACGGCGAGCGCCACCATGCTGCGTCTGGTTGGGGAGGGCCTGAAGATCGCGGCGTCGGAGTTCGATGTCCGCGAGACACCGCTCGCGTTCCTTGTCGGACAGTACCAGTTCCGCGGCGACGCAGAACAGAGAATCACCGCACTCGAGGCTCAGGACTTGCCCAGTTACGTGATAGAAGTGCCCTACACGCAGGGCCCATCGCGATTCTACGTGTACGCCGGCGCGTACGCGGGTCCCACCGAAGCGTTAGTCATGCGCGATCGGCTGCGCGCCGCAGGCGTCGAAGATACGCTCGTCGTGCGCATCGGACGGAGCCATCCATGAGGCTGCGCAGTCTGACGCTGTATGGCTTCAAGTCTTTCGCTGACAGGACGGAGCTTCACTTCCACGATGGCATCACGGCGATCGTGGGACCGAACGGTTGCGGCAAGTCGAACATCAGCGACGCGATCCGGTGGGTGCTCGGCGAGCAGAAGCCGACGGCGATCCGCGGCTCGCGAATGGAAGAGGCAATCTTCCAGGGCACGACGCAGCGGCGGCCGCTGAACAGGGCCGAGGTCGCGTTGAGCTTCGACAACAGGGACGGCCGGCTGCCGATCCCGCAGAAGGACGTCGAGATTCGGCGGACGGTGTTCCGGGAGGGAGGCAGCGACTACCAGCTGAATCGTACGCAGACACGGCTTCGCGACATCCTGGATCTGTGCCGCGACACGGGGCTTGGCGCGAACGCGTACACCGTGATCGAGCAGGGCATGGTGGATGCGATCCTGTCGGATCGGGCCGATGAGAGGCGCCACCTGTTCGAGGAAGCGGCCGGCATCGGCCGGTACAAGGACCGTCGCAAGTCGGCGCAGCGGCGTCTGGAGGCAGCGGAGGCGGACCTGGCCCGACTGCTGGACCTGGTCGGCGAGGTCGAAACGAAAGTGCGCAGCCTGGCCAGGCAGCGGGGTCGTGCGCAGCGCTATGCCGAGTTTCGCGCGCGCCGGCTGTCGCTGGAGGTGGCGGTCGCGAATGCGGAACTCGAGCAGGTGCGCCAGATGCTCGACGAGACGACTGCACGGCTGGAGGGCATCGAGCGCGACGATCCGGGAGCGCGGGCCGAGTTGAGCGCCGCGGAGGCGGAACTCGAGAAGTGTCGCCTGGAATCGACCGAGTTGAGCCGCCAGCGCGGCGTGGTTGCAGCCGAACACGAGGCCGTGGTGCGTCGAATCGCTGACCGCGAGCGCGACCTGGCCGTTGCTCAGGAGCGGTCTGCGGCGGCTGACCGGCGGCTGGTGCAGATCGCGGCGGAGCGCGACGAGCTGGACGCGCGACTGGCCAACCGTCGCGCCGAGGTGGCGAGCCTCGATACGGAGCGTAGCGGGCAGCACGGCGTGGTCGAAACACTGGCGGGCCGGGTTGCCGAGATCCAGGAGCGGAACGCGGCGCTGCGACGGGAAGTCACGGAGGTTCGCCGCGCGGACGAGGACGCACGCGCCCGTGAAACGGAGCTGACGCGCGAGCTGGGCACGCTCGAGGCGCGTGCCGATCGGGCCGCAGCCCGGGCAAGGGAATCCGAGGCACTGCTCGAGCGGCTTGGCGACGAGATGGCCGAGCTTCGCGCTGAAGCGCAGCGCCTCGACGAGCAGGGCGACCTGTTCGCGGAGCAGGCCCGCCAACTTGCCGCGAAAAAGGCTGATCTCGAGGAACGGAAGGTCGCATTCGAGTCCGAAGTCACGGCGCTGCGCGAGGCGGAGCAGGGGTCGCGCGTCGCGCTGGCATCCGTGGAAGAGGAGTCGAGCCGGCTCGGCGCACAGGTCGGTGCGCTCGAGAAGCTGGACCGCGACTTCCACGGCTTCGCGCCGGCGGTCGCGGCCGCACTCGGATCGCGCGGGCAGCTGCCCGGACTGGTCGGCCCGCTGGCCGATGTGCTGGAGCTGCCGGCAGAGCGGGGCGCTGCACTCGAGGCCGCGCTGGGTTCGCTTCTGCAGATGCTGGTGGTCGAGAGCGACGATTCGATGGCCGCCGTCCGTCGCTGGATCGACGAGAACCAGCAGGACAAGGGCGGAGTTGCGCTTCTGCCGCGGACCGCGCTGGCACGGCTCGAAGCCGTGATCGCCGAGATGCAGTTCGCGGGCGAACGTCCGGACGAACCGGTGCTTGTCGGCCGTCGCGAGCGTTTGACCGCGATGCGTGAGAAGGCGGATCAGGCACTGGTCCGCGTCGACGAGATGTCGCGTGCGAGAGCCGACGCGGCGAACCGCGTTTCCGAAGGCGAATCGTCGTTGCGCGCGCTGCTCGGTCTGCTCCACGAAGTCGAACTCGAGTTGCGCCGGACAGCGGCGGACGAGGACACACGTGCCGGCCAGCGGGGCCGCGCCGCACGCGCGATCGCTGAGTTGGAGAAGCGGCGCGACGAGGCGAATGCCTCAGTGGGTGCGGCTCGCGCGGATGGCGAAGAGGCCCGGGCCGCTCATCTCGGCACCGAGGTCGCGCTCAAGGAACACCGTGCAGCATGGCAGCGGGCGACAGGCTCACTGCCGGAGCGGGAAGCAGCGTGGGAGGCAGTGCGAGACGAGGAGGCCGAGATACGGGTGTCGCACGCTCGAGCCGAAGGCTCGCTGACCGCGATCGACAGGCGTATGGCCGTCGCGAAGCAGGACATCGAGCACGCCGTGGCACGACTCGAAGCGTTGGCGGACGAGGAGCGCGCCAACCGCGACACGATCGAGGAACTGGCCGCGCTGCGCGAGACGGCGGCTGCCGAACTCGAAACATTGTTCGAGAACCGCGAAACGTCGACAGCCGGAGTACGCTCGGTCGAGGACCGTCTCGCCGAGGCGGCGGACCGCGCGATCGGCCTCGAGACGAAAGTCCGCGGGCTGCGGCGCAGCACGGACGAAGCAAGCGAGGTTCGCCACCGGCTCGAACTTCAGCGTGCCGAAGCACTGTCGACAGAGCGCCGCGTCCGCGACCGTCTCGAAGCGGAGTGGGGCCGGCCGTTCGATCAACTCGCCGAGGAAGCCGAGCCGGTCAGTGCCGACCTCGAGTTTCTGCGTGCCGACCTGAGCGCGGTGACGGCCGATATCGAACGGCTCGGACCGATCAACATGCTCGCCATGGAAGAGCACGAAGAGGAAAGCACACGGCTCGAGTTCCTGACCGCGCAGCGCGATGACCTGGTCGCGGCGCGCGACGACCTGCAGAACGCGATCCGCCAGATCAACCGAACGGCCAAGGAACTGTTCAACACGACGTTCGAGCAGATCCGCGGGAAGTTCACGCACACGTTCGATGCGCTTTTCGAGGGCGGTGAGTGCGACATCCGTCTGGAGGATCCGGATGACCCACTCGAAACGCCGATCGACATCACCGCATCCCCGCGCGGAAAGCGGACGCAGCGGATCCACCTGCTCAGCGGCGGAGAACGCGCGCTCACCTCGCTCGCATTGCTGTTCGCCATCTACCTCGTCAAGCCGAGCCCCTTCTGCGTCCTCGACGAGGTCGACGCACCGCTCGACGACGTCAACATCGGGCGCTTCATCGCGATGCTGGAGCGGTTCAAGGCCGACACCCAGTTCATCGTGATCACGCACAACTCGCGCACAATGGAATCCGCGGACTGGCTGTACGGCGTAACCATGGAGGAGCCCGGGATCAGCTCCATCGTGGGCGTGCACCTCGACCAGGTGCTGGCCGGAGCGGGCGTGAACGGCGGTTGATGCGCCGGGCCGCGGCCGCCGTCGCGGCGTCAGCCGCCATCGTGTGGATCAGCGCGCGGGCTCCGGTTACGCCGGACACGTCAGTCGTGTGGGTCTACTTCCATCCGGACTCCACGTATCCGTACGCGCCGGGTACCCCGCCAGAAGGTGCAGGCGACACGGTACTCGAAGACCTTCCGGTTCCGCCGCATCTCGTGACGCGCGTGGCGCGCACCGGCGCCGCGATCCGTCATGAGAGCCGGTGGCTGCGGGCCGTGAGCGTGGAAGCGTCGCCTTCCGAGCTGCGATCGATACGGCGAGTGCGGGCGGTTGCGGCGATCCGACCGGTCGGTATGGTGATGACGGCAGGACGATCGGTTGCCGCCAGGGCCGCAATGGCCGCGCGCCAGGTTCATGACAGCACGGATTACGGCCCGAACTTCAGAGCGATGCGCGAGCTGGGTATCCCCGCAGCGCATCTCGAGGGATATCGCGGTTCGGGGGTCCGTGTGGCGATTCTCGATACGGGGTTCGACACGGGTCACGAGAGCCTTTCGGGGCTGACCGTGATCGCGGCACGCGACTTCGTGAACGATGATCTGGTCGTGGCCGATGAGCCGGGCGATCCTCCGAACCAGGCGAGGCATGGTACTCGCGTCTGGTCGATCGTCGGTGCCTACCGGCCGGGTACGATGGTCGGCGCTGCGCACGAGGCCGAGTTCATTCTCGCCAAGGTGAAGTCAGAACCGAATGTGTCGAGCGCTGATGAGGACCGCTGGGTCGCGGGCGTGGAATGGGCCGAGTCGCACGGCGCTCGCCTGATCGTATCTGCCCTGTATTTCCGGACCGGCTTTACGGACCGGCCCGACATCCCGTACGGCGCACTGAACGGTGACAGCACGGTAACGACTCGGGTTGCGGACGAGGCCGCTCGTCGCGGGACGCTGGTCGTGAACGCGATCGGCGATCTCGGACCGCAGCCGCGGACGCTGGCCGCGCCGGCCGACGGCGACAGCGTCCTTGCCGTCGGTGCAGTCGATGCGAACGGCGAGCCGGCCGAGTTGGGCCTGGCGGCCGGAACATCGCGGGGCCCGACTGCGGACGGCCGAATCAAGCCGG
Organism: Longimicrobiales bacterium; assembly: GCA_035513345.1. GTDB lineage: Bacteria > Gemmatimonadota > Gemmatimonadetes > Longimicrobiales > RSA9 > DATKCF01. The sequence goes on from DATKCF010000030.1 coordinate 38,179, forward strand.
ACGTCGTGGCGCGGGGTACAGGGATGTTTGCTGCTTCATCGACGTCTCCCACGGCGTACGACATCGGTATCGAGGGAACGAGCTACTCGACGGCGCTGGTCGGCGGTGGAGTCGCACTGTTCATGGATGCGTGGCCCGAGCTGAGCGCGGCGGCGGCGCGGCGCGCGATTATACTTGCGGGCACGAATGCGGCCTCGCCGGACAACGCGGTGGGCAGCGGCATTCCGAACGTGGCGGCGGCGATCCTGTTTCCTGAAGGGCTGAGGCCGGTTTCGATCGGGACGGTCGACGCGTCGAACCGATTGACGACGCTCGGCCCGACGTTCACATGGAACGCGGCGCCGGGTCCGCGCGGTTTCGGCTCGGTGCTGTACCGGCTCCAGGTGGCGACGGATCCGCAGTTCACGAACATCGTATTCACGGACACGGTTCGCGACGCATTCGCGCTGACGGCTCGGCGGCCGATCTCGCCGGCGAACGAGCTGTATTGGCGAGTCGTGGCATCGACGTCGCCGGGCGTCACGCGCAACAGCAGCATCAGCGAGTCGTTCTCCGTACCCGGCTGGGTTCGCCTGCTGGACCCGGATCCGACACAGGTCACGTTCGTGAACACGCCGCGGCCGACGCTGCGGTGGTCGCCACTCGCCGCGCCAGCGCCGATCGGCCCGCTCGTGTACGACCTGGAGATCCTGTCGAACGAGAACGGGCAGCCAGTGCAGCCGGCACAAAGGAACCTGACGAGCCCCACCGTCCAGGTGGCGGAGCCGCTGGTTCCCAACACGGCGTACCGCTGGCGAGTCATTGTGCGCACGCAGACCGGGGCGGTTGACACGGTAGAGAGCACGAATCCGTTCGTTGTCACGAGTGAAACGCTGCCGCCGGCAACATTGCTGTATCAGAACTTTCCGAATCCGTTCCCGCGGTCCGACCTTGGAGCGCAATCGACACAGGTCTGGTTCGATCTGGCGGAGCGGTCGACAATCGAACTGGTGGTGCTGGATCTCGGCGGGCGGTTCGTCAAGCGGCTGACGCCCGCGGATCCATCGTGTGGAACGGTCACGCTGGACCCCGGCATCTACGGCCGGAGCGGACCGTTTGAAGAGGATGATCCCTGCGTCGGCACATCGTGGGACGGCACGGATGCGCGGGGCACGCTGATGCCTCGCGGTATCTATGTCCTTCGCCTTCGCACGAACGGCCGAGACTTGTACAGGCGAATGCTGTTCCTGCCCGGGTAGGCGGGGGCGGGCCGACACCGAAACACGGGAACAATGAAATGAACGAACTGCGGGAGACGCAATGGGCCGTTACCTGGTGACAGGTGCCGCGGGCTTCATAGGGTGGAAGGTCGCGGAACTCCTGATCGAACGCGGCGACGAAGTCGTCGGGCTGGACAACATGAACGACGCGTACGATGTGCGGCTGAAGGAATGGCGCCTCGGTACGCTGCGCGAGCGGAGCGGCTTCACGTTCCGGCAGGCGGACATCGAAGAGAGGGACGCGCTCGACGGCGTGTTCGGCGACGGTCCGCCGCTGGATGGAGTGATCAATCTGGCCGCGCGCGCGGGCGTCCGGCAGAGCGTCGAGAACCCGTGGGTCTACTTTTCGACGAATGCGACGGGCTCGCTGAATCTGCTCGACTGCTGCGTGCGCCACGACGTTCCCAAGTTCGTGCTCGCATCGACATCGAGCCTCTATCGTTCGGACAGCCCCCGCCCGTACTCGGAGACCGGCAACACCGACCGGCCACTGTCACCCTACGCGGCGTCGAAGAAGGCAGCCGAAGCGATCGCGTACACGTACCACTACCTCAACGGCCTGGACGTGTCGGTGCTTCGCTACTTCACGGTCTACGGGCCGGCGGGCCGGCCGGACATGAGCCTGTTCCGGTTCGTGCAGTGGATCAGCGAGGGCAAGCCGGTCACCGTGTTCGGAGACGGCCGTCAGGAACGTGACTTCACGTACGTCGATGACGTGGCGCGCGGCACGATCGCGGCGCTGCGGCCGATCGGGTACGAAATCATCAATCTCGGCTCGGACAAACCGATCGTGCTGGCCGACGCGATCGCACTGGTCGAACAGGGCACGGGCAGGAAAGCAGAGGTCCGGAACGTGGCCCGGCACCCGGCGGACGTCGAGGCGACATGGGCCAGCATCGACAAGGCCAGAGAGCTGCTGGACTGGGAACCGCACACGATGTTCGCCGAGGGTGTCGAACGGCTCGTTGAATGGTACAACGCGAACCGCGAATGGACGCGCGAGATAGCGACCGGCTCGTGAACGCGTCGGTCGCGGCAGTGGCGTGAACGTTCCACTGCTCGATCTGCGCGGCCAGTACGCGGCGATCCGCGGTGAGGTCGATGAGGCGATCGGGCGCGTCATCGAGTCGCAGTACTTCATCCTCGGCCCGGAGGTAACGGCCTTCGAGGAGGAAATCGCGACGTTCTGCGGCGTGAGCCGCGCAATCGGCGTATCGTCCGGAACCGACGCGTTGCTCGTCGCACTCATGGCGCTGGGTGTGAGCCCGGGCGATGAGATCGTCACCACACCGTTCACGTTCTTCGCGACCGCCGGCGTCATCGCGAGGCTCGGCGCGCGTCCCGTGTTCATCGACATCGAGGCGGAAACCTTCAACATCGATCCGGGTCGTCTTGCCGATGCCATCGGGCCGCGTACCCGCGCGGTCGTGCCGGTACACCTGTACGGCCAGTGCGTCGACCCGGACGTCTACCGGGTCGCGGCAGGAGCAGGTGTGCCCGTGGTCGAGGATGCCGCGCAGGCGATCGGCGCCAGGGATGCCGACGGCCGTAGCGCCGGTGCCATGGGGTTGGGCGGCTGCTTCTCGTTCTTTCCGACGAAGAATCTTGGCGGATTCGGCGATGCCGGTCTGGTCACGACGAACGACGACGCGTTCGCCGATCTCGTCCAGATTCTGCGCGTTCACGGTGGTGAACAGCGATATCATCACCGTCGAGTCGGTGGCAACTTCCGGCTGGACGCGCTCCAGGCGGCGGTGCTGCGTGTGAAGCTCAGGCACCTGCGCGACTGGAACGAGGCACGCCGGCGAAACGCCGACCGGTACCGTGCACTGATCGCCGACGCCGGACTCGATGCTGATGTGCGGACGCCCGTCGATGCCGCCGGCCACATCTACCACCAGTTCGTGATCCGCGCACGCAACCGCGATGCGCTGCGCAATCACCTGCGCGATCGTGGAATCGGCAGCGAAGTCTACTATCCCCTTCCGCTCCACCTGCAGGAGTGCTTCTCCGACCTGGGCGGTTCGGCCGGCGATTATCCGGTTGCAGAAGCAGCCGCCCGCGAAGTGCTGGCGTTGCCGATCTATCCGGAACTGACCGAGGATCAGCTGGGCGCTGTGGTCGACGGGATCGCGTCGTTCTACCGGGGAACCTGAACGGCCGGAGCCGCCCGGGCCCGCTTTACACTCCCGTTCCGCACGGGTTACCTTCATTCCGCAAACGACTTGCGCGGCCGGTGCCGGCCGCGCGAACGCTTTCCAGGCGAAATCAAGATGCTGGTCGTGATGAGACATGGCGCCCCGGAGACAAGCATCCGGCGCGTCGTAGAGGCCATCCGCGAACTCGGCTACCAGGCGCTTCCAATGCCCGGCAAGCAGAGGACGGCGATCGGTCTGATCGGCAACGATGGGAAGGTCGACAGCGGCCGGCTCGAAGCGCTGCCCGATGTACTCCAGATCATCCACGTCTCACAGCCGTACAAGCAGGTATCGAGGGAGTGGCGTCCCGAACCGACGATCGTCGAACTCGCCAACGGTACGGTGATCGGCGGCAACGATGTCGTGCTGATGGCGGGACCCTGCTCGGTCGAATCGGAACAACAGATCCTGACGATCGCGCGGCTGCTGCGCGAATCGGGCGCGACCGTGCTTCGAGGCGGCGCATTCAAGCCGCGTACCTCACCGTACGCGTTTCAGGGGATGGGAGTTGAGGGCCTGAAGCTCCTGGCGAAGGCCAGGGCGGAGACGGGCCTCGCGATCGTGACCGAAGCGCTCGAGCCCGATACGGTCGAAGTCGTGGCGGAATACGCGGACATTATCCAGATCGGCGCGCGCAACATGCAGAACTATCCGCTGCTGCGGCGGGCCGGTCGTACAGGTCGGCCGATCCTGCTGAAGCGGGGCATGGCCGCGACGATCAACGAACTGCTGCTGAGCGCGGAGTATGTGCTGGCGGAAGGCAATCACCAGGTCATCCTGTGCGAACGGGGCGTGCGCGGATTCGATGAGCACACGAGGAATCTGCTCGACCTGACGGCGATACCGGTGGTGCATGCGTTGTCGCACCTGCCGATCATCGCGGATCCGAGCCACGGCACGGGCGTCCGCGCGAAGGTGATGCCCATGGCGCGCGCGGCCGTTGCGGCCGGCGCGGACGGCCTCATGATCGAGGTGCATCCCGAACCGGATCGCGCCCTGTCGGATGGCGCGCAGTCGCTGTGGCCGGACCAGTTCGATGAACTCGTACGCCAGGTTGCGATGATAGCCGAAGCGATCGGTCGCCGCCTCGCGCCCGGTCTGGCCACGGCGCTCGCCGCACACGGCCCGCCCTCTGACCCGTCCCGCGGCTCCGGAGCCGTTCCGGGTTGACCCACGCCGACCGCATGGATTACGTTCCGAGGTCGCCCCAGGAACCGTAGGGCGCAAGCTCACGAACCCCGTCAGGACCTGAAGGTAGCAGCGGTAAGTGCAGTGAGCGTCGCTGCGGCAATCCTGGGGCGATTCTGTTCCCATGCCCCCGCAGCGATAGACCAGATCCCATGTCACAGAATCGAGCAGCGCTCGCCCGGACGTACCGGCCCCGCCATTTCGGCGAGGTCGCAATGCAGGAACATGTGGCGGAGACGTTGCGCACGGCAGTCGCACGCGGCCGCGTTGCGCATGCCTACCTGTTCACGGGCCCGCGCGGCGTCGGCAAGACGACCGCGGCCCGCGTTCTCGCGATGGCTCTCAACTGTCCGAACCGAAGCGACGGGTCGGGCGATCTGCGCGAAGGTGAGCCGTGTGGCGAGTGCGAGTCGTGCACGTCGATCTGGGCGGGGCGGACATCACTCGACGTGATCGAGATCGATGCCGCATCGAACCGCGGCGTCGATGACGCCCGCGACCTGCGCGAGCGGGCAATGTACGCGCCGACCGATGAGTTCCGGTACAAGGTCTATATCATCGACGAAGCGCACATGCTCACGCGCGAGGCGTGGAACGCGCTCCTCAAGATCCTCGAGGAGCCGCCGCCGCGTGTGATCTTCGTCTTCGCTACGACGGAGCCGCAGAAGATCCTGCAATCGGCTCCGCCCATCCTGTCCCGCTGCCAGCGGTTCGATTTCCGGCGAATTCCAGTAGACGGCATCCTGCTACGACTGCGCGCCGTGCTCGAAGCGGAGGGCGTGGAAGCGGATGATGATGCGCTTGTGCCGATCGCGCGCAAGGCCGAAGGCGGCATGCGCGATGCAATGTCGCTGCTCGACCAGGTGATGTCGTTTGCCGAGGGCCGTATCACAGAGCCCGATGTGCGTCTCGTCCTCGGACTCATTGGCGACGAGCTGTACCTCCAGCTGTTCGGTATCATCGGCGGGAAACAGTACGGCGATGTGTTCCGCTTCGTCGACAGGCTGCTCGCGGAAGGCTACGACCTGACCGAGTTCTATCGCGGCCTGGCCGATGCGCTGCGAACGCTGCTCGAAGTGAAGTTCGATGGCGATGTGCCGACTCACGTTCGAGAGGATCTGCGCCCGGCATTCAAGGCGACCGCCGCGACGTTCGGCGGCGGCGACCTGCTCCGCATGCTGGCGATGGTGTCCGAGCTCGACGTCGAAGGACGGTTCCGCAAGAGCGGCAACCCGCGGACGATGCTCGAAGCGCTGCTGCTGCGTTTCGCCTGGCTCGATCGGACCGTCGCGATCGAGGACCTCCTGGCAGTCGCGAGCGGCTCGCCACCACCGCCCGACTCGATCGGCGCCACAGGCTCCGGCGGCGGTACTGTTGCCGGGCGACCGCATCCAACCGGCAATCCGCCGGCGTCGAGTTCGACGGGGACGGAGAGCCGGGGCGAGCCGGATCGCACGACGGCGCGAGCGGAATCGGTGCCGCCGCTGGCTGACAGCATGGCTGCCGCGGCGGGCGGCCGTGGCGCCGTGGCCGCGGCGGTCCGCTTGCCGCCCCAGGCGGCAGTCCGGTCGGCACCGGACCGGGCGAGGCCTGCGAGGACCGCGGATGAGGCGTTGGGCCGGTTGATCCGGAAGCGCGATTCGGTGCCGAGCGGATTGCTCTTTTTCCTGCCCGCGGGCCAGGCTCGTATGGAAGGCGACACGGTCGTTCTCGAGCTGCCGCCGGGCCCGGGGCTCGAACGGCTCATGGCCGAGGTTGGGGCGCAGAGGGCGTTGCAAGCCGCGTTCGCAGAGGAACTCGGCGTAGCGGTCAGGCTCGACGTTCGGGCGCGAGGCGGTGAAACGGACAGGTCGGCGGCGCCACGGCGGCTTACGCCCGAAGGTGTGCGCAGCGACCAGCTCGCTCGGCTGACGCGGGCGGATCCACTGCTGGGCAAGGCTGTCGAGCGCTGGGATCTCGAGCTGATGGATTGACCGGTCCGTCCATTGCCGTGCCCCGGTGCAGGCACACGGTTGGGGCATGGCCGATCCACACGAGTTCGGAAAACGTTGCGAAGCGCTGGCCGCGGAGTCGCTGATTGCGGCAGGCTGGCGAATCGTCGCCCGGAACTACCGCTTTGGTCGTCGCGAGATCGACCTTATCGCGAGCCGGAACCGGGTCATCGCGTTCGTCGAGGTGAAGGGTCGTCGCGGCGATGGCTACGGACACCCGCTCGAGGCGATCACGCGTCGCAAACGCGAGGAGATCCGCCGGGTCGCCGAGCACTGGATCGCGCGCCACGGACAGCCTGGACAGACATACCGATTCGACGCGATCGGCGTGAGGCGCGATACCCGCGCGGATCAGGTGATCGAGCACGTGGAAGACGCGTGGCGCCTGTGAAGCCGACGCAGCATGGATCGGCCTGAGATACAACCGGAACCCGCTTCGCCACAGGGGTAGAATCACGGCACATGCGGTCGGCTCGAACGCGCTTGCCAGCCGCGCGATCGGTCCGGTACCTTCAGAATCGTGATCAATCCGGCGACTCTTCATTCATGACGAATTTTCAGCAGCTCCTCCAGATGGGCCAGCAGGTCCAGGCCCGGCTTTCCCAACTCCAGACCGAGCTTGGCAGCCGCACGGTGACGTGCTCGAGCGGCGGTGGCATGGTGACCGTGACGGCGGACGGCAGGGGGCACGTGAAGTCCATCAAGATCGATCGGACCGTTGTCGATCCTGAGGACGTCGAAATGCTCGAGGATCTCGTCCAGGCGGCGGTCAACGAAGCCCAACAGCGGGCTCAACAGCTCTACGAAGAGGAAGTCAGGAAGCTGGCTGGCGGTCTCCCGATACCCTTCGGCCTGCCCGGCCTGCCGTGAGCGCGATCGATGGGCTGGTCGGCGAGTTCGCTCGCCTGCCAGGCATCGGCCGCAAGACGGCGCTCCGGTTGACCTACCACCTGCTGAGGCGGCCGCATGATGAGATGCGGCGGCTCGCCCGGGCGCTGGACGAAGTGGCGGCGCGGGTCCACGCGTGCTCCACATGCGGCAACCTGACGGAAGCCGATCCGTGCGAGTTGTGCCAGAGCGATCGAAGGGATGCTTCCATCGTGTGCGTCGTGGAGGAAGCGTCCGACATTGCCGCGATCGAACGCACCGGCGCGTTCCTCGGGCGGTACCACGTCCTGGGCGGGCGGCTGTCGCCGCTCGAGGGTGTGGGCCCCGATGATCTGCGTGTTACTCCGCTGCTGGCCCGGGTGCGTGACGGCGGTGGCGCGGTGCGGGAAGTGATCGTGGCTACGAATCCGAGCGTTGAAGGTGAGGCTACGGCACTATACCTTCAGAGGCTGATCCGGCCACTTGGCGTGCGAGTCACGCGACTCGCCAGAGGCATGCCGGTCGGCGGCGATCTCGAATACACTGACGGCGTCACCATCGCCGAGGCACTGGCCGGACGGCGAGAAATAGGTTGACATGCGGCGAGGACGCATAATCAAGGTTCTCGGACTGGTCGCGCTGATCTTCGGAGCGGTCACCGGGATCAGCACGCTGGTCGTGCGTGACCAGATCACGCGGCACCGGCGCGATCTGTTCAGCGTGAGCGCTCGCCAGCGGCTCGCAGCGCTGGGCTACATCGCCGGGCTCGCCGCGTCCGTCGAGATGGTGCATCTTCTGCGCGATTACGTGGCGTGGGAGCCGCGCAGCCTGCTGCGGCGCCGGGCGCACCAGATCATCGAGCGCATGGAACGGCATCTGGACCAGACCGCGGGACCGCGTGCCGGGATCGCCGGATGACGCGTGCCGAAAGCATCGCGTCGATCGGCACGGACGACCTCGCGCAAATTGAAACGCTGCTCAAGCGGTATCTGCAGGAGACCAGCGCGCGGTGCGCGATCGTGATCGATCGGACGGGCCGTATGCTGGCTGTGGCGGGCGATACAGGCGGCATCGATCAGACCGCATTCGCGTCGCTGGCGGCCGCGGACTTCGCGGCCAGCGACCAGCTCGCCGTGCTGCTTGGCGAGCGTGAGTTCGCATCGCTCTATCACCATGGCGAGCGCCAGTCCATGTATCTGGCCGATGCGGATGGCTGGGCTATCCTCGCTGCGATATTCGACAGAAGGACGACCCTGGGCATGGTGCGGATCAAGACAAAAGGTGTGGTGGCGCGGCTGGGCCGCGTATTCCGTGACATAGCGGAGAGCGGACCATCCGGCTCCGTCGTATCCATGGAAGTCGGCTGGGCCGATGACGCCGAATCGGAAATCGACCGCCTTTTCACGGACTAGGAGGGGTGGCCGATGTCGATGATCAACTACGCCAGCCGCGAGATCAATTGCAAGCTGGTCTACTACGGGCCGGGGCTGGGTGGCAAGACGAGCAACCTCGAGTACATCTACGGCAAGATCAATCCGCAAACGCGCGGCAAGCTCATCTCACTGGCGACCGAGCAGGAGCGGACCCTGTTCTTCGACTTCCTGCCCGTCGACCTGGGCTCGATCCGCGGGTTCAAGACCCGGTTTCACCTGTACACGGTGCCCGGTCAAGTCTATTACAACGCCAGCCGCCGCCTCATCCTGAAGGGAGTCGACGGCATCGCGTTCGTGGCTGATTCGCAGGCGGAACGAATGGACGCGAACATCGCCGCGATGGAAAACCTGTACGAGAACCTTGCCGACTACGGCTACGATCCGAAGAACGTCGCGATCATCATGCAGTACAACAAGCGGGATCTCCCGAGTGCGGTACCGATCGAGGAACTGCGATCACACCTCAATCCGGCGAGCCATCTGCCCGAGTTCGAAGCGGTGGCGATCAGCGGCAGGGGCGTGTTCGACACGTTGAAGGCGGTGAGCAAGCTGGTTCTCAAGTCGCTCAGTTGAGGCCCTCGTGGTGCTGAATCGGAGCACCCTGCCGAACGCGATCACGGTCGCACGGATAGCGATGACACCGGCGATCGTGCTGCTGCTTTTCACGCCGACGTTCGGGGCCCGGCTCGGCGCGTTCGTTCTGTTCCTCGCCGCCGCGTTCTCCGATCTCTGGGACGGCTATCTCGCACGGAAGCACGGCTGGATCTCCGATTTCGGCAAACTGTGGGACCCGATCGCCGATAAGTTGCTGCTCGTGGCCACCTTCGTGCCGTTCCATATCCTGTCGTTGCGGCCTGATCCCGAAACCCGGATACCGGTGTTCGGCACGTTCCCGCTGTGGATTCTGCTCGTGGTGCTGGGCCGCGAAGTGCTCGTCACGGTGATCCGGTCGCTCGCGGCACGTCGTGGCCTTGTCATTCCGGCGGGTCCGGAAGGCAAGCTGAAGGCACTGTTCCAGAACATATTCGTCGGCACGACGATCTTCTGGTTGGCGTTGAGAACGGCGGGCGAGGATCGCGGCTGGGCAGGCGAGGCGTGGCGCAACTGGCAGATCTTCCATGGCACTGTTCTGATCATCACGCTGGCAATCGCCGTGATCCTCACGGTCTACTCGATGATCGTCTATCTGTGGGCGTGGCGTCGCATCGGACGGGTGGCAATCTGAGCGGTCCACGCGTTGCGGTCGAGGTCGTCGCGATCGGTGACGAACTACTTCTGGGCGACACCGTGGACACGAATGGTGCATGGCTCGGCACCACGTTTTCCGCGGCCGGCATACGCGTCGTTCGCCGGGCCATTGTCGGCGACGACGATGACGCGATCCGTTCGGCCGTCACGGACGCGCTGGCCCGAACCGGCGTCGTAGTCTGTTGCGGTGGACTCGGGCCGACACCGGATGATCGGACGCGGCCCGCCGTGGCATCAATCTACGGCTGGCCACTCGAGGTCGATGAATCGTGGGTGGCGACCATGCGGTCGCGCTTCGAGGTGCGCGGCCTGACGATGTCACCAACAAACGTCGTGCAGGCCGAAGTCCCGCGCGGTGCAACCGTGTTCCGCAACGCCATTGGCACTGCGCCCGGACTTGGCCTGGCGGATGACGAGCGCGGCGTCACCGTGCTGCTGCCGGGCGTGCCCCGCGAAATGCGGTGGCTGCTCGAGCATCATGCGCTCGACTGGCTGCGTGAGCGACTGCTGCACGGCAAGCGGCGGATCAACCGGCGAGTACTCCGGACCACTGGTGTGGCGGAGTCCACGCTGGCCGAGCGGATCGCGGACATTACAGGCGACATTGCGCCGGTGACGCTCGCGTTCCTGCCGACCGGCGCCGGCATCGACTTGCGTCTGACGAGCTGGGGCGATGCCGATGACGAGACGGCGGGCAACAGGCTCGGCGAGATCGAAGGGTCGCTCCGTGCGCGGCTCGGACGCGCCATCTACGGTGAGGACGGCGCCGACCTGGCGGAGATCGTTGGCAACACGTTGCGCTCGCGAGGCTGGACGATCGCAGTGGCGGAAAGCTGTACCGGCGGCCTGCTGGCGAAGCGGTTGACCGACGCCGCCGGTTCGTCCGCCTTCATGGTCGCGGGCGTGGTGTCGTATTCGAACGAGGCGAAGACGGCGTTTCTCGACGTGCCCGCCGCGACAATCGAGCATCACGGTGCGGTCAGTGAAGAAACAGCGGCCGCAATGCTCGACGGCATCCTGCGGCGCGCCGGAACGCATTGCGCCGTCTCGATTACCGGGATCGCCGGACCCGGCGGCGGTACTGAAGAGAAACCGGTGGGCACCGTATGGGTGGGCGTCACGTGCGGTGGAGCGCGTCGTGTCCGCCGGCTGCGTCTGTTCGGCGACCGGGCCGAGATCCGTGAACGGTCGGTGCAGGCCGCACTCAAGATGCTGCTCGACATGCTGTCGCCGGAGTGACACCAGAAACGGAAAAGGCGCAAGCGAGATCGGTTGTACGGCAGTGCCGGCTGGTCTCCCGCTTGCAGGACAGGGGTGGTCGCCAGACATTCCCGCGCGCAAACACGCAATGGAGATGAATCGATGACGGATCGGCACTCGAATGGACCGGCTGGACCCGACGCGGAGACGGCCGCCGAGAGCGAAGCCACCGGATCACAGCGCGGCGAGAGCCCGGCGGCGGGCGAGTCCGAGGCCGGATCCACCGGAGGCGAAGCATCGGCAACCGATGCGGCGGCACTCGAGGACCTCGAGGTCGCGCTCGAGAGTTCGCGGATCGAGCTGGAACGATCGCAGGACCGGTTCGTGCGCCTGGCAGCCGAGTTCGACAACTACCGGAAGCGGACCGAGCGCGAGAGAACCGACTTGTATGGACGCGCCCAGGCGGAACTCATCGCGAGGATGCTCGAGGCGGTCGATGATCTCGAACGCGTCGCCGACTTCGATGAGACCACGCCGAGCAAGGCGTTGCTCGAGGGCGTTCAGCTTGTCGAGAAGAAGCTCCTCGCCGCATTCGAGGGGGCCGGCCTGCGCAGGCTCGAGGCTGCCGGCAAGAAGTTCGATCCGGCCTCGATGGAAGCGCTCGCGACCGTGCCGACCGACGTGCCCGACGAGGATGAAATCGTTTCAGACGTCTTCCAGCCCGGATACCGGTTCGGTGAGACACTCGTTCGCCCCGCGCGAGTCCGCGTGAAGAAGTTCGAGGACTGAAGCAATGCCCGCCTCCGGAACGAAGGACTACTACCAGGTCCTGGGTGTACCGGAAACCGCGAACGCCGACGAGATCAAGAAGGCGTACCGCCGGCTCGCCAAGGAGCACCATCCGGACGCGAATCCGAACGATTCCGCGGCCGCCGAGCGGTTCAAGGCGATCGGCGAGGCGTACTCGGTCCTGTCGGACGCGGAGAAACGGAAACAGTACGACCAGATGCGGAAGATGGGTCCGTTCGCCGGGTTCAACTTCAGCAACCGGCCTGGCACCGCGGGACCGAAACCGGGTGCCGGCGGCCAGCAGACACAGGGCGGGCCGGGCTTCTCGTTCGAGGACATCGGTGACCTTGGCGGTCTGGGCGACCTGTTCGGATCCTTCTTCGACCGTGGCCGGCGAGGCAAGCGCACGACCAACGCGCGCGGCCGCGATGTCGAATACGTCGTCGAGATTCCGTTCGGCGTGGCAGCCCGTGGCGGCAAGGTCACTGTGGCCGTCCCGATCACGGACGACTGCCCTGTATGCAGCGGGTCCGGCAGCGCGCCGGGCAGCCGGCCGCGAACGTGTCCGGAGTGCAGCGGCAAGGGCACCATCTCGTTCGGCCAGGGCGGCTTCGCGGTCAGCCGGCCGTGCCCCAATTGTCTGGGCCGCGGCCAGATTCCGACGAAAGCCTGCTCGAAGTGCGGTGGCACGGGCCAGAATACCGAGGAACGTCAGATTGTGCTGACGGTGCCGTCAGGCGTCGACAACGGCTCGAAGCTTCGCCTGTCGGGCCAGGGTGAGAAAGGCGAGGCGGGCGCACCGGCCGGCGATCTGCTCGTCACGTTCAAGATAAGGAGCCACTCGTTCTTTCGCCGGGACGGGCTCGATGTGCATTGCACCATCCCCATCAACATCGCTCAGGCGCTTCTCGGATCGAAGGTCCGCGTCAAGACAGTCGACGGGAAGAAGGTTACGCTCCGCATCCCGCCCGGCACGCAGTCCGGCACGCGGTTCCGGATTGCGGGGCAGGGCATCCAGAAGGGTGAACGGCGAGGCGACCAGTACGTTCAGGTGAAGATCAGTGTGCCGGAGCAGCTGTCGCCCGAAGAGCAGGAACTCATGAAGGAGTTCGCGAAGAGCGCCGAACTGAAATACTAGTGGTTCGTCGGTGACGAGCCACCAGGGGCTCCGAGCCGTCGAATCCGACCTCCTCCGAGCACGCACTCGTCGTCACTGTACACCACACCCGACTGGCCGGGCGTGATTGCGCGCTGGCCCTCGTCGAAACGGAACTCTGCGCCTGAACCATCGATCGAAACGACCGTGGCGCGGGCGGCGCGCGCCCGATGCCGGACCTGGATGTGAACGCGGTCGCCGGCGCGCGGTGGATCAGCGAGCCAGTTGACGTCCGTCAGCGCGAGCCCATCGGCATCGAGCTGGTCCGGTGTGCCGACTACGACCTGACGTGTAGCAGGCCGCACGTCCAGCACGTAGAGCGGCCGGCCGAAACCGCCGCCCAGACCGCGGCGCTGTCCGATCGTGTAACGCGCGTAGCCGGCATGCGTGCCGAGTTCGCGGCCATCGGCAGACACGATCGGGCCCGGCTGAAGCGCGGCATGGTCGGCGCCGAGGCGGCTGGCCAGGAAGCCGGCGTAGTCGCCATCCGGTACGAAGCAGATCTCCTGGGACTCGGGCTTGTCGGCGGTCACGAGACCGAGCGAGCGTGCGCGATCGCGGACCTCCGGCTTCGTCAGCGCACCGACCGGAAAACGGAGGCGAGAAAGCACAAACGACGGTACGTCCCAGAGGAAGTACGTCTGGTCCTTGTTGCGATCGACGCCTCGCATCAGGCGAGGAATGCCACCATCCGAATCGATGCGGGCGTAATGCCCGGTGGCAATCGCGTCCGCGCCGAACGCGCGGCCTCGCCGCAACAGGTCAGGGATCTTCGTTGTCGAATTGCAGCGGACGCACGGATTCGGTGTGCGACCGACCGCGTACTCGCTCACGAAGTCGTCGATCACGTCGTTCGTGAACGATTCCTCCATGTCGAAAACGTAGTGCGCGATACCGAGCGCGTCCGCCACACGGCGAGCGTCGGCGATGCCGTCGAGGCCGCAGCAGGTTCGCGACTTGGCCGGCGTCCCGGAGTAGCAGAACGTCTTCATCGTGATGCCAATGACGGTGCAGCCCTGCTCGACGAGCAGCGCAGCGGCGACAGACGAATCGACGCCGCCGGACATGGCGACGAGAACGGTCTGCGACTCGCCTGCCGAAGCACGATCCGGTTCAATCGAGGCGGAGGTGCCCCCGCTCGTGGGTGAAGTGGGTGAACCAGCCAGCTCGGGCCGCAACTCGCCGGCGTCGCTCAAGCGAACACGTCGCGGACGCGGACGGCAATGCGCGGCAGGACCTCGATCGCGCGTTCGATGTCGCTCTCGTCCGTCGCATGACCGAGCGACAGCCGGATCGAAGCCTGGCCATCGCTGATGCGGCCCATGGCCGACAGGACATGGCTCGGCTGCGACGCTCCGCTCTGGCAGGCGGACGCGACGGACACGGCCACGCCTTCGAGATCGAGCGCGACGACCAGCGCATCCTGGTCCACGCCGGGCACGGTCACGTTGAGGATGTGCGGGAGCCGCGGCCGGACGCTGTTCACGATGAGATCGTCGATGCGCGCGGCCAGTGCCGTCTCCAACCGGTCCCGCAAACCTGCCAGCCGTACGTGCTCTGCTTCCCGTTCGGACTCGGCCAGTTCGGCCGCGGTGGCGAGTGCGACGGCGCCCGCGACGTTCTCGGTGCCCGGATGCAGGTTGCGCTCCTGGCCGCCGCCGAACTCGAGCGGCTCGACATCGACACCATCGCGGATCCAGAGCAGGCCTGTGCCCTTGGGGCCGCCAAACTTGTGAGCACTCAGAGCCAGCATGTCGACCGGCGTCTCATCGACGCGAACGCGGACCTTGCCGAATGCCTGGACCGCATCCGTGTGGAACGGGACACCGGCTGCCCTGCAGCGATCGGCAATCCGTGCAACCGGTTGCAAGGCACCGACTTCGTTGTTGCCCCACATCACGCTGACGATCGCGGGGCGTGCGGCGAGCGCCTCATCGAGGGCGCCCTCGTCCACATGGCCGTCCCGGTCGACGCCCAGCAGGATGAGCGGAGCACCAGCCGCGTGGGCGGCCTTCGCCGCCAGCAGAACCGCCTTGTGCTCGATCGCCGAACAGGCCACCGGCGCGTCCGGCCGGCCGGACGCCCGCCACGTCCCCAGTACCGCAATGTTGTCGGAGTCCGTGCCACACGCGGTGAATACGATCTCCGAACGGCGGGCGCCGAGAACAGCCGCGACCCGCTCGCGCGACTGCTCGAGCGCCGCCCGTGCCTCGCGGCCCCATCGGTGCGAACTCGACGGATTGCCGAACGTTGCGCCCAGAAACGGCATCATCGCGTCGCGGACCTCGGCCCGTACGGGCGTCGTCGCGGCATGGTCGAGGTAGACTGGATGCATGGGGTTCGGGTGCGTGGACAGCCCTGCCAGGCTGCATGGATCTTTACTTGCCGATCATCGATTTCTTACATTACCCCACATGCACTCGCGTGTACCGCCGCCGCTGCCGCCGAAGTCCCCAGCCCGCTTTCGAACGACCGTTCACGGCACCGTTTTCTGCGAGCGTAGCGCTCAGCTCGAATCCGTGCGTCCCGGTGACGAACTGCTGCTCCTGCCGGGTCCGCCCGTCGATGACGAGCCGGGCGTCTGGGTCCACCGGCAGGGTGGAGAACTGGTGGGCCACCTCCCGCCCGAAATCGAGGCGTGGCTCACGCCCTGGATGTTGCAGGGCGGCCACGCCAGTGCGCGTGCAGTCCGTGTTTCCGGCGAGGACGTTCCGAGCTGGCGTCGCCTGCTCATCGAAGTGTTCTGCGAGATCTGAGCCGCCCGACGCCCAGCGCTCAGAACGTATTGACGTTCAGGCTGAGCACGTCGTCGACCCTGAGCGTTTCGCGCATCCAGTATGGCTCGCCGTACGGTCTGCGGATCAGCGAACCGTAGTGCGCCGCGTGGATGCGGACCTGGTCGTACAGCTCGCGTTCAGCACCGCCAAACACATCGCCGACCGCTGACTTGCCGTCGAACTGCGAACCGTAGGCACGGATCGCGTCGATCTTGCGATCGATCTGGTCGGTGATGTCGACCACGAAGCTCGGCTGGATCGGTTCCTCGCGGTATGACGCGCAGTAGATCACCTTCGACGGACGGTGCGGCTCCTGGTCGATCGGCGCTCGTGTGAGCCCGGCCACGAAACACGCATCACGGCCGAGTTCACTTGCCACGCGGTGATCCGGGTGGCGGCCGTCGGGCCAGTGCAGAATGACGGCGCGCGGCCGCAGCTCGCGTATGTGTCGCGCGACGATGAGCCGGGCGGCTGGCGAATTCTCGAGTTCGCTGTCGGGCAGTCCCGCGTTGGCACGGGTCCCGACGCCGAGTATGCGAGTCGCGTTTCGCGATTCCTCCGCGCGCAGCCCGGCCGAGCCCGCCGAACCGCGTTCGCCGCCCGTCAGGTCGAGGATCGCCGTGCTCTGGCCGCTGTCGGCCGAGCGGATGAGGAGACCGGCGCACAACAGCTCCGCGTCGTCCGGGTGTGCCATGATGGCGAGGATGTCCGCTCTCATCATTCGTAGCGGAGCGCCTCGACGGGATCGAGACGGGCTGCGCGCATGGCGGGCCAGAGGCCGAAGACGATGCCGGCGACCGCCGCCATCGTGAGTGCCGCGACGATCGCGGGAATCGGGACCCTGGCGGGGATCGGCGAGACGGCCGCAAGGATCGCGGCTGCGCCACCGCCGAGGGCCATACCGATAGCGCTGCCGATGACCGTGAGCGTCGCGGATTCGAAGAGGAACTGCCACAGGATCTCGCGACGTGTGGCGCCGATCGCCTTGCGTATGCCGATCTCGCGAGTGCGTTCGGTGACGGCGATCATCATGATCGCGATCACACCGACGCCGCCGACCATGAGCGCAACTGACGACAGCGCGATCATGATGACGAAGAAAGCCGCGGTGAACCGGTTGAACACTTCGATCAGCTGATCCTGACGAACGACAGCGAAGTTGTTGTCGGTGGCAGGCGTCAGCCCTCGTCGCGTCCGCAGCAGCGTGATGACGTCATCCATCGCCTCGCCCTGCGTCGCATTGTGCGCGGTAACCACGAAGACGCCGAGCATGCCGTCCCACGCATTCAGATGCTTGATGGCGGACGTGTACGGCATGATCGCCAGGTTCTCCTGCAGGCTGGCGAATATGTTGTCCGCGAGCGCAAAGACGCCGATGACGTCGAACGGCACGCCGTTGATGCGGATCTGACGGCCGATCGGGTCGAGCTGGCCGAAGAGGTTCTCAGCCAGCTTGTCGGTCACGAGGACGACGCGGTTCGCCGAGTTGACATCCGCAGGCAGCATGTCATGACCGGCGACGATCGTGCCCTGGGTAAACTCACCCCAGCCATTCTCCCGAGCGGCAATCGCTACGCTGGCCAGCCGCGACCGACCGAACGTGAACTCGCCATTGAGGTCGATGCCGATGACCTTCCGGCGGACGGACGGCAGTCGGCCGATCTCGCGGGCTTCGGTTGCCGTGATCCTGGGATTGTCACCCCACGGCGGGCCCGAGTTGCCGGCGGTGATGCGGATTGCGTTGATGTCGAAACGGGCGACATAGAAGTTGGCCGGGCCCGCCGCATCGAACTCGGACATGATCGATGATCGGATGCCTGTGATGACCGCGCTGATCGCCATCACCGTAGCGACACCGACGACGACGCCGAGGATCGTGAGGATCGACCGGAACTTGCTCTGACGGATCTGGTCGATCGCCAGGCGAGCACCCTCGGTGAGGCTCTCGATCCGCATGCGCTACTCCGCTCTCAGTGCGACGACGGGATCGAGTCTGGCCGCGCGCGCTGCGGGATAGAGACCGGCAATTACACCGACGCCCACGCCCAGGACAACGGACGAGATCATCCAGACCGGCGCGATGGCGGTCGGCAGTGGTGACAGTGTGCGAACCAGCTGCGCGAGGCCGGCGCCGATCCCGATGCCGATCATGGCACCCATACCCGACAGCGTGGCTGACTCGATCAGCACCTGTGCATGAATGTCCCTGCGCCGGGCGCCGATCGCTTTCCGGACGCCGATCTCGTGTGTTCGCTCGGTCACGGACACGAGCATGATGTTCATGATGACAATGCCGCCGACGACGAGCGCGATGGCGACCAGGCTCGGGAACGCGATGAACAGGATCCGGCTGATGCGCTCCCAGAAGCCCAGCGAACCTTCCGCGGTGTCGATAGCGAAGTCGTTCGGCATGGCGGGTCGCAGCCGATGGCGGACGCGCATCGTTTCTTCGATATCGATCGCCGCAAGAGTCATGTCCGCTTCGTCGTCGACGCGAACCAGGATGTTGTCGACGATGCCGTGAGGGTTGACGATCCTGCTCATGCTCGAACGTGCAGGCGCGACGGCATAGTTGTCGAGCGACATGCCGAACAGCGAGCCCTGCTTCTCGAGTACGCCAATCACACGGAACGGCAGGCCATTCGCCTTGACGATACGGTCGATCGGATCGAGGGAAGCGAACAGCTTGTCGGCGGCGTCCCAGCCGAGCACGATAACGGGTACGCCCAGCCGGTCCTCGGGCGCAGTGAACGCGCGGCCCTTCACCACTTCGTAATTGCGGATCCGGAAAATCTCCGACGACGCGGCGACCAGCCGAACGTTGTTGATCTCAACGGCAGTTTCGGAAACGAGGCTGCCGCCACTGCCGCTGGTGACGCCGACGATTGCAGGTACCCGGAGGCCACGGCGGATCGCGTCCGCGTCCTCGAACCTCAGCCGCGGGCGACGGCGATACTCGCGCCACTGGTCCGGATCCGAACTGGTGTCGATCTCCGGTGTCCGGCTGACCGTGAGCGTATTGATGCCGAACACGGCGTTCGCGAAATCCTCCTCGATGTACCGGTTCATGCCCTCGACCACGCTGACAACGGTGATCAGGAACATGACACCGATGATCACGCCGACAACGGAGAAGAAGCTCTTGAGCTTCTGCGTCCGGATCTGCATGAGGGCGAGACGGATGGCTTCGCCGATGTTCACGATCAGACCGTGGCGGGCTGGCCGCGGCGCACGTCGTCGGAGATGACGCCATCCCTCAGCGTAACGGATCGGTGGGCGCGCTCGGCAATGTCGTGCTCGTGCGTGACCAGCAGGATCGTCTGCCCGTCATCGTGCAGACGGTCGAGGACGTTCATGATCTCGTAACTGGTCTGGCTGTCGAGGTTGCCTGTCGGCTCATCGGCCAGCAACAGCGCGGGACGGTTGATGAGGGCACGCGCGATCGCGACGCGCTGCCGCTGCCCGCCTGACAACTCCGACGGGCGGTGGTCCATGCGGTCACCGAGGCCGACGCGGTCGAGCATCTCGGCAGCTCGCTTGCGACGTTCCTTCGAGCCTACGCCGCCGTAGATCAACGGAAGCTCGACGTTGTGCAGCGCGGTCGCGCGGGGCAGCAGGTTGAACGTCTGAAAGACGAACCCGATGTCCCGGTTCCGGATACGGGCGAGTTCGTCGTCGTTCAGCACGGAGACCGGCTGACCGTTCAGCCAGTACTCGCCGGCGCTCGGCGTATCGAGACAGCCGATCAGGTTCATGAACGTCGACTTGCCGGAGCCCGATGGACCCATGATCGCGACGTATTCGTTCGGTTCGACCAGGAGGTCGACGCCGCGAAGCGCGTGGACCGTCTCGGAACCAAGCACGTAGTCCTTCGTGAGACCTTTCGTGCGTATGACAGCAGGAGTCTGGTCCATCGATGTTCAGCTACCCGTCCGGTTTCTGGCCAGAGGCCCGTTCGTCGTCGATTCGGTCAGTCGGCGTACCGCCTGGCCGTCCATGAGTGAGCGTATGGCTTCGTACGGTCCGGCGACGACGGAATCGCCGACTTCGAGACCCGCAACGATCTCGAAATGCTCGCGTCCGGCAATGCCGACAGTCACCGGCACGAACCGGGCTATGCCGTCGCGAACGACGAATACGCCCTCGACGTCGTTGGATCCGGCGGCGCTCGCAGCGGCGACGCTGGCCGCCGGATCCTCCTGCGGCAACGCTTCGACTTCGCCGCGATCACGCACGGTCAGCGCGATGATCGGAATCGAGATGGCGTTCGTCCGGCGGTCCGTGATCACATCCGCCGTCGCCGACAGATCGGGCCGCAGGATCGACGGCGGGTTCTCCAGCCGGATCACGACCTCGAAGTCCACCGCCTGGCCGCCACCCGCGCCCGTACCCGCCGTAATCGACTCGGGCGGTCGGACGGAGCTGTGCGAGATCTCCGTCACGACGCCGCGGAACGTCTGCCGCGGGAACGCGTCGACCCTTATCTCGGCGCTGTCACCCAGCTCAATGTCCGGGACGTCGGTCTCGTCGACCCGTATCACCGTTTCCATGACCGACAGATCGGACACGGTCAGCAGCAGGCTGCCGGAGTTGTTCATCGTTCCGACAATGGCGGTTTCGCCCTCCTCGACCTGGAGGCGAGTGATCGTGCCATCCATTGGAGCCTGAAGCACGGTCTTGCCCAGCCGATCGATCGCTTCGTTGAGCGAGGCTCTGGCCTGGGCCACACCGAACTGCGAAGCGTCGTACAATTGCTTCTGCACGAGTTCCTGCGTCTCGGCTTCCTCGAGGTCCTGCCGGCTGACGAGCCCGCTGTCGACACTCGCCAACTGACGCATTCGGTCCGCGTTGCGTTGGGCCTGCACGTAGTTGGCGTTCGTCTGCGCAGCACGGGCCTGTGCTTCGCTCAACGCGCCACGAGCGCGTTCGACCGCCGCCCTGGATTGCGTCGGGTCGATCTGGAGCAGCGTGTCGCCCCGCTTGACCAGTTGGCCTTCCTTGACGTGCATTCGGGTGATGCGACCCATGATGTCCGACTGGACATCGACTTTCCGGTTCGGACGGATCCAGCCACTGGCGTTGACCATCGAGACCAGGTCACGGTTCTGGACGTCCTCGATGCGGACTTCGACACCGCGTTCGCTGCGTGCGGCGTTCACTATTGATATGACGGCGATCACGCCCACGACAGACAGGCCGATCCCCCATTTCACACTTCTTCGCATCAGCGATTCCCCGTTTCATCGTACCGTGAACAACGAAATTGCGCTGGCCGATTTCCCGGAGGAGCGGCCAGCGCGGTCACGGCGCCCCAGCCGGACCCGACACCGGTTTCCACGACCGGGACCTCGTGTCGGGGTACGGTCAAAACGGCGACCAGGTTTCGTTCATGCAGTGGATCGCGGGATCGGTGCAGTGAATCGCAGCGTTCGGTCACCGTGGTACGGCGGTCCGTTCGGCCACAAAGTTGCGATCCGGAATCTCGAACCGGATGATTCGGTCAGCGTCATCGGTCCAGAGGATACGGGTGTCGCCGCCGCCACCGGTCAGCCGGAGCTTGCGACACTCGAGTGGCGTTCCGGCCACGTTGAGGGTCTCGGGAGGCAGGACCTCGACGTCGACCCAGGCCTGCTGTGCGTCGCGAGGCACAATGACGGGGATGCGCATCTCGCCAGCGCGGACACGTCTGGCCAGGAAATAGTGGTGGTGTGCGACCGCATGGTCGATGATGATGGCGCCTTCACTGACCAGGTACTCGCGAACGTTCTCGCCGGTCGACGACACGATCCGGGCACTGACCCGTCGCCCTGTGACTCGACCGCTGAGGCGGTCGCCTCCTTCACCGCCTACGGACACGGTATACTGCGCCGGCTGAAGGTCGAGCCCGGCGAAGCTGACCGAGGTCGTGAGGTCGTCGCCCGCGTCATCATCGAGCGTGACGCTGCCCGTAGCGGTCACCTCTGCCGTCGGACCGGAACCGCGCAACTGGATGACGAACCGCTCCGAGCCGACCTCGCGGGTATCGACCATGAGGCGGAACGTGCCCTCGTCGATCGTCGTCTGCGCGTCGGCCTGAGCGACCGCCAGGCCGGCGATCGAGAGTGCTGCCGTCAGGCTGCGGCCAAATGATCGCATGGAATCTCCGTTTCGCACGCGTGTTGTATCCGGTCACGACAGTACCCCATCCCTCGGGGGATGGTTCGGGCGATCGACGCTCACGACCGGATCCGGTTGCACTACGAGAGCCGGATCGGTTTCATTCACTTCAGAGAGTGTCGGAGTCGTCTGTCTGGCGGGCTGCGAACACGGCGCGGCCGATTACATCGAGCATTCGGTCGACGATCAGCCGGCCGGTTTCCGCCGACGCACGGTCGAGAACCGCGCTCGCGCCGGGGATGTCCTGTTTCGGTGTCGCGTCACTGTCCGGACTGCTGCGGGGCAACTCGACGGGTGGTCGGAGCCTGCTGACGCGTTCCGGGCACAGATGCAGGATAACCGAGGTCTCGGCCTCGCCGGTGTGGGTGGGATCGGATCGTGCGTCGAGCAGGTCGGCGATGTCGACGTCCCAGACGGACACGACACGGACGCGGGCGGAGCGGGTCATCAGCGTCGTGAGCGAGTCCACATGCGGACCGTAGCGATGGGCCGTGATCAGGATGAACTCCGCAATACCGTTCGACTCCCAACTGTCGAGGAGTTCGTTGAGCGCGCGGTGCATGGTCTTGCGGCGGAGTGAAGCGGTTCCGGACCATGCGCGGCCGGGCCGGACCTGGCCGCCGTCGTAGTTGATGCCGTAGTTGACGGTCGGCGCGCGCAGCACGCCCCATATTGCGGAGAGTCGGGCGGCAATTCGGGCCGCGATCAGGGTATTCGCACCGAGCGGCAGGTTGGGGCCGTGCTGTTCGAGAGCGCCGATCGGAACGATCAGGCGGGCGTCGCGGGCCAGGTGCGCTGCGACGTCGACCCAGGTCATCTCATCGAGTACCAGTGAGGCGGGCGATTCGTCAGTCATTGGACAGGAGTCCGGGTGACGAGGTGAAGACAGGGCGCCGGAACGACGCGGTTCGGTCGCTGGCCACGTTCGGCGTGGCAGCGGCCGCGGTACTGGGCGTGCTCGCCTGGTCGCGGCGGCTGGACACGTGGATCCTGATCGTGAGCGCCATCGCCACGCTGGCGGTGCTTGCGATGATGTGGAAGTGGCGGGACCGCTCGCCCTGGCTGATGCTCGCGATCGCGATGGCGCTGGCCGCACATGGTGCCGCGATGCTCGCGGTCCGGGATTTCCGGCGCATCGAGTTCGACTGGCCTGCCGTCGAGGCCGAGCGGCGCGAGCGGCTCGAAACGAGCCTTGCCGAGCTGATGTCGTCGCTCGCAGAGCGTGGGCGACAGGCCGCCCAACTGGCTGCCGACGTCGCGGCCGAACCGAGCCTCGACAACGTGCAGCTGTTCCGCCGGCTCGAACAGATCCGGGCGCGGACCGGCGTCGACGCACTCGCCATCTTCGGCGCGGGTGGCGGTCTGGTCGCGTGGAGCGGTGATCATCGCGGCAAGGTACCGGATGAGGTGCGGCACGGCGACGGGGTTGCGCATTTCGGCGAACGCCCGTTGTACAGCTACCTGTATTTCGCGGACACCGCCGACAGCCTCGCCCGCCAGGCGGTCGCCGCCGTGCTGGTCGAGACGGGCGCGTTCCCCCGCGTGGGCACGCCCGGCCTGACTACGACGCTGGCCGGCCGGACCAATGTGCCGGCGATCTTCCGGTCCGGCGCGGATCCGGGCGGGGCATCGGCGTGGAACCTGACGGCCGGCCCTGACACGGTGGTTCACGCCCGGCTCGAGTCGTTCACGCAGGCTGGTGTGCGCGAGTTGCGCGAGATCTCGGCGCGCCGGGCCGTCGTCGTGGCCGCGTTCGTGTCGCTCTTCATGCTGGTGGCAGCTTGGCTGAGGCGTGGACCCGTGCACGCGGCCAGCCTCGCGAGCGCGGCGCCGCTCCTGATTGTTGCCGTGGCTGTCGCTATCGCTCCGCTGGGACAGGTCCTCGCACTCGAGGGACGGGCCAGCTCCCTCGCGTTCCTGATCCCAGTGCCCGGAATGTCGCTCGGCGACATCGTGGCGATCCTGCTGGCGGCGGCCGCGCTCGTCGCGACGATGCGGCGGGTCCGGATATCACCTCGTCGCTGGCCGGCCGCGCTGGTCTTCATCGCCGCGCTGCTCGGTGTCGCCTGGGCCGTAACGCTGAGCGGGTTCGTGGCCGTGGCCCGCCCGACGCTGCTCGACGCGAGCGCCGGTCTGTGGTTCGGCATTCAACTCGCGGCCGTCCTGGTCCTGACGCTCATGACCGCGCTGGTCCTGCCGGTTCGCCGTCGAGGCCCCGTCAGGGGTGGCGGTGTACGCTGGCCGGTCGTGGTGTTCGCGCTGACGGTGACCGCCGGTCTGAGCGTCGCCGTTCAGGCATGGGCGTTCGAACGGCATTCACCTGCACCCGCACTGGCGGTGTTCTGGGCGCTGCCCATCCTGCTGCTCGGCTTCGGTACCGCGACGATGCGGAGTGCGGCGCAGCGTCTGGGCCGCTGGATCGCGATCAGCGTTGTCGCGGCGACGGCTGTACTACCGCAACTGTGGGGTCTGCACACGGAGATGCGACTTCGGTCGGCACAGCTCGCGCTGGGTACGTTCGGTATCGAGACGCCGCCGATCGTGGAGTACCTCATGGAGTCGTTCTGGCGTGAGGTCCTCGCACGACACGCGGCTGGCGAGGCGGGTCCGCAGCTGTTGTATCGCAGCTGGGTGGCCAGTGGACTCGCGCAGGAGCCGTACCCCATGCGCATCTCGCTCTGGGAAGCGGGTGCGCCCGACCTCGAACTGCGGCTCGGTGGGGCCGAAGGCTCGGATAGTGAATCGGATCCGATCCGCGAGTTCGTTCATGAGGGTGCTACGCTCGACGTTCCGCGCATCGGCGGGATCAGCGGCCTGCCCAACGCCAACCTGCTGCTCACCATACCGCTCGACTCGACGCGGACGGTGTCCGTCACGGTCGAGCCGCGGCGCTCGCTCCAGCGCGAAGGCATCATTTCACCGTTCCTCGGCAGCGTAAACGACACCGACGCCGAGGTGACGCTCGTGCCGCAGGTGGGTCCGGCGCCGCCAGTCGGTGAAATCGCGTGGGTGCGGAGCCCGGACGGCTGGCGGAGCGAAGCGGAGGTTCGCTTTCCGGACGGACCCATGCACGCGCACCTGGTCGTGCACTTCACCGATCCACTCATGCGCGTCGCCCGCGGCACACTGCTGGTAACCTTCGACGCCGGGCTGCTGATTCTGCTCTGGGTCGTGGGCCACATCGCGCGCGGCATGCGGGTGGTTCGCGAGGATGCACTGCGGGGCTGGTCCCGGACGTATCGCGCCCGCGTTACCGTGGCCCTATTCGTGTTCTTCCTCGTTCCCACGGCGGTCTTCGGCTGGCTCGCGTACGGCGGCATGTCGGCCGTCGTCACGGAGGCTGCGGGAACGGTGGCCGAACGGGCCGCCCGCGAAGCGGTGCTCGAATGGCCGCGCGCCGAGGGTGACCTGCGCGAGCTGGCCGTCCGTACCGGATACGACGTGCTGTACTACCTGGGCGGTGAGCTGATCGACTCGTCGTCGCCCGAAGGCCTGGCGCTCGGCGCCTATGGCGCGTGGATGGGGCCGGTCGCGTACAGCGCCCTCGAGGATGGGCACGAAGCGACCGCTCGCGAGATCGACCGGCTGGAAGGGTTGTCGTACCTGACGGCGTACGAGGTGCTCCGGCCGTCCGGAACACTGGCCGTGCCGGTGGCACTCTCCGTAGGCGACATCGTGAGCCGCCAGCGCGACATCGCGCACCTCACACTCCTGGCCGCTGTGCTGGGACTCCTCCTATCCGGCACGCTGTCGGTGCTCGTCGGCCGCGCGCTCACCGGACCGATCGGCCAGCTCCGCCGTGCGGCGGCCGCCGTCGGTGGCGGCAACCTTGGCGTCCGCCTGCCTGAACCCGCCGGCGGTGAGTTCGGCCAGGTCTTCACGTCGTTCAACAGGATGGTGCGGCGGCTGCGCCGGGCCCGGGCGCAGGAAGTCCGGACCGCGCGCATCCTCGCATGGGGGGAGATGGCGCAGCAGATCGCGCACGAGATCAAGAATCCGTTGACGCCGATCAAGCTGGCCGTCCAGCACCTGCGGCGCTCCTACCAGGACGGCCGCAGCGACTTCCGTACGATCCTCGACGACAATGTGGACCAGATCCTGATCGAGATCGACCGTTTGACGGAGATATCACGCGCGTTTTCGCGATACGGCGCGCCGCCCGAAGAGGTCGGTCCGCTCAGGCGAGTCGATGTGGGCAAGGTCGTTCGCGAGGCGATCACGCTCTATCGCGCGGGCGACCCCGGCGTGCGCTACGGCGTCGAACTCGACGATACGCTGCCCGAGGCATGGTCGCGAACGGAGGAACTGCGCGAGGTGCTGATGAATCTGCTCGAGAACGCGCGCGACGCTGTCGCCGATGATGGCGCCGTCACGGTTGCGGCACACGCGTCAAACGGGCGCGTCGTCCTGAGCGTTCACGATGATGGTGCAGGCATTCCGGCGGACCTCGTGCCCCGCATCTTCGATCCGCATTTCTCCACCCGTTCGACCGGGACCGGCCTGGGCCTCGCCATCGTGCGCCGGCTGGTCGAGGGCTGGGGCGGCTCGGTCGATGTCGACAGCCGGCCCGGCCGCGGCACCACGTTCCGCGTACACATCCCCGTCACCGCCGGCACCGCCAGTGACGGCGACGGCACTGAAACGGCTACCGGAGCCGGTAGTTGAAGATAGTCGGTGCGGCCTCGGGCTGCGTCGGATTGATGACGACGACCGAGACGACCTGACCCGGCTGAAGCCGGTCGGCCACCGCCTCGAGGGCGGCGAGGCTGGTGATCGGCTGGCCGTTGATCGACAACAGCACGCTCGGCGGGAACAGGTTCGTCTCGAACGCCGGACCGAACCGGTCGACATCGGTGATCGCGACGATCGGGGCTTCCGGCAGTCCGTTCGCCAGCGCCTCCTCGGCGCTCAGAGCCTGAACACTGAAGCCGAGCAGGCCGAGCCCCGTCCGTGACGTGGCAGGCCGGACCGACCGTTCGTCGGCCTGCTCGAACTCCGTCAACTCGACCGTCGTTTGAATGGCTTCGCCGAACCGGACGATGTCGAGCGTCACGCGGTCGCCCGGCTGGAGCCTCGCCACGCGGTCCTGCAGTTCCGCGACCGTGCGGATCGGCGAAGCGTTCAGACGGATGACGACGTCGCCCATCCGCAGGCCCGCCTGTTCGGCAGGCAGGCCCGGTGTAATCGACGCGATCTCGGCACCGGTGACCGACGAGAGGCCGTAGACTTCGGCGTCGGCTGCGTTCACATCCTGGATCACGACGCCCAGCCGCGGCCGATGCACGACGCCGAAACGGATGAGGTCGTCGGCAACCTTGGCCGCGAGGTTCATCGGGATGGCGAAGCCGGCACCGCTAAAGAAGCCGGTCGACGACTCGATCGCACTGTTCACGCCGACGACTCGCCCATACAGGTCGACCAGCGGACCGCCCGAATTGCCCGGATTGATCGCCGCGTCCGTCTGCACGAACGCTTCGAGCGCCCTGTTGCCCGTCTGAAGAATGTTCAGATTGCGACCCTTCGCACTGACAATGCCCGCGGTAACCGTGAAGTTCAGATCGAGCGGGTTGCCCAGCGCCAGGACCCAGTCGCCGACACGCAGCGAATCGGAGTTGGCCAGCGTGGCGGGCGTCAATGCGCCGATACGCGCCGGATCGACCCGGACCACACCGATGTCCGTGTTCGGATCGGATGCGACGATTTCCGCCTCGTACTGCCTGCCGTCCGCCAGCACCACCGACGCCCGTTCCGCGCTCGCAATCACATGATGATTCGTGATGATGTGACCGAGTGTGTCGATCACGAAGCCCGAGCCCGCGCCCCGCGTCCGGCGGGTTTCGCCGATCGTCCCCTGCTGACCCGTGCCACGCGCATCAACCCGCGAAACCACGTTGATGCGGACGACCGCGGGCAGCGCGTGCGATGCGGCCGCGCGGAACGCCGATGAGAGCGCGAACGCCATCGCCGTGTCGACCGGCAACGACGCATGGACGAACCGCGGCTCGACCTCGACCGTCGTCGCCGGGCGCATGTCCGGCAGCGCGGGTGCCGGCTCCTCCGTGCACCCGGCACTCGCCACGATCGCCGCCAGCAGCAGGATTCCGGTTCGGCCGTGCCACATCATCGCATCCTCCTCGACATCATCACGGATCTCCGTCGGCGCGCGACCGCCGCACGTCCGAAAGTACATGCCACGCCAGCCGATCGCGAACGCCGATCGCTCGGCGAGCGCACCGGTCCGGGAGACTGCGCGGCCTGCCCGGCCCGCACCCTCAGAGCCACCGTAACCCGGGTATTCCACACCAGACAGGTTTCGGCCGCGCTTGCGCACCGCGGCAGCGCTCGCGCACGGCAGCGGTCGCCTGGATGTCCGAGGCGCAATCGCCGTACCGGCGCCGATACGTCCCTCACCGCCATTCCCGCGCCCCGGTCGATGCGTGAGCGTACGGCTCCTTCAACATGTACGCTGCGGAATGACGGAATGCTTGCGCAGGTGACGAGTGGCGCGGTGGCCGGGGTCGACGCCTATCTGGTGAGGGTGGAAGTCGACATCGCGTCGGGTCTGCCTTCGATGACCGTCGTCGGATTGCCGGAAAGTTCGGTTCGTGAAGGTCGCGAACGCGTGACGGCCGCGCTCGTCAACTGCGGCTTCCGCGTGCCGCCTCGCCGGATCACGGCGAATCTTGCGCCCGCTGATGTCCGGAAGGTCGGCAGCGCGTTCGATCTTCCGCTCGCGCTCGGCATCCTTGCCGCGGACGGCGTCGTGCCGGTCGGACTGCTCGCGGACAGCTGCTTCATCGGCGAACTCGGGCTGGACGGCGAGGTTCGGCCGGTACGAGGCGCGCTGTCCGTCGCGGTGCGCTGTCGCGAGTCCGGAGTGCGCCGGCTGGTGGTACCCGCGGTGAACGCGCGAGAAGCCGGCATCGTCGATGACCTTGACGTCCGCGGGGCCAGAACGCTCGACGAGGTGGCCGCGTGGCTGCGCGGCGAGGGGGAGCTGGCAGGAAATTCCGGTCCCGGCCCCGGACCGGTGTCGCCAGCGCCGCAGCCCGACTACGCGGACGTCAAGGGCCAGCAACACGCGAAACGGGCGCTCGAGATCGCGGCCGCCGGCCAGCACAACGTTCTGCTCAACGGGCCGCCCGGCTCGGGCAAGTCGATGCTCGCTCGCCGGTTGGCGGGCATCCTGCCACCCATGACGCGCGATGAAGCGATCGAGGTCACGAAGGTCTACTCGGTCGCGGGCCGGATCCGGCCGGGCGCCGGTCTCGTCGAATGCCGGCCGTTCCGCGCGCCACACCACACGGTCTCCGATGCCGGGCTCGTTGGCGGTGGGACACTGCCACGGCCGGGCGAGGTTTCCCTGGCGCACAACGGGGTGCTGTTCGCGGATGAACTGCCCGAGTTTCGCCGTCATGTTCTCGAGTCGCTGCGCCAGCCGCTCGAGGAGGGCTTCGTCAACATCGGCCGCTCGCGTGGCACAGTCACGTACCCCGCGCGGTTCATGCTCGTCGCCGCAATGAACCCGTGCCCCTGCGGTTACCACGGTGCCGAGCGTGCGCAGTGCATCTGCCACGCGGGCGCCGTGCACCGGTACCGCTCACGCATCTCGGGACCGCTGCTCGACCGCATCGACCTGCACGTCGATGTGCCGGCCCTGCGCGAACAGCAACTGACCGATGAACGGCCGGCGGAACCGAGTGCGGCGATCCGTGAACGCGTCGTCGAAGCAAGAACCCGGCAGCAGAGCCGGTTCGCGACCGAGCCCGGCACCTTCGCGAACGCGCAGATGGGGCCCGCGGCGATTCGCGCACACTGTCGGATCGACCGTGCTGGCGAGGTGCTGCTCCAGGGCGCTATCCGCAGGCTCGGTCTGTCCGCACGCGCATATCACCGCGTGCTTCGGCTTGCCCGCACGATCGCCGACCTCGATCGCGAAGACCGGATCGCCGTCCACCACCTCGCCGAGGCCGTTCAGTACCGGTCATGGGACAGACGGTCCGCCGTGTCGCCCTGAGCGGGACCCGAATCGCGAGTGTACGCGCCCTGTCGCACGAGGCATCG
>DATKCF010000031.1:0-16452 GCA_035513345.1 Longimicrobiales bacterium
GCCGGTCTGGCAGACCTCGATGATCTCGCAGCGCGGGTGCTTCGTGAGCCAGGCGTTGATGGCGGTCTCGAGTTCGGCGATGTCGGGTTCCTGGAAGAAGCGGACCTGCATCGGTCGGGCCGACGACTGGGTGCTCGATGGCGCGAATCCCATCAGCCCTCCCACGGGTCGAAGCCGAACGCATAGTAGTCGCCGGACTTCGGATCCATCGAGGTAGCGGCTTCGGCGAGCTGGGAGAGGACGGCATCGCTCTCGCCCGCACCGGCCGCGGCGGACCGGATCGACTCGAGGAGCGGGCGGATCTCGCGCGGCTTGAGCAGGACGTACGCCTTGGGTCCGTCGCCCTCGCCGCGCGGCGATATCACGAGGTCGACGAGGTCCGTTTCCTGTGATATCTTCCACACATCGCCGGTCTTCTTGAGCAGCTTGTCGGCGACTTTGACATCGGAGTGGAGCGTGCGCACCATCTTCTGGACGTCGCGGTCGGCGGCGGTCGAGCCTCCCTTGCGGGACAGCTTGCGACCGAGTGTTTCTGCGCCCGCCGCTTCACGTCTGGCGGCCGTCTGGTTCAGTACTTCGCCCACGTGGGCATAGATCCCCAGTACGAGCGGGATCGGGTCCAGTGCTATGCGCATGCATGACCTCCATGGCTGACGAATTCACTCGGGTTCGCGACCCGGCGCGACAGAAAATGATCGCACTGTGTCGGGCGCGTCAATCGACGGAGGATCGATCGTGAGAACGGACCTGCTCAGGACCGGCGTTCCAGTGGCCCTCCTGGCCGCCCTCGCGGCCGGCTGCGTCGATTTGGGGCTTCCAGGCATGA
This sequence comes from Longimicrobiales bacterium, assembly GCA_035513345.1. Taxonomy (GTDB): domain Bacteria; phylum Gemmatimonadota; class Gemmatimonadetes; order Longimicrobiales; family RSA9; genus DATKCF01. The sequence goes on from DATKCF010000031.1 coordinate 827, forward strand.
ACCTGCCGCTCGAGGAAGCCCGCACAATGGCGCCGGTCTACCCGACGTACGATGGCGAGCGCCGTGCCGGGCCCGTCCACTACGATGACCTCGATTGGCTCGTTGCCGGACCAGCCGAACGCATTGCCGACGCGCTCCTCACTCCGGTGCCGGCCGCTGGCCCCGCTGTGTTCGCGCTCGTGACCGACGCCGGACACCATACCCGGCTCTACGTGCGGACGGAAGCGGGCATGGTACCGCTGGCGCCGGTCGCCGTGCAGGGTGAGGCGCCGCCGGCCGCCCCGGCCGAGCACCACTAGGCACTACAAGCTGGATGGCGCCGTCCGGTCATCGAGTGCCAGCCCGATCCGCTCGAGCCCTCCTGCCAGGGTGTCACTCGAAACGCCGAACGCGATCCGGAAATGCGATGGCGCATCGAAGAAGTGGCCGGGCACGATGGCGGTATCGTGCTCGCGCTCGAGACGGGCTGCCAGTTCGCTGGTGTCATCACGGCTGCGGACGCGCGGAAACGCGACGTTCCCGCCATCAGGCCGGACCCATTCGAGATCTGTGCGGCTTTCGACGAATCGCGTGACAGCCTCGAGGTTGGGCACCAGAATGGCCTTCGCCCGTGCCTCGAGCCGGTCGAGCATGGCGAACGCATGGTGCGCGAGCGTGTCGGTCGGCATCGGGCCGCCGCCATCGAGCGAGTCGCGCGTGCGGTTGATCCGTTCGACGACATCGGGTGACGCCAGCACCCAGCCGGTCCGCAATCCGGACAGCCCGTACGCCTTCGTGAGGCTGCTCGTCGAGACGAATACGTCTCCGCGTGTGGCGGCCGGCGCGGGCCTGTCGTTGTAGACGCCATCGAGATAGACCTCATCGACCAGCACGCGCGCGCCGACACGGCTGGCGGCGTCACCGATCGCGTCGAGCGCGTCATCGGGAACGAGCACACCGCTGGGGTTGTGCGGACTGGACAGAACGATGAGCCGGGTCGTCGGCGAAATGGCGTTGATGACGGCCGCGGCATCGACGGTCCACTCATCATCGAACGTACGATCGAACCGGCGGACGCGGGCGCCGAAGAAACGCAATGCGCCAAGCAGCGGGTCGTATGCAGGCCGCTCGACCAGAACGTCATCACCGGGCCCGGCCAGCGCGGCCATGGCCAGATAGTTGGCGCCACCGGCGCCGGACGCGGTGGCAACGCTGTCCGGCGACACGCCGTAGCGCGACGCGATTGCCTCGAGCAGCGGGCGGTAGCCGTCCGTGTTGGGCCCGCCGAGTCGCACCGCTCCGAGGCAACCGGGCAGATCGTCGATCGTGCAGCCGAGCAGATTGCTGCCGGCCAGGTCGTACGCCACCGCGCGTCGCTTCTTCGACCACTCCATGTAGGGCGCAGCGCCACGAACGGGCGTCGTGTCAGTCAGCGGGCGAGTGGACGAATTCATGCAGTTTCACGTGGCGGATGGACTCGAGCTTCGAGAGGCGAACGCGGAACGCCGAGGTCGCGAAGTCGGTGAACGTGTCGAGTCGAAGGTCGAATGGCATGGCGTCGTATGCACCGAACACGTCGCGTATGACGTCGAGCGACGGCTCGAGCAGCTCGGCCAGCCTGGATTCGGCGAGCTTCCACATCATGTCGCCATGCTCCGCGACGAGCCGGCCGATCAGGTACTGGCCCCACACGACGTGGCGCGCCTCGTCCCGCTTGATATACTGGATCGCGCGCTGCATTCCCGGCATGATGCCGCGTCGCTCGAGGATCAGGTGGTAGGCGTGGTAGCCGGTCTCGGCCAGGATGCCTTCGACAACCAGATGATACGTGACTGCGGCCCGCACCTGCGCCGCCGGTGACGAGTCCGAACGCAACGCTCGCATTGCGGCGGGCAGCCGGTCCACGAAGATGGCCCGCCAGGCCGCGGTCTCGAAGTGCGCGAAGTCAGCCCGGCTGGGCGCTACCTCTGCCATGAAACGGTCGAACATCTCGACGTGCTTCGCTTCCTCCCACAGGAACGACGACAGGAAGATCTCCTCTTCGACGCGGCCTTCGGCGGCGATGACGCTCATGAGCGGCAGCAGTTCGGTCGTGACAGCGCCCTCGCCACCGCGAAACTGGACTGCCAGCCGAAGCAGCAGGTCGCGCTCCTCTTCGCTCAGACGGATCCAGTCCTCGCGGTCCGTCTTCAGGTCGATATCACAAGGATCCCACGCGCCCAGCTTCTTTGCCTTCTGCCAGAGCCGCATTGGAAGCAGCGATGTATCGAGGCGCCGGGATCGTGCCGCGCGTTCGTCGCCTGCACCTCCGTCCGTCCAGTCACGCACACTGGCGGCGGGAGCACCGGAATCCGGTGGCACCTGCGCGAGCCCGCCGTTCGCGTCGCCCGGGAACGACGCCGGCACGCGGCCGGCCGCGGTCAGGAGGACTTTCGCGGCACGCGCGTACGGCACAAGCTTGAGCAGGTTGCCGCGTTCGAGCCGCAACTGGCCGTGCAGCAGGCCGAGGATCGGATCGAGGCCGCCGGCGAGCACCGATCGCCACATCTCGGGCGCGCCGCCGATCACCCATGGCGAGGCCGCCGAATCCGCATCCGAAGCGACCCTCGCCGCGCGGCATTCGCCATCATCGAGATCGACGTAGAGTGAACGGCCTTCGCGCTCCTCGTCCGGCCACATCCGCAACACGATCGCGCCGTGCCAGCCGCGACCGGCTTCGCGATACGCCGGATCCGCGTTGATCTCGACCATCCACGCCTTCGCCCAGTCAGCCCCGAAGACTTCCATGTCCCTCTTCGTTGCGTGCGTGCTTCGCCGGACCGCCGGCCCCTGATCCTGTCGAATCTACGCGAACGGCGTCGCTGCCGCGAAACCCCGGTAACCGGCAACTGGCGCCGCGGTTCGGCAACCGATACGCTCCCGGTATTCGAGCGCGGTGTGACCGCCGACCGGGCCGTGACCGCTCGCCGGCCGCCAACGCTTCCGCTCGACGGCCGGACCGGGGAAGTGAATGGCCCGCATACTCCTGCTGACATACGAGTTCTCGCCGTTCCGCGGCGGTATAGCGACAGTCGCGGCCGGCCTTGCCGAAGGCGCTGCCGCCAACGGCCACGACATCCACGTCCTCGCTCCGGATTACGGGGCAGACCGGGCCGGTGAGGACGGTGTGCAGCCGTACGCCGTACACCGTTTCGCGGGCGACTTCTGCAGCATCCTCAGCATCGACGGGCTCACGGCGTTCGCTCGCCTGATCCGTCGGACGGTCCGGCTGCTCGCGCCGGATCTCGTGCATGGCGCCGATCCCCAGTCGCACATGGCGCTGACCCTGCTCGCGCGGCTACGCATGGCGAGCGGCTACGGCGTGACGGTCCACGGCACCGAACTGCTGCGCTATCGGGCAGAGGCCATGCCGCGATTCTGGATGCGCGGTGCGTTCGGCCGGCCGGCCGGTATCGCGGTCGTGAGCCTCGCCGTGCGCGACATCCTGCGGCAGCGAAGGGACGTCGATCCGGCGCGCGTGACGGTCGCGTACCCGGGGATCGCCAGCCAGTGGCGGGAACGGGCTGCCGCGGACACGCGCGCGGTGCGGGCGGCATGGATGGCAGGCGACGACGACGTGGTCCTGGTCACCGTCGCTCGCCGTGTTCCGGAGAAGGGCCAGTTACGCGCGATCGAAGCGCTGGCATCGTTGCCGGAGCCGATGCGGCGACGGATCCTGTATGTGGTGGTGGGCGCCGGTCCGGCCGAGTACGCTGGCGCACTGACGACGGCAGCCGTCGCGGGTGGTGTTCGCCTGCACCTGACCGGACCGCTCGATGATGGCGACGTGATCGACGCCGTCGATGCCGCCGACCTGTTCGTTATGCTGAGCGGCCGGACACCGAAGCGGCTCGAAGGGCTGGGCCTCGTCTTCCTCGAAGCCGGGGCGAGGGGCGTGCCCTCGCTGGCGCTCGATACGGGCGGTACGGCCGAGGCCGTTCGCGACGGCGAAACGGGCGTGGTGCTGCCCGCGGGCGCCGGACCTGGCGTCGTCGGCCGGGCGATCGCGGATCTCGTGGACGATCCCGCTCACCGTGTCGTCCTCGGTGAAGCTGCGCGTGTGCACGCCCGCGGGTTCACGTTCCGGCGTCACGCGGCCGACACGTTCGAGCCGATTCTCGACCTCGCTGGCAGGGGCTGAGCACGCGGCGGGAACCGTCCTTGCATACACCGGGGGTCACGGGGCGTGGCATCTCGCCACCCACGACTTGTCGCCGGCGTACCATGGCCCGAAGATCCGGGCGGCCGTGTGATGGGTATGATGTGACAGGCGATCGACATGGAGGCGATCATGAAGCGGCCTATACGCAGACGGACATGGCGGAGCGCTGGAACCGGGTTGCTGCTCGGACTGGCGGCGTGTTCGGTCAATCCGGCGACGGGAGAACGCGAGCTTTCGCTGGTCAGCGAGAGTCAGGAGATCCAGATCGGACGCGACTCCGATCCGGCGGTCACGGCGCAGATGGGTGGCGTCTACCCGGACTCGTCATTGCAGCGGTACGTGCGCGGACTCGGCCTCGAGCTCGCCGCGGCCGGCGAGCGGCCCGAGCTGCCGTGGTCGTTCAAGCTGCTCGATGATGAACTCGTCAACGCGTTCGCGCTGCCCGGCGGCTTCGTCTACATCACGCGAGGCATCCTCGCGAACATGAACTCGGAAGCCGAACTGGTTGCCGTGCTCGGTCACGAAGCCGGCCATGTCACGGCTCGTCACACGGCCGGACGAATCACGCGGATGCAGCTCGGCCAGCTCGGGCTCGGCCTCGGCATGATCTTCTCCGAAACCGTCCGGCAGTACGGACAGGCTGCCGCGACCGGACTCCAGCTCCTGTTCCTCTCCTATGGCCGAGAGGACGAAAGGCAGGCGGACGAACTCGGGTTCCGCTACATGACGCGCATCAATTACAACCCTGACGGCATGACCAGCGTCATGCGCATGCTGCAATCGACGTCGGCGTCGGCCGAGAGCGCAATGCCGACCTGGCTCTCGTCGCATCCGGATCCGGGAAACCGGTTGCAGGCGAATCAGGAGCGGATCGCGGAGTCGACCACGGACTTCAGCAGTTACAGGACGAACCGCGACACATTCCTCGAGCGCCTCGACGGCCTCGTGTACGGAATGGATCCGAGGCAGGGCTACTTCATCGGACAACGGTTCCTGCAGCCGACACTACGTTTCGAGATCACGTTCCCGTCGGGTTGGCGCAAAGCGAACGGCGCGCAGGCCGTGCAGGCTGGCCCGGCGAGCAACGATGCCCTGATCGCGCTCACCTTCGCGAGCGCGTCCAGCGCCGCTGCCGGCGCTGCCGAAGTGCGGTCGATGGAGGGACTGACGGCAACGCGGGCATACGACGGCCGCGTGAACGGGTTGACAGCGTCGTTCGTCGAGTTCGACCTGCAGACACAGGGCGGCATCCTTCGCGGCATGGTTATGTACATCGAGCAGGGCAGCTCGGTGTTCGAGATCGTGGCGTACGGCACGGAGTCCAGCTGGGGGGGCCATCGGGCGGCAGCCGACGCCGCGCTGCGCAGCTTTGCCAACCTGACCAGCGCTCGCCATCTCGACGTCGCACCGCACCGTATCGACATCGTCCGGCTGCCACGAGCAATGACGTTCGATGATTTCATGCGTCAGTATCCGTCATCGGTTCCGGTCGATGACGTGCGGCTCGCGAACCAGGTGGCATCCGGCGAATCGCTTGCGTCCGGCCGCCTCATGAAGCGGATCACCGGTGGCCGCGTGCCCACGAACTGAGCGGAGGCGACACTCTGGACCGACCGGCCTTTCTGCGTGCCGCTGCGCTTGCCGCGCTGATCGCGTTCGGTTGCGGCTCGCCGGCGGCATCGCCGCAGGCAACCGGCACACCGGCTGGCGACACCGGCGAGATCCGGGTGACGCTGCTCCAGTTCAACGACGTCTACGAGATCACGCCAACCGGCGACGGCAGCGTGGGCGGCCTCGCGCGCGTTGCCACGCTGCTGCGTGAACTCCGCGATGCGAACCCGAATACGTTCGCTGTCCTTGCCGGCGACGCTCTGAGCCCGTCCGCGCTCGGCACAGCGAGTGTCGACGGCGAGCGGCTGCAGGGCCGTCAGATGGTCGCCGTCCTCAACGCCGTCGGCCTCGACTTCGCAACGTTCGGCAATCACGAATTCGATCTCGATGAAACCGCGTTCCGCGCACGGCTCGCCGAGTCCTCGTTCCAGTGGCTTTCCGCGAACGTCGCTGCAGCGTCGGGACCGCCACTGTCGAACACAGCGCGGCACCACGTCCTGCGTATTCCCGGCAATGCCGGCGACACTTTCCGAGTCGCCCTTTTCGGCGTGACGATGGACCGGGACCGATCGGACTACGTGCGCCTCGACGAGCCCGTCGCGGCCGCCATCCGCCATGCCACGATGCTGCTCGACAGTGCGGACGCGATCATCGCGATCACGCACCTGCCGCGCGCGCAGGATGCCACACTGGCGGAAGCCGTGCCCGGCATCAACCTGATCGCGGGCGGCCACGAGCATGACAACATTCTGATATACCGCGGCCCGGGCCCGACGCCGATCGCGAAGGCGGACGCGAACGTGCGTTCGGTATATGTTCACGAGATCACGTGGATGCCGGCCACGGGAGCGGTCGACGTCCGCTCGAGCCTCGTGCCCGTGACCGACGCGCTGCACGCCGACACGGCAACGGCCAGGATCGCGGACGAGTGGGTGCAGCGAGCGTACGAGGGGTTCCGCGTGACCGGCTTCGATCCCGACCGTATCGTTGCGGTTACGACGGTATCGCTGGATGGCCTCGAATCGAGCATCCTGCGTGACACGACGACGCTGACGCGGCTGGTCGCCGAAGCGATGCTCGCGGAAGCGGGCGATGCGGTCGCCGCGGTCTACAATGCCGGCTCGATCCGCATCGACGACGTGATGCCGCCCGGTCCCGTGTCGGAGTATGACGTGATCCGGATCCTGCCGTTTGGCGGTCCGATCGTTGAAGTCGACATTTCGGGTGCATTGCTTCGCCGATTGCTCGAGCAGGGCGAGCGCAATCGTGGCACGGGCGGCTTCGTCCAGATGGCATCGATCGGGCGAGACGAGGGTGGCAACTGGCGTGTCGCCGGATCGCCACTGGATGACGCGCGCACGTACCGCATCGCGATCAGCGATTTCATGCTGACCGGCCGCGAGCAGGGAATGGACTGGCTGACGCGTGACCACGCGTCGCTGCGCGTCGTCGCGGAGCACCGCGATGTTCGCCTGGCGCTCATCGACCGGCTCGCACAGGCGTTTGCCCAGCGCTGATCGTACGGTGACGACGAAACGGGATCGCGTGCGGCGGTTCTTCGCCGAGCTGCGGCGGCGCAAGGTCATCCGTTTCGCGATCGGCTACGCGATCATCGGCGCGGGCATCACGGAGGGCGCGAGCAACATCTTCGGTCCGCTCGGGCTGTCGGAGGGCGCGCAGAAGGCTATCGCGGTTCTCGTGCTCGCCGGCTTTCCGGTCGCACTCGTCCTCTCCTGGGTGTTCGACATCACATACGCGGTATCGAGCGGACGCCCAGCGCTGCGACGGCTGCGCCGGCACGCGAGCCGCTGCCCGCCGACTCGATCGCGATCATACCGTTCGAGAATCTGTCAGGCGACGCCGCGCAGAGCTATCTGGCCGACGGCCTGACCGAGGAACTGCTCGTGGCACTGTCGCGCGTGCCGGGCCTGCGTGTGGCCGCTCGCACATCATGCTTCGCGTTTCGCGGCGCGCGGGTGGACGTTCGTGAGATCGGCCAGCAGCTGCGGGCGAAACATATCGTCGAAGGCAGCACTCGCCTCGCGGCCGGACGGCTGCGTCTGTCAGTCCGGCTCATCGATGCGGAGACAGGCTATGCGCTGTGGACGGAAGCATACGAGCGCGAGATCGAGGGCATCTTCGCCATACAGGCCGAGATCGCGCGCGAGATCGTCGGCCGGCTGCCGCACGTCGGTGCTGCCACGGATCAGGTCGTTGCGGGACCCGGCACGAACGACGTGCACGCGTTCCAGGAGTACCTCCAGGGCCGGTTCCACTGGAACCGCGGGACGGAAGCCGACCTGCGTCAGGCCATCGAGCGATTCGGCAGTGCCGTCCGACGCGATCCCGGTTACGCCCGCGCCTGGGCGGGCATGGCGGACGCGTGGTCGCTGCTGCTCGATTATGGTGGCGTCGAACCCGCGAAAGGGCTCGACCCCGCACGTGAAGCCGCCGAACGCGCATTGGCCGCCAGTCCCGACACGGCAGAGACGTGGACCTCGGTCGCGCTCGTGCGTGACTTCGAGTGGCGCTGGGCGGACGCGGACGAAGCGTTCCGCCGCGCGATCGAGCTGCAGCCCGACTATCCTGTCGCCAGACAGCGGTACGCGCTGCACCTCGCCTGGACGGGCCGGCACGACGAAGCCGCTCGCGAGGCCGACGCCGCCGTCGAACTCGACCCGCTGTCCACGGCTGTCTCCGCCAGCGCCGGATTCGTGTTGTACTACGCCCGCCGGTTCAACGACGCGGTGGCCCGGCTCGATCGAACCATCATCGCGGACCCGGGCTTCGCGACGGGTCGCGTCGCGCTCGGAGTGTGCCTTCTTGAGCTGGGTCGCGCGCAGGAAGCTGTGCAGTCGCTACGCCGCGCCGTCGATGACTCCGGCCGCGCAAGCTCGGCGCTCGCGTTGCTGGGTCTGGCGCACGCGCGGGCTGGCGACGACGGCGACACGCGCGCCGTGATCGCAGAGCTGGACGAGCGCCGCAAACAGAAGTGGGTGTCCGGCTATCAGCTCGCGTTGCCACACATCGGGCTGGGCGAGTACGCGGCCGCACTCGATCATCTCGAACAGGCCTGCGACGATCGCGCCCCGCAGATGGCGTACCTCGCGCACGATCCCGCCCTCGACCCGCTGCGTGGCGACGTACGCTTCACCGCACTGCTCGCGCGGGTCGGTCTGACCGCCTGAGTACTGACTGACGGTCCCGGCCTCGGCCGCGGCCTCAGCCCTCGAAGTCGAAAACTTCGAGACGCGGGTTGGTTGCCCAGCGGCCACGCGTGAAGTCCGGGAACTCGACGGGCGCACCGCCGTTCGCCACCGACCGCTGCGACAGTTCGACAACCGCGCTCAACGCCGCCGCATCATAGACGTTCATGTCCGTCGGCCTGCCTTCCCGCAGACACCTGATCAGTCGCCAGTCCTCGAGGAAATCCATGCCGCCGTGGCCGCCGAACTCCGCGCTGCGCTCGCGGATCGCAGTCCACATCGGGTGGTCGTACTCGTCGTACCATTCGGCGATCTCGTCCCAGCGGTGGGGCTCGCTCATGCCTTCGACGTACACGCGGTGCGGGTAGCCCTGCACGATGCCGCGCGTGCCCTGTACCATGTGGATGCGGCTGTAGGGCCGCGGCAGATTCGTGTCGTGGCTTACGTAGATGGTCTTGCCGTTCGCCGTCCGGATCATGCTCGTGTTGACGTCGCCCAGGACATAGGTCTCGCTGCGTTTCGCGTGACCTTCGGGGTAGTGTGTCCGGGCCCATTCCTGGAGGCCGCGTGAAGGACTGCTCATCGACACGATCGTGTGGAACCGGTCGCCACGATTGATGTCCATGCAGTTCGCGACCGGGCCGAGTCCGTGCGTCGGGTAGAGATTGCCGTCGATGCGTTTGGCCCACTCGCGGCGCCACAGTCCTTCACCGGATTCGGAGAACTTGATTTCGCGCAGGTCGTGCAGGTAGCCGCACTCCGCGTGCAGTACTTCGCCCAGCAGGCCTCGCCGTACCAGATGAAACGCCAGCATCTCGGGCCGGTCATAGTTGCAGTTCTCCATCATGACGCAGTGCCGGCGCTCCGATTCCGCTGTCTCGACGAGCGCCCAGCAGTCGTCGATGCTCATTGCGAAGGGCACCTCGCTGGCCGTGTGGCTGCCGTTCCGCATCGCCGCGAGCGCGATCGGCACGTGCCACTCCCACGGCGTCGCATTGTAGACCAGGTCGAGGTCCTGTTCCGCACACATCCGTTCGAAGTCGCGCTCGCCGCGCGTGTAGAGCGCTGGTGCCGGAAGGCCCTTCGCGGTGATGATGCCGGTCGCGCGCTGCGCGTGCTCGGCGCGGATGTCGCATACCGCGGCGATGCGTGCGCCCGGTATGTCGACCAGGTTCTGCACGTGCACCGTGCCCATGCCGCCCACGCCAACGAAGCCGATGCGCACTTCCTCGATCGGCGGCGAGGCGAGGAACCCGGGCACCTGCGATGCCGCGGGCGCGGCCGGTCCGGCCGGGATGCAGGACAGCGAACTCACGGCGCCCAGTCCTCCGAGCACGACGCCCGCGCCGGTCGCGCTCTCGCGGATGAACTCGCGGCGCCCGAGCCGGCGTGACACGTTCCCCGAATCGGTCATTTGCGTTCCTTGTTTAGGGCTGCGGCGAGGCTGAGACTCCAGGGTAATACGCGGGGCGACACTTCGGCCAGAACCGGATCCGACCTCAGCCGCTCAACGCGTACCGCTCGATGCGCATGAGCGCACTCTGCACGCCCTCGGCCAGCGCGGGATGCGCCACTTCGACGTCGACGAGCGCCCGCGCCATCGTGCCTGCCTCGATCATGACCGCGAAGATGTGGATCAGTTCGCCGGCCTCGAGGCCGACGATCGCCGCGCCCAGGATGCGATCCGTCACCGGGTCGACCAGCACCTTGATGATGCCGGCTCGTTCGTCGACTTCGATGGCGCGTGCGACGTGACCGAACGGCATCGAGCCGAGCTCGTATTCGATCCCGCCCCGCTTCGCTTCGCGCTCCGACAGGCCGACGCGCGCGACCTGCGGATCCGTGAACACCGCGTAGGGGATCGTGCGGTCGGACCGGTTCCGGTCCATGCGGCCGTTGAACAGCCGATCGAAGAGGATGCGATGGTCGTCCCACGACGTATGCGTGAACTGCGGGCCGCCGGTCACGTCGCCGATCGCGTACACGCCGGCTGCGGTCGTGGCGTACGTGTCATCGACCTGTATGTGGCCGTGTGAACCCGTGTCGATACCGGCGGCGTCACAGCCCAGGTCGTCGGTGTTGGGCGTACGTCCGGTCGCAACGAGCAGATGGGACCCCGTGATGGACGATCCGTCGTCGAGCGTGACAACGACATCGTCGCCTTTCATTTCGACGTTGTCGATATCGGCGCCGAGCGCCAGTTCAATGTCCTCATCGCGGAGCACGCCTTCGAGCGCTTCCGACACGTCTTCGTCCTCGCGCGACAGCAGATGGTCGCCCCGGTCCGCGATCGTCACCGCGGCGCCGAAGCGGCGGAACATCTGGCCGAATTCGCAGCCGATGTAGCCGCCGCCGATGACCACCAGGTGGCCAGGCACCTGTCGCACGTTCATGATCGACGTGCTATCGAGGAACGGAATGTCGTTCAATCCGCGGATCGGCGGAATGGCCGGCCGCGCGCCCGTGTTGACGACAATGAGGTCAGCGTTGTACGTGTCGCCTTCGATGTCGATGGTGCCGGGCGAGGTGAAGCGTGCGGTGCCTCGTCGAAGGGTCAGGCCGCCGGCATCCACGAGCTGCCTCTCGACGCCTTCGCGCCACTGCTGCACGACCGATTCCTTGCGATCGACGATCGCGTTCAGGTCGACCGACACGTCGCCGGTGCCGATGCCGAGCCGGCCTGCCGTACGGGCAACGTGCGCCGCACGCGCACTCGCGACCATCGTCTTCGTGGGTGTGCAGCCGCGGTTGACGCACGTGCCGCCGAGCTGGTCGCGCTCGACGACGAGTGTCGTGCGACCGGCGGCGGCCGCGCGCGTGGCGAATGGCACGCCGCCCTGGCCGGTGCCGATGACGATGACATCGAAACGTTCCACGCGTCTTCTCCCAGTCCGTATGTTCGATCGCGGTGCGGTCGATTCGGGATCGCGGCAACATGTTTTGAACGCGTTCGTGGACGACCCGGTTCCCCGTCCGGACTCGCGTGGCCTGTGACGAACGCTTTTCTCGCCTGTGTCTTCGGGAGGCGAGGTCGGACGGCAGCGTACTGGATGTTGCCTCAATGTTACCGGCATGTCGCTCCCGAGCACCGGTGAGGATGCCAGTGTTGATGCGAACCAGGCAAACGACGCACCCACACCGATCGAATCGGCGGACGCAGCGATATGACGAAGCAGCCAGGATCCGGACCCAGCGTACCTACTGGCACGAGTCGGTCCGCGACCGGCCTGCGGTCGGCAGCGCGGCCGGAACAGGCATCCGACGCGTGGTTCGGGCTGAGCGAATCGTGTGGCGACGCTCGCAAGCCGGATGCACTACGCCTGATAGGCTCCGCGCACGGCCCTCGCCTGCTCGAGTTGCTGCGCGCTTCCTGACTCACCTTTTCATAGACACCCGGCTGCGCTAACGTGCCGCAGGGCCGGCGAACGATCGGGCGTGCCGCGTGGCGTCCGCGAGCGCTGGCCGGGCCATTGTTCAGCGAGTCGGCTGAACCCCCGAACCCGCGTGGAGGTTGGAATGGGATGGAAGTCGGCAGTATCTGCGTCCGCACTGGTCGTTCTCGCCGTACCGTTCGCGGCAGCGCCCGCGGCCGCTCAGACCTTCGGGTTCCTTCGCTTCGGCAACACGGCGTCCGGAGACGATCCGTTCTGCGAGGATCCGACGGCGGCGATCACCATGATCGCGGCAGGAATCAGCACGCCCCTGGTGAGCTTGTCGGCCGAATTCAACAACGGCGACTGGCCGTGGCCGCCACCGAATGATTTCAGCGGCGTGTTCCTGACGCACGGCAACTCGTTCCAGCTCACGGCCGAATTCAACCCGCTCCAGCTCGTCTCGGGACACGTGAACCAGTACGCTCGACCGTTCATCGGCATTGGACTCAACCATTCGACAGACGGTGAAACGCGGGCGGGTACGGGGCTTGGCGAGGCGTGGGCCGTGCGCGGGCAGACGATCCCGGTCATTACGGCCGGCGCGAACGGTATCCTGCCCATTGGCAGCCGTTTCGGCCTTACCGCCGGCTACCGATACTCCAGACTTCTATTCGGCGATTTCGAACTCGAAACACCCGCCGGTGCGGTCGAGACTGTCGATGGCGAGGCACTCAACGCATCGAACTGGTTCGTCGGCTTCACGGTGCGGCTGGGCAACTGATCGAGGTTCGGTCGGCCGGGAGGTGGAGACACTCCGGGCAGCACGAGCGCCGCGCCAGCACCAGCGCCACGATTCCACCGCGTGTGGTGGTCCGCGGTGGTGTCCGGCGCAACGGGTTCGGCGAGGTATGTCGCAATCCGGGCCATGATGGCCGCGGCGAGTTGGGGATCGACGGCCATGTCGAGCGCTTCGCGCAGAAGCGACACGGCCTCGTCGGCCCGGCCATCGTCTCCGACTGTCCGGGCCAGCAGCGTGTCGACGACGGCCAGCCCATCGCCGATACTCACCGAATCGGCCGCGGTCCGGAGCCCGAGGAGGTAGAGTCGCCGGGCATCCCGCAGCGCTCGCTCGGCTTCAGCACGATCGCCCTGCTGGTATCGCATCTGGCCGTAGCGCCTCCATGCGTCCGCTGTGTCCGGATGTCCCGGCACGTTCACCGAGTCCGAGAGTTCGGCCGCGTGCTGAAACGCCACCGCGGCCTCCTCATAGCGCTCCTGATCCGACAACGCCATGCCGAGGAACACGTATCCGAAAGCGACATCCCGGTGGACGGGGCCGTACGCCTGTTCGAGCGTGGCGATGATGTCACGACTCACCTGTTCCGCGAGATCCGACCGCTGCTCTTGCCGATGAACGTACACGATGCCCCACGAAGCCCGCGCGATGTCGGGGTGACCATCGCGCTGGTATTCGCGCCGAACACGGATGGTCGCGTTGTAGAGTGAGTCGGCGGCCGTCCAGTTGCCGCGCGCCAGCTCGACGTCGGCCAGGCCCTCGAGCGCACCCGCCTGGACGGCCCGCATCGAATCGGGCCACGTCAGCAGGTCCCGGTACAGTCGTTCCGCATCCGCGAGCGCCTCAGGCGTTCCGATGTTGTACGAGGCGAAGGCAAGGCCGTGCTGGCTCTCGGCGATCGCGCTGTCACCCGCATCCAGGTTGCGCCGCATTGCCAGGGCCTGACGGTACCAGTCGACTGCTTCAGGGTACCGGCGATCCCGCTGCAGGACCTGCCCGATGCCATGCATGCTTATTGCCTGATCAAGTCCATCACCGGTCGCCTGCAGTATGTCGTGCGCCGCCCGGAACAGTGAGTCCGCAATGGCGCGCTCGCCGAGATTGAATGCGACCTGGGCGAGCGTGTTCATCACGCTGGCCTTGAGCGGCGGCTGGACGTCGAGCGCGTTCAGGTTGTCCAGCCCGCGCAGTACCAGATCGTGCGCGGAGAACTCGAGCTGGCCGGGTCGTGCATCCGGGTCGAAGCTGGTAAGCGTGCCAATCATGAAGTCGCGCGCCGCCGTCGCACGCTCGGCTTCGGCCTGACGCAGGTCGCGCTCCCGGGCGGCCTGGCGCCCCAGCACGATCGCGGAGACCAGGGCGACGAGCACGGCCGCGCCGGCAGCCGTGCCGAGCGTGACGGACCGCCGGTTGCGCCGCACGAACTTGCGGATCTGGTACGCCCGCGTCGGCGGGTGCGCCTGCACGGCAAGACCGTTCAGGTGCCGGCGCAGGTCATCCGCGAGCGCGGCTGCGGACACGTAGCGACCGTCCGGTGTCTTGGCCAGGGCCTTCAGACAGATGGCGTCCAGGTCGCCGCGCAATTGCATCTGGAGCGTGGCCGCCCGCCCAATGCCTCGCCGACGCGCGATCTCCTCCGGCTCGACCGCGCCGTCCTTCCACCGCGTCACCGCCACGCTCGGCGGGACCGGGTCCGTGTGACAGATCACCTGCTGCATTTCCAGCAGGCTCCTGCCGTCCAGGCGATACGGCGGCCGGCCGCACAGCAGCTCGTACAGCAGAACGCCAAGCGAGTAGACGTCCGTCGCCGTCGTCGTCGCCTGGTTCCGTACCTGTTCGGGCGCCGCATACTGCGGCGTCAGACGAGTGTCGTGCACCTGCGTGATGATCGGCGAACCCTCCGAGCCGAGCAGCTTCGCGATCCCGAAGTCGAGAAGCTTCACTCCGTCCTCCGCCACCACGATGTTGCCCGGCTTGATGTCGCGATGCACGACCAGGTTGCCGTGCGCGTACTGCACCGCCTGGCAGACCTGCTCGAACAGCTCGAGGCGCTCGAGGATCAGCAATGTGTGGTTGTCGCAGAACTCGTCGATCCGCTCGCCCTGCGCCAACTCCATCACGAAGTACGGCAGCCCGTCTTCCGTGAGGCCGCCATCCATGATGCCCGCAATGTTCGGATGCTCGAGCCGAGCCAGTATCCGGCGCTCGTGATGGAACCGGCGGACGATCTCATCCGTGTCCATCCCCCGCTTCACGATCTTGATTGCGACCTTCTTCTCGAACGCGCCATCCGCCCGTTCGCCTTCGTAGACCGCGCCCATACCGCCTCGCCCGAGCAGACGGGTGATGCGGTACGCGCCGACCTCGTCGCCAGCCACGAACTGATCGCGCGTCATGTCCACGGTCCGGGCAAGGACGTCGCGCGCAACCAGAAGCGGCGGAGCGTCAAACCGCGCGCC
>DATKCF010000032.1:0-6215 GCA_035513345.1 Longimicrobiales bacterium
AGCGCCTTGACACACCTCGGACGGCCCGCCTAGACTCCGGCAACGCTCGGCGCGATGAACGGGACGATCATCAACGGAAAGACGACGACGAGGTAGCCGATCACGCCGGCGCTTCCGGTGGCGACCGTGGCGAACGCCGTCCCATGCGGGTAATGATCGTCGAGGATGAGGTTACGCTCGCGGAGGTCCTGCGCGACTTCGTGCGCGACCTCGGTCACGAGGCCATCGTCGTCAGCGACGCGGAGAGGGCGGCCGTGATGCTGCCGCGCGAGACGATCGACGCCATCCTGCTCGACGTCAACCTGCCCGGCATGAGCGGCCTCGACTTTCTCAAGCTGCCCGGCGTCCGCGACAGCGGCGTGCCCGTGATCGTCATGTCGGGCGTGGCCACGGAGGCACAGGCGCGGGAGTCGCTGGCGCTCGGCGCGCTGGACTTCCTCGCCAAGCCCATCGCGCTGGAGCGCCTTTCCACCGTCTTCGACTTCGTGGCGCCCGGGCCGGCGCCGGTCATGGCCGGCAGCCCGGACCGCCGGCCCGCCCGCCGCATCCGGATCTCCCTGCCCGTCCGCATGTCGCACAACCAAAAGACCTGGAACGCGGTCTGTACGGAGCTCAGCGCGTCCGGCATGAAGGCCCGTTCGAACGAGGTGATGGGCCGCGGCCTGACGGTTCGCCTGAGCTTCAACCTGCCCGACGCGGGCCGGCCCATCGATGTGCTGAGCCTCGTGGTCCGCATCGACCGCGACGGCGCCGCCTTGTGGTTCCTCGACCTCGAGCACATGGACGCCGCGCGCATCGATGACGTGGTGAAACGGAGACCGGCCTAATCGACTGCGCGCCGCAGCGCGCGGCTGAATGCGCGTATGCGCTCGGCGGGGGGGCCCCGCGGCTGCGTCGCTTTTTTTTACAAGCCAGCATTACCGCATTGCGGCGTCGTAGACCAGATCTGAAAATAAAACGCATTAAAAACTGAGCGTTGCGTTTGAAATGCAGGCTTTGGGTATAGACTTTGCATAGGCGCTTGCGCATGGCCGCCCGCCCGATCATCCTCGCCGTTCTCGCAGCAGCACTGTTCGCCGGAGAACCGGCGAACGCGGCGCCCTTGTTCTCAGTGGAACTCGACTTTGGCGGAGTCGAGGAGAGGGGTCCGGAACCGATAACCTTGAACCAGGAGACGCGCAGCAATATCGATGAAGGAAATTTCGATTTTGAGAGCGCGTTTGGCGCAGCGGGGCGCGGCATCCTCCGCACGTCGGCCCGGGCAACGATATTTTGGCCGGACATCCGCGGTTTTCCGCTCTGCAGCGGAATTCCTGGTGGCCATTGCAACCGCTATAGCAATGAAGCCATCGCGTTCTTCAGGTTGGACGATGTGATCATCACTGGACCGGGGGGCGCCAGCGAGGTCTCGGCGTCGCTTAATTTGCGCCTTGACGGGTCTACCAGCGCAAACACGTTCTTCACTAACCCAAGCACTTCTTTTACGAGCAGCGCCGCGAGCGCCAACGTCGATGTCAGCGTAGCCGTTGGCCCGTCATTCCGCACCCGGTTCGACGGCAGCGCCCAGACATTTAGCAGTGACCTTAGAGGAAGCAGGTCGGAATCCACCGGCATCCTTACCGGGTTCAGCGGCCTCCTGGATCTGGATCTGACAACCGCGGCTTTCATGCTTCCTGTCGACACCTTCTTTCCTCTGTTTGTCAGCCTCGGCGGAAGCGCGCGCATTGAGGTGGACGTCCGCGGTGCAGACCCCGGCCTACCCGTGCAACGGATCGCTGAGGCCCAGTCATCATTCGCCAACTCGCTGAGCTTTCCGTTTTCTGGGCCTGTATTCGTCCTTCCGACGGGGTTCACGGCGAACTCCGAAAGCGGGCTGATCCGCGACAACATGTGGATCGGCGCGCCCACCTCGGTTCCGGAACCGTCCGCCCTCTTGCTGGTCGCGCTCGGCTTGGCGGCGCTCGTTGCCGCCCGCCGATCATTGCCATAAGGCCGCTTGCACGGCGACTCCACAGCCGCAAGCATGGCCATTGTGACGGAGAAGCACCGCTCACTGCGCAGAGCACGGCCTCGGTGATGCCAAAGGCCATGCCCAGGCACACGCGCGGGCCGATGCTGAAGGGCACGTAGGCGAATTTCGACGGCGCCCCCGCGTGGCCGGGCAGGAAGCGCTCGGGGATGAAGTGATCCGGCCGGTCCCACAGCTTCTTGTGACGGTGCAGCCAGGGGACCAGGGAGCCCTTCGGGATCCGTTCCCCTTGAAACACCTCGTCCCGGAGCGCCTCGCGCGGCAGGATCACCACCGGCGGATAGAGCCGCACGACCTCGTCGCGAAGACCGCGCGCGTGTAGACGAGGCGCGGCACGTCGGCGAGCGTGGGGGGCCGGTCGCCGAGGACGGTGTCCAGCTCCGCGTGCAGGCGCGCCAGCGCTTCGGGATCGAGCGGCGCGCCCGTCTCCTCGTCGCGCGCATCGAGCAGGCGCCCGATGACGGAGGCCTCCGCCGTCATCCCGCGCGCCCGGTAGCTCTCGATGACGCCGTCCAGCACGGCGTGGATGCGCTGGATCGACCGGCGGATGGCCGGGCGGTGCCACCGCGGAATATCAACGTATGCGGCGGCATTGTCGCAGGCAGCGCGCGGAATCGGAAAAGTTCCTGACATCGACACACGAGTCTCGAGACTTCCACCTTTTGCTCGATGACGGCGATGACGGCGGCGAGCACACCCAAAGGGCTCCATGGCAATGCAGGAGGCGATCAACCACGCACTCGGTGCGGTCCGGCACGTCGTCGATCAGCGCAGCCGGTAGTGCATTGAACTTACTCGGACGCTACACGTTCGAGGCGAGGACTGCGGGACAGGCGCGCTCGACAACGACAATGGCCTTGCGTGGGCGCCGCCATTGCCGCTCGTCGCCGCGCGCTGGGAGCGTGCCGCGACCACAGCCCAGCAAAGTGCGGGTGGCCTTGACGCACGAACCGCAAGACTGTCGGTCTCCTTTACAGCCGCCGTCCCGGAACGCTTCAGCAGCATCTTTCGCGCGCTGCAGGTGTGACGGTCGACGCCTCAGCCTGACCTGGGAAGCTTGGCGACTCCCCTCCCGCTGGCTCGATGAACGCATTGGCCCCACGGCAACTAATCGAAATGGGTGCGAGGTCGGGGGAGGTCGATAACACAGTCGCGACACAGGGCGGGGCGCTCAACTTGGTACCCGCGAGATTCCATTACGGCCGGGCGGTGATGGGCGCATGAGAGGTCCGAATGTTCGGTCGGACGCTCCGTCGGGTGGACTCGATGAGGCTGCTCGGACGCCGGCCTGCGCCGCGAGGATGGCGGCGCAGGCCGGGCAATGATCGCCGAAACTCAGCGGATGCGGCGGCGTCTGAAACCGTGGGCCACGAGCCCAGCAAGACCGATGGCGACGAGGGCCGCGGTCGCCGGCTCCGGCACGACACCGACACCGCCATCGGTGATCTCCCCGCGGCCCGCCAGGGTCAGCACGTTGCCGAATTGATCGATGTCGACGACCGAGAGCCCGAAGGTGCCGGCGAAGATGTTGTGAGAAGCGTTTCCATTGACGTCTGAGTTTGAGAGCCCGAGGTCGACGCCGAAGGGCGTCACCGTTATCCCGACCTCGGTCTGATCGAACCCGGTACTGGATACGACGAAGGGCAGGAACCCGAAGTGGCCGCCGTCAGGGGTGAGCCCCGCCCCCCCGTTGCTCTCGGCCATGGCGTACAGACCGCCACCGGCATTGAGGAAGTCGATGATGTCCCCGGACCGAGCGTTCAGGATGTCGAGCTCGTCCTGCCGCAGAATTCCGCCGAAGTCGGAGGCGACCACGATCGCGCCATACGTCGTCCCGAGCGCATCGAGGGCAGCATTGAGTGTGATGAAGTCGTGATGGTCGAAGTCCGTGCCGAGGGTGAACCCACTCGCGATGATACCGTTCACACCCAGAGTGTGACCGCTGGGAACCGACCCCTTTGATTCCACGAACAGGAATTTGGTGGCGCCTCCGGCGACGAGGGGGTTGAACGCGGGATCGGTGACGAAATCGATGGCGGCGTTATTGATGTTGCTCGCACCGGCGGTGTTGCCGCCGAGGAACGCGTGGAAGTCGGGATCGTGGCCTGTCAAAAAGAACGAGCCGGCGGACGCCGGGGCGGTTACGACGAGAACGACGGCGAGGGCTACCAAGCAGACCGCGCGCACGCTCATTGAACCGCTCCTCTGTCGAGGGACTACCCCCGTTTAATGTTTGACAACTGTGCGAACTTCGCGCTTAACGCGCGTAGCCGCATACAACGTGCCGTGAACTCTCGACGTTCAAAATCACTAGGTTGCCTGATGACTTCACAACTCGATCGGGCGAACTGTAAACGATGCGGACAGGTGAGTCGGATAGCACACCCATCCAGCCTGATCTCGACTGAAGCGCTCACGCTGGTCCACGGGGACGTCTCCCTCCAGGGCGCGGCCAACCTCCCGTTGACCGACGACCTTAGCGGTGTCACCCATGTTCCCGGTTTGGAGTGTTGCCTATGTACCCGGTTTGTACCCAGACGCCCTCTAACAGGCCGCTTGAGCGGCTGGGCAATCCCCCCGAACCCCCGCACTACATGCCTGACGACGCTCGCCCTCTCGTCGCCCGCGGTGATCCCGGTCAGTGCGCAGACGGTACGCTTCCCCCGGATCGCGTGGGTGTCGATCGATCGCGCCAACGGCCGGAGTCGTGTGCGCTCCTCGGCGAGCCGCACGGCCGGGATCACGCCGGTCGCGCGGCTCGGTCGGACGGTATCTACGTCGGTGAGCCAGGCCACGAGCTCGCGCTCGAGGTCGACACGATCGTGGAGGCGCCGGCACGCGAAGAAGCTGCGTTTCACCCAGCCCACGAGCTGCTCGACGGCGCCTTTCTGCTGCGCCGCCTGCACGACGGTCTTGGGATTATCCCAGACGGTGACGAGAGGGATCCCGCCGAGTGCCTCGAAGCCGCGGAGCAGGGCGCGCACGAAGGTTTCCTCGTGTTCGTTCGGCACGAGCCGCACGTCGACGGCGCGGCTCCACTTCAGGCGCCTCGCGAAGAAATGCACGCGCTCCGTGTGGCCGTCGACGTGCCGGACGGCCGGTGTGCGTGACGATGATCACCGGCAGGCCGGTGTCGCGAGCGTGGTGCCTTCCCTCCCACCGCTATGCTCGTACAGCTCCACCTGGTCGCGCGAGTTGGGAAGTGCGGGAGTGGACGACCGTGGCGGGGGAAGCGGCAGCCACGCCCGTCAAGCCGTAGCTGCGCCCGCAGGGCGTACGCGCGCGCGTGGGCCACAAGGGCATCCAAGGCCCCAGGGCATCTCTACTCGACAGCCTGCGTCCGATTGGCGGCGACGCAGGGGCGGCCGCTACGGCCGCCCCTACGGGTTGTCGCAAGCCTGGTGATCGGTCCTCCCGGAGTGTCAGGCTTGAGCCCTGCGGCGTCTGGCGGTTGCCGCGAATCCAGCAAGGCCGAGGGCAAGCAGCGTCAGTGATGCAGGCTCGGGCACCGACGGAGGTGGCGCAGCGACCTGCTGAATGGCACCGTACGTCACATTCTCCTGCGAGTAGTTGTAGAAGCCGAAACTTCCGTCGGCAAAGGTGCCGTCGATGTCGATCTCCTTTTGTGCCGTTGACAAAGACCTGGACGTTGCTCGCCGTGAACACGAGATCGAACGTGTATTCAGTGAGGTTCGCTCAGCCCGTATCACCAAGCGTGGCGCCGCGCGCCAGCTCCGTGACGCCCGAACCGGAATGACACCAGGCACCGGCGTCATTGCCTAGGCCGGCGCTCACATGCGACATCGCCAAGCCCTCCTAAGCAACGCAACCGAAAAAGCCTCCTTGGTCACTCTGCCTCCAATCGACCAGCAGAAAGTCGGATGGGCCGGTCAGGATGCCCGAGTGGAAGCCCAGCACGAATCTGATGTAGTCATCGTCGCTGCTGGTGTTGACGCGGATTGTGCCTGACAGCTGATTGCCCTGCGCATTGCCCGCGCCGAAAAACACGGCTGGATTGCCTATGGACCGGAGATTCCTCGGCAGGACTGACGTGACCGGTGCGCGACTCGGCGCACCGGTCACTGATGCTCGCGCGGTCGATGGCCCGGGTGCGTGATGCGCGCGACCGGAATTCCGGTCGCGCTACACGCAGCCCCGGGATTGCGCTACCGGCGTCGCTGCCGGG
>DATKCF010000033.1:0-25810 GCA_035513345.1 Longimicrobiales bacterium
CGACTCGCCTGCGCGACCCGCGCATGGACGGACCGGCCCGGCTGCGGGTGAAGGAGACCGCCTGAGAACCGTCAGGACGGCGGGCGAACGAACGGCGGGCGACGAAGGGCGGGCGACGAACGGCGGGCGACGAGGGGCGGGCGACGAAGGGCGGGCGACGAAGGGCGGGCGACGAAGGGCGGGCGACAAACGGCGGGCGACGAGGGGCGGGCGACGAAGGGCGGGCGACAAACGGCGACGAAGGGCGGGCGACGAAGGGCGGGCGACAAACGGCGGGCGACGGCGGGGCCGTTTCGGCTATTCCCTTGCCCCGGATTCATGCCCTCAGTTCACCATGGACGAACGTGCGGAAGGAGTTCGAGGGCCGGAACGGCTGCGGGTCTACCACCTGGCACAGGATCTGGCGACGTCGGTGGATCGCATTGCACACGCATCCGCCAGGAATGGGAGCATGGCCGACCAGCTGAGGCGATCCGCCGAGTCGATCGTCCTGAACTTCGCCGAGGGCGCCGGACACTACAGTCCCGGCCGCAAGATCTATCACTACCAGCTGGCCCGCGGCTCCGCCGGCGACACCCGGCGGTAACCACCCCCGCCTTTCCCGCCCCATGTCGCCCGCCGTTCGTCGCCCGCCCCATGTCGCCCGCCGTTCGTCGCCCGCCCCATGTCGCCCGCCGTTTGTCGCCCGCCCTTCGTCGCCCGCCCACCGCCGACAGGCGGACCTGCCGCCCGGCACGCCGTTGCCTGACAAGGAGGCGGCGCAAGTGAGCGAAGCGCTGGCCGGAATGGAAGTGGCCTGGCAGGCGTGTCTGGCGCGGGTCTGCTCGGGCGAGGCAACGCTGAGTGAGCCGACGTCGTGACGGCCGGCTCCCCGACACGTCACCAGGACCTGCCACGCAGCATCGGTGGTTCGCTCAGGCCACGCTGACGCCCGGGGCGTGGGCCTCGAGGCCGCGGGTCTCGAGGATGCGGGCGATGGTCTCGCCGATCTTGTTGTTCGGCGTCGAGGCGCCCGCTGTCATACCGATCGATACCGGACCCGCGGGCAGCCAGTCGGTCGTCACGACCTCGGGCGCGTCCGCCGCGAGGTCGGGCTTGTGGCGGATCGCGCCGGTCCCGGGATCGATGCAGCTCGCGTCCGAAATGTGAAACGTCGTCGTGTACTCGCGGCACAGGTGCGCCAGATGGTTCGTGTTCGACGAGTTGTAGCCGCCGATCACGACCATGATGTCGGGCGGGTCCTGCACCATCTCGATGATCGCGTCCTGCCGCTCCTGTGTGGCGGAACAGATCGTGTCGAACGACCGGAAATGGTCGGGCACCGAGTCGCTGCCCCAGCGCCGCTCGAGGCTCCTGCCCACCGCTGCGGCGATCGCAAGCGACTCGCTCGCCAGCATCGTCGTCTGATTCGCTACACCGATACGCTCGAGATCATGATCCGGGTCGAAGCCCGGACTCGACCGGGCCATGAAATGGTCGAGGAACGCCTCACGCGACAGTGCGTCAGCCGAACCCTCGATGTACCGCATGATCAGCTCGGCTTCTTCCATGTCCCGCACGACGATGTAGCGTCCGGCATCATGACGGTTGACCTGGGACGCCGTCGCACGCGTCTCCTCGTGGAAATACTTCCCGTGGATCAACGCCGTGAAGCCGTCCTTCGCGTACGACTCGACCCGCTTCCACACGTTCAGCACCGAGCCGCATGTCGTGTCGATCAGGATGCACCCGATCTCGCGCAGCTCGCTGAAGTCCGCCATCGTCACGCCGAATGCCGGCAGGATCACTACGTCGTCCGGCGTGATCCCCGAAAAGTCGAACGTGCCCGTCGCGTCCGGATACAGGAACGTGATGCCGGCATCGCTCAATCGCTGGTTGACGTGCGGGTTGTGGATGATCTCACCGACCAGGTAGATCGCGCGATCCGGAAACTTGTGCGCCGTCTGATACGCATAGTCCACGGCCCGGTCGACGCCGTAGCAGAAGCCGAAATCCTTCGCCAGCCGGATGCTCAGATCGCCCCATGCGTGCGCGAATCCGTCGCTCCGGATCCGGTCGACCAGGCTGCTGTGGTACTCGGCGGCCAGAATGGGCTCGACCTCCTTCTTCAGGCCGAGGCCGCGGCGAAAGTATGTCTCGGACAATTTCAACTCGTTTCTCGGGCTGGTTCCTGGGGCTGGTTTCTGGGGCCCCTCTCGGCGTCATCCTCAGCGATGATACCCCGGACTGAGTATCGGTTCAACGCGGCCGGTGCGGCACCCGGATTCTCCCGAACCCGTTCCGCGGAAAGCAGATCCTCGAACACCCCGGGGGCCGAAATGCCCCTGATCCCTCTCCCCAAACCCTCCGCCTCCATCGTCCGACCCCTCTCCGTCTCCCTGCCCCTCCCGTCTCCCGCTTTGCAAGCGGTGCGGGGGCGCGTTGGGGGAGAGGGAGAAGGGTCGGAGGCTGAGGCGGAGTAGCGTTGACGGGCCGGGATCGGGGGCAACAAGCCCCAAGCTCGGTTCTGGCAGACGCGGTGCATTGGGCATAGCTTAACAAGCTGTACCCGAATATCGGACCAGAGAGGGAAGCGGTGGAGGCCGAGTCTTACGAGTTTCTGAAGCGGCTGCTCGACACGCCGGGGCCGAGCGGCCGCGAGGCGAGGGCGGCGGCGGTCTGGCGGGCGGAGGCGGAGCGCTTTGCGGACCGCGTCGACGCGGATGTCTCCGGCAATTCGATCGCGTGGCTGAACGAGGAAGGTTCGCCGCGCATCATGCTGGCGGGCCACATCGATGAGATCGGCGTGATGATCACGCACATCGATGATGATGGGTTCCTCTATTTCGAGGGCGTCGGCGGCTGGGACCCGCAGGTGCTGGTCGCGCAGCGGATCCGGCTCTTGACGAAGAACGGCGATATCGTGGGCGTCATCGGCAAGAAGCCGATCCACCTGATCAAGGGTGACGAGAAGGAGAAGGCGTCGAAGATCACGGACCTGTGGATCGACATTGGCGCGAAGGACCGCGCTGCTGCTGCCGAGCGTGGTGTTCGTGTCGGCGATGCGGGCGTGATCGACAGCCGGATGATCGAGCTGAGCGAGGGCATCATTGCCAGCCGCTCGATCGACAACCGGATCGGTGCTTACGTGGTGCTCGAGGCGTTGCGGCTGCTGTCGGAGGATCGGCCGGCCGGATCGGTCGCGGCGGTCGCGACGTCGCAGGAAGAGATCGGCTATTTCGGCGGTGGTGCGCGGGCCAGCGCGTTCCGCGTCGAGCCGCAGATCGCGATCGTGGTGGATGTCACGTTCGCGACGGACGCGCCGGGCGTGGAGAAGAAGGAACTGGGCGATCACAAGATGGGCGGCGGCCCGGTGATCGCGCGCGGCGCGGCTGCGCACCCGGTCGTGTTCGAGAAGCTGATAGAGACAGCGGAAGCGGAAGGCATCAAGCACACAATGGCCGCGCTGCCGAAGTACACGTCGACGGATGCGGATGCGATCTACCTGTCGCGGAGCGGTGTCGCGACCGGTCTGGTCTCGGTGCCGAACCGGTACATGCATTCGCCGAACGAGATGGTCGCGCTCGATGATCTGACGCAGACCGCGAAGCTGATTGCCGCGTTCGTCCGCACGCTGAGCGACGACACCGACCTGGTCCCCCGGTAGTGCTGACCGCCATGGCCTGGCCGTGAGCCGCATTATCGACGTGAGTCAGGCGGTAGGCGAGCAGACCGCGGTCTGGCCGGGCGACCAGCCGTGCCGTGTCGACTGGACGATGCGACGTGACGAAGGCGCCAGCGTGAACGTCGCCGCACTGACAATGAGCGCGCACACGGGAACACATGTCGATGGACCGTACCATGTCGATGACGACGGCGATCGGCCGGAATCGCTGCCGCTCGACGCGTTCGTCGGTCCGGCGATCGTCATCGATGCGCGCGGCCGCGACATGCTCGAGCCCGACGTGCTCGAGGGCGGCGACATCGATGTGGGCATGCGTGTGCTGTTCCGGACGCGCGAGCGCGTGCAGCCGGGCGAGTTCCCGACGCGGTTCGCGGCCATCTCGCCCGCGCTGGCCGAAGCGCTCGGGGAACGGAACGTGCCACTGGTCGGTACCGACGCGCCGTCGGTCGACCCGTTCGACTCGAAGACACTGGACGCGCACAGGATACTCGGACGCAACCGTGTCGCCATACTCGAGAACCTGGTTCTCGATCACGTGACACCGGGCGTCTATACATTGATTGCGCTGCCTTTGAAACTCCGCGAAGCGGACAGTTCGCCCGTTCGCGCAGTGCTCGTCGAGGGCCGGGGCCAGGGCTGAGGAGGTACGGCCGGGGCGTGGTGCGGCGCCCCTCGCCAGCCGGAAACCGGATGAATACAGGAACCACCAACCGATACGTAGCGAAAGGGATCAGGGAATGATCGACACCGGAAGCATGGTCAAGCGGATCCAGGAGATGCGCGACGAGGGGTACCTGTCGGACGCGATTCTGCGGCAGATGGTCAAGCTGATCAAGGCAAGCGACACCGACTACCACTTCGTCGGCGTGTATCTGCTCAACGCGGATGACAAGGAGTTGTGGCTGCACAACTATGTCGGCACGCCGACAGACCACGCGAAGATCGCGGTCGGTCAGGGCGTGTGCGGCACGGCGGTCGCCGAGAAGGAGAATCAGAATGTCCCCGACGTGTCCCAGGTCGAGAACTACCTGGCGTGCAGTCCGAAGACGAAGTCGGAGCTGGTCGTTCTGATCCGTGCCGGCGACGAGATTTTCGGCCAGTTCGACATTGACAGCCGCGAACTGAACGCGTTCAGCAAAGAGGACCAGGAGCACCTCGAGATGATCGCGGACAAGCTCGCCGAAGTGTTCATGGCCGAGAAACGTTAGTGGTTCGGGCCTGCAAGGCCAGCACTCCATACGTTCCAACCGGCGTCATGACGCGGGAGATCCTCGCGAACAATCCGTCGGCGATGACGCTCGACGGAACACGCACGTACATCGTAGGCACGCGACACGTCGCCATCATCGATCCCGGCCCGTCGCTCCGCCCGCATCGCGATGCGATCATTGAAGCCGTGGCGAATCCGCCGTCGGGCGAGGCGAACGTACCGGGTCACGGTGTCGCCTTCGATTCGATCACGATCCTGCTGACGCACACGCATCCGGATCACGCGGCTGGCGCACGCGCGCTGGCGGCCGAACTCGACGCAGACGTCCGTGGCGTTGCACACGGCAACCTTCATGAAGGCGACACGATCCGCACCGATGCCGGCGCACTCGTGACGCTCGCCACGCCCGGCCATACGCCGGACCACGCTGCGTTCTGGCTGAAGGATGCCGCTACGGTCTTCTGTGGCGACCTCATGATGGGCGGACTCGACACCGCGCTCGTCTCGCCGCCCGAAGGCAATCTGCGCGAGTACATCGAATCACTCGAGCGGATCCGCACGCTCCGGCCGGAGCGCATTCTGCCCGCGCACGGGCCGCCCTTCGATGACGCGGATGGCGCGGTCAGTAGCTACATCGAGCACCGCATGAAACGCTGCGAGCAGGTAGCGGCGGCGCTGGCCGGCGGCGGTTCGCTCACGACCCGCGAGATCGCCGAACGTGTGTATGGCGGCGAGGTGCCGGATGATCTGCGCGAGGTGGCAGTCGGAGCCGTCGTCGCCTACCTCGAGTACCTCGAAGAGGGCGGACGCGTGGTTCGAGTTGGCGGACGCTGGCGGCTGACCGCCTGACCCGGACGGGAGGGCCTGACGTGAGGGCCTGAAGGGGCGGCCGTTCGCTTCATGGACGCTCGATCTGTTAACATGCCACGACCATGACCGTCAGCACGCTGGCTCCGCCGCTCGATCCCGGGCTGAAACGCGCACTTGTGAGCGT
Source organism: Longimicrobiales bacterium (assembly GCA_035513345.1). Taxonomy (GTDB): domain Bacteria; phylum Gemmatimonadota; class Gemmatimonadetes; order Longimicrobiales; family RSA9; genus DATKCF01. The sequence goes on from DATKCF010000033.1 coordinate 5,869, forward strand.
GTTGGGCGACGACGCCGTGATCACGGATCCCGACGCGCTCATCGTCTACGAGACCGACGGTCTCACGGCGCATCGCGTACGGCCGCGTGCAGTTCTGTTGCCAGCGGACACCAACGAAGTAGCCGTGGCCGTGAAGTTGCTGGCGGACGTCGGCGTGCCATTCGTGCCGCGCGGTGCGGGCACCGGCCTGTCCGGCGGCGCGATCGCGCTCGAGGGCGCGGTCGTGCTGTCGCTGGCGCGCATGACAAGCATTCTGGAGATCGACGAAGCGAATCAGCGTGCGCGCGTGCAGCCCGGCGTGACGAACTTGCGGCTCAGCGCGGCGACACGGCCGTTCGGCCTGTATTACGCGCCGGATCCGAGTTCGCAGTCCGTCTGCACGATCGGCGGCAACGTGGCGGAGAACGCGGGCGGGCCGCACTGCCTGAAGTACGGTACCACGCTCAATCACATTCTCGGAGTGCGTGTCGTGCTGCCGGACGGAACGACGGTCGATCTCGAGGGCAGCGGTGGCGCATCGTACGACCTTCTGGGATTGTTCGTGGGCAGTGAAGGCACATTCGGCACGGTCACCGAGATCACGACGCGCCTGTTGCCGCTGCCCGAGAAAGTCGAGACACTGCTGGCGCAGTTCGACACGATCGATGGCGCGACGACCGCCGTGAGTGCCATCATAGCGCGCGGCCTGCTGCCGGCCGCGCTCGAGATGGTCGACAGGGAAGCGACGATCGCGGTCGAATCGAGCGTGTACGCCGCGGGCCTGTCGACGGAAGCCGCCGCGTCGCTCGTGATCGAGTTCGACGGACCGGCGGCCGGTCTCGACGAGGATGCGGAGCGCGCTGCCGCCATCTGCCGTGAGATGGGCGCCAGCGATGTACGTCGCGCGCGGGACGACAACGAGCGGCAACGCCTGTGGTACGCGCGCAAGAAGGCGTTCGGCGCGATGGGCCGCCTCGCGCCCGATCTCCTGGTGCAGGACGCGGTGGTGCCGAGAAGTCGCCTGCCCGACGTGCTCGCGAGTGTCTATGCGATCGGTCACGCACACGGGCTCCGGCTGTGCAACGTCTTTCATGCCGGCGATGGCAATCTGCACCCGGTCATCCCGTTCGACCGTCGCGACGAGGACAGTGTGCGCCGTGTGCGACTCGCTTCGCGCGAGATCGTGCAGGCCTGTGTCGATGCGGGCGGTACGATCACCGGCGAGCACGGCGTCGGCCTGGACAAGCAGGAGCAGATGCCGCTGATCTTCAGTGATACGGAGATGCGGCTCATGTGCGACGTGCGGCGAGTGTTCAATCCACGGGGCCTCGCGAATCCCGCGAAAGTGCTGCCCGTGCGGACGTGCCGCGAATGGATCGGCCCCGCGACGCGGCGCGCGGTTGCGGATACAGGAGATGACGAGTGATCGACAGATTGATCGAGCTGATCGGCGAAGATGCCGTTTCCCGTGGCGAGTTCGCCGCGTTCCACATCCATGGCCGGCGGCCGGCCGCGGTAGTATCGCCGTGGACTATCGAACAGGCGGCCGCCGTGCTGCGCGTCTGTTCCGAGAACCGCTGGATAGTGGAGCCGGCGGGCGGCGGCACGTGGCTCGACTGGGGCCGCCCGCCCGGGAAGGTCGACGTTCTTCTGTCGGCCGAGCGGCTGGCCGGCGTCACCGACTATCAACCCGCCGATCTCACAGTGACTGTCGCGGCGGGCACTCCGCTGCACGAGATCGCCGAGACCGTGTCGGCCGACCGGCAGACGCTGGGCCTCGATCCTGCCGTGCGGCCGGGTGCGACGATCGGGGCGGTGATCTCGCATGCGAGCGCCGGGCCATTGCGACTGTCGATGGGCACACCGCGCGATCAGGTGCTCGGCGTCCAGATCGTGACTGGCGACGGCCGCGTCGTGAACCTCGGTGGCCGCGTCGTCAAGAACGTGGCCGGCTATGACCTCGTCCGGCTCGTTGTCGGCAGCCGCGGCACGCTCGGCTTCATCACTCGCGCACACCTCCGGCTGCGACCGGAGCCCGAGGAGGGCGTGACCGCGCTGTACCATGCCGACTCGGCCGAGCCGCTCCTCGAGCTGGCCGCCGGACCGGTCACGCGTGTGTGGCCGGCCGCGGTGGAGCTGGTCTCGCCCGCGACCGCGAACGGCATCGGCCGCGAAGCCAGGTGGACACTCGCCGTGCGATGCCGAGGGAACGGCGCGTTCGTCGCGGAAGCGACGCGACGTCTCGGTGGTCTGCTGCCGAGCGTCAATCCGGAAGTGCTCGACCAGGCCGAAGAGAATCGGTTCTGGGACGGGTTGGGGAATCTCGAAGCCCGCGCAGCGGTCGAGGTCGGCTTCGGCTCGCTGCCATCGCGGCTCGGACTGCTCATTCGATCGGGTGAAGAGCGCATCCGCAACGGCGACGTCGGCGAACCGTGGCACATGGCTGCGCACGTCGGCAACGGCATCCTGCGGATGTGGCTCGTGGATCCGATAAGTCGCGAGAGAACAGAGCGGCTGTACGGGCTGATCGACCAGGCAAGGTCGGAGCTGCAGGCGGATGGCGGGAGCGTGATCACGCCGCGTATCGACTCGATCCCGGACTCGACGTTCGATCCGTTCGGACATCCCGGACCGGTGTTCGATCTGATGAACGGCATCAAGTCGGCGTTCGATCCGGCGGGCGTTCTCTCGCCCGGCCGGTTCACGGTTTGACTCCGGTCCCCGGGTCGTCCGTGCACAGCGGTTCGATCGGTTCCGCGGCGGCGTCCGCGGGCGGGCCGGTCGGGTCGCTGGCCGCCGAGACGGACCGGCTGCTGGCGTGCATCCACTGCGGGTTCTGTCTGGACGCCTGTCCGACGTACACCCGCGGCGGTGACGAGTCCGATTCGCCGCGGGGCCGGCTGTACCTCATGCGCGCCGTGGCCGAAGGCAGGATCCCGCCCGAGTCCGACGCGTTCAAACTGCACCTCGACCGGTGTCTGGGCTGCCGCGCGTGCGAGCCGGTCTGTCCGTCCGGCGTCGAGTATGGGTTCCTGCTCGAGCGGGGCCGCGAAGTGATCGCGAACGCGCGCGGTGGCTCGCGGCTCGAGTGGCTCCTGCTGGCGACATTCGGCAATACGGTCTTGAACGCGATCGCCGGGTTCTTCGCGCGGCTGATCCGTGGCACCGGGCTGGCCGCGCTGACCGTCAGGATCGTGCCGAAGCGGCTCCATCGCGTGCGCATGGCGGCGGCAATGCTGGAGGCGTCGCGCCCGTGGAACGGGCTCCGGATGGTGCGGCATTCGGGCGAGGTCGAGGAACCGCGACACGGCGATAGAGACGGCGGGCTCCGGGTCGCGGTCTTCGAGGGATGCGTGCAGAAGACGCTGTTCGGCAGCGCGAACGCAGCCACGGCCGCGGTGCTGCGCCACAACGGGCACACTGTGGTGAAGGTGCCCGGCCTGGGCTGCTGCGGTGCGTTGCACGCACACGCGGGCCTGCTCGACGGCGCGCGCGCGCTGGCGAGGCGCAACCTGCAGGCGCTCGAGCCGTTCGTGTCAGACGGAGCGGACACTGCGAGCGCGATCATCGTGAACGCAGCCGGCTGTGGCTCGATGATGCAGGATTACGCGAAGCTGTTCGAGGGCCGGCCGGAACACGAACTCGCGGCTTGCGTGTCCGCCCGTGTGCGCGACCCCCTCGTGTTTCTGGCTGAGCATGGCGTGAGAGGCGGCCGGCCGCTGGCGCTGCGCGCGGGCTGGGACTCGCCGTGCCACCTGATCCATGGACAGCGCGCGGGCGAAGCGCCGCTCGACACGTTGCGCGCCGCGCTGCCCGGCCTCGAGGTCGTGCCCGTACCGCGAGCCGACGAATGTTGCGGCGGCGCCGGCATCCATGCGCTCATCCACACCGCGAGCGGCGACCGGATCCTGTCGGACAAGGTGGCCGCCGTCCGGTCTGTCGCGCCCGACGTAATGTTGACCGCCAATCCCGGCTGCATAATGCAGATCGGCGGCGGCCTCGTTCTGGCTGGCGAGTCCGTGCGCGTGATTCACCCGATCGAACTGGTGGCCGCGGGCTGCTGTTGAATCATGCCTGCCCGCGTGTCGCTCACGAGCCCGGGCACAGTGACTCGTGTCCCGTCCGGCAGAACTCGACCTTGCCGCCGATCATTGTCATCCGGACTTCGATGTTGCGGATGGCTGCGGGTGCGACGGTCAGCGGATTGTCCGAGAGCACAATGAGATCGGCGAGCTTTCCGACGGCGAGGCTGCCTGCGACATCGTCCATGCGGAGCGCATGGGCCGCATGGATCGTCATCATTTCGAGCGCTTCCTCGACTGTCACGGCGCCGGCCTCGAGCCACGCCGGTGCTTCGCAGACGCTGCCGTCTCCTCGGACCTCGTCACGCGTGACCAGCGACCAGAGATTCGTGATCGGCTCGAGAGGCGCGAAGCCCGGTGCGTCACTCTTCCACGCGACGGGCAGGCCCGGGTTGGCGTCGAGCAGCGCACGCCAGGGATCGAACCGGGGTCGAAGCGCGGCGAACGCGTCATCGGCAAGGAAGCTCCACGCGAGACCATCCTCGATCCGGCAGGTGTACGGACTGCCGAACACGACGGGAATCACGCCGACTTCAGAGTAACGCGAAAGCTGACGGGCATGGAGGTAACGGTTGTGGTCCATGCGATGGCGATACGTGTTCGGTCCGCCGCCGAGAGCCGTTTCGAGAGCGGCGAGGACGGTGTCGACGGCGATGTCGCCCAGAGCGTGGACCAGCACCTGGTAACCGAGCTGTTGGACCTCGGTGACGGCCGCCGCCAGTTCCTCCGCCGTTAGATAGAGGTCGCCGCCATCGGCGAAGAAGCTAAATGCGCCCCGGTTGCATGCGCCGCCATCGCCGAAGAACTTGATGCCCTGAATACGGAACATCGCTTCGGGATCGGTGAACGGCGGGTAGGCCAGATACCAGTCGTCGGGCCACGGGCCGCCGCAGAAATCGTTGTATCCGAGATAGACGCCGGTCCTGACACGAATCTCGCCGGAATTGACGAAGTCGAGAAAGTCGAGCAGCGCGTCGGGCCACACATTGCCGTTCGCGATCGTGGTGGTGCCGGCCGCGATCAGACGTTCCTGCGCTTCGGCGTACGTCGTACCGACCTCGTCCGCAGCCGACCCCAGGAAGACCGCGTTGTACACGTGATTGTGCGGGTCGATGAAGCCGGGCATGACCGTCGTACCCTGGAGGTCGACTTCGACGGCGGCCGGACCGACCAGCGCCCGTATGTCGCTGCTGGAGCCGGTCGCGAACACGTTGGACCCAACGATGAGGACAGCTTCCTCGATCCGGGTCACCGGGTCCATTGTGATCACCTGACCATCGATCAGGAGCACGGGCGGATCGGCGCTCTCGTGAACAATCAGTTCGGCCTGCCCGCGCACGCCGTCGACAGTGGCGCTGATGAGGGTCGTGCCGGAACCCGCGGCGGTCACGAGGCCGTTCTGGTCCACGGTGCCGACCGTCTGGTCCTGCAAGCCCCATGTAAACACAGCGTCCTCGATCGCCTGACCGTTCGCGTCCAGCGCGGAGGCCGTGAGCTGGCGAGTGGCCGCGACCGTTGTGATGAGCACGGCTCCGGGGCTCACGACGACACTACGGACCTCACGGGTGACGGTCACCTCGGAGGTGCTCGGGTCACACCCGCCGGATACGACGACGCTGATCACGAGCGTCGCAGACACGAGCGGCGGGCGGTTCCGCGACAGTGCCCGCGACGTCATCGAAGTCGGCGCAACGCCATTCACACGAGTGCGCGCACCGCGGCAACGGTTCGGTCGACGTCCGCCAGCGTCACGTACACGTGCGGGCAGATGCGCAGGCCGCCGGTCGCGGCGGCGGCGAGTTGGTGATCGTTGTAGAGGCGCTCGAAGACGGATCGCATGTTGACACCCTCGAACTGCGTGATGACGACACCGGCGCTGAGCGATTCCGGCTCGGGCGTCACGAGGCGGGCGCCGGGCAGCGCGCTCAGTCCCTCCTTGAATGCGGCGGCCAGCTCGAGGATCCTGGCCTCGACGAGCGCGGGCCCGATGCGCTCGTGGAACAGGAGCGCCGGCTCGAGTGCGGCTATCACTGCGTCATTGCGTTGCCCGAGCGTCTCGAACTTGCGCGCACCCCTTGCCGTCGTCTCGACGTCATTGCCCCAGCCGATACCGACGGACAGCGCGGCAATCGCGGCAATGCGATCGGCGCGAACGTACAGGATGCCCGCCTCCTTCGGCCCCATGAACCACTTGTGCGCGCTCGCAGCGTACGAGTCGCAGCCGATCGCGTGCAGGTCGCGTACGAGCGCGCCCCACGTCTGCGCACCATCGACGTGCGAATGGATGCCACGGCTACGCGCCAGCGCGCACAGCTCGGTCGTCGGCATACGCACACCGCTCGTGTTCGACACGTCGGAAAACGCGAGAACACGCGTGCGCGCCGTCAGCGCCTGACGGAAGTGGTCGACGATCTGCTCGGCTGACGTCACTGTGGTCGGCTGGCCGATGCGACGTACATGGAACCCGACACGCGCGCCGCGTACGTCCCATGCCACGTTGTTGGTCGGGTGGTTCTCGTCGAACAGCAGTACCTCGTCTCCGGCGGCCAGCGGGACGCCGTTCACGATCGTGGCGTTCGCTTCCGATGTGTTGCGCACGATCGCGATCTCATCGATATCGGCGCCGACGTGCGCGGCCAGGCCCGCGCGCACGTCCTCGCGCAACGCATCGTACTTCGCGCGGTTCTGGAACGACACGTCGGCCTCGACATCACGCATCGCGGCGGTCACACCGTCGATCACCGTGCGCGGCGAGGGGCAGAGGTTGGCCGCGTTGAGCGGAAGGATGTCATCGCGCAGCGCGAACTGCGCCTGGACCTGGCGCCAGTAGGCTTCATCGGGCGCCTGCGGCCGCGGTGGCACGAGGCCCGGCCGTGGCGATGAGGGCGTGGCCGACAGCAGTTCTGCGCCGGGCAACAGCGCGAGACCGAACGAACTTCCGGCCAGGTGGCCGAGGAAACGGCGTCGCGTCGTCGGTGCGATGGCCATGGCTGCGCTCCGTGCTGGGCGGGTGTCCGGAACCAGGATCAGGCTGGGCGTTCCAATCTGGGGAGCGACGGGTAACGGGGGAAGGGCGCCCGGTCGCCCGCGGTATCGGCAGCCGCTCCGCCCGACCGGATCAGTGCGTCGGCCTGGATCCTCGCCTCTGCAACGATCGCGTCGGCGCGGCTGTCGGCTTCGGCAACGATCTGATTCGCTCTGTCATCGGCCTCGCGGCGGAGCTCGTCGGCAAGGCGCTCGGCTGCGGCACGCGCGATCGGCGATGTCGCGCGTGCGACGAGCGAGTCCGCGCGCTCGTTCGCTTCGGCGCGGATGCCTTCCGCCAGCCGACGGGCTTCCGCCCGGATCGTCGCTGCGCGTTGCTCCGCTTCGTCGATGAGACGCTGTGCTTCGGCCTCGGCCCGTCGGCGAGCCTCGGCGCGCGCAGAGTCCGCTCGTTCCTCGATCTCCTGCCTCGCCCGGTCCGCGCTTTCCTGTGCGGCCTGCTCGAGCGACTGGACCGCGGTCTCGACGCCGCGACCGACATCGAGACTGATGGACGGGTCATCGATGGTGCCGGTCAGCTGGATGCCGACACGGACCATGCTGAGCGTGTCGATACCGATGGCGGTGCCGGCACGCGCGAACAGGTCATTCACGGCCTGCCGCGCACCACTCTCGAGCGACGACTGCGGCAGTGCGAGAACCATGTCGTAGTTCAGCGACCGGTCAATGCCATTCGACCCGCCGACCGTGAGAGTCGACGTACCAATGCCGACATCGAAGGGGAGCACGTGCAGCCGTCCATCGCGGATGTCGATTGCCGTGCGGACCGCGTTCAGCGTCGGGTTCTGCAGGCGCTGGCTGTTCAGCGCATCGGCGAGCCGTGCCATGGGCGGAAAGTCCCGCAGCACGAGTTGCGACGTCTCGAGCGCGCCCCGTCCCGTGAGCGCCGTGAGGATCGGCGTCATGTCGCCAGCCAGTGCGCCGGTCAGGTGGAGGTTTGTCGAGAAGCGGCCCTCGGCATAGCGGGCGACTGGCGCGAGCATGCGGACCGTCGTGAGCGCTTCGAACGACTCGGCAAGGTCTGCGTTCGTGATCCCGACATCGATGTCGAACGCCGGCCTGGCCGGGTCGGTCGTCTCGTAATGACCGGCCACAAACAACTCGCCGCCGACCGCGTTCATACGCAGGCTGTCGATGGTGAGCCGGCGGTCCTTCACACGCACGACTCCGCGCGCGTCCGTCATGTCGAGCCGGCCATGATGCAACTGCGCGATCGCAGTCCGCAGAGTGAAGTCGACGTGCGGTGGCACGAGGATCACGGCCAGACTGTCATCGGATTGCCATTCGGTCAGGTCGAAGCGATCACTGTCGAGTGTGGCGCTGCCACGCAGTTCGCTTTCACCCATCGCGAAGCCGAGCAGGTTGTCGAGCGTCCCCTGCACGCGTACGTCGCTGCTGCCGATCGTGCCGCGCAACGACCGCAGCTCGGCGGCGCCCGGCGAGATGCCGAGAGCGAAGTCGTCAATGGTCATGCGGTGCGGTAACGTGGTCGTGCGGAGCACCACATTGCTGGCGACAACGTTGCCGCTGGCCGCGACGCGGTCGAACTGCCTCGCCATGACGTCAGATTTGCGTGCGCGCACGGCCACATCCGCGGTAACCTGGCCGGCCAGTTCCTCGACGTCTTCGAGTCTGAACGTGCGCGCGGCCGCGGCCAGGTCGAGCGTTCCATCCAGAGAAAAATCGACAGCCGGATCCGACATGGGCGTCCGCACCGTCATTGTCGCCGCGATCGCATCCTCACCGACACGGGCGTGAAAGCGTCGCAGGTTCACGACTGTGCTGTCCGCATGGCCGCCGGGATTGTCGACCGCGAGATCGAGGAAGATGTCGCGAGCGGGTAACGGCAGATCGGGGTAGCGGAACGATGCATTGTCGACTCGCGCGTGCAGCGCGAAGGCCGGAAAGGTCTGTTCGCCGTAACGCCCCGCGACGTGGCCCGTCACGGATACGTCACCCGCCGTCTCGAGCGATTCGAAATCGCTCGCGTAGATCGCCGGTACGAGGGACAGCAGGCTCCGGAAATCGTTCTGCGGCGACGCGAACTCGATGTCCAGATCGACACCGTCGGAACCGGCGGCAGCACTACCGGTGAACGTGAGCAGCAGATCGTTCAGACGGACCGCGTTGTCACCGAAGCTGAACGTCCTTGTGACCATGTCCGCGTCAATGTCCGCCACGACATCGAGAGCAACACGATCGAGGTACGGGATCCCGGCGGACCGGACCGTGACCGCGGCGGCCTGTGTTTGCGTGGTGATGACGAAGCGGTCGCGCGTGAAGTCGCCGCGGAGCGAGTGGTCGAGTTCGTCGAGTGATGCGATCAGACCGGCGCGCCGGTTGTCGAAGACGATACTGCCATCACGAATGGTCAGTCCGCGCAGGCCGATGTCGAAGCTCGCACCTTCGGACCCGGCCGTCGTCGCATCCGCGTCAGCGTCACGCACGATGTCCCAGTTGGCCTCGCCATCCTCGAGCATGATCAGACGCAGTGCTGGTGCGTTCACATCAACGGAGCGGATCACCGTCTGATCGCCGAAGAGCAAGCTTCCGATGTCGAGCACGATCCGGAAACCGGGTACGGACGCCAGTGTGTCGCCTTCGAAACGGCCGACGCCGACTACCGTGAGGTCGTCCAGACTGAGCGACAGGTGCGGGAAATCGCGGAACAACGTCAGACCGGCATCGCGCCAGTCGACCTGCGCATCAACAACGCGCTCGATCTCCGCCTTCGCGCGCGCCGCGATACGGTCCGCGAACAGCAGCGGAACGAGGATCAGCACGAGCAGGATCACCGCGACCGCGACGCCGAGCCAGGCAAGGAGCTTCGTGCGGGAACTCAAGATCGACCTCCGGTCCGCCTGCCCCGTCGCCGGCCGGTGCCTGTGCCGTTCATCTCCTCGCGGCCCCAGCGGTCGAGGAATGTGGTGATGAAGACGTGCGCGTTCACGGGCTCGACGGCAAGCGGCGCGAGCGCCATTGCGACGCTGAGCGCGATGTGGTAGCCCTCGGCGCGCGCGCGAACGGCACGGCGCCACGCGGGGTGCGCTTCATTGACCCAGACGGTCGACTCGACCAGACGACCCAGCTCGGGATCATCGGGCCGGTCGGCAAAACGGATCTCCAGACCGTAACGACCGGGACGCCGCGGACCGGGTGCGCCGGGCAGGCCGGGTGGAGTCGCTTCCGACGGCCCGCCCTCGGTCGAGGACCGCGACGTGGCGCCGGTTCCGGCTTCGGCGCCGCCACTCGCGCCCGTTTCACTGCGGGCGTCCGGCGAGGCATCGTCAGCGGTTCCGCTGGCCGACGCTTCGAGAGCCGCGGCCGGGCTCCAGTCGCCCGCGTGGGGTGAAGGCGATCCGAGCGGGAGCCGGCGCTGTCCGCCACTGCGTCGCTCGACGAGCGTTGCGAGCAGCGGAAACGCGTCGGACAGGTCGACGAGGACTGCCTCCATGTCGCGTTCGATGGGCCGCGTCTTTCTGCGTCGGTCGGCGCCGACATCGCGGATGTCGCCCCAGTGCGCGAGCTGCTCGCTGACCGCTTCCTGGATCGCCTTGCGGTAGGCCAGATACGTCGCGCCGCGCTGGCCGCTCCGGATGAAGTCCGCCTTGTTCAGCGTGAGCGTCTCGGCGAGTGGCGGCGCCTCGATCAGACCGTGCACGTGCGCGGGCGCCGCAGGCGTCACGCCCAGCCAGTCCCACCCGCGTTTGATGACCTTGCCCAGCGTACTGATCGCTACACCCTGATTGTCATCCGGCAACGGGTCGAGGCTGCGCGACAGCCAGCCAATGGCGGTCGGCTTGCGTTTGCGGCCGACTCTGACCGCAATCGGCGACCGCTCGCCAGCCTGTGCGCCGGCCGCTTCCCGCGGATCGATTGCGCGGCCATTGATCTCGAAGCGGATCGCATGCGGATAGAACTCCGCAAGGACGGGCTCGAAGAAAGGGTTGAAGAGCGGTTCGAACTGTCGCAGCAGTGTCGCCTCGACGTACCCGGGGTCGAGCAGCTCCGATAGCGGGTTGGTCAGGCGCAGGCGAACGGCAGTACCTCGCTCGGTCACGAGGCCGGGCGGCGGCACCCAGTTCCACGGCGCGCGCTGCCTCGACGCGAGTCGCCACGACGTCGCGATGTGCGACTTGCCGCGCATCGATTCCGTGAGCGCTTCATCGCACGCAAGCAGCGCCAGCTTGATACCGACACCGGCAAAGCCGATGCCGCGGCCTCGCCGTTTCGACGTCGTGGCAAGATCGTGGAAACGCGAGAGGTCGCGACGAGTCATGCCTTTCCCGTCATCGCGCACGGTCAGCGCTGCCGCTTCCGCATCGGCCTCGACCGCGATGCGTGTAGCACCCGAGTCCAGCGCGTTCGCCACGATCTCCGTCAGGATCGTCTCCTCGAGCGATCCCGGATACGCGTCACGCAGATCCTCGAGCAGGTGCAGCAGATCGACCCGCGTCTGACCCAAGCGGTCTCCGTCGTTGAAAGTGCCGTGAACGTGCCGCGATCCCATGCCGGGACGTGCGCGCGGCTTCGCCGGCGGCCCGGACGAAACTCCGATGGCTGTTGCGAATCTGTGGCCTGGCGTACATGCGCGCCAGTTACGAGAAGCTGCGTCCGACGTACCGCGGTCTACGTCGAAGCCCGCGCGAATTCGAAACCGGATCTTGCGTTCTCATTGATGTCGTCCCACGACACCGGATCCGGATCCTCGATGTGCGCCTGGACCCATGCCGCACGGAGTTCCGTCTCGATGGAATCGAATGTGGCTCCATCGTATCCGGGATTGCGACCGGCCAGATAGCCGAGTTGATAGGCGTGGCGGACCTCTTCCCAGGCCCGGCCTTGTGCGGTCTGTTCGTGCAGGTTCCGGAGTTCGGGATCCGCCCGGTCCATGTCCTCGAGCGCGCTCTGCATCCCCCTGCCGGCCCACCATCCGCCCACTGCGCCGGCCAGCGCGCCCGCCAACGCGCCGATCGGGCCGAGCGTAGCCATGCCGATGCCACCGCCCAGCGCCGCGCCCGACACGCCACTTACGGCGCCGGCTATGGAATCCGGGTCCTCGTTGCGTTCGAGGTCATCTTTGCTGAAACGGTCATCCGTCATGGTGCCTCCTGGTCGAGCGCAGCTACCCGCCAGGATCACAGTGCAAGCAGGGTGCCACGGCCCGATCCGCGCACACAAACCTGTCTTGACGCGCGGGTGCCAACCCATCATGCTGGAGCCTGCCATGATGACAATGACGCGATTCACTTTGATGCGGGCGTTCGCGTGCGCATGCATTGCACCCGCTGTTGCCGCCGTTCCGGTTCACGGCCAGGCCGTCGACCTCGACGCCGTGACGACGCGGGTCGAGACCGAGGTCACGAGGATCCTGGCGGAAACGCCGATCCCGTCCATCTCGATGGCGATTGTCCGCAACGGTCGAGTCGAGTGGGCGGGCGCGTGGGGATGGTCGAACGTCGCGGCGCGCGTTCCGGCCACGACCGGTACGTACTACAGCACGGGCTCGACCTTCAAGTTCGTGACCGCAACCGCCATCATGCAGCTCGTCGAGAAGGGCGGAATCGAGCTGGACACGCCGCTCAACGAGATCGTGCCCGACAGTCTCCGCATCGACGGAGCGGATGATGTCACACTGCGCCATCTGCTCAGTCATCATTCCGGTCTGCAGGGGCCTGTCGGTATCGTGCCATTGTGGGAACGGACCTCGCCCCGCACGGTCGAAACGCTGCTGGCGGAAACGCGCAGAGTCGGTGAGCCGGGCACCGAATACCGCTACTGCAACGAGTGCTATGCAATCGCCGGCTGGGTCGTCGCGAAGATCTCGGGCAAGTCGTGGGATGAGTACGTCGCGGAGAGTATCCTCGAGCCGCTCGGCATTGACGTCGCGCGACCGTCGATCCCGTCGCCGGCCGCCGTCGAGATGCTGGCCCTGCCGTACGTGGTCGCCGACAGCGAACCAGCGCCGGTGGCCCAGGTGAGGTACGACGTGTTCGCTGCGGGCGATGTCTACCTGCGCGCGTCCGACATGGCCAGATTCCTTGCCGCGCAGCTCGGCGACGGACAGTTCGGCGACGCACGCATACTGCGACCGGAATCCGTGCGCGAGATGCGACGCAGGCAGTTCGCGGGCCGTGCCTACGGGCTCGGCATCGGGCTGGCCGAGCAGGCCGGGCGCACGATCCTCTCGCACGGTGGTTCGATTCCCGGGTTCAACTCGCTGCTGATCGGCGAGCCAGCGTCCGGCCTGGGCGTGTACCTGATGGCCAACTCCGGCCAGGCATCGTCCGCTCTCAATGCGCTGGCAAGACTGACCTTGCGTCTGCTCTGGGGCGAGAATCCCGAGCCACTGTCCAGCTTCGCATCTGTCGAGCGCGTCGAAGTTCAGGCCGGCGCGAACCAGCGCCTCGAGAGGCTCCGATGAGTGTGCGCCTGATCCGCGACATTGCCGTCCTGTCGCTCATTGCGGCCGGCTGCGGCGAGTCGGTGGAGACCGGCCGCAACGTCGACGACCTGCCGCGCTTCGTTGTCGAAGAGGAACTGCGGATCGGCAGCGTCGACGACCCTGATGTCGGATTCTCATCGATCGGTGCGGTCGCGGTTGGAGATGACGGCCTCGTCCACGTTCTCGATCGGCAGGAGATGGCCGTTCGTATCTATGATGACAGTGGAACGATGCTGACGAAGCTCGGCGCTGCCGGCGAGGGGCCGGGTGAGTTCCGTATGCCGGTCGGCATCGGCCTGATCGGCGACACGATCTGGGTGCACGACCTCAGGCTGCGACGGACCTCGCTGTTCACGCGCGACGGTTTTGTGCGTGCCCTCGCAATGCCGACCTCTCAATTGACGATACCCGGGCTGGTCGGCGCGCAGCTCATCGCAAGCGGCCTGCGCAGCGACGGCCTGTTCGACACGAGCTTCATGGTCCCGGTCATGCGCGAGATGCCGACAGACTCGTTCTGGATGCCGCACACCCGCATGGACACGAGCGGCGCGATCGTCGACACGATCCAGATGCAGCGCTATGGCTTTGTCAATCGCGCGACCATCGACGCAGGTGGCGCACAGCTCGGCGTGCCGTCAGGTCCGTCACACCATCCGCTCTGGCTGGATGCCGGCGACGAGGCGTTCGTGATAGAGCGGCCGGTCGCCACATCGGCGGACGCAGGCGAGTTCACGGTCACGCGCATCGCCGGCATCGCGGACACGCTCTTCACCGACACGTTCACCTACACACCACGGCAGTTCACTGCGGCCGATACCGACAGCGTGATCGCCCGAGCGGTCGCCTCATACCGCAGCCGGCCGGGGATGGATGCCGACGCCGTGATGGCGGCGTTCCACAACGCGTTCTCACCACCGGCGTTTCACCCGCCCATCGCATCGGGCAGGATCGGTGCGGACGGAATGCTGTGGCTCCGCCGACAGGACACTGGCGACCCGACCGCGGAATGGCTCGTCCTGACGGCTGACGGCGAGCCGTACGGGATCGTCACACTGCCAAGCGGCGCGACCGTGCAGTGGAGCGCCGGGACCACCCTCTGGACCGCCGTACCGGATGAACTCGACGTGCCGTGGCTGGTGAAGCATCGACTGCGGCCGGAGTCATAGGGCGGGCGGCAAACGGCGGGCGGCAAACGGCGGGCGACGAAGGGCGGGCGACGAAGGGCGGGCGACGAAGGGCGGGCGACAAACGGCGGGCGACGAAGGGCGGGCGACAAACGGCGGGCGACTCCGCTGGCGAGTGCATCGCCGCACTCACACATCTCTATGGCCGCAAGCCCTCCGAAGTGATCGCGTCGTCGCGCAGGTCCGCCAACATGGTCTCGTCAATGCTGACCGCCCTCGTTCACTCGCACGAGACCCGACGGTAACCGCCCCCGCCTTTCCCCGTTCGTCGCCCGCCCCATGTCGCCCGCCGTTCGTCGCCCGCCCCATGTCGCGCGCCGTTCGTCGCCCGCCCCATGTCGCCCGCCCCATGTCGCCCGCCCCACGTCTCCCGCCCCACGTCTCCCGCCCCACGTCTCATTGATCCCGGTCATGCGCGAAATGCCGACAGACTCGTTCCGGATGCAGCGTGTGTCACGTCATCGCGGTCGGCGTTCAGCTCTGAAGTGCCGGAACGCGGCGCAAGGACTTGCCTTTGCGCCCGGAAAACGCGAGCATTGTATATGGAATCGGTGCACCCCAGCGCCGGTTCATCGCAAAACACCGCAGTCGCAGGGCGGCCTGGTTCACACCGACGCATGTCCGGATCCCCGTCCGGATGGGTGGACAGAGCCGAAATCAACCGAAAAACGCAACGTCGCGTACCAATGAGTCGCGGCGCAACAGAACGGCCGGGCTCACGGGCAACGTGTGCCCGTACACCATTCCGAGTGCTCCGGTCGAGTGGCCCGAGGCACGGAGCATGCGGAGTTGGCGGGTGGCGGTGCCGCAACGGAGAGCAGGGGCAGGACCGGAAAGGGTTCGAAATGGCGTTCATATCGGTTGTCGTGCCGATGCACGGCGACGAGCCGTATATCGAGCAATGCGTGGACGGGCTGTTGTCGCAGCGGTATCAGTCGGCCGCCCGCGAGTTGATCTTCGTGGACAACGGTGTGTCAGCTCAGGCGAGGGCGCTGGTGGATGGTCGGCGGGACGTGGTGGTGATCGACGAGCCGACGCCGGGTGCGTACGCGGCGAGGAACGCGGGTCTGCGCGCGTCGCGCGGCGACATCATCGCCTTTACGGATGCGGATTGCGCTGTGTCGCCGGACTGGCTGAACGTGGTTTCGGAGGCCCTGGCGGATCGTTACACGAACGTGGTCGTGGGCAGCTACTCGCCGGCCCGGCCGACCTTCGCGGCATCGGCGCTGGCGGCGTACGAGAATGCGAAGAACGGCTTGATATTCAACGGCGCTGATGACGATCTGTACTACGGTTTCACAAACAACATGGCGGCGCGCGCGCAGCTGTTCGACGAGGTAGGCGAGTTCATGCCGCGGCTCAGGGGCTCGGACGCGATCTTCGCGCGGACGGTCGTGGAGCGGTATGGCCACGGGACGGTGCGGTTTGTCCCGCGGATGAGCGTCCGCCATCTCGAGATACAGAACGCGGCCGACTACTATCGCAAGGTATTCGTGCACAGCCGCAGTATCCGCTCGCTGGACACGGTTGTGAAGCATCGACCGCTGAGTCGGCGGGAGCGGCTCGAGGTTTTCCGCAGGACGGTTCGTGACAACGGTTATTCTCCGGGGGCAGCGGCCGGTCTCATGGCGCTGCTGGCGACGGGGATGCTGGCGTGGGAAGCGGGCGGGCTGGTGCCCTGGAAGGAAGCCGGAAACGGCCACGCCAACGGAAACGGTGCCGGCCCGGCAGCGCACCGGCAGGCATCGGTCGGTGGCGCTCATGAAGCCGAGAAGTGGCGTCGCGCGATGTGATTCGAGGGCTCACACCCGCTTGCTTCGCGACCGTGTCGAATCGAGCGTCAACGATCATTCCCCGCGATCAGTCCGAGAGCTTTCGCGGCGTCGATCGAGACCACCGCGTTCCAGGTAACGACGCTGAGCGCGGTGGCGACCGCGGCGCCCTCCGCGCCCCAGCGCGGGATCAACAGCAAGCCTCCTGCCAATGCGACCATGAGAGCGATTGCGTGGCCGCGTGCGGTCGCCCGTTCGCGGCCGGTCATGTTCAGGAGCTGGCCGATCGGGCCGGTCGCCGAGTGAAACACCTGGCCGATGCAGAGGATCGTGAGCGTCATTGCACCGGCGGCGAACTCGACGCCGAACACGGTCGTGAGGATACGGTCGCCGAACATGATGAGCACTGCGGCGACCGGGACGGCCCATGCGAGTGACGCCAGCGCCCCGAACAGGAGCACGCGCCGGAGTCCGGCGATGTCGTTGACCGCGTGGAGTTGTGCGAGCCGCGGCGCGATGGCCGCGTTGATGCCCGCCAGCGCGAATGCAACGAGATCCGCGCCGCGGACGGCGACACGGTAGATGCCGGCTCCGACCGGGCCAGCGATCGAGCCGACGAGGATCAGGCCCATCTCGCGGTTGGCGAAGCCGAACCCGCTGACGAAGAGGAGCGGCCAGGTCGCGGATGTCCACGCGCGCCGGTCGAACTCGGCCGGCGAGTCGCGAACGCCGGCCGGCAGCCGTCGCGCGAGCATCCATGTCGCTACGGCCAGCGCGACCGCGACCGCGCCGATGTTCAGCAGGATCGCACCCGCCGCGTCGAGCCGGTCGGCCTGACCGACGGCCAGCAGACCGCCGGTCGTGACGACCATGACCGCGGGCACTACGATCTGCTCCGGGATCTGTCCGGAAACGACGTAGTGCAGCCCGCGCAGTGTCGCCGATCGGATCGCGATCAGCGAGAACAACGGCACGAGCAACAGCGCGAGCCCGAACGTGAGCCGGCTCTCGTCCGCCAGCCGGTCACTCAAGCCGAACCCGATGATGGCCGCGACGGCCACAAGGACGCCCGAAAGGACGAGGGCGCGGCGCAGGGTCCAGCGCATGACACCGCGCACCAGACCGGGCTGCTCGCGGGCCATGCCGCCCGCGACCTCGCGAAGAACGAGCGTCGACAACGGCGCGCGGCTCGGAATCGCGAGCATCGACGCGGCGGCGATCGCGAACGCGTAGATGCCGTACTCCCGAACGCCCAGCGAACGGGCCAGAATGATGCCGACGACAAGATTGAGAACGGTGGCAAGGCCCCGCACCGCAATACTGCCGACGCTGGCCTGACTCGTTGCTCCGAAACGTCGCTTCACCGACCTCGTCTCACCCCGGGTTCACGCGAACGGCCGGGAAGGTACCGGGGCCGGCGGGCGCTGACCACGGCCGCACGGGTTCCGGTCGGCCACGATACGCAGTAGGATCCCGTGCAACCCGTCGCACCACAATCGTCAGCACCAACGCGAGCGCGAGTCATGGATCCAGTCGAGAGCCGGATCGGCCTGTCTCGTTCGGCCGCCACGGAACGGATGCTCGAACGCATCGGCCGGTACGTCGCGATCGAGTCGCCCAGCCGCGGCGTCGAGGCGCTCGTACGGCTGGCTGATGTGGTGGCCGCCGACGCGGCAATAGCCGGCGGCGAGGTCGAAACGTTCGATGCCGACGGGCTCGGGCGCAATCTGCGCATCACGTTCGCAGGCGACACACCGCAGCTCCACCCTCTCTACGTACTCGGGCATCTCGACACCGTGCACCCGCGCGGCACGATCGAAACGCAGCCGTTCCGGATCGCCGGCGACCGGCTCGAAGGACCCGGCGTTTTCGACATGAAGAGCGGCATCGCCATCATGCTCGAGGCACTCGCCCTGTTCGCTGAAGGCGGCCGTCGGCCTCGCCGCACCGTCCGCGTGCTTCTGACATGCGACGAGGAAATCGGCTCTCATGCAGCCCGCGGCCTCTTCACCACCGCCGCCGATGAGGCCTACGCCGCCCTCGTGCCCGAGCCATCCATGGACGACGGTTCCCTCAAGACCCGGCGCAAAGGCGTCGGCACCTACAGAATCGATGCGTTCGGCCGCGCAGCTCACGCCGGCATCGAGCCCGAGAAGGCAGTCAGCGCGATCGCCGAACTGGCTTCCCAGATCGTGCACCTCCTCGACCTGGCCGACCATGCCCGCGGAACGACCATCAACATCGGCACAATTGAGGGCGGCACCGCCAGCAACGTCGTGCCGGCGCACGCGTGGGCTACGGTCGATACACGGTTCCTCGATCCGGACGAAGGCGAACGGCTCGATCGCTCATTACTCGCTATCGGACCTGTACGTACTGGTGCCAGAATCGAGTCGGTCCGGACAGAAATGCGGCCGCCGCTCGTCCGGACCACCGAGATCGGCAGCCTCGCGGATCAAGCCGTGTATCTGGCTGCCGGACTTGGAGTTACAATACGTGAGGGAACCAGTGGCGGCGGCAGCGACGGCTCGCTCGTTGCATCGCTCGGACTGCCCGTCCTCGATGGTCTGGGTCCGCGCGGCGGCGGCGCGCACGCGATTGATGAGCACATCATGTTGTCGGACCTTCCGTTCCGGCTCGCGTTCTACATGAGCCTGCTGGAGACGATATGATCTCACACACGCGTGTCGCGTTACCGGACCACGAGATACGGGATCTGTCGACGGAACCGGACTTCGAAGCGTGTCTCGCGCTGCAGGATCTCACGTGGGGGCCGGGTTTCAACGAACGCGTGCCCAGGGCCATCCTGCGTACCGCGCAGCGGTTGGGTGGTGTTGCGGCGGGTGCGTTCACGGCGGCAGGCAGGCTGGACGGGTTCGTATTCGGCATGACGGGCTGGCGGGACGCCGCGCCGATCCACTGGTCGGACATGCTGGCGGTTCGGCCGGAGGCGAGGGATCGTGGCCTGGGGGAGGCATTGAAGCGGTACCAGCGGGACGTTCTTCTCGGCAGGGGCGTCGTCGATGTCGAGTGGACGTTCGAGCCGCTGGAATCGCGGAACGCGCACATCAATTTCGGCCGGCTGGGCGTAGTTGCCAGGCAGTACGTGCGGGACTACTACGGCGGCAGCGATTCGACGCTTCACGAAGGGCTGGGAACGGACCGGCTGGTAGTTCACTGGCGGTTGGACGACCGTCGAGTGGAGGACCGGCTGGCCGGGCGGTCCTCTCCGCCGACGCTGGCGGACGTCACGGATGTGGCTGTGATCAACCCGGTCAGGATGGTGGAAGGAGTCATTGCGTGCGACGACGCTCGGACGGATCTCGACGCGGAGCGGCTGCTGCTGGCGATTCCGGCGTCCGTGCAGGGCCTACGCGCGGCGGATCCCGTTCTGGTGACGCGCTGGAGGGCGGTGGTGCGGGCCGGTTTCGAGGC
>DATKCF010000034.1:0-13459 GCA_035513345.1 Longimicrobiales bacterium
GGCATGGGTTGTTTCGAGTCCGCCGCTATCGAACGCGCTGGCCGGCCTGGCTGCATACCGGCCGCGTGCACTCCAGAGTGGTTCGTCACCACTGGCTGCACGCACCGGCGCAACGTGAACCTTGCCCCAAACCGGCATCTGCCGGGCGCGGGGCACCATTGACTGTTGCTGGAGCGGTGAATCATACGCCGCCCGTACCGCTCAAACGAGCCGGGGCAAACCCGACACCTCCGTGCGCCGTCAGAATTACCCCACACTTGAGAAATGCCGCTCTGGGGAAAGGTCCACGCCACGCCGCGACCGGATCGGCCCACCCATGCCCGGCCGACAGGACCCATGGCGGCCCTGTCCCACTGCGACGGAATGAACCCACGCCGAAGCCGGAAGCGCCAAATTCTGTTTTGAAATCCGTTCAAATAATTTCTTTTGAAAACTGATTCATATTTTCCGTTCTCTGCGTTCTCCGCGCTCTCCGCGGTGAATGAAACGCAGGGTCTCGCGCCCACCCTCACGCCCTCTCCTCAAGCTCCTTGCGCCGCCCCCTCCGTCGCTCTCTCAGACACTATCCAGCCGTCCAGCAGATCGACGACGCGGTGGCCGTAGGATGCGTTCGTTTCGGAGTGCGTGACCTGGATGATCGTCGTGCCCTGATCGTTCAGCTGCTTGAACAGGTCCATGATTTCGGCGCCCTGCGCGGAGTGCAGGTTGCCGGTCGGTTCGTCCGCGAGGATCAGCTTGGGATCCGCGATCACGGCGCGCGCGACCGCGACGAGCTGCTGCTGGCCGCCCGAAAGCTGGTTCGGGAACAGATCCTTCTTCCCGACGATCTGGAACCGGTCCAGGACGTCGGCAACCATCGCCGCTCTCTGTCCGCGCGGAATGTCGCGGTACGACAGCGGGATCTCGAGATTCTCGTACACCGTCAGGTTGTCGAGCAGATGGTACTGCTGAAACACGAAACCGATGTTCGCCTTGTTCAGCGCCGCTCGCTGGCGTCCGTTCATCTTGTGAACCGGCTGGTCGAGCAGCCAGTACTCGCCTCGCCACGCGTGATCCAGCAGCCCGAGAATCCCGAGCAGCGTCGACTTGCCCGCGCCCGATGGACCCATGATCGTCAGGAACTCGCCCTGCCTCACATCCAGATCTATCCGTCGCAGCAGGAACAACTGCCCCGCCTTCGAGTCGACGGCCTTCTCGATGCTCTTGAGTCTGATCAACATCCAACCTCCTCGCGTGTCACAAGGAAAGCCCGCCGCAGCGGCATGGCCTCCGTCAGAGTCCCGGCCTCGGCATACTACGGGAAACTCCATGCCCGGGTTCGCCAGACCGCTATCTCTGTGGATGGATCGGTGTTCCGCGCGATCGGCGCAAGTCAGAGCGCAGCCGTGGTGTGCGACGGCGGGACGGCGGGTCCCGCAACCGGACGGACGGATCCCGGCCCGTCACATCCGATGCGGAGCCCAACGCCCCGCCTGACAGGCGGGTACTTCCGTTCAGCGCGAGACGAACGCGATCGGCAGGCTGACCCAGACCGACGTCGCCTCGCCGCGGTTCAGGGCCGGCGAGAAGCGCGCGGCGGATGCGACACGGAGCGCGGCCTCGTCCATCGTCGGATGGCCTGTGCCCTGCGCGAGCTGCGTGCGCTCGATCGCGCCGGTCGCATCGATCAGGAACCAGACGTCCGCGCGGCCGCCTATGCCGGCGTCCCGCAGGAGCGACGGATACTCACGCTCGATCAGCGTCTGAATCTCGGCCAGATTCCGGAGCTGGGGCTGCGTCGTGGCCGGCGGGCGCGCCGTTCCGTCGCGTTCCGGCTGCTGCGCGGTCTGGTTCGGCGGTCCGGGCGACGCCGGGTTGTTCCTGGTCTGCTGCTCGACGGCAACGGTGCCGGGCGACGACCACTTGCCGATGTAGGGCGAGGCCGTCGGCAGAGGTTCCGTCCGGTCCGGCAACAATGCGTCCGGCGAACCATCGGGCGCCTGCCGCATCCGCTCCGCCCGTGCCTCGACATCGATCGACGGAGTGCTTGCAGTAACCTGCTCGATCCGCTCAGCCAACGATCGTCCGCCCTCGATGGGTTCCGACGCCGCCAGGTCCGCCATCGGGGTCGGAACCAGGCCCTCGACCTCCTCGATGGCGGGCTCGTACCCATCCGCTGCCCGCTCAACCGGCTCGGCCCCGAACGAGGCTCCCGCCTCCTCGATCGCGGACGTGATCTGGAACCGCGGCGGGACCGTCGAAGACGCCAGCGCCAGACCAGGCATCCTGGCCGCGAGCGCCGCCGGACCACCTTGCGCGACCATCGGGTCGCGCGTACAGACGGCCGCCGCAACCAGCGAACAGGCCACAATCGCCAGACCGCCTACCCGCCGGACACTGCGGATCCGTGCCTCCGACGTGATCAACCGGATACGACGTTCCAGAAAACTCGGCGGGTCCGCCAGCGCCAGCACCATCACCGGCGCCGATCGCCGCCGGCCCACCTCGAGAAGCAGCGTTCCATACCGGCGGGCGTCCGGTGCTCGCCGCAGAACGCGACCGTCGCAATCCAGTTCGATCGCCTGGCGCAACCGCCGGAACTGCCACCACAGCGGCAGGTTCCACGGCGCGGCCGCCAACAGCAACAGACTCGCCAGCACCACTCGAGTGTCACCCGCCCTGACGTGCTCACCCTCGTGAAGCAGCATCAGCCGTCTGACCCGCGACTCCAGACCGATCGCCCACTCCGGCATCAGGATCTCGGGTTGCCGGACACCCCATGCCGCCGGGCCGATGTCAGGCGTCAGCGCAACCCGGACCCCGCCCACCGACGCATGCCGCCAGTGCCGCCGGTCGCGCACGATCGACGCCCACGACAAACCCATGTACACAAGGACCGCAGCAGTCACTACCACCCACACGACAACCAGAACCTGGTCCAGACCCGGCCCCGCGGCTGCCACAACGCCACCACCTGACAACAGCGCAACCGGTGACGCCATCGGCGCAGACGGTATCATTGGAATCAACGGGATCAGCGCCGATTCCGGCACCGCCCGAACCGACCTCAGACTCAGACCGAACCACGCCAGCATTGGCAACGCCGCCGACACAGCCATCGCCCCTACCCACGCCCACCGCCCCGGTTTCCCGATGTTGCGAAGCGCCGCCTCGCCCGCAACCGCGGCAAGGCCCAGCAGATTCGCCACAACCATCGCATACAGGAACCAGACGGCCAGTTCACTCATCCTTCGTCTCCGTCCCGAAGCTTCGCCTCCAGCAGCGCCTTCATCCGTTCCAGCTGCACCGGCGTCATCGTCCGTTCACCCACCAGCTGCGTCAGCAACAGCTCCGGCGAGCCGCGGAACACCTTCCGAACCAGCCGATGCAGCGCACTCGCACCTGCCTCCTCCCGACCCACGACCGGGATGTATCGATACGCCCGCCCTTCCTCCTCGTGCCGCACACGCCTCTTGTCTTCCAGCGTCCGCAATATCGTCAGTACTGTCGTATACGCGAGCTCGTCCGTCAGCCGCTCCTGGACCTCCGCCACCGTAGCCGAGCCCTGGTCCCACAGGACGGCCATGACATCGAGCTCCCTGTCCGTGAACGAGATTTCCATTTTCCCCTGGGTCTACTAGTGGTTTAGTACATATTGGCGACGAAAGCGCTCCTGTCAAGACTCTCGTACTGCGCTCATGCTGGCGGGGGGGACCGGCCGACACTTGAACTGAATGCATCCGGCCATGGCTGGCCGGATACCAGAGCCATCCAGGTTGGTCCGGGGCACCATGTTATCGGAATCGACACAGACAGGGATGTCGGGAACGGCGGCCCAGTTACGGCAGTTGCTGTACTCGCGCGGCCGTCAGGCGCGACTTGGCGGGATCGTGGGGGGATCGGTGCTGCTGGCAGTCACGGCGGCGCTTGTGATTCTGGCGCCGGTGGAATACTCGGTTGCCGCGCTCCTGGTGGTACCGGTGGCTGCGCTGGCGTGGTTTGGCGGGGTGTGGACGGGCCGGGTGGCTGCGGTGATGGGCTCGATGGCGTGCGTTCTGGCGGACATGGCGAACGGCCGTTCGCTGGACGGCGCGGTTGGAGTGAGTGCCGCGGCACTGCTTTTCGTGCTGCTGGTGGTGGCGGAGTATCTGCCGGGCCTGCGGTTCGATTCGCAGTCGTACCGTGATCACGCGCAGACGGATCCGCTTACGAATCTGGGCAATCGCCGGTTCTTCCGGGAGGTAGCGCTTGTGGAGCTGAACCGGTCGAAGCGCTACAGCAGGCCGGTTTCACTGATGTACATGGATGTGGACGGCTTCGAAGGGCTGCGTCATGAGCAAGGCCACGCGGATGCCGATCTGCTGCTGGTCCATCTGGCAAGCGTGATGAGCGGTGCGCTGCGCACGTCGGACGTAGTGGCGAGGATCTCGGGCGCGGAGTTCGCGATTCTGTTGCCGGAAACGGATGGTGCGGGTGCGCGGGTGGTGGCGGACAAGTTGAGGCAGCGGCTGGTGACGTCCGCATCCGAAGCGGGTCATGACGTGATGCTGAGAGTTGCGGTAGTGGGCACGCCGTCGGGCCCGGTGTCGCTGGAAGCGATGCTGAGGCAGGCGGACGAAGCGATGGTGGATGCGAAGCGGGGGCAGGCGCTGCTGTCGTACCGCGAGTACGAGCATCCGCCGATGCAACTGGTCTGATCGCGGCTGTCTGGCGGCTGGCGGGCCCTGCCTGCAGCCGTCCACAAGACGAACGGGAGTGTGCTCGCGAGGGCGTACGACCAGTGAGTTGGAGCGGAGGTCCATGGACGGACGGGTGGAAGAGAGCATGCCTGGTGCTGGCGGTGCCGGCACGATGACGGCTCTGGCAGCGTGGCGCAATCTCGCTCGGCTGGCGGACTGTACGATAGGTGACGCAACGGGTGCGCGCATCGCCGCTGGCCTTTCGAGCGATGGTGCGGCGACGCAGTCATCGCTTGCAATCCGCAACGTCCTTCATGAGATCATGGTCGACACGCGTTCGGATCCGGACGCGGGCGCAGTCCTGGCCGGCCTGTCGGAACTGATTCTCTCGCTCGATGCCAACATTCTGGCCGCTGTCATTCGCGCCGAGAACGACCCGGACCGCCATCATGATTTCGTGTGTGCGACGGCCGAGCGTCTTCCTGTTGATGCGCTGGTCCGATTCGCGACTGCGGTCGCCTCGGCGTTCAGACGGGAGTACCCCGTGCCGTTGCAGACACTGATCGAGCGACTTGCCGTGCGAGCGCGGACACTGCCCCCGCCAGCGGACCAGGAGGCCGACGCGTTGCTCCGGCAGCAGCTTGTCGCCCTGTTCCGGACGTGGTCCTCACGCCAGGGAAGCCACCCGATACGGCAGACGCAGGCGTCGAGCCGGACCCGGCGACGGAAGTCCGGCCGCGCATCGGCGGAGGCGGACAGGATTCTGGAAATGGCGGTCGAATGCAACGCGACCGGCGCGGCTGTGTGGACAGCCCTGGACGAAATGGTCGAAGAGGGAGGAACGGGAACCGTGATCGATCGGGTCAAAATGGCGCCGGAGGATTCGGCGACGGCCGCAGCCGTGATGAAGCGGATCGGTACACCGCAGGAGCTGCGGAGACTGCTCAGGAGCGAGCCATTCGATGGCGCGACCGTGGATGCGCTGTTGCGCGGGCTCGGCCTGTCAGCCGCGAAGGTGATGCTGGAGGAGCTGGTCGAGTCGACAGAGCGTCTGACGCGTCGCTACCTGATGGATCGGCTCGCGCGGTTCGGTCCCGAGATACGGCCGCTCATCGAGGGCCGACTCAAGGACCAGCGCTGGTTTGTGCAGCGCAACATGATCGCACTCATGCGCAGCGCGAAATGCGTCGCGGACTCGCCGACCGTACACAAGTTCGTGTCCCACAAGGACGCGCGCGTCCGGCGGGAGGCCGTTCTGTGGGCGCTCGAGAATCCTGCCACGAAGGACGAGATCCTGGCCCGGGCCCTGGGCGACGCGGATCCGTCCGTGCTCCGGCCGTCGCTGCAGGCCTCGCGTGGCAGTCTGCCCGCGGTCGCCGTGCCGGTGCTGGCCAGACGGCTCCTCGACGCGGATTTCCCGCCCGAGTTCCGCGTGCTCTCGATCAACCTGCTGGGCCGGTCCGGCTCGGTACTGGCTCTCGAAGCGCTGCTGCACTTCGCCCAGAACGGCAAGACCCTGTTCGGCAAGCCGAGAATCGCCACGAAATCGCCCGAGATGCTGGCGGCCCTGGCGGCGATCGCCCGATCCTGGCCAACCGAACGGCGCGCCGCAGCGCTCCTGGCTCAGGCCCGCAAGACGAGAGATGCCGATATCGCTGACGCTCTGCGCGCACCCGGCATCGAAGGGGCCGCATGATACATTCACGTTCATTCGAGACGGCGGGGGCGGCACCATCGAGCACCGGTTCCGCCGAGCGCTCCGTTGAGGTCGCGGCGACCGAGTGGATCTTCGGCCGTGTCGCGGATGGCAACAAGTTGCCCGTCGCCGAAGCCGAGTGCGTGGTCAACGTGCTCTACACCGAAGGTGCATGGGGAGGCCGCGTCGTCTTGCCGCCGCTGTCCGTTGCGGACCCGTCCGTGTTTCTGTCCGTTCATGCGGTGAATGTCGCAACGCTCGCGATGGCCCTTGCACGATTGCAGCAGTTCGACCCGCCATCGATCCGCAGCGTCGGTCTCGCTGCTCTGCTCCACAATGTCGGCATGGCCAGGATATCGGCCGAGGTGTGGCGCAAGCAGGGCAAGCTGACGCCAGAGGAACGCGAAATGGTCAAGCGCCACCCTGTCGAAGGCGCGATACTGCTCCTCGCCACGCACGATTCGCTCGACCTCGCCGCGGTCGTCGCCTACGAACACCACCTCAGGATGGACGGCAGCGGGTACCCGAAGCTCACGTACGCGCGGTCCGCGCACTTCGTGAGCCGGCTCGTCCAGGTCTGCGATGTGTTCTGCGCACTGTCCGCCGACCGGCCCTATCGCAAGGCATGGCCGGTCGACGTGATCCTGTCGTTCCTCGACGAGCGGTCCGGTTTCGAGTTCCACCCGACAATTGCCGCAACGCTCACGACACTGGTTCGCGACGACCTGGCGCTCGCCACGATCTGAGTCGCGTTGGCGGAGGAACGACTGTTTCTCGCAGGGGACGCGGTGGGGGCGGAGGACGCTGCTTTTCTTTCGTTTTCTGATGGCGCCGACTCCGGGCAGGCAGCCGGGGATTTTCGGTGAACTCTCTCGGAATCTGGGTCCTCGTGCTGGCCAGTCAGGACCGGGCGGGGGTCAGTGGACACCCCCCACAGGCCGGACGTCTGGCGGCGATCGGGCGCGGGTGCGCGTCGACCCATGCTCCACCGTGAGTTCAACAACAAGTAATCCGTCCCCGCGCCCTCCGCTCCCCCGGTGTCCCCAGCGTGAAACCCCGAGCGCCGGATAGTCAGAAGAAGTGTGGGTCCCCGCTACTCGCCTCCCAGCCCGACAATCTCCATCAGCTTCAGCGCGTTGGTCGACGTGGTCACGCCCGGTCGCAACGTGTAGTCGAATGTGAGCGTCGGCTCGTCGCCCGGATGCACGGTTTCGCGGAAATGCACAGGCACGGCGGACTCCTGCAGCTCCGGCACGGCGGCGAGTGCCAGGTCGTGCGTCGTGATGGCGCCGATCGCGCCGAGTTCGACGAGGTGCCGGATCACGCGTGTCGCGGCGATGCGTCTTTCGGCCGTGTTCGTGCCGGCCAGCATCTCATCCATCAGATAGACCATGACTGTGCCGCGTGCTGCCGCATCGCGTGCTGCATCGACGATCGCCTTGACGCGTTGCAGCTGCGCCATGAACAGCGACACGCCATCAGCAAGCGAATCCTCGACATTGAAGCTGGTTCGAAGCTCGGCCCGTGGCAGCACCATCGACTTCGCGCAGACCGGCGCGCCCGCCATGGCAAGGCGAAGGTTCAGGCCGATCGCGCGCAGCAGTGTACTCTTGCCCGACATGTTCGAGCCCGTAACCAGCAGGAACGTGCCCGGCGGACCGACCGCCACGTCATTGACGACACAGCGTTCCGTACGGAGCATGGGATGTCCCATGCCGGCCGCATCGAGCTTCGCATCCTCGCCGATGCCGGGGAACGGCCAGTCCGGGTGATCGTGCGCGAGTGCAGCGAGTGCGGCAAGCGCATCGATGCGACCGAGCGCGTCGAACCAGTCACTGACGTGCGGGCCGACAGTGGTCCGCCAGGCATCGACCCGGCGCAGCACATGGGAGTCCCACAACGTGAGGAGCTGGACGGGCAGGTAGAGCATACCCGAGCTGCTCAGGCCGGCGAGGTGCGCCAGACGGGCGAGTGCACGCATCTGCTGCGTCGCCGCGAACGCTCCGCTCCGCAGCTCATCGACCGCGCGCTGGAGCAACGGCGCATCGAAGGATTCCGCGCTGGCCCGTTCGAAAAGGTGCGGGTACGCACGAAACGCGCTTTCACGGCCGAACGCGCGGGCCAGTTCAGAGCGGGCGACGCGACCGGGACCGGTGAACGACAGGCCGATCCCGATGAGGAGCGGGATGCCGACGACGGATGACGGTGCGGCGCCGGTCGCCCATGCCGTAATGGCCGCCACCCACAGCAGCGGGATAAGGTATGTCAGCCATGCGGGCAGCCGGGCTCCGGCCGCATCGGACACGGCCCAATCGAGGAACCGGCGGACGCCATCGTGATCCGGCATGACCTCGAGCTTGCCGTCGGCGGCAAGCAAGTCGCGGAAATCGTTGCGGTGCGCGAGGTCGCGTACGGCGGTCTGCCGCTCGGCAATGCTTGTCCCCTCGTGGCGAGACAGCAGCAACGCCGCCAGCGCCTGCTCACCTTGGGGTGTGGCGGTCGGGCCCATGAGCTGGGCGAGTGCCGGCCGGCCGAAGAGGTTCAGTTCCCTCGCGTCGTCGGAGCCACCCGCACCATCACGCAATGGCCGTTCGGCGAGTTCGTGCCAGCGCCGCCCGAGCCTGTGTCGCCCATCCTCGTTCAGCCGCGCGAGTGCCGCGAACCGGCGCTCGCGCTCCCGGACGCGGCCGTGCACCGCAAGAAGGGCAATGAACGCGACGCCGGCCAGCAGCGCGAGTCCGAGCGGCACGGGACCGGGCCGCAGCTCCGCCCACACGCCAAGGGCCAGAATCGCGACGAACACGACGAAACGCGCGTTCGACAGCAGCCTCGATCTCGATGCCGCACCCTGGCGCTGTGCGTCGAACGTCGCTGCGCGTTGCGCATACCGCTGCCCGGGGTCGCTCACGCCGGTTCCTGCTCCAGCACCGCCCGCATCCCGGCGAAACGGTCCCGGACGTGATCCTCGACTTCCGGATAGCCGATGTCCAGTGACGCCAGCGTTTCCACGATCGTCTCCGCCACGACCACGCGCATGTACGCCTTCGAATCCGCGGGCACGGCGTACCATGGCGCCCACGGCCTCGCCGTCGCATTCAATGCGGCTTCGTAGGCGACCATGTACTCGTCCCAGTGCGAACGCTCTTTCACGTCGCTGATCGCGAACTTCCAGTTCTTGGCCGGCTCATCAATGCGATCGAGAAACCGTCGCCGCTGCTCATCACGCGACACGTTCAGCCAGAACTTCAGCACGATCGTGCCGTTGCGCGCCAGATGCAGCTCGTGATCGCGGATTGATGCGAATCGCTGTTCCCACAGCGTGTCGAGATCCGGCATGCGGGGCAGGCGCTGCGAGCCCAGGTATTCCGGGTGCACCCGAACGACGAGCACTTCCTCGTAGTAACTGCGATTGAAGATGCCGATCCGACCGCGCTCGGGCAGCCGCACCGCCGTGCGCCACAGAAAATCATGGTCCAGTTCCTCCACCGACGGCTGCTTGAACGAATGTACCTGGCAGCCGGCCGGATTCACGCCCGACATGACGGCGCGAATCGTACCATCCTTGCCGGCGGCATCCATCGCCTGGAACACGAGAAGCAGGGAGTAGCGGTTGTCCGCATACAGCACCCGCTGGAGTTCCTCGAGCCGATCGACGGCCCGCTTCAACCGCTTCACCAGCTGCTTCCTGTCCTGCACGGGATCAGGCGGCACGGTCGATACCGCGGAGATCCGGAACGACCCGTCGAACGGAACGCGATGCCCCTGTGCCGGCAGGAACAGCGAAGAATGATCGTCCATTTCGTCAGCGCCCCATCAGATAAGCTCACCGGTAGTGTCTGGCCTGCAACTCGAACAACTGCGCATACCGGCCGTGCTGTTTGATCAGCTCGTCGTGCGAGCCTGACTCGACGATGCGGCCGTCCGCCAGCACGAAGATGCGGTCCACCATGCGCACTGTCGACAGCCGGTGGCTGATCAGGATCGCGGTGCGCCCGAGCGACAGCTCGTGGAACCGCTCGAACACCTCGGCCTCCGCCCGTGCGTCGAGCGATGCGGTCGGCTCATCCAGCACGATGATCTGGCCCTCGCGCAGGAACGCTCGCGCGATCGCGACTTTCTGCCATTCGCCGATGCTCAGCTCCGCACCATCCTCGAACTGCCGGCCGAGTACGGTGTCGTAGCCGGACGGCAGCGCGCGGATCACCGCGTCGGCACCCGTGCGAACAGCCGCGTCGATTATGCGCGGGTCATCCGCACTGATATCGATGTTCCCGAACCGGATGTTCTCGCGCGCGGCGAGATCGTAACGCGCGTAGTCCTGGAACACGATGCCGATCTCGCGACGGAGGTCGGTGACTGCGATGTCGCGGTAGTCGGTACCGTCGACGCTGATCGTGCCACCCGTCGGATCGTACAGGCGACACAGCAGCTTCACGAGCGTCGTCTTGCCCGAACCGTTCTCACCGACCAGCGCCACGTGTTCACCGGGCCTGATCTCGAGATCGATCTGGTGGAGCACGGCGTGCGCCGCGCCGGGGTAGCCGAACGAAACGTCGTCGAACACGATACCTCGCCGGATCGGCCGCGGGAACGGCTTCGGTTCGGCCGGCTCGGCAACGCGTGGCTTGAGTTCGAGAAACGTCTCGAGGTCGGACAGGAACAGGTTGTTCTCATAGAGGCCGGCCAGCCCGCCCAGCATGTTGCTGAAGAATTCCTGCGCCCGCTGGAACGCGCCGAAGTACATGACCATGTCGCCGATCGTGATGTCGCCCGCGAGTGCGCCGCGCGCGACGAACGCGAACGAGGCAAAGACCGCCGTCAGTGCGAGAGCCTGCGCAAGCAGCTCGGATACGGAGCGCCCGGTGATCAGAGCGAGCCGTTCGGACCGCACCGCGTTGCGCAGCTCGGCGTACCACTCGCGCAGAGTCGTGCCCAGGCCGAACATCCGGACCTCTTTCGCGTATTCGACACCCGTCAGCAGGCGATTGAAGTATCTCGCCTTGCGCTGTGTCGACGTGCGGCTGCGCGCCCACGTGTAGAACTTGTTCGAGTAGCGCATCCGGATCACGACGCCCGGGAGGGCGGCGGTGAAAAGCGCCACGGCCAGGCCCCAATGGAACACGGACAGCAGGCCCGTCACGGCAACGAGTGACATTCCGCTCTGGCCTGTTCGCGCGACCTCGCCGACGATCCTCGCCGGTCGATACGGTGCCTCCTCCTGCGCTCGGTGCAGGGTGTCGTGGTAGTCCGCGCTCTCATAGTACTCGAGATCGACGGCCACCGACTGTTCGTGCAGAACGTCGTGTACGCGGTCGCTGAGTTTCAGCGACTGAACCTCGGTCACCACCGTGCCGACCGTTCGGATCGCCACGCCGAGCACGGCCACACCGCCCGCCAGTGCAATCAGGATGCCGACATCGCCGAACGCGTCCAGGCCCTGGTCGGCCGAGACGGCACCCGTGACGCCGTCGACAATGAGCTTCGTGAGGTACAGTGTCGCGAGCGGGATCAGCCCCTGGACCACCAGCACGATCAGCTGGATCACGCTCCACAGCGGACCGGACTGCCACACGAGCCTGATCCCGCGGATCAGCGGCGTCGGGCTAAGAACCCGCCACTCGGACGCCCGGTCACGGTCCGGTGTGTTCATTCTGTCAGGCCGCGTCGGGCCGGATGGGCTGCGGGCATTGGCCTCGTCGGAGTCGAAAACGCAGAACCTGGCCGTTCGCCCGGTTGCTGGGGAAAGCCCTCGGGTACCGGTGGTGTCCCCACATTCGCGTTGACCGCCGTGCGGAACCTAAGCGATTCCGCGGATGGTTGACACCGGCGGCCGGCCTGCGGCGTATTGAGGGGAGTACGGACCGATCCCGCAACCCTCGAGGAATTCCATGCAGCGACTCCGTTTCGCGGCCGCCATCGCAGTGGCGGCTACCATCGTTTCCGCCCAGGACGGCAATGCGCAGCAGACAGTCACCGACACGGCGCAACTACCCGCTGGCCTCGCAGAGACGATGAGCGCCTTCAACAGCGCACTTTCGCAACGGGATGCGGCTGCGGCAACCGGCTTCTTTGCCGAGGACGCCGTCGGCGAGACCCCCGATGGCGTTTTCCGTGGTCGGGATGCGCTCGTGACGAACTGGCTGGCGCCGACCCTGGGTGCGCTCGACCGTGTGGTCCTTGGCACCAACGCCGTCTTCATAATCGATGGCGACACGGTCGAGGAACGGGCCGGCTACACGGTGTATCCGGTCGATGCCGGCGGCCAGTCGCAGAGCGGCGGTTACACGACGGTCTGGCGCCGCATCGATGCCGAGTGGCGAGTGGTAAGACTCGCCGTCAGGGATGGCTGAATGATGGGGACGCGTCCCCCATCGCCCGTGGCGCGGAGTTGATGAAGTAGCTTCCGGTAGCTACCTTGACGGCATGAGAGTCGTCGGGCTGAAGGTACTGAAGAACCGGCTGGCCGAGTACGTGCGAATGGCCGCGGCCGGCGAGCGCGTGCTCGTCACGGACCGGGACCGTGTGGTGGCCGAGTTGATCCCGCCGCAGGGCGGGACGCCGGACCTGGCCGCGGATGCGCGGTTGGCCGAGGCGGTTCGTGCGGGGTGGTTGCGGCCGCCTGTTCGGCCTGTTGGCGAGGTGCCGCCGCGCGAGCCGGTCGCTGCGCTGGCGGATCTGTTGTCCGAGCTGGACCGAGACCGCGCCGAGCGATGATCTATATCGACACGTCGGTCGTGCTGGCGCACCTGTTGGCGGAGGACCGGTGCCCGCCCGGAGCGCTGTGGGAGGAAACGCTGGTTTCGAGCGCGCTTCTCGAGTACGAGGCATGGGCCCGGATCCACGCGCGTCGCCTTGCGAAGTCGCATGGCGAGGCTTTGCGGGCGGTGCTCGGCCGCGTCGCCCGAATCGAACTTGTTGGAGAAGTGCTGGGCCGGGCGCGTGAGCGGTTTCCGGTCGAGGTCCGCACGCTCGATGCGCTTCATCTGGCCTCGATGCGGTTCCTGATCGATCAGGGACAGTCGGTCGCGCTCGCGACGTACGACCGGCGCATGCTCGCCGCGGCGCGCCGGATGAAGCTGGAGGTGTATCCGCTGGATTGATCGGC
>DATKCF010000035.1:0-137846 GCA_035513345.1 Longimicrobiales bacterium
GGTATGCCCCCAGCCCCGCAACCCACGGTCGGACTTGGGCCTGCAGCGTCTGGCCCCGGCGGTTGCGCGGGCCGGCCGACGCACGGATCGAACCAGGCGCAGCACCTGTGGAAAACCTTTGACTCGCCCCCGGGCCTTGTATAAGTTGGACGGGACCCACGAGCGGGGGGCACCCGCCCCCTTCCACGGCCCCGCCTTTGGACGTTGACCGTACCGAAGCGCAGGCGCGACCTTTGGTGCTGGTCCCCTCTTCGCCGCCCAACAGTCGAGGTACGAACCGGATGTTTTCCCCATCCCGTGGCCTGGACTCCTTCGATCAGTACCTGCAGGACGTCGAGAAGTACCCGCTGATCCAGGATCCCGAGGAGGAACGCGCCCTGGCGAGGCGAGCGCGGACCGGGGACAAGGAGGCGGCGGAGCGGCTTGTCACGGCGAACCTCCGCTTCGTGATCTCGTACGTGAAGAAGTACCAGGGCCGCGGGCTGGGCCTGGCCGAGCTGGTCTGCATCGGCAACGAGGGGCTGCTGAAGGCGGTCAAGAAGTTCGATCCGGACAAGGGCGTGAAGTTCATTTCGTACGCGGTGTGGTGGATTCGGCAGACCGTGCTGCAGGCGCTGGCGGAGCAGACGCGTTCGGTACGGATCCCGCTGAACCAGAACTCGAATCTGGTGAAGCTGTCGCGAACGGAGACGGCGTTGACGCAGGTGCTGGGTCGTTCGCCATCGGATCAGGAGATCGCGGACGAGATGGCCGAGCCGGTGGAGACGGTTCGCGCACTGCGCCGGGTGGCCGCGTCGGAGTTGTCGCTGGACGCGCCGATCGACCGTGGCGACCGGGACAGCGCTTCGTTCGGCGAGCGGTTCGCGGGTGCGGAAGCCGACGACATCGAGGAGACGGTCGAGTCGCAGGCGCAGCGCGAGTTTCTGGACCGGATGTTCGCGAAGTACCTGACGGAGCGCGAGCGCAAGATCCTGTATCTCTACTACGGTCTCGACGACGGCGAGGAGCGTACGCTCGAAGAGATCGGATCGCTGCTGGGCGTGACACGCGAGCGGATCCGGCAGATCCGCAATCGCGCGTTCGAGAAGCTGCGTGAGAGCCCGGACGGCGAAGCGCTCGAAACGTTCTGGAGCGCGCACTGATTCCGGTTCACGACGCGCACGGCGGTTACGACGACGAAAGGGGCGGCCACACGGTCGCCCTTTTCGTTCATCCGGTCCGGCTGTCCCGTGCGGTCGGCGCTACGCTGACCCCGGGTCGTACGCTGACCCCGGGTCGGCTGGCGGCGCCTCGAGCCGATCCTGTGGCGCGAGGCGAGTTCCGGACGGCCGGCTCCATTCGCTGTACATCACGTGCAATGACGTCGATGACCTCGAGCATGCGTTGGATGGTGAACGGCTTGTACAGAATGGCTGCGAACAGACCGGCATCCTGCGGTTCGGATACGGTCCGCTCGGCAGTAGCTGCGATGACCGGAATGTGGCTGGTCGGCATGTGCGCGTGAAGCAGGCGAACAATGTCACGGCCGTCGAGGTCAGGTAGTGTGATGTCCGTTACGACCAGATCAGGAAGCTCACTGCAGACGAGTGCAATGCCGGCCACACCAGTTTCCGCCGCGAGAACACGGTAGCCGTTCGAGCCGAGCAACTCCTTGCAGGCGCTTCGAACGTGCGGGTCATCTTCGATCAGAACGATACTGGTCGCCTCCGGTTCGCGAGAAACCGCGTCTGGCATGTCCGTGCTCCCAATCCTGCGGCCGCTGATGCCGCGGATCTCGTGTCTCCTCCGCCGGCTGTTCGGCCGTGCCGTTACACCCTCACCGAGCGCGTTGTCGGACGCGTGCGGAATGCAGGCACAGGCATCGAATGCAATCGCGGTGCCAGACCGTGCTCCAGCTACCCGCCGGCGCATTCCGAAACGTTCCCGCATGCGCGTGCGAG
Organism: Longimicrobiales bacterium; assembly: GCA_035513345.1. GTDB lineage: Bacteria > Gemmatimonadota > Gemmatimonadetes > Longimicrobiales > RSA9 > DATKCF01. The sequence continues at coordinate 1,941 of DATKCF010000035.1, forward strand.
CTGCTGCGTCCAATCCGCTTCGCACACACGCACGAGAAAGGTCGGTTCCGATGCGGCGTGGGCACGCCTCTTGCCCCTTGGAATGGACAACAGCAACGGCATGGCCATTCGGAAGGTTCACCGGCCTGACCGTGGAAACAGCGACAGGAGGTCGAAGAATGGGTTCACTCGCAATAACACTGTTCGTGATCGCGATTATCGCCGCGGTGCTCGGTTTCGGAGGCATTGCCGGTGCCGCAGCAGGTCTGGCGAAGATCGCGTTCGTGGTGTTCCTCGTGCTCGCCGTGTTGTCGTTCGCGTTCCGCGGCGCACGGAGTGTGTAATTGTGGCTGCCGGGGGGCGGGGGCGTTAATGCCCGTCCCCCGGTTGGTCGCGGTCACCTGGCGCAGACCCCCTGCGACGGACAAGTGCAAATGAGAAGTGGAATCGTCCTGGCGCTCGGTGCGTTCATCGCCGCGACTGCGGTGATCTCGGGTTCAAACGGTGTGACGCTCCGGGCGAGCGAAGATGAGGCATTCACGTCGGTGCACGCCGTGCTCGGTGCATCGCTGGATCGTGCGGGCCCCGCCTGAATGAACTTTCGGCGTGGGTTCGCGTGCAGTCCGCCGATCCACAAGTCTGCGCGGAGGTCGACGCACTCGTGGAACGGCAGCGTTCGATCGTACACGCACTGGACTCGCTGGCAGGCGAGTCGGACCATGCGTGGCGAGGCGAGGCGCTGGTGGCGGGTCTTCGGGCGAGCGTGACCGACCTCGAAGCGCGCATCGATCGAGCCGAGATGATGTCGCTCGACTCGATCGCGATGCTGGACGCGCTGCTGCGCGAATGGCTCGACCATGCCGCGCGTTCGCTCGATGTACTCGATCAACTTGCCGGCTCAACCGACTCGTTCGCGGGACACGCTGATGAGCTCCGTAGCCTTCGTGAATCACGGATCGCGATCGCGGATCGACTTGCCGATTTCACGGAGGTCGATGACGACCCCGGCCTTCGGTAATCGCTCGGCGATGAACTCGTTGCATTGCGCAGGCGACTCCGTTCGCTCGAGCGCGCCGCAGGATCGGGAACGCGCCCGCGTTTCCCCTGACGCCGTCGACAATCGCCCCGCACGCGCGCGATCTCGTGCGCCTGGGCGCAGGGACCAGCACGGCCGGCCGCGGAACGATGGACGGGCTCGGAGGTAGAGAACTGACACGCCGCCCCGATTCACGGGGCGGCGTGTCTTTTATCGCAATGCACCAGTGCGTTCGAATCGGGGAGGCCAGGGCCGCACGGATGTCCTTGCGAAACGTCTGGCAGATGGTGCGCCGGATTGGCCGGGTGTTCCGGCCGACTTGCGTTCGTGTGTCCGCGACGGCGCTATGCCTCCTGTTGTCATCCGGCGGCGTCCGGGGCGACACGGCCGCCGCCACGTCCTGGATCGGAGTCATGCAGGTGAACGACTCCACATGGAACGGCGCGCGCGCTCTGTCACTGATGGAACTGGCCCGTGAGCGGCGCATGCTCCCCCAGGCTGACACCGCGCTCGACAACTACGAAGGCCGCGCCGAAGGACTCGTCTACTTCTATCTCGACCGTCGCGATGTGGACGAACGCGTTCTGATCCGTACAGACCAGGTGGCGCTCGAAGTGTACTGGGCGCAACCGGACCAGGCTCGACAACGGATCGTCGGATTGCGTGACGAGAGCAGTCTGCCCAACCGCATGCACTACCACCTCGACCACCTGACGGTCGTACAGAACGGGTTCGGCGATGTCATGCGCATGGGTGATGGCGACGAAGTGCGCGACGTCCCGCATCCCGCGGCGCCGGGCTCCGGCGCAATCTACGATTTCCGATTGGCCGATTCGCTGACATTGCAGCTGCCGGGCGCACCCGAGCCGATCAAGGCATACAGGATCGAGGTCCGGCCGAAGGAACCGGATCAGCCCGCGTTCGTCGGTGCGTTGTACGTTGATCACGCCGGTGGCGACATCGTACGCATGACGTTCACGTTCACGCGCGTGTCGTATGTCGATCCGCGGCTTGACTACATCAACGTGTCGCTCGACAACAGTCTCTGGCGTGGCCGGTACTGGCTGCCGTACGAACAGGCGGTCGAGATCCGGCGGCAGGTCCCGCAGCTCGACTTCATTGTCAGCTCGGTCATCCAGGCTCGTTTCCGCATCACGGATTACGAGTTCAATGTCGAGTTGCCGGACAATCTGTTCTGGGGATACCGCGTCGTGACCGTGCCGCTCGAGCAGCGAGAGGCGTACGAGTTCGACCGCGCCATCTACGACGACCTGCATGACGCGGGACTGGCGCCGTCGCCCGAGCTTCAGGGCATCCGCGCGACCGCCGCTCGCCTGATCCGGAACCAGACGCTGAGCGGTCTGCCCCGTCTGCGACTCAGCCTGCCAAACGCGTCCGCGGCGTTTCGCTACAACCGCGCGGAAGGCGTGTACATCGGGTGGGGCAGCTCGTTCCGTCCGGCCGATGCGTGGCGGGTCGAGGCTGTGGCCGGATATGCGTTCGGCGCTTCCCACGCACCACTCCGGCTCGGCATCGTTCGCGATCGGGGCACGGGCGGACGGATCCGCCTGGACGCGTACCATCGACGGGTCCGTGACATCGGCATCCGGCCCGGCGCAGCCGGCGCGTTCAACACGCTGGCCGCGGCCCGCGGTGATGACTACCTCGATCCGTACTACGCGAGTGGCGCGACCGTCTCCTTCGAGCGGCGTGTCGGTACGCGCTCGCGGATCGGTCTCGACGTGGCCTTCGAAGAGCATCGTAATGCGTCGCTCGAAGCAACGACTCCACCTCTTGGCGGCGGAGCGTTCCGACCGGTGCGCGAGGTGGCCAAAGGCACAGCGTTCGCGGGCCGTATTTCGGTGGAGCGGCCGGCCGTCGAGACCACTCGCCTTTCGTTCGGCGGCGGCTTCTCGATCGAGGCCGGTCTTTTCGAGTCGGATTTCTACGCATCACCCGCGATACGGCTCGATGCGACACGCGGCTCCGCCGACCGCCGCGCACTCGTGACCGCCGGTGTGATCGCCGGTGCGGTCCTCGGCTCGCCAGCACCACAGCAACTGTTCCTCGCCGGTGGACGCCAGACGATGCCGGGTTACGCATACCGTTCGTTCGCGGGCGACGCGTTCGCGATCGTCCGGCTCGAGGCCGCTCGCGATCTGTTCTTCCCGTTCGTCCGTGCTCGCATTGCCGCGACGGGCGGCTGGATCGACACGGTCGGCCACGACCCGAACTTCGGCCAGGAAACACGCGTTCCGGACTCGTGGGCCACCACGCCGACCGACGGTCTGCGAACCAGCATCGGGGCCGGACTCGGCCTCGGCTGGGACATGCTCCGCCTCGACCTCGTGAGGGGACTCGACCGCGGCGGCGAGTGGCAGTTCCTCGTGTCCATCGATCCCCGCTTCTGGCCCATACTCTGACGGCGGAACGGACCCGGCCGCGATGCTGCCGACCGGGCCCGCCACGCGGAACCACGCCCGAGCGGGGCCCTCAGGCCGCCATCGCCTCGTCGTCCTCCGCGTTCCGATTCGGCACCCCGAGCAGCACGAGCTCATTGACGTGCACCTCGGCCGTCGGCACGGTCACACCGTTCTTCTCGAAGGAGCCATATTCCACGCGGCCCTCGATGTAGAGTCGGTCGCCCTTGCGCACATATTCCTCGGCCAGATCCGCCAGCCGGTCCCACAGCGTCAGCCGGTGCCACTCCGTCCGCTCCTCGACTCCTCCGTTCCGCGGGATCCTGCGGCTGGTGGCCAGTGAGAAGTGGGCGACCTTCGTTCCGTTGCTCGTCGTCTGGATGTCCGGGTCACGACCGACGTTACCGACGAGGATGAGCTTGTTGATCGAGCGACTCATTGCGCCTCCTGGGAGTCAAAGGGTTCGAGCCGACGATCGGTATGAAGGCGGGGCGCCGGAATGGCAGAACGCGACGTGTCGCGACCGGGCGACGGCGAGGGTCACGTTCCGCGGATCGCGCGGTGCACGTCCTCGGACTCCTGCGCCGCGCCGGCGGGCGGTTCGGTAAGCAGGCTGACGCCGATCGTCGCCGCGAACGCGACCGCAAAGCCGGGAATCATCTCGTACAGCTCGTACGATCGTGATTTCAGCGCCACGACCCAGAGAATGGCGGTCAGGAACCCGGATGCCATTCCCGCGACAGCGCCGGCTCGGGTAGTACGCGGCCAGAAGAGCGAACACAGGACGACGGGCGTGAACGCGCACGCCAGCCCGGACCACGCAAACAGAACGAACCAGAAGATGAGGCGCACCTCGCCGAGCGCGAAGGCGACGGCGGCGATGCCGATTGCGGCTGTGACGACCTTGCCGATGATCGCGATGCCGCGATCGCTCACACCAGGGTTGAACACGTTCTGGACCACGTCGCGAGCTACGGACGATGAGGCGAGAATCAGCAGCGAGTCCACGGTCGACATCGACGCGGCAAGCACGATGACGAGGTAGATGCCGAGGAAGACCTCGGGCAGGAGCCCGCTCGCCATTGCGGGCAGGATCGTCTCCTGGTCGGCCAGTCCCGGGAACAATGCACGTCCCGTGATGCCCGTGAGCACCGCGCCGACATCGAACACGATGATGCAGATGACGGCGATCGGTCCGCCGCGCGCGATCTGCGTGAGGTCCCTGGCCGAGATCCAGCGCACGAGAAGCTGTGGCGCGCCGAGGAAGGCCAGGCCAACGGCCATGAAGCCGGCCGCGCTGATGATGCCGGGAAGCGTCAGCCCGGCCGATCCCATGAGTCCGAGCAGTGACGGGTCGTCAGCCGCGAGCTGGACCATGACGGCGTCCCAGCCGCCGGCCGCTGCGAATCCGACGAACGGCATGGCCAGAAGACCGAGGAACATCAGACCGCCCTGCAGCAGATCGCTGTACGCTACAGCCTTGAACCCGCCGATCGTCGTATAGTAGAGGATGAAGATGGCGCCGAGTATGACGCCACCGTCGTAGCTCATGCCGACGAACGAGTTGAACGCCTTGCCCGTCGCGGTCAGCTGCGCCGCGGTGTATGCCGCGACCATGCTGATGATGATCACGACACCGAGCCAGCGGAACACGTTCGACGTGTCGCGGAACCGCGACGTCAGATAGTCCGGCACGGTAATCGACCCGTACCGGTCCGTGTATTCCTTGAATGGCTTCGCGACGAAGGCCCAGCCGAGCGCAACGCCGAGGACTTCACCGAACACGACCCAGAACGCGTGGAACCCGACGGCATAGCCCATGCCCGTAAGGCCGAGCAGCAGCCACGCACTTTCGCCCGTCGCGTTGGTGCTGAACGCGATCACCCACGATGGCAGACTCTTGTCCGCGACGTAGTAGCCCGCAACGCTGCGAGATCCCCGCCGGCCCCACAGGCCAATGAAGAAGAGGATGATGCCATAGGCGACGAGTACGGCCAGAACGGGACTGGTCGGCATGCTCAGCCGCCGCTGTTCCCGGACGTCCGATGGGTGCGACCAGCCCTCAGATCTCGCCCCGCCGTGCCAGGTCCGCGATCCGTTCGCCCGCGCGGAACGCGAGCGCCGAGATCGTCATTGTCGGCTGGCCGCGTGTGGATGTGACCAGACTGCTACCATCGCAGATGAACAGGTTGGGTACGTCGTGTGTCCTGTGGTTCGTGTCGATCACTGACGTCGCCGCGTCGCGTCCCATCCGGCACGTCCCGAGCAGGTGGACGGCGCTCGTCTGCGGCGTCACGGGCAGCGACCATTGCCGCTGCCCGCCCGCGGCCTCGAGAATCTCCGACGCGCGTTCGACCAGGAACCGGCCCACGCTCATGTCGTCGTCATGATCGCGATACGTCACGCGCATGCACGGCAGGCCCCACGCGTCCTTCAGATCCGGATCCAGCTCGATACCGTTCGTTTCCAACGGCAGCGATGTCGTGTGAACAGCCAGGTACATCGTGCGATTGTAGTATTCGGCAAGCATGCGCTTGTACTTTGCGCCCCAGGTCGGCGCATCCGGTGGCAGGCCGGACAATCCGAAGAGGATCGGATACTGCTGGAAGCGTGCGTCGATGCCGCCGCCGCCGTAGAAGCCGCGCGCCGGGTCCGTCTCGTACCAGTCGAGCACCATCCGCGTGGTCTGTACGCTCTTGTACTCGTTGAGCGGGTGCTCGAACAGACCGCTCACGCCCCAGTTGCCATTGAACATCAGATACTTGCCGACAACGCCGCTCGAGTTGGCGAGACCGTCGGGGAACCGTGGTGTCGATGAGTTCAGCAGCAGACGCGGCGTCTCCGCGCCGTTCGCGCACAGCACGACGGCGCGCGCGGGCTGGAAGTGCTCGTTGCGATCGCCATCGAAGTACGTGACGCCCGTCGCGCGGCCGGCGGCGTTCGTCTCGACTTTCGCGACGTAGCTGTCCGGTCGGATCTCGCAGTTGCCCGTCGCTTCCGCGACGGGCAACATCGCATCCATCGATGTCGACTTCGCGCGGAACTCGCAGAAGAAGCCGAGACACCAGCCGCAGTGCTGGCACGGTGGCCGTCCGTTGTACGACTGTGAATTGATCGCCATTGGCGTCGGCTCCGGGTGCAACCCCAGAGAGCGCGCGCCTCGCTCGAACAGCACACCGCTCGACTTGACCGGCAGCGGCGGCATCGGATACGGCCGTGAACGCGGCGGATCGAATGGTCCCGGCGCACCCGAAATGCCCAACTCCCAGTCGGCCTTCGTGTAGTACGGCTCCAGGTCGTCGTACGTCAGCGGCCAGTCCGCCAGCCCCGTGCCGGACGGTGTGCCGTGCACGCTCGCCTCGTTGAAATCGCTCGGCCGCATGCGCCACATGTTCGCGGTGAAATGCGCGTTGCTGCCGCCAACCGTCCGCCCGTACAGCAATACGTTGCGCTGCTGCCACGGGTCCGACGGCGTCGGCCGGAACTGCTGCGGCTGCCCCGACGAAAGATTCGTACGGGCACCGAGAAAGAAGAACGCCATCTCGTCGTGGTCATACTCCGGCACGCTCAGGCGAGGACCCTGCTCGAGCACAAGGACGGTGTAGCCCGCGCTGGCCAGCTCCTTCGCCATGATCCCGCCCGCCGCGCCCGAGCCGACGATCACGAAATCGACTTGCTCGCCCGCCCCGAACCGGCGCGATGGCTGCTGCCGCCGGATCACTGCCCGCCTCCCGCCGCCTGCGCGTCGTAGTATCCGAACGGCGCCGTGTACAGCGGCTCCCTGCCCTGCCCGATCAGCGTCCAGCCCACGTGATCCCTGTTCCCGCCATACGACGGCATCGCGAACATCCCGCCCGCCGTGAACGTCCGCAGGGTGCCGAAGTAAGGCTCCTGCTCGATGGCGCGCAGCAATCCGTCCTGTCGTTCAGGCGACAATGCATCGAACGTCTGCGACGCGTCGACCTCCGCCGCACGCCGGTCCAGCTCCGCAGCACACTGCTCGAACGCCGGCTTCGCACCCGCGCCGAAGCCGCCGATCGCACGATCGATGAAGTGGATGACGCCCGCTTCGCGCGCACCCGGCGTGCCATCATCCGACGGCAGGATGCGCGCAACGGCCGCTTCCAGCGTCGCGCCCTGCCGCGCCGACAGGTTCGTGTACGACTGCTGTCCTCGCCGGCTCGCAGCCCACGCCAGCGCCTCGCGGACGTCCGCCGCGTCGGCCAGCAGGAACGCGGCTCCCGCCGCGCCGGACAGCGCCAGGAACTCGCGCCTCGAATTCAATCTCTCGGACAATGTCACCTCCACGGTTTCGGGGGAATCGTCGGCGGTGCCGGTAGGTGGCGCCAGACTAATCAACAAACGCCCACAACCTCTCCCTGCTCTTCCGATCGAGACCTCGGACATCCCCGATCCGATACAGATCGCCGGTCACATCGCGCACGAGCAGACCGCCGTCCGGCAGCTTGCGCGGCCAGTCGTCGAGCCTCGTCTGGAACCGGCGTTCGCCCTGGTCGGTGCTGACGTGCCACGTTCGCAGCTCGACTTCCTCGTCCAGGTCGATCACGGCCCTCACGCCGAACACGAAGCTCGCGCCCGCGAGCGCACTGTCCAGCGCAGCCCGCGAGGCGGCATCGAGCGACAGCGGATCGGCGACCAGCGCGACTTCCGCGTCCTCCGTGTCGCGGAGAGAGAGGAACGCCATGGGTTCCGACCATGGGAAGCAGCGCGACACCGTTACGGCGTGCTCCGTACCATCGATCGACGCGATGAGCCGGCCGGCCCTGCTCCACTCCAGTCGGAGCGTCTCCGTTTTCACTTGCGACTCCGTGCGAGACGGTTCCCTGCGCCTCGAGGTCAGACCTCTCATCCGGATATCCTCCTCATTGCATGCTCAATTGCATCTCGTGCAGCCTCCGGTACCGACCGTCCGGAACCTGCATCAACTCCCTGTGTGTGCCGCACTCCGCGAGCCGGCCATCGACGATGACGAACAGCCTCGACGCCCTGCGCAGCGTGGACAGCCGGTGCGCAATGGCAAACACGGTCCGCCCGGCAATCAGCCTGTCGAGCGCTTCCTGGATCTCGCGCTCCGTCTCCGTGTCCACCGCGCTGGTCGCTTCATCCAGGATCAGGATGCGCGGGTCATTCAGGATCGCACGCGCGATCGAGATGCGCTGGCGCTCCCCGCCCGACAGTGTCTGCCCGCGCTCGCCTACCACGGTCTCGTAGCCGAAAGGCAGCCGGCAGATGAAGTCGTGCGCGTTCGCCGACTGCGCCGCAGCAATGACGTCCACCGGCGATGCGCCCGGCAGACCGTAGCTGATGTTCTCGAGCACGGTCGCGTGAAACAGATACGGATCCTGCAACACGATCCCGATCTGCCTGCGCAGGTGTCCGCCATCCAGCTCGCGGACGTCGATGCCGTCGATCCGGACCACACCGCCGCTCACGTCCCAGAAGCGCGCGACCAGGTTCACCAGCGTCGACTTGCCGCCGCCCGATGGACCCACCAGCCCGATCAACTCTCCGGGCCGAACGTCAAAGCTCACGCCGCGGACGACCTGCCGTACTCCGTCGTACGAGAACGACACATTGTCGAACGTCACGCGACCCTCGACCGGCTCGAGCCGGATCGCGTTCTGGATGTCGCGCACGTCCGGTTCCGTGTCGAGCACCTCGAACACGCGGTGCGCCGACGACGTCGCCCGATGCATCGTCCTCGCCATCTGCCCGATCACGTCGATCGGTGCGATGAACATCGTCGCGTACAACAGGAACGAGACGAACGTGCCGGTCGACAGTGTCGCTCCCTCGCCGAGCAGACGTGGCACGGCCAACGCCCAGACCATGACCGTGGTGCCATGCACGGCAAGCATGATCACCGGCCAGAACGTGGTCCACATGCGGTGCACGTTGTTCGCCTCGTCGGTCACGTCGTCGTTGTGCTCGACGAAACGGTCGACCTCACGCTGCTCCTGGTTGAACGCCTTGACCACGCGCACGCCCGGTATCGTGTCGGACAACACGTCCGTCACGCGTGACCACTTGCGCCACGTCCGCAGGAACAGCGGGTTGATCTTCTCGCCGTGCCTGTAGATCAGCCAGCAGAAAACGGGCGCCGGCACGGTCATGACGAGACCGAGCCGCCAGTCGAGCGACAGCAGCACGACCGACAGGCCGATCAGCATCACGATCGACAATGACGCGTCAATGATGCCGAAGGCGAGGAACTCCCAGATGCGATCGGTATCGGACGTGACACGCGTGATCAGACCGCCCGTCTTCTTGCGCGCGAAGAACGAGAGCGAGAGCCGCTGCAGGTGCGCGTACAGCTCCGAACGCAGGTCACGCACGACCCACTCGCCCACGACAGACATCAGCCGCAGCCGGGCGAGCGCCGCCGCCTGCCTGATCACGTGCACCATCGCCAGCGCGGCCACCGCCAGCCACGCGATTGTGCTCGCGCGGCCGACATCGAGCGTGCCAGCCTGTGCCGGCCCGACAACCCTGTCGATCAGCCGGCCCGCGATCCATGGCGGAGCGATGCTCACGGCCGTGATCAGCGCGGCCGCCGTCATGCCGAACGCCAGCTCCTTCCGGTACGGCCTCATGTAGCCGAGCAGCCGTAACAGTACGCTTGTCGGCCGGCCGGCAACGAGCGCCTGCGTGTCGCGGATCGGCCGCGCGATCGCGGCAGCGTACTCGAGGTCCGGATCGCCGCACGGCACGTCACGTCCTTCGATGCCCTCCTCCAGCACGAACCGAATCCGCTCGAACGCCCGTCGCTGCCGATTCGTGTAGCGCACGACCAACAGCGGCGGCTCATTGCGGGCTGCCGTGAGCGTGAGCGTCGACGCCGACAATCCGCGGCTGTCGTGCACAGCCGTCACGTGCCATCGTTCGATCAACCGGATGCCGGCGCCTTCCGCGGCAGACGTGGACGGAACCGTGTCGCCTGCCATGAAACGGCCGTCAGGCGACACGACCACGACATGGCTCCGCGTCAGCACCACCCACGCACTCGCCAGCATGTAACGGTCGTCGATGTCGGCGAACGCATAGAGCAGGACCGGCTCGGCGCCCGTCATCGCCTCGATGCGGTGACGCAGCTCCGCCGGCAGACCAGCCGGCTGGTCCGTGTAGCGGTCGATGATGCGACGGTCTGTATCGTGAATCGCGGTGCTCATGCTCGTGATCTCGGTTTCGGTGGAAACAGGAACGGCCTTCCGGGTTGCTCTCGGAGCACCCGGAAGGCCGGATCACGCGCATGTCGGCTGGTCTTCTAGGGTGCTCTTCGCTTCCTGAGTTCGTCGATGGATGCACTACGCCCATCGACGACACGAATCGGCGCGATCCAGCGGCGGATAAGCCGCTGCGCCGGCCCGTTCGGCCCGAAGTGCGCAGTCATGTAGTCGTTCGTTTTCATTGCCATCGATGTGAATGTTCGTGGTACGATCTTCAAATGTACAACGCGCGAGTCCGCGACGCCATGACTTTCTCGAGCCTTTCGCGCGCGCCTTTCGCGCGCGCACGCGACCCCCCGTGAGCCGGTGTTTTCGGCGCTCACCCACCCACCGCCCGCCCGCCGGGTTCCACCTTTGAAGAACCCGACACGGCGAGGTGAGGGATGGGCTCTGGTCGAACGTTTCGACGCGTGTGAGCCAGGGGTTGGCTGTTCACGTTCCGGTACCGAGGCATCATGAGAGCGGCCCGTGCCTCCCACGGCATGACGGATCCGACAGGGGCGATCGCCGTGAAAGCGCAGCCCGACAACGGGTACTTCTCTGTCTGGATGGCAGGGCTGTGTGTCCTCTTCATCTTTGCGGGCTTCACGCCAACCTATTTCTGGCCGATGATGACCGGCACGCTGCAGGGGATCGCGCCCGTGGTCCACATTCACGCTCTGGTCTTCTTCGGCTGGGCCGTTCTGTTTCTCGTCCAGACGTTACTTATCGCACGTCGTCGGACCGGGATGCATCGGAGTCTCGGCCTGCTGGGGATTTCGGTGGCGACCGCGGTGGTGATCCTCGGCTTCGTGGTGAGCCTGCGGGCCAATGCGAGTCGCCTTGCGGCGGGCGATGCCGCGCGGGCGTACGGCCTCGGCTTCAGCAACACGGTCGCTCTGACTGCGTTCGCTTCCATGGTCGCCGCCGCGATACACAAGAGAAAAAGCCGCGAGTCACATGAACGCCTCATGCTGTTCGCTACCGTCAACCTCCTCGCTGCGCCGGTCGTGCGGCTTTACCGCCCGGTGTTCAGTCCGGCACCACCTCCTCCATGGCTGGTATTCGCGACGATCGACATCATTCTGGTCGCATGTATCGTCCATGATTGGAGGACCACGCGCCGGATTCATCCCGCCACCGCGGTCGCTGGCTCGCTGTTGCTGGCGTCACAGGTGCTGCGGTTTCCTGTCGGTGGGATGGCGTGGTGGCGTTCCACCTATGACGTCCTCCTTCAGCTCGTCGCGTGACGGGCATGACGATTGACGGATCCCGCTCGCGTAAGAATGCTCGGCGCCCGAGCCGAGTTGTCGTATCCAACAGGAATGGGAGGCATCATGCTCACGACGCGACTGTCCGCCGGCTGCGTTCTCTTCGCCGTTTCGATCACGGGAGTCGCGTGCGCATCAGATACTGACGATCAGACCGGTGCACGGGCGGTCGCTCCCGAACCGGTCGTCGTGGCTGATGATCTCAATGGACCGATGGGTATCCTCGTCGAGCCCGATGGCACCGTCTGGATCGTGGACAGCGGTGTTGGCGGCGACCAGGCCGTTCTGACCCCGGACCCGGTCAGCCGGCAATTGGCCGAGGCATCTTTCGGCCTGACATCCCGGATAATTCGTGTGGATGTGGAGGGTGGTCAGACCGAGTTCGCGCATCTTCCATCCCTGCATGTCGGCGGAACAGCCTACGGCGGCGCCCGCCTCGCGATGCTGGATGGCGTTCTTTACGCAACAAGTGGCGGTTGGATCGAGGGCTCCGGTGATCGGCAGACCAACCACTCCGGAGTTGTCCGCGTGGATTCGAGTCAGGTCGTGGAGGTCGTGAACACGATCGAGATCGAGAGCGGGCAGAACCCGGACCCGGCACAACGCGAGACGAACCCGTACGGTCTCACTGCAGGGCCGGATGGCATGCTGTGGATGACGGACGCGGCGGGCAACACACTCTATCGTGTTGATCCGGAGAGCCGAAGTCTCGAACTGGTCACGGTATTCGAAGCCTTGCCCGGGTCGGTTCCGAACGATGCCCGCAGCGGTGCACTGGAGGTCGAGCCAGTACCTACCGCAGTCGCGTTCATGGACGGCGAAGCGTACGTTTCCTTCCTGCCCGGTCTGCCGATGGCCGAGGGTACGGCGAAAGTGGTGCGGGTATCGGCCGACGGGAGCGTTACTGACTTCGCCACCGATCTGACTCGCCTGACCGATCTGCAGACCGGTCCTGATGGGCATCTCTATGCAGTGTCGATGGGCTTCCCCGATGGGAGCGGGCCCGGAGGCGCCGTCATTCGAATTGCTCGAGGCAGCGCATCCGTGACCGTGCTGACCGACCTTCCGCTTCCTACAGCCCTCGCCTTCGACAGCCGGGGAGACGCCTACGTGGCAATCAACGGCGTGGGTCAACCGGGGAGCGGCCGGGTTCTCCGCTTTCCCGGTCTCGTCGATGTACGATGAGCGGGTACTGCCACACCCGGCCTCAACAGCCTCCCTCGCAACCGAACCGGACGGCCGCTTCGCCTTGCCATACCCTGTGCGAGCGGCAGCTGCGGTTCGCCCGGACGCGGCTCAACGCTGACAGGACCGGCGCAGGCTGGCATTTCAAGCCGTGGCGGCATTCTCCGCCGTACGACGTCGTCGCGTCGTACTGACCTCCCGATCTCGAGGCCGTCGAGGTGTACGTCTCGCCGCAGATCCCCGCGGAGTTCCTGACGGGCTTCCGTGCGGCGTCGTCGCCTACTGGAGCCGCCGGACCCCGGGCGAGCAGCGAGGCGGACGCAGCGTGTGGAGCCTGCTGTTCGTAGCCGCCATCGTGACGGGGACGATCAACCGGGGTTGCTCATGGTCCGAATGTGGTACAGCCGCCGTTTCGCTTGCGGCGCCCGCTTGCGCTGGCGGCCCCGAAATTCGCACACTCGCGGCGTGCTTTCGCGCCCGTGTGCAGAAAACCGGATCATGAGCGGCAGAATGCACGCGTACTGTCCGGAATCCGTGCGGACTGTGCATTTGTCCGGATCGGGACGGCAAAACCGCGCAACGCCTCGACCCGGGAGCGCGAGTGTGCAATTTTCCGGGCCACGACCACCGCCGCCGCTTGAACCAAGCCGTTCAAGGCCGAAGCGCAGGCTGCCTTCGCTTGCTGGATTCGCACGCGTCCCTCAATCGCGCGGCGGTCCGGCCTCCCGTTCGCTGACCGAGAAGATGTCGGCGTTACCGTACCGGTCGCTCGTGAATTACAGGCGGCCATCGAAAGGCGAATGCCAGGGACGAGTGTCGTTCGCGAACGTGTTGACTGGAAGCGGGAGCGGCTCAAGCGGCGACCAGCCATCACCGGTCCGCCTGCTGAGCCACAGGTCGTCGCCACCCGCTCTGCCGGGGTGATCACGTCCGCTCGTCAGGATCATCCATGATCCGTCTGGCGACACGTAAGTGCCATGCTCATCGCTCGCACTGTTTACCGGCGCGGCGAGATTTTCGCGGTGCGTTCCAGAGGCCGGGTGCAACTGCATCCGCCGCTCAGATGTCGCCTTCACCCTGGCCGCCCGGCGCGTCGGGCGAGAAGTAGAGCGTGCCATCGCGGGTCACGGACGGCTGGCGCGCGTCGTGGTTCCAGCCGCCCTCGAATGCGTCGGCGTCGGCGCGGCCCACTCGCCATCGCCGGCGATACGCGTGATCCACAGCCTGTAGCCCACGACCGTGTCCGCTCCGACAGGACGGTTCCTGGCGAAGTCGACGCACGCGACGCCCCCCGCGAGCCGGATGTGGTCGGCGCTCATCCGCCCACCGCCCGCCCGCCGCGTTTGACAGTGTCGGCCCGGGCTGCCATCTGGTGACGAGCCACCAGGATTGTACAATAGTGGATGCCCAACCTCGTGGCCCCCGGGAGGTCGATCGTGTCCGCCAAGAGCAGCGACAGGTTTCTGGTCGATGGGCCATCAATGCTCCGTATCGCCTTCACACTGCTTGTCCTCCTGCCGCTGGGCGCGCTTCCGCTGCCCGCCCAGCTGGTCCGGGGCGAGGTGCTGGAGGAGGAGTCCGGGACGCCGATTGCGGGCGCAATGGTCGTTCTGCTGGACGCCGGCGGGAGCGTTGCGGCCCTACAGCCGGGCACCAACGGTCAGATGGGCCTCGCCTTCGAGCCGATCGAGGGACGGACGCTTCCGGAGATCCGCGGCGTGCTGTGGATGGAAGCGGCCACCGCGATGCTCACCCGCCTCGAGTTCCGGTACGTCAGCCTGCCGTGGGGCGAGGCGGCCGGCGACGCGGGCGGCAAGGTTGCGTTCGAGCGTTTGCCTGCAGGGGCATGGATCGTCCGCGACTGGCACATCCGCATGCCTCGCCTGGGACTCGTCGGCGAGTCGCGGTACGAGCGCCTCGGCTACGAGCAGACGGGCGGCCTCGTGTGGCGTGCCGTCGACCCGGCAGGCACAGTCGTCCGGCAGGAAGCCCCGGTCACGATAACGGGCCAGGCGACGGACTCGCTCGGACAGCGGCCGTTGCCGGGCGCCCTCGTCGTCGCGCGCGGTTTCGAGACCCGCGCGGTGAGCGACCCTGCGGGCAGATTCGCGCTGCAAGGCCTCCCGGCCGGACGCATAGTCCTGGATGTCGCACATCCTTCCCTCGATACATTGGGTGTGGCCGCGGCCGGCGTGATGACAGTCGATGTCGACGCGAGCGACACGACCAATATCGACCTGCGCGTGCCCGGCGTTCGGGAGGTGCTGGCGCGCGCCTGCGCGGACATTGCGGGGGGCCGCGGCGCAGAGCGGCCGGCCGAGACCGCCAGCATCTTCGGCCGGGTTCGGTATCAGGGTCGCGCCGCGGCGGGCGCCACGGTGCGGCTGGAATGGCTTTCCGATGCCGAGCAGCGAAGCGCGATAGACATGCGGTCGGTGCCGCCGGGCGGCTCCGGTGATGCGCCGGTGTGGCGACTCGTCGAACAGCGCGCAAGCAACTGGATCGAGACGACGCTGGACGATCGAGGCACGTTCCTGCTGTGCGATGTCGCCTCCGATTCGCAGCTCCGCGTGGTCGCATCATCCGGCGAACGCTCCGCGGACACGACAGTGATCGTTCCACGCGGTGAATCGCTGGCGATCGCCACCGTGTCGCTTCAGCCACGGCCCGCGCAGCAGCAGGGCGTCGTGAACGCCACCGTGCAGGACGCGACGACCGGGGCGCCGATCGCGTCGGCGAACGTGTCGCTTCTCGATGAGGACAGTCTGTCACTGGTGACGTCGTCGACGGATGCGCGTGGCCGGGCCAGCCTGCCGGTGCTCGGTGCGGGCACGTTCCGGCTGCGCGCCGAGCGAGTCGGCTACCGGACGGCCGTCAGCGAACCCCACACGCTCGGTGCAGGCGACACTGTGGCGATCGAGCTCCGGCTCGAGACCGCACCGTTCCTGCTCGACTCGATCCTCGTGAGCGTGCGCGGCGCGGGCCGCAGCCTGCGAATCGGCGAGCAACTCGTCTTCGGCCGGCTGCTCGATGACGATACACGCACGCCGATTCCGGGTGGCACCGTGCGGCTTCTCACCGACCGCGGATCGGAGGCAGCTTCGGTCATCACGAATGAACAGGGTCAGTTCTGGCTCATCAGCCCGCGTGCCGGAACGTACCGGCTGGCAGCCGAGCGCATCGGCTATCAGGCCAGTGAGAGTCCCGACGTCAACCTCATGCCGGGCGACAGCGTCGGGTTCGACTTCCACCTGTCCACGCAGGCCGTGCTGCTCGCCCCGATCACGGTCATGTCGTCGCGGCGCCCGTGGACCGAGCGCGCTCCGCTGATCGGCATGGAGAGCTTCCTCAGCCGCTACGAGCGCTTCGCGCGGGCCGGCTTCGGCATGTTCATGACCCGCGACTCGATCGCCGTGTGGGACAGCCGGACCCGCAGCGTTGGCGACATGCTGCGCGCGAGGGTCCCCGCAGTGCGGAGCGTCGTGCCGTTCGGCGATCCGCAGGCGCCCGGCCTGGGCGGTGCCATCATCATTCGCTACGGGCGTGCGATCGGCGGCGCAATCCAGGAAACGTGCATTCCGAGCTACTGGCTGGATGGCGCGCCCGTGCCGTACGACGTCGTCGCGTCGTACGGACCCTCTGATCTGGAAGCCGTCGAAGTCTATGTTTCGCCACAGATCCCAGGAGAGTTCACGAGCGGATCCCCGTGCGGGGTCGTCGCCTACTGGAGCCGCCGAACCCCGGGCGAGCAGCGACGCGGACGCAGCGTCTGGAGCCTGTTGTTCGTAGCCGCCATCGTGACGGGGACGATCATCTTCTTTCGCTGAGCTGCCGTTCCTGCAAACGCAAGCGCAAGGGGGACGCCCGAGCGCAGGTGTGAACGGCGCGAGGCAGATCTGGCTGCACCCATCCGTCCGGTTGCTCACGGTCCGAATTGGAGCAGCCGCCGTTACGCTTGCGGCGCCCGCGTGGGCTGGCGGCCCCGGAATTCGCACCCTCGCGGCGCGCTTTCGCGGCCGTGTGCAGAAAACCGGATCATGAGCGGCAGAATGCACGCGCACAGTCCGGGATCCCTGCGGACTGTGCATTTGTCCGGATCAGGACGGCCAAACCGCGCAACGCCTCGACCCGGGAGCGCGGGTGTGCAATTTTCCGGGCCACGACCAGCCCCACCGCACGAGCGAAGCCGTTCAAGGCCTGAGCGCAAGCTGCCGTCGTTAGCTAGCTGATTCGCACGCGTCCCTCGATCCCGCGGTAGTCCGGCCTCCCGTTCGCTGACCGAGAAGATGTCGGCGTTGCCGTACCGTTCGCTCGTGAAGTACAGCCGGCCATCGAACGGCGACAGCCAGGGGCCATATTCGTTCGCGAACGTGTTGACTGGAAGCGGGAGCGGCTCGAGCGCCGACCGGCCATTGTCCTGACTCGTCGCGACCCTACTTGCAGTCGTACCACGTCTCGCCGACGCCCGTCGCGGTTTCGAGCGGAACGTCCAGCGGAAACGCGTTCTCCATCAGCTCGACGACTACGACGCGGACGGCATCGATCTCCCCGCGCGGAACCTCGAACAGCAATTCGTCATGCACCTGAAGCAACATGCGCGCTCCGCTCTTCTCGTCCCTCAACCGTTCCGCGATCCGGATCATTGCGATCTTGATGATGTCCGCCGCGGTTCCCTGGACGGGCGCGTTCGTTGCGACGCGTTCGCCGAACTGCCGGATATTCCAGTTCTTCGCACGCAGCTCCGGGATGTAGCGTCGCCTGCCGGAGAGCGTCTCGACGTAGCCGTTCGTCTTCGCCTTTTCGATCTGCTCGTCCAGATAGCGGCGCACGCCCGGCAGTCGTTCGAAGTACTGCGCGATGAACGCCTTCGCTTCGGCCGTGCTGGTACCGAGCTGCTGTGACAGCGCGAACGGGCCGATGCCGTAGATGGTCGCGAAGTTGACGGTCTTCGCGGCCGCGCGCATGTCCGGCGTCACGCTGTCGATGGCCGTGCCGAAGATGAGTGCGGCGGTCTGCCGATGGACATCGATGCCCTTGACGAACGCTTCCGTCATGACCGGGTCGGCGGACATGTGTGCCAGGATGCGCAGTTCGATCTGCGAGTAGTCCGCGCCGAGGAACAGGAAGCCGTCGGCCGGGATGAAGCCCTTGCGGATCTCTGCGCCCATCTGGGTGCGGATCGGGATGTTCTGGAGATTCGGATCGCTCGATGACAGCCGACCCGTTGCCGCGACGGTCTGACTCAGAACGGTGTGGATGCGGCCGGTGCGGCGGTTGACCTGAAGCGGCAGCGCATCGATGTACGTGCCCTTCAGCTTGTCCATCTGACGGAACTCCATGATCAGCCGAGGCAGCTGATGTCCGGCGGCAGCCAGCTCCTCCAGCACGGATGCGTCGGTGGAAGCACCCGTCTTCGTCTTGCGTCCGACGGGAAGGCCGAGCTTGTCGAAGAGGATCGTGCGCAGCTGCGGCGTCGAGTTGATGTTGAACTGTTCGCCCGCAACCTTGTAGATCTCCTCCTCGACGAGCCGCAGGTCGTGCGAGATCTTCCGGCCGAACGTCCTGAAGAACTCGGCATCGATGCGGATGCCGGACCACTCCATCTCGGCCAGGACCGGCAGCAGCGGCATCTCCATGTCGCGGAACAGGCCGATGAGGCCGGACCGCTCGAGATCCGGCCGGAAGATATCGTGCAGGCGAAGCGCGATGTCGGCGTGCTCGGCGACCCAGTCGCGCGCGGCATTCAGGTCGACCTCTTCGAACGCAACCGCGTCTTTCCCCTTCCCGACTACCTCGTCGCGCGTCTTCCTGCGATGGCCGAGATGGTCGAGAGCGAGCGACTCCATTTCGTGGTCGCGCCGGCTCGCATCGATCAGGTAGGATGCGACCTGCGTGTCGAACACGAGCCCCGCCGGGTCCACGCCCGCGCAACGCAGGAGCAGCGCGTCATGCTTGAGGTCGTGCCCGATCTTCTCGACCGAAGCGTCGCCCAGCATCTCGACGAGCGGCCGCATGTCCGCGTCCGACATCGCCGGCAGGTTGCGGACGTTCACACCCTCGAGATCGAGGACGCCGGGCGTTCGGTGCGCCAGCGGCAGATACCAGGCGACACCGTGGCCGACAGCGATCCCGATGCCCACGATCTCGCCACGCATGGCATCCGGGTGCGAGCCCTGCACGTTGAGCCCGATGCGGCCCTTCGACCGTGCCACGCCAACCAGCTTCGCGACGCCCTCCGCCGTGTCGACCACCGAATACGCCGCCTCCAGTTCGGTCGTCAACTTCTCCGCCTCGCCCAGTTCGCGCGCCAGCGAATGGAACTCCAGCTCGACGAACAGATCGCGCAACGCGGAACTGTCCGGGTCCCGCAGCGCTAGCGCGTCGAGGTCCAGCTCGATCGCCAGGTCGTCGTGGATCGTGACCAGTTGTCGCGACAGCCGCACGTCTGCCGCGGCCGATTCCAGCGCCTCCCGGGCGCGTTTGCCCTTGATGTCCGCGATGTGCGAAAGGACGCCGTCGACCGAACCGTAATCCTCGATCAGTTTGATCGCCGTCTTCGGACCAATACCGCGCGCGCCTGGCACGTTGTCCGAAGCGTCGCCTGTCAGGGCCAGGTAGTCGACCACATGCTCGGGCGGAACGCCCAACCGTTCCGACGCATTGCTCGTGTCGACCCACTCCTCGTCCACCATCGCCTGGCCACCACGGCCCGGGTTCAGAAGCGAGATGCCGTCGCCGATCAGCTGGTAGAAATCCTTGTCGCCCGAAACGATCACAGCTTCCATGCCCTGCGCCACCGCCTTCCTCGCCAACGTGCCGATCACGTCGTCCGCCTCCTGGTTCTCCAACTCCAGGACCGGCACGCGGAACGCGTTCATCAACGCGCGGATGCGAGGCAGCGAGGCGCGCAACTCGTCGGGCATCTTCTCCCGCGTCGCCTTGTACTCGGGGTACACGGTCTTTCGATCGCTCGAACCGGCGTCAAGCACCACCGCCAGGTAGTCCGGCTCGTACTCCCGCAACAGTTTCAGCAGGAACCGCGAGAAGCCGAACGGACCCGAGGTATTCTCGCCTTGCGTCGTCGTCAGCGGCCGGCTGATCAGCGCAAAGAAGGCACGGTAGATCAGCGCGTACCCGTCAATCAGGAAGACACGCGGCCGGCTGCGGGGCGGGACTTTGACCATGCGCCGGAAGATGGATCGTACGGACGCCAGCGCAAGCGCCACGCGTACGAACAAGAAGCGCCCTGCCGGCATGATGCCGACAGGGCGCTCGTTCCCTGCGGAGTGTGCGCTGCCCAGAGGGTTCGGGTCTAGGCCGCCCGGCTGACGTTCGCGGCTTGAAGTCCCTTGTCCGTCTGTCGGACCTCGAACTCCACTTCCTCGCCTTCCGCGAGCGTCTTGAAGCCCTCCATCGTGATGGCGGAGAAATGGACGAAGACATCCTCGCCCCCCGGCTGCTCAATGAAGCCGTAGCCCTTGGCGTCATTGAACCACTTCACCTTCCCTCTGGCCATTGCACTGCCTCCTACGAAGGGTTGCCAACGGCAGCAACACTGCTGCGGTGGTCGAAGGTATGCGGCATTGTGTGCAAGTGTCAAGAACTTTTCTTGAGCACTGATTTGTATGGAGTTACGGGATTCCGAGGTCCCTGTTCCGCGTTCCGGGACGGGTTCCGGACCCGTTCGGGGCTGCCCGGGGCAGGGTCATCGGCCGTTGGCGGGGACGCGACGGGCCTCCTCAGGAGGCGTCAGACATCAGCCGCGGGCGAGTCCGTAGCGGCCTCGGTCGGAGCCTCACCGGCGTCCGGGACCGGCAGGTCGGCAGGTTCCGGATTGCCCTCGATGTCGGCGTCTGATTCGGTCCCGGGCTGCGCGCCGCCGGCGAGTGTGCGGGCGGCGGCCGTGTCGCTTGCGGCGCCATGCGCACGCTCGTTCTCGATCGATGAGAACCGGAGCATGGAGCCGCGGATCATGACGGCGAACTGCGGGACGAGGTCCGGATCGAAGTGTGAACCGGTCTCGGCCTCGATCTCGGCGAGCGCGACATCGGGCGGAAGACCGCTGCGATAGGGCCTGTCGGTGCAGAGCGCGTCAAAGACGTCGCAGATCTGGACGATCCGGGATGCCACATGGCACTCCATTTCGCGTTTGCGGCGAGGATAGCCCTGGCCATCCATCCAGCTGTGGTGCTCGAAGGAGACGACGGCGGCGAGATCGAGATTGCGCTCGCGTTCGATCAGGATTTTCGCGCCGTGGACCGGGTGTTGTTCGATGATCTCGCGCTCGGCGGGCTCGAGGCGTCCGGGCTTGATGAGGATGTCGCGTGGGATACGGACCTTGCCGATATCGTGCAGCAGTCCGCAAACGCCGAGGTTGCGGGCTAGAGTGGGATCGAAGCCGAGGTGCTCGGCGAAGGCGGTCGCGAGCGTGGCGACGTTGCACGAATGGGTCGTCGTGTACTGGTCGAACTCCTTGAGGCGAAGCAGGGGCAGTACGACCTGGCTCTCGCGGTTGATGGCGATGGCGAGGGATCGGACAACAACTTCGGCTTCGAGAAGCGGCAGTTCGCGGAGTTCGACGACCTGTTCGTGAATCCATTCGACGGCCTCGATCTCGCGCTCGAGTGACAGCGACATGTCGGACGTGACGACGTTGACGCTATCGCCGCTATCGGCATCCGACTTCAGCTCGACTGCGCCGTAGCGGATCCCGGTCGGAGCAAACTGGCGGCCGACGGCGCCCCATTCATCGCCTCCGGCAAGACGCGCTGCGATGTCGTGCAGGAACCGGGACAACTCGTCGGGCGTGAGCGTGTCGTGAAGCTCGAGTCGCTGGATACCGGCCTTCTCGAAACGGGCAGCCCATTCCCATTCGCGGAGCTCGTGCAGCATCGTGCGGTGATAGACGACCTCGCCATCAGCGAACGTGAAGCGGGGGACGTGGTCGCGTTCGAGCAGATCCCGTGCGCACGCGTACACGTTCTCCACGGCTTGCTCGCGGGCCGGGTGCCGATCGTGGTAGAAGCGCATTGATGCGACCGCCTGCCCGACCGTTACCAGAAAGGAAACGGCTTCGGTCATGGCCAGTCGGCGCTGGATGTGGTGGCGGCGAACCTGATCTCGACGTCGTCGCTCTCGCGGGCGAGCGCCAGCGCCCAGGCGACGTCACGATGCGACCTCCACTGGCGGAGCGCCGCGAGGGCCAGGAGCATTTCCTGCGACCTGGCGGCGAGCGCCGGCCGGCGCCACCAGCCTGTCTTGTCGAGGACCCGGTCGGTGAGCCAGCGCCTGGCTTCGACCGTCCTGGTCTTGCCGAGGACGCGTATGGCGGTCAGCCGCATGGCAGGGTCCGTCGCTGCGTTGTCGAGCACCGTGATGACCGTCGGCGCAATGCCGGTCGGACAATCGTCGATCGCGGCGTTGAGGGCCAGATTGAGGATGCGTGTGTCATCCTCACGCAGGCCGGCGACGATCGCGGCCGCGCGCGCATCGGGCATGCCCAGCGCGACCCGGATCGCCTCGATGCGCACGCGTTTGTCAGCGTGCCGGAGCCAGGGGCCGGGATCGAATGACTCCGGCACGTCGTCCATCTCGGAGAGCACGTAGAGCATGTTGCGCTGCACGAACCACGGACCCTTGTCGAGCCGTTCGACGATCTTGTCGCCGATGACTGCGCCCATGCCGACGAGCCGTTCAATGATGCGGCGGCGCGCGGATCTCGAGTCGGTGGCTTCGAGGATGTCGAGCAAGGCGTCCGCAGCCTCGACGCCGGTCCAGCTCAGCAGCTGCTCGATGGCGCGGCGGCTCTGCCTGGATTGAAGCAGCACGCTGATCTGCTCGGGTTGTCCGAGGTGCGCCTTGACCTGCTTTGACGCCGCCGATTCTCGTGCATCATCGAGAGATTCGAGCAGATCGTCGAGGCGGCCGAGCCGGACGAGGTCATTGACGGCTCGCCAGACGGGCGGTCCGACGGCATCGACGTGCATGGCAATGTCGATCATACGGACCGCGTCGGCGCACGGGTCGGCATCCGGGATGGTGATGCCGGTGCGCTGGTTCGTGGACAGCTCGCGCAGCACGTCGCGGTACTGCTCGGGGTTGGGATCCGCCAGCGTCCAGTCATCGACAAGCTGCGAGATTGCGTCGCGGAGCGCGGAGTCGGCCGATGCCGATACGGGGCCGGTCGCGGCTTCGGCATTCGAGGCCATCTTTCCGAACAACCGCAGGAGCGGAGGCGAGATCGCCTCTTTCGAAGCATCGGCTGCGGCGCGCGTAAGCGCGATTACGGACCTAGCCGGCAACACGCGGGAGAGGTCGCGGACCAGCTGTTGACGGGTCGCCATGTCACTGCCGAGGTCGAGCAGCAGGCGCAGTGTCTCATCGCCGATCTCCTGAATGAGGTTGCCGAGCCGGAGCGCGACCGTCGAGGAACTGCCGTGCCGGACCAGCTCCTGTCCTACGCGCGACATGTAGTCGGCGATGACGCGATCGTAGCTGCTGTCGCGCACGTTGCTGCGGATCGCCGCGGCCAGGTCGGCTGGTGGCCGGTCGGCGGCATCGAGGTCGGTCTCGCCCTGAAGGGTCGCGTGAGCGAGAAGTAGCCACAGACCGTCGAGCGTCGTGCCGCTGCCGCCTTCGCCGACCAGCTGGAGCTGGTCGAGCGCCACCGGTGCCAACCGGATGTGTGGCCACTGGCCAAGCGCTTCAGCGTTGCGCGAGCCGAGTGGCTCCGAGCGCCGACCGTCCTTGCTCAGCTCGTGAAGCAGCGCCGAGACCTCGGCGGGTGAAACGCCGCGCTCGAATCGGATCGACCCGATCTGGTGCCAATGCAGCGCCTCGGCAAGGCTGCGAAGGACGGCATTGGACGAATCGGTCGCGCCACCTTCGATCAGCAATCGATCCCTGGCCACACCAATCTGCACCGACTGGCGGATCGAAAGCAGCCGATCAAGGCGAAGCGTCAGCGCCTGGATCGCCGACTCGAGCGCGGGATGGTCAGCCGGGTAGACGGCCGTCTTGTGGACGCCGATCGAGAGCTGGACCAGGAAATGCGAAACCTCCGGCGAGAGAGCGTTCCGCTCACGCACCGACTTCACGGTATTATCGCCGGGCCCGTCCTTGCTCGAGGCTGACATTGCCTCCGAATCCGATGTCTGACCGACCAGGCGCGGAAGGGGATCGCCCGGTCAGGAGAGTGTCGGCAGGGATCGCGTCATTGCTGCATCATCCGATCCTGCCGCCTGCCGGTGCTGTCCCGGTTCATGGCTGGATCGCGTCACCATAGAGTTCGCGATAGATACTCGCATTGTTCTGTACGATCTTGACATAGTCGCGAGTTTCGGCGAACGGGATGCGTTCCGCGAACTGTTCGTCATCGACGAACTCCGGGAACTGGCTCCAGCGGGTAATGCGATGCGGCCCCGCGTTGTATGCCGCGAGCACGACCGGCAACCGACCGTCGAACGCTTCGAGCTGCTCGGCCAGATAGCGGGTACCGAGGTGCGCGTTCAGTTCCGCGTGCTTCAGCATGTCGTCGTCGAAGTCGGCCAGCCCGAGTTCACGGGCAAGACTCCGGCCGGTCGCCGGCATGACCTGCATCAGGCCAACCGCACCCGCCCCGCTGACCGCAGCCACATTGAACATCGATTCCTGCCGGATCAGACCTGCCGCGAGGAACGGATCGACGCCACGCTCGACTGACTCGGCGATAATGATGTTGCGGAACGGGAACGGATAGATGATCCGCAGCAGCCGGTCGTTCCAGCCGCCATCGCGGCGAAAGAGATCCCAGCCGATCGCGATACCGGTCATCGTATAGCCGCGTGCGTTCAGCTCTTCGGCGAGTTGATACGTGGCGGCCTTCGATGCCTCGAAGCGCTGGCGTATGCGGCCGACCTCGTAGTTCGCCGCGTCCGTTCGCTCCATCTCGATCAACAGATCGACCCGGACCATCGCGGTGCGAACGTCCGCAGCCAGCGCCGGCGGCGTTTCGGGTGCGACACCGAGCGGCAGATCCCAGAACGAGCGATCCAGCAGGGTCCGCGCCCGGGCACCATAGAATGACAACGGTTCGAGGCGGAGCACTTCAGTCAGCCTCTCGACGGCGACTGCCCCATTGCGCAGCTCGCGATTCGCGATGGCCGACCAGTACGTCGCCTGAGTATAGCGCCGGCCGTTCGGGTAGCGGCGGCGGTAGCCATCGAACTCATCGCGCGCCGACGCCCAGTCGCCTCGCTGGACAGCCAGGCCGCCGAGCCGCATGTGCGCCAATCCGACCTCCTCGACGTCCGGCGACATCGTTGTCGCCCGCCGGTACCGTTCGGCCGCCCGCGTGATATTGCCATCGTCGTGGTCGAGATCAGCCGACAGATACATCGCGCGCGCCCCTGCATCCTCGGACGGATGGCGTTCGGCTACATCGATGAAAGTCCGCCGCGAAAGTGTGATCCGGCCACTGCGGTACTGTGAGCGACCGGCCAGATAGTGCGCATCGGCGGACAGCGACCGGTTGATGTTGCGCTCGACGATTCCCATCAGAACCCGCTCCGCATCGGCGTACTGCCCGATACGGAACCAGGCGTTGCTGATGTCGTAGCGAACGCGCTCGCGCTCGAGTGCCGTGCCCGTACCCGAATCCAGCCACGCCTGCAGTCCGTTGACGGCCCGCTCGACGTTGCCGTGCCGCAGATAGGTTCGACCGATGCGGAGGTGGTCCTGCGCCGTCAGACCCGACAGGTCGGTCAAATGCCTGGCCGCGTCGATGCCGGCCGTCACGCCCGGCGCCAGTTCGAGCGCGCGCCGGAACGCCACTCGGGCGCCGTCGACATCGCCACGGTCGAACCGCAGTCTGCCCATGACGACCAGCGCAGACGCCCGATCCGATGGCGACCGAAGCTCCGCGACGGCACGGTTCGCCGCCTCGAGCGCGCCATCAGGATCGCTCCCTTCGCGGTACGCGGCCACGCGCAACCGCCAGCCCCGGTCTCTCGCCACCTCGCCATCGATTCGGCCCAGCAGCGCATCCACCGCGGCAGGGTCACCGGCTTCGGACGCCACGGCGGCCGCCTCGAGGACGATCCAGTCCGCGACAGCCGGCAGCAGGACGGCCGCCCGCTCGTACGAAGCGATCGAGCCCGCATGGTCACCTGCGCCGCGCGCCGCCTCGCCCAGCCAGAGCTCCGCCCAGCCACGGTCTGTGTCGGTCGGCCCGATCTCGATGTTCAGATATCGGGTCAGCTCCGACCGGCTCTGCGCCCACCGGCCCAGCTCGAACAGGCTGCGACCCAGCAGCCGTCGGCCAAGGCCGTTGTGCATCTCGTCGAGCCAGCTGCTGCCGCCAAGCAGTGCCGCCACCCGGCTCCAGTCGCCCCAGCCTGCTTCAGCGCGTGCAGCGAGCAGAACGTCGTCCGGCGTCGGCTCCGCGGTTGCAGCAAGGTACTCACGCATGAGCAGACTGGCGTGAAAGTACCGGCCATCCGCAACGGCGCGCACCGCTTCCGCCGGCGCGCTCGTGAACGGCAGGCGTTCAGCATGGGCGAATGACGCCGGCCGGTCGGAGATGGGGTGCGCGGCCGCCGGGCCCGTGTGGACGGCGGAAATCAGCGCGATAGCCGTGGAAAGGATGAGTCCGGAGCCCATTTCACCCGCGGGTCGTGGTTCTGATCGATCGTACACGGACATGCCGTACACGATCCCACCCCGGGGCAAGGGCGAGGAGTGATGTAACAATATAGCGGAATCGGGCATCGCGGTTCCAGTGTGCTCCGCACGGGCCGCGACAGAGCTTCTGGTTCGACCCGCGGTCTGCGCTCAGTTCTGCCGGGTGAAAAACAGGATCGCGAGTCCACCCGCGGCCAGACCAATGGCCAGTCGTTTCCAGCTGAACGGCCGGCCGGGTTCGCCACGTCGGGTCCAGAAGAGTATGACGCCACACATGCTGGACTCCTGGTACTGAGCGGGCGCGCCTGCGGCGGTCGAGTAAATCTCGACGCCTTCGAGCATGTCCGGTGAAATCAGATCGTCGATCGGGAAGTCGACGGATTGGCGGACCCGAACACCATCGATGTACAGGTTGGGCAGACAACGGGTGCCGCCGCCACGCATGGTGATGATGGGGCGTTCGATCGGGCCGCGTCGCGCGGTCTGAATGGTCACGCCCGGTTCGGTCCGGAGCAGATCGGAAACGCGCAGCATGGGCCGGGACTGGATGTCCTCGCGGGCGAGGAACCGGCCGAACGCGTTGGTTTCGAGGCGGCGGTGGAACTCGGCGATCCGGCCGACGCTGGCGCTGCGCGTGGTTATAACAAGCGGGTCGAGCGGGATCACGTTCATGCCGAGCCGGACCCGGATCTCGACGGTTTCGCCTCGGCCGAGGTCGAGGCTCTCCGATGTGTACCCGGTGTACGCGATATGTGTGACACGAATGGTATAGGAGCCGGGCGCAGCCATGGCGAACTGGAACCAGCCCACGTCATCGGTGGCGGTGCTGCGCAGTTCGCGGCCATCCGCGTTGTGTATGACGATACCCGCCGATGCGACCGCCCGGTCAGTTCCCTCTTCGACGACGTAACCAACGAGACGCTGTGCGTCCGCTGGTAGCGCAATCAACAGGAGGACCAGGCCAGAGAGGAGTGCTGCCAATCGATGGGACGTCGAGACAGGATCCATGCCAATGGCTCGAGGTGAACGTGCCAGCCTCCCTGACGCTACACCACGAAGAGGGGCCGGGTCCGCCCTGTCGCAGCATGACGGCTCCACGGAATGGACGTTCCAGAGCCGGACATCGTGACGCCGGTCGGCTGCGGACCGGACCTCAGCCGCCCCGGGATTGCTTGAGACTTTCTGCAACGCCGCGGAACGCGGCTTCGGACGCGGTGCTCAGCTCATAGTGGCCGAACCCGTTCTGGTCGACGAACAGCAGGACCAGCCGGCCGCCCGGTGCGTTCTCGTACAACCACTCCCACGCGTTGGGCCGGCCGACGAACTCGGTACGGCCGGTATGGCGTTCCTGCATGAAGGTTGGCGGACCCAGCACGATGTAGACTTCGCCGCGGTCGGTTCGCCAGCCGGGCTGGCCGCCGGTCTCGGAGAACTGCTCGGCCGCAGCGCGGACCCGCTGGAAGAACTCGTCGCGGTACTCGTTGGCGGGCGTGGCGGGCACCGGATCGCGCCGCCTCCAGAAGTCATCCCATGTCGCACGCCTTTCTGCCGGCGAGCCGGTCCGCAGCAAATCGAGTTCGTCGCCCGTCGCGATGTATTGCAGGAACCGGAGCACGTCATCGAAGCTGGCAATGAGCCACTGGTCGGAAATGCTGATGACGATGGGCAGGTCCGTTGTCGGGCGGCTGCCTGCCGCATCGATTTTGACGAACAGCCTGCCGAGCGGCAGTGATGCCGAGGGCAACTCGACGAGTGCGCGGCGGAGCGCCAGATCGCCGTCGGCGACCGTCGTCTGCATGCTCCAGACCGGGATGCCGGACTCGTCGACAATACTGATCGATACGGGCGTCGGCAGCTCGGCGTTGTACGTCTCGATATAGATGCGTTGCGCTTCACCGCCGTACGAGCTCGTGTGACGCGGATTCAGGACCAGGCGGGGCGCCGAATCCGGTGATGCGCGACCTTCCCCCTCGTAGATGACGATCGGCCTGGTGACTGTCAGCGCGCGACCTCCGAAGTCGGAAACATCGAGCGTGTCCATGGCGCGGAAACCGCGGGAACTGTTCGCATCGCCGGCCTCGACACCGACCAGATACGTGCCCGGCTGAAGCGCGATCAGGTGCTGGAACACGATGCTCTCATCGGTGCGACCGGTCTCCTGGAACGTCGGCACCCGCACGGACTCGCGCCGCGACACCCGCTGCACGAGCTGCGAGTCCGGCTTCATGAACGACATCGTCACGTTGTACTCGGCGAGGAACCCGGCGGGATCACGCTGGAAGCGGAGGGCGCTGTTCGGCATCGACATGCCGAAGAGGACGTAGCTCGAGTCGGCGGGACCCGCAATGACGGAGAAGCCGGCGATTGCCGGAAAATGGCCGGGTCCGACCATGAAGCCGAGCTGACGATAGGTCTCGAGCGGACCGGCCGGCGCCGTGAGGTCCACGGCCCCCGGCTGGCCGGGCGGCGGCGCGCTGCCGCCACAGGCCGTGAGCGCGACCGCCAGCAGTGCGGGCAGCGTGCGACGCGCTTCCGCGATGTGAGCCGATGAAAAGGGGGGCGCCACAGCGCCCCCCGAGACTGCGGTGTTCCGGCTGCGTTGCATTCAGCTCATACGGCGGCGCGCTCTCCGGCGTGGACCGCGTCGATCATCTTCTGCGCCGACTCTTCCATGTCGATCACGAGCCGGTCGACCCGCGTGACAAAGTAGTTGTGCGCGATGTTGATCGGAATCGCGATCGCGAGACCGGTCGCCGTCGTGACCAGCGCGACCTTGATGCCTCCCGCAACGACGGTCGCTTCCACTTCGCCGGCCGCTTCGATCGCCTGGAACGCCTGGATCATTCCGATCACCGTACCCAGGAACCCGAGCAGGGGTGCCACGTTCGACACCGTCGCGAGCCAGACCAGCCCGCGCTCGAGGTTGGCCATCTCGATGAGGCCCACGTTCTCGATCGCCTTCATGACGCGCTCGGAGCCTTCGTCCTGACGCTCGAGGCCCGCGGCCAGAATGCGCCCGGCAGGCGAGGTCGATTCCCTCGCCATCGCCAGCGCTTCCTTCAGCTTGCGTTGCGCGATCAGGCTGTCCACGTCCCGCAGGAACCTGCTCGTGCGCGCCGCCTTCGTGCTCACGTCGAACAGCTTCCAGACGATCAGGCCCAGGCCGAGAGTCGCACACGCGAGCAACGGCCACATCATCCATCCGCCGTCCTGGAACGTCTGGAGCGCTGCTTCACTCAGCGAAAGATCAGGGGCTTCGAGGCCCTGAAGCTGTAGCACAGCGAACGTGGCGGTGCTCAGGCTACCCAAGGTTACCTCCGTCGTCAGTGAATCTTGCCGGCTGGCAGCAGGTTGTCTCGCGATGTTGCGTATCAACGAGCGGAGCAAGGTACGGGAGTCGTAGTTGGAGTGTCAAGAGACCAGTTTCCCGGCCGGCGGCGACTCCTTGATGCAGGCTGCGGTGTGCCCGGGGGCACCGATCTCGAGGGGTGGCCGGGCCAGCGTGCACTCGACATCGCGAAGCGGGTGGTTGCACCGCGGATGGAAGGGGCAGCCAGGTGGCGGAGCCGCCGGATCGGGCGATTCGCCACCCAGGATGATGCGGTCGGGCCGGCGCCTGCCCTGGCGTACTCGCGGGACCGCGGACAGGAGCGCCCTGGTGTAGGGGTGTACCGGATTCGTAACGACAGCGGCGGCAGGTCCGATCTCGACGATCTGGCCGAGGTACATGACGGCGATGCGGTCGCTCATGTGCCGCACGACGGCAAGGTCGTGGGCGATGAAGAGAAAGGCGATGCCGAGGCGCTGCTGGAGCGACCAGAGCAGATTGAGCACCTGGGCCTGAACGGAAACGTCGAGTGCGGACACGGGCTCGTCGCATACAATGAAATCGGGTTCGACAGCGAGCGCCCGCGCGATACCGACACGCTGGCGCTGTCCGCCGCTGAACTCGTGGGGGTAGCGGCGCGCGTGTTCGGGCCGCAGGCCGACGATGTCGAGCAGTTCGTCGACGCGCTGTGCGCGGCGGCCACGGGCCAGCGCGTGAACGTCGAGGACCTCCGCGATGGCGTCGCCCACGGTCAGCCGGGGATTCAGTGAGCCGTACGGGTCCTGGAACACGATCTGTGCGCGCCGACGCAGCCGCCGCAGCTGGGCCCGGTCCATCGAGGCGACATCGATGCCATCGAATTCGATCGATCCTGACGTGGGCTCGATGAGCCGCAGCAGGGTCCGGCCGGCCGTGGTCTTGCCGGACCCGGACTCACCGACCAGGCCCAGCGTTTCGCCGCGGCCTACATCGAACGACACTCCATCGACGGCGCGGATGGCGCCAACCGTGCGGCCGAAGACGCCTCTGCGGATCGGGAAATGACGTACCAGGTCACGGACCCGCACCAGCGGCCTTCCCGAGTCGTTCATGGCGTCACCTCACGGGGTCGCGGTCGGAACCGCCCGGATCGTGGGCGACGATTCGGCTGGCCTGATCCCGGCGCTCGGGCTCCGCTTCGAGCCAGCAGCGGGATCGGCGCCCCTGTCCGACCTGGATGAGACCGGGCTCCTCGCGGGCGCAGCGGTCCCACGCCATGGGGCAGCGCGGGTTGAACCGGCAGCCGGCGGGCCACTCGGTGGCACTCGGCACCTGGCCGGCGATCACCTCGAGGCGAGTGCTGGTCGAGTCGACGCGCGGGATTGCGCGCAGCAGACCCTGCGTGTACGGGTGGCGGGGGTCCTCGAACAATCGGCTGACGGGACCTTCCTCGACAATGCGGCCGGCATACATGACGGCCACCCTGTCGCAGACTTCCGCAACGACGCCGAGATCGTGCGTGATCAGAATCAGCGCCATGCCGAGCTTCTCCTGCAGGTCGGCCAGCAGCTCGAGGATCTGCGCCTGAATCGTGACGTCCAGAGCGGTCGTCGGCTCGTCCGCGATCAGCAGGTCCGGATCACACGCCAGCGCGATCGCGATCATCACGCGCTGGCGCTGGCCGCCCGACAACTGGTGAGGATAGTCGCGGGCGCGATCTGCCGGCGAGGGAATGCCGACCAGCCGCATCATGGCGACCGCCCGGTCCCGTGCTTCGCGCCTGGTGGTTCGGCGGTGATGCCGGATCGTCTCGGCGATCTGCGCACCCACCGTGTGCACCGGGTTGAGCGACGTCATCGGTTCCTGGAAGATCATTGCGATGTCGTTGCCGCGCACGCCGCGCATCTCTGCGCTGTCGAGCGAAAGCAGCTGCCGGCCACGGAACACGATCGAGCTGCCCTCGAGGATCCGGCCGGTCGGTTCGGTCACGAGCCGCATGATCGAGAGTGACGTGACCGACTTGCCGCACCCGCTTTCGCCCACGATGCCGAGCGTCTCGCCTGCGTCCACGGAGAATGAGACGCCGTCGACCGCGCGCGCCTCGCCTGCTTCGGTCTGGAACACGGTGGTCAGGTTCGACACCTCCAGCAGTGGACCGGCAGCCGGCACCGTCGCGCGGACGGTCAACGCAACCTCGGATCGAGAGCGTCCCTCAGGCCATCGCCAACGAGGTTGAATGCCAGCACGACGGCAACGATCGCGAAGCCGGGGAACGTGGCGACCCACCAGTGGCTGAGCAGCACGTCGCGGCCGCCTTCGATCATCACGCCCCAGGTCGGCGTGGGTGATGGGGGTCCGAGGCCGAGAAACGACAGGCCGGCCTCGAGCACGATCGTGTTGCCGATACCGAGCGTAGCCGCGACGATGACCGGACCCAGCACGTTCGGGATGACGTGTCGCATGATGATGCGGACGCGGCCGAAGCCGAGCGCCTGCGCCGCCATGATGTACTCGCGTTCACGTATGCTCAGCACGTCGCCACGAACGATGCGCGTTGTCGACGGCCACTGCGTGAGACCGAGTACCAGGATCAGTACCGTGATCGACCGGCCGAAGAGCGACACGATCAGGATGAGCAGCACCAGCCGCGGGAACGAGAGCACGATGTCCGTGAATCGCATCAGCGTCGTGTCGATCCTGCCACCCGCGTAACCCGCGATCGCGCCGATCGCCGTGCCGACAAATATGCTGATGGCCGTAGCCACGAATCCGATCGTGAGCGAGATCCGGCCCGCATGGAGGATGCGGCTGAGGATGTCGCGCCCGAGGCGGTCGGTGCCGAGCAGGAACTCCCGGGATGGCGGCAGCAGCCGGACCTGGGCGAGGTCGCCGACCCTTGCGCCGGGGTCGTACGGCGCGATCAGCGGCGTCAGCAGCACCACGGCATACAGGATCACAATGGCGGCGAGCCCTGCCATGGCGGTGCGACTTCTCCGGAACCGGCGCCATGCATCGGAGACCTGCGAGTCGCGATTCGCCGAATGGCCGCCGTGCGATCGGGCGAGGCCGATCGTACCGGCGAACCAGACGGACAGCAGCATGGCCAGGAGCGTGCCCACGGCGATCCAGTCGTCGGCCGAACCGGTTGCCGGTACGGCGGCAATGCGCGACCACGCGCCGATCGCCAACGTGACCGCGAGCAGCCATGCGGTCATCAGCAGAGCGCCCTGTTGCCGCCGGCCGGCCAGGACGTGACCGACTCCGGGGATGACCGCGCTCGCCGCGATCATTGCAGGCGACACGGCGCCCGGCTCGCTCCGCAACGGGTCCCTGCCCGGCGAGTCACTCATGACGGATCCGCGGATCGGCCCAGGCGTAGAGCACGTCGGCCAGCAGGTTGCCGAGGATAACGAGCACGCTGAAGAAGAAGCTCGTCGCCATGATGACCGGATAGTCGCGCTGGTTGATTGCACCGACGATGACCCGGCCCATGCCCGGCCATGCGAAGATGTGCTCGACGAAGACGGCGCCACTGAAGAGGAACGGCAGATACAGTCCGAGCAGCGTGATGACCGGTATCAGCGAGTTGCGCAGCGCGTGTCGCATGATGACAGTGCGCTCGGGCAGGCCCTTGGCGCGTGCGGTACGGATGTAGTCCTGGCGAATGACGTCGAGCATCTGGCTGCGCGTGTAGCGCGTGACGCCAGCGGTGAGTGCGAGTGTAAGCGTGGTGACGGGCAGGGCAAGATGGCGCAGCCGATCGACGATCTTGCCGCCGAACGAGAGAAGATCGTAGTCGACACTGGTCGGCTGGCTCACGGGAAACGCAATCGGCCAGCCCCACTGGTGCGCCTTCTGCGCGAAGATCAGAGCGAGCATCATCCCCAGCCAGAACGACGGCATGGAGTAGAAGAAGAGTGCCAGCACGCTCAGCACGTTGTCGCCCGTGCTGTACTGGCGCACCCCCTGGTAGGCGCCAATGAGCACACCGAGTGCGAAGACGAGGACGAGTGCGCACAGCGTGAGCACCAGGGTCTGCGGCAGCGCGTCGACGATGATCTCCATCACGGGCCGACCCTGTGTGTACGAGTAGCCGAAATCACCCGTGAACACGCCGGCCAGCCACTTGAAGTACTGCACGTGCAGAGGCTGATCGAGACCCCACAACTCGCGCATCTGCTCGATCAGGCCGGGCGGGACCTGCGGCGAGAACAGTGTGACCGTCGGATCGCCGGGCGCGATGTGCATCACGACGAATATGAGTGTCGCGATGCCAATGAGGAGCGGTATTGCGCCCAGCAGGCGGCGCGCGATGTAGGCGGTCATCCAGTGACGTTCACATACGCCATGTCCACGCTTCGTTCCGGTAGTGCGCTTCGAGGTCGCGTGCGCGCCCGCACTCGGCATCGGTCGGCCGGCTTGCTTCGAAGGCGGTGCCGAACATGGCCGTGAAGCCCGCCAGAACCGCCGTGTACAGTTCTGGCCAGTCCGGAACGCGCCCGAGGACCTCACGCAACGTGATCGGCGGCGGCAAGGTCATTGACCCTGCCGGCGATCGGACCTGCAGCGAGACGACTTCGGACTGATCTCCGTCGATCAGGATCGAGCCGTGTTGCAGGATCGTGCGATTCTCGAAACGCATCGCGCTGCCAACCAGTTTCCGGCCGCCTGCCGTAACCTCGCCAACAGTGGTATGGCCGAAGCACGGATGTGTGGCACCGACGAGTGGGCCGGGAGCTGGCCGATGCGGCGCCATTGTCACGCTCGCGCCCATGCGGGCAGCACCCGAAGCGAGCGCGGTGTTGATGGCTGCGTATGCGGCACGCGGCCGGCCCAGCGTCGCCACCTGTGCCGCAACCGTGTAGGTCAGTTCGCGATCGTGAAACACGGCGAGTCCGCCGGTCGGGCGCCGGACGATGTCGATGCCACGACTCCCCGCGAGGTCGGGATCATAGATGCCACGCGCCGACTGGTTGCGGCCGAACGACAGACATGGCGGCTGCCAGCGATACAGGCGAAGGACCGGTGGGTCCCCCGCCTGCACGCCCTCGAAGAGGGCCTGGTCGATCGCCATGTTCGCGGCACCGTCGCGAGGCGTGTCAACGATGCAGCGCCAGGTCACGACGGCCGCCGCCGCACGGGCTCAGCCGGCGCCGACGTGCTTGCCGTACTCCTCGGGCCCCAGCAGTTGATCGATATCCGACGCGTCGCTCGCGCGCACCCTGACCATCCAGCCATCGCCATAGGGATCCGAGTTGATGACGCCCGGGTCACTCGCGAGCCCATTGTTGACGGCGACGATCTCGCCGCTGATCGGAAGATACAGGTCGCTCACGGCCTTGACGGCCTCGACCGTGCCGAACGTGTCCTTGCGGCCGAACGTCTGGCCGGCCTTCGGCAGCTCGACGAAAACGATGTCGCCCAGCTCGCCCTGCGCGTAGTCCGTGATACCGATGATCCACACACCGTCCTCGTCGGTAGACTTCACGTACTCGTGATCCTCCGTGTACAGCAGGTCTGTCGGGATATCGGACATTCGGCCTCCGCCGTTTTTCGAACGTGTTCCCGGTCGTAGTTTTAGAATAGGCGGCCGCGGAAGACAGCGTCAAGCGGTATCGTTGTCGAAGGATGCCGCTTCCATGAGCGTATCGCGGACCTGCTCGAGCCGACGCAGGATCTCGATCAGGCGGCGCAGCTCTGATGCGACCACGTTCAAACTGTCGATCGCATCACCATCGAGCCGTTCGGGCTCGTCGATCAGGAGCTCGATGTGGCCGAGCGCGACGGTGAGCGCATTGTTCGCGTCGTGTCGGATCCGCCGAACCGTGCTGACCAGCGAATTCAGTTGTTCGCGATCCATGCCCCTGCCGGGGAGTACGAGGACGTGGCAGGCGAGGACGCCCGCGCCCGACGGCTCGGTGCAGGGCCAACAATGGCCGCCCGGTGCCGCCAGGACAAGGGAAGCCGACGGATGTCTTGCCTCGGACGCCGGGTGCGTTTAGAGTTGTGCGTCCGCCCGTGAATCTGCGGGCATGGGCCGTCGACCGGTGCACAGAGTGGCGCCGCCGGCGGACTGCGGGATCGGATCCCGCTGGCGAAAGGCCCTCACATCCATTCCAGCAAGGAGGTGATCCCTTGGCAAGTTCGAGTACCTTGCGTAACCCGACACGGGCAAGCGATCGCCGCATCGGCCAGTAGCCGAACAGCGAAATTCTGAAGCCTGTCCGCTGACCGCCGCGACGGCATCGCGTCGGGTTGCGGAAGAAATCGGAACGCCGCGGGACCCCACGTCCCGCGGCGTTCCTTGCTTGTGCGGCCCACGTGCGTTCGCGAGCGCTGGCCTCGCGCGCCCGTCGAAACTAGAATTGAGGGGTGGGACCCGACCCCCGACCTACCGAAATACCAGGAGCAACCCGAGATGCCGGTCATGCTGCCGGATACCGCACCGCAACCGCTTACGGTGCTTACCGAGGAAGAGCAGATGTTCCGCGACATGGTCCGCCAGTTCGCGGAGGAGACGGTCCGTCCGCTCGTCATGGAGATGGACCGGTCGGCGAAAATGGACCCGGACCTTATCAGGCAGTTCTTCGCGCTCGGCCTCATGGGTGTGGAGGTACCGGAATCCATGGGCGGTGCGGAGTCGTCCTTCTTTACGGCGGTGCTGGTCGTCGAGGAGCTGTCGCGCGTGGATCCCAGTGTCGCTGTTCTGGTCGACGTTCAGAACACGCTGGTCAACAACTGCATCATGCGTTACGCCAGTGATGCGCAGAAGCGCATGTATCTGCCGCGACTGGCCAGTGAAGTCGTGGGCGCGTATGCGCTTTCCGAGGCCGGGTCGGGGTCGGACGCGTTCGCGCTGACGACCCGCGCCGCACCGGTCGACGGCGGCTGGCGGCTCGACGGCCGCAAGCTGTGGATCACGAGCGGCGATGAGGCGGGGCTTTTCGTCGTGTTCGCGACGGTCGACCCGGACGCCGGTTACCGCGGCATCACGGCGTTCCTGGTCGAGCGCGACTCGCGAGGCTTCACGGTCGGCAAGAGGGAAGACAAGCTCGGGATCCGCGCGTCGTCGACGGTCGAACTCATCTTCGACGACTGCCGCGTCGCCGCCGGGAACGTCATAGGCGAGGTCGGCCGGGGCTACAAGATCGCGATCGAAACACTGAACGAAGGCCGTATCGGGATTGGCGCGCAGATGATCGGGTTGGCGCAGGGCGCGCTCGACAACACGATCCGGTACGTCAGGGAGCGCGAGCAGTTCGGCCGTGCGATCGCGCAGTTCCAGGGCGTGCAATTCCAGATCGCGGACATGCGCACCCAGCTCGAAGCGGCCCGCCTGATGGTGTACAACTCGGCCCGTCTCAAGGATGCCGGCAGACCGTTCATCGTTGAAGCCGCGATGGCGAAGCTGTTCTCGTCCGAAGTCGCGCAACGCATTGCGTCCACCTGCATCGATCTGTACGGCGGGTACGGCTTCACGAAGGAGTATCCGGTCGAGAAGCTGTACCGCGATGCGAAGATCGGCACGATCTACGAGGGTACGAGCAACATGCAGAGGCAGACCATCGCGAAGTACGTTCTGGAGGGCTAGGGCGGGAGTTCGTTTTCCAAGGTGGCAAAGATGAGTACGGCAACAGCAGCGGACACGTCGGCGGGGACGCCGGCAGGCGTGAGTGAGCAGGAGGCGAGGCGGGTCGCGGAAGCGGCACGCGAGACGGACTGGAGCAAGCCGAGCTTCGTCCGGGAATTGTTTCTCGGGCGGCTCCGGCTGGATCTGATCCATCCGATTCCGGCGCAGGATCCCGACGAGAAAGCCCGGGCTGCGGCGTTCTTCGAGAAGGTGAACGCGTTCTGTGCGACGGTCGACACTCCAGAGATCGAGCGAACGGGCCGCGTGCCGGAGTCCGTGATCGACGGGCTGCGCGCGATTGGCGCGTTCGGTATCAAGATCCCGCGGGAATACGGCGGGCTGGGGTTCTCGCAGCGAAGCTACAACCGGGCGATCGCGCTGATCGGTGAGAAATGCACGGCTCTGGGTGTGCTGCTGTCGGCGCACCAGTCGATCGGCGTACCGCAGCCGTTGAAGATGTTCGGGACGGAGGAGCAGAAGAAGAAGTATCTGCCACGGCTGGCACAGGGACAGATATCGGCGTTTGCGCTGACGGAGCCGGATGTGGGTTCGGACCCGGCCCGCATGACGGCAACGGCGGTGCCGACGGCGGATGGGTCGGGCTACGTTCTGAACGGCGAGAAGCTGTGGTGTACGAACGGCACGATCGCGGATGTGATGGTGGTGATGGCGAAGACGCCGGCACGTGAGGGCGCGCGCGCCGGTATAACGGCGTTCATCGTGGAGTCGGACATGGCTGGCGTCGAGGTCGAGAGCCGTCTCGAGTTCATGGGCCTGCGCGGTATCGAGAACGCGGTGATCCGGTTCCGTGACGTGCAGGTGCCTGGCGAGAACGTGATCTGGGGTGAGGGCAAGGGTCTGAAGCTGGCCCTGATCACGCTGAATACGGGTCGCCTGACGATACCTGCCACGACATCGGCTGCGGCGCGCTGGTGTCTGGGTGTGGTGCGGAAGTGGAGCGCGGAGCGAGTGCAGTGGGGGCAGCCGGTCGGGCGGCACGACGCGGTCGCACAGATGATCGGCCACATAGCCGCGACATCGTTTGCGATGGACGCGGTGAGCGATCTGTCGGCCGCGCTCGCGGATGCCGGCGCATCCGACATCCGGCTCGAGGCAGCGATCGCGAAGATGTACAACTCGGAGGCCGCCTGGCGGATCATCGATGAGACGATGCAGATCCGGGGCGGGCGCGGGTACGAGACGGCGGAATCGCTCGAAAGCCGGGGCGAGGAGCCGATCCCGGTCGAGCGTGTGATGCGCGACCTGCGCATCAACCTCATCTTCGAGGGCTCGAGCGAGATCATGCGCCTGTTCATTGCGCGCGAAGCGGTCGACCCGCACCTGCAGAAGGCAGGTGCCATGCTCGATCCGAAGGCGGCGGCGGGCGCGAAACTGGCCGGGCTGATGCGGCTCGGGCTCCACATCGCCGGCTGGTACCCACGTCTCGTGTTCGGCTGGGGCCGCTGGCCGCGGTACTCGGAGTTCGGCCCGCTGGCGGCGCACGTCCGCTTCGTCGAACGGAACAGCCGCAAGCTCGGCCGCATGCTGCTGTACGCGATGACACGCTACGGCGCGAAGCTCGAGAAGCGGCAGTCGGTGCTGTTCCGTCTCGTCGATGTCGGCGCCGAGTTGTTCGCCATGGCTGCCGCGTGCGCGCATGCCGAGGCTCTGCTCCGCAAGGATCCGCAGGACTCGACGCCGCGCGAACTTGCCGACGTCTTCTGCCGGCAGGCGGCTCACCGCGTGAAGCGTTCGTTCGGGGACGTGTTCCACAACGACGACGTTGCGACGTACCGGCTGGCGCAGGAAACGTTGAGAGGCAGGTACACCTGGCTGGAGCAGATCTGAGGGCAGAGCGACGCGGCGGGTGGCGCGGCCGTGAAGGGCGTCACCCGGCCACGCACGACATGTCCCTGTCAGGGCCGGGCGCGGCAAGCGCACGTCCGGGTGTCAGCACTCTCCCGATCGCAGCGCTCATCCTGCTCGCAGCGCCGGGGCTCCTGTTCGCGCAGGCGACCCGGCTCGAGCCCGTGCTGAACGAGCTCGTTCGGCCGGCCCTGCGCGCCGAAGTCCTGACGCAGGCGCTGATCGACCCACTCGCCGCACCCGAGACGCTGCCGCTCGGCGGAGCCCTCGCGTTGCAGCGCGTGGGCACGAGCAGTACGACCATGCTCGGTGTGTTCGTTCGAACGGGCGGCCCGTCGGGCATCGCTGCGATCCAGGCTGCCGGCGGCGATGTCGGCGCTGTCCTGGGCGACTACGTTTCAGCTCGCATCCCGCTCACGGCTATCGCACAACTTGCCGCTTCGCCCGACATCGTCGCGATCGAGGCGGCGCGTGCACTCCGGATGGAGAACGACTCGGGGACGTACGCGGTCGGCGCCGACCGGCTGCGTACACTGGTCGATGGCCGGTGGGAGGGCGCAATCGGTGAGAACGCGATCGTCGGCGTATACGATACCGGTCTCGATTTCGAGCACGAGGACTTCATCGACGAGGACGGGCTGACCCGCGTCGTCGGACTCTGGGACCAGACGCAGTCGGGCGTTCCGCCGACCGGCTTCACGATCGGCAACTACTGTTCACCGTCGAGCATCCAGACCGCGATCCAGACGAGCGGCACAAGCGGATGCGCCCAGCGCGATTTCCACGGGCACGGCACGCACGTGGCCGGCTCGGCGGCCGGCGACGGCTCGGCGGGCGCGCCGAGTCCGGACGACTATCCGTTCGCCGGCGTGGCGCCCGGCGCGAAGCTGCTGATCGTCAACGGCGGACCGGGCGTCTTCTTCGAGGACCGCATCATCGATGGCCTGAACTGGATGCGGCAGGAGGGACTCCGGCTGGGCATGCCGGTGGTCGTCAATCTCTCGCTGGGCGGCCAGTTTGGCGCGCACGATGGCAGCCGCCTCTACGAACGCATGATCGATATGCTCTCGGGTCCGGGCTTCATTGTCGTGGTCGCCGCGGGCAATGCGGGAGTGAACCGCAACACCACGCCCGTTCTCGGCGGGCCCCTGATCCACGCACGCGGATTCCCGACGGGTACACAGGCCACGGAGTTCACGTTCGAAGTGCCGATGTACACGCCGAACGCCGACGCGTGCAATGGCAACCGCATCAGCATGAGCCTGTGGTACGAGGCGCTGGACTCGTTGCTCATCGAACTCGTCCGACCGGACGGCACCAGCGCATCGCAGGTGCGCGGACAGGCGGTACTCGCCGAAGGCGCCGCCGGCCGCATCATCATCGACAACGGGTCGGCAGGCCCGAACGGCGAGAATGGTGACATCGAGGCGGCCATCACGATCAGCGGCTGCGGCACGGGCGGCGTTCCATCCGCGGGCACGTGGCGGATCCGTGTGACGCCGACGAGCACGGGGTCCGGCCAGCCATACGACATTTGGATCTGGCAGGCGACGGGACCGCAGCCTGAGGGGCGCACCGGCTTCGACAACCGGCTCATTGTCGGGTCGCCGGGCAACGCCCGCCGCGCGATAACGGTTGGCGCGTTCGTGACGAAGCTGTGCTGGCAGAGCGCGAGTTCGGCGAACCCGATCTGCTATTCGCAGCAGGAGTCGCTCGGCGATCTCGCTCGCTTTTCCGGCGGCGGCCCGACGCGTGACTCACGGATCAAGCCGGAGATCGTGGCGCCGGGCATCGGCGTCATGTCGTCACAATCGCACGATGGATCGATCTCGACGCAGCGTCTGGCGCCCGACAATCGCCACGCCGTACGCGAAGGCACGAGCATGGCCGCGCCGCATGTCGCCGGCGCGGTGGCGATCATGCTTTCGCAGAACGCGAACCTCACACCGGAGGATGTGCGCGCCGCGATTGCGGCGAGTGCTGCGACGGACGTGTTCACGACACGCACGTACGACGCGGTAGTTGGCGCAGCCGCGTCGGACTGGTGGGGTTACGGCAAGCTCGATCTGCCGGCCGCCCTGCTCACGCTGTCTGACGGCGGGCCGGCGACGCTCGCTGTCGATACGGAACCGGCCACGTCGGCATCGCCGGTGCGCGGCCGTCGGGGCACTCGCCTGCCACTGCTCCGCCTGACCCTTGAAGCGCAGGGCTTCGAATCGATTGACGTCACGGCGATCGGGTTCGACGTATCGGGCAACGACGCCGGCGCACGGCTCGTGCTGCTGCGCGATGACGGCAATGGCATGTTCGACGCCGCTGACACCGAGGTCGGCAGCGCACCAGCTTCGCTTTCCGGGGCGGTGCGACGAGTCGTGATCCAGCCGGTATCGCTGAGGGTCGCGCCGTTCACGCCGCTCACCGTCTTCGTCGCGCTCGAGCTTTCCGGTCAGGCGCCGAACGGCACAACGTTCGAGGCGACACTCGCGCCGGCAGAACTCCACACGCTCGGCACGACGACCGGCGAAGTGGACCGCATCGAGGCGGGCGTGGTTGCCGTCGCGAGCGGGCCCGCCACGACGACGGTCCTGGCACAGGATGAACTGTTGTCGTTCAGCCAGAACCCGGTCGGCTGCTGGCCTCGATCGAACACGACGTGTGCGGACGACGTGATCTTCAACTTCGCGAGATCCCCTGTGCGCGCCGCCGTCTACACCGTGACGGGTCGTCGTGTGATCGACCTGTGCGCCACCTCGTCGCTGGAGTGTGGCGGCGATGAGGGCCCGACGTTCACACGCTGGAACCTTCGCAACGACAATGGCGAGGCCGTGGCGCCTGGCGTCTACCTCGTCATCTTCGACGTGGACGGCCAGGTGTTCCGCGAGAAGTTGATGATCCTCACGCCGGGCACGGACCCGGAGCCCCAGGAGCAGAACTCATGAAGCATGTCCGCACACGTGTCGCGGCCTTTGCCGCTGCGTTGATCCTGTGCGCTCCCGCGAGCGCAGTGGCGCAGGGCGAGGGCACGAACGGCGCGACCGTTCTGCAGATGCTGGCCGGCGGCCGAGCCAGTGCGCTGTCGGGCGCGTACACCGCGGCCACAATGGATGCCGACGTGCTGTTCTACAACCCGGCCGGCGCGGCTGGCCTCGGCGCCGCAGCTTCGGTCTCGTATCAGCGGCACGTCGAGGACATTGGCCTCGCCACGGGCGCGGGCGCATACCGGTTCGGCAACATGGTGCTGGGCGTGAGCGCGATCTTCCTCGACTATGGCGACATCCGCGAGTTCGTCCCTGACCCCGACTTCGGCGGACAGACCGGCATGCCCACGGGCAGCACGGTCAGCGCATCGGAAGTCGCCGCCCGGCTGACCGGAGCGCTGCCTCTTGCCGACGGACGGTTCAACCTCGGTGCCAGCCTCGGCTACGTCTCCACCGACCTAGCCGGCATTGGCCGCGGCGCTCCCTTCGTCGACATCGGAGGCCAATACCTCAGGGCCGGGCTCACCATCGGTGCCTCCGTCCGCAACATCGGCAGCGCCATGAGCGGCGCCGGTGTCGCCGATGCCGACCTGCCAAGGGAGGCGCGCTTCGGAGCCATGTACGAGTTCGCGCGCGAAACAGGCTTCGGCGGCGCCGTATCCGCCGATCTCGTTGCCGGCCTCAATGGTGGATCGTCAGGCATCCTGGCCGGCTTCGAGGCAGGCCTGCTGCCCCGCGGCGCATCGCGCGTCGGTGCGGTTGCGCGCGCCGGATACGATCTCGGCGTCGGCGACGGCGGCCAGGGCGCTCTCGCAATCGGCGGCGGCGTGTCGCTCGGCCCGCTCGCCGTCGACTACACGTATCAGAACTACGACCTCTTCGGCTCGCTCCACCGCGTCGGCGTCCGCTGGGCCCGCCTGCCATGACCGTGTGGCTCGTCCACTAAGTGGCTCGTCACCGAAGTCTGTTGGCATTCGAGCGAACCACCAGCGACGCCGCGCTGCCGGTCACGCAACCGGGTCCCGCCGGCCAGCCGCCACTTCGCGGACCCACAACTGGTAATCGACCGCCGCCGCCAGCGCGGCTTCAATGCTGCGCACGACATCGTGTTCGCCAACTTCGCGGCGCGCACGTTCGACAAGCGCAGTGTCCAGATAGAACGTGTACGCCCCGCGGTCCCGGGCCACCCGCCCGTTACCCGTCGCTCTGCTCAGCCCGCGTTTTTCCCTCATCTCACGCTCCGTCGATTCCCGCTCCGAACAGTTCAACCCGGATCTACGGTGCGTATCTAACCGGTGCGCAGGAATGGCGGCGTGGGACGGGAGGCAACGGCCGGGGTAGGAGGTAAGGCCGAGGCCACGCCGGCGTCGAGTCCGTGCCATTTGGCCCGGGCCATGGTAAGGTTCAGGTCGAAGCCTGGGTCCGAGGCTGACTGGCGTGAGGCTGGCGTGCGGGGCGGCGGCAGACCGGAGATACGGCGGGGGACATGGAGAACGACAAGAAGCTGATCGTCGTGGGAGACCGCGTTCTGATCCAGCCCGAGGAAGGCGAGGACCGCAGCCGGGTCGGACTGTACCTGCCTGCAAGTGCGGTGGACAACCAGGCGGTCCAGGGCGGGAAGGTGATGGCCACGGGACCGGGCACGCCGATATCGGCGCCCACAGAACTGGACGAAGAGCCGTGGAAGATCACCGGTGGCGAGGCGAGGTACATGCCGGTTCAGGCGAGGGTCGGAGACTACGCCATCTTCTTCCGTCGCGCGGCAGTCGAGATCACGTTCGAAGGCAACAAGTATCTCGTCGTGCCGCAGGCTGCGATCCTGGCACTCGTTCGGGGCCCGCTTTCGCCGGAAGACGAAGTCTAAGTGGCTCGTCACCACTAGAAGGCCATGTACGCCGCGAACAAGGACGC
Organism: Longimicrobiales bacterium; assembly: GCA_035513345.1. GTDB lineage: Bacteria > Gemmatimonadota > Gemmatimonadetes > Longimicrobiales > RSA9 > DATKCF01. Next base: position 46,409 of record DATKCF010000035.1, read on the forward strand.
CATCGCGTCGTCTTCAATCGGACCGGTCGACCTTGCGTGACCTGCGTGAATTGGCCGGCCGCGAACTCATCTGGCGCAGGCTGAGCACCTTCTCGAGATCGTACGAACTGGCGGCGGCCGGCGAGGTTGCCGTGACCGCTCGCGCGACCGGCTTCACAGGTCGCAGCGCAACCATCCACACCGCCGACGGCACCTGGACCACGCGTCCGCCCCACCTGCTGAGCCGCAGCCTCCTGGTCCACGATTCGTCCGGCGCGCAGATCGCGCGTTTCACCCCGCAGATCGTCCGGAGGGCGGGACACCTCCGCTTCACGTCCGGTGAGAGCTACCCGTGGACCACAACCTGGTTCGACCGGTCCGCCCAGCTCCTGAATCAGACCGGCTCCCCGATCCTCACCGTCAAGTCGCATTGGCCATCCCTCAGGGAAATCGCGCGCTTCGTGATCGAACCCGCCGGGACCGCGGAACGACGACTCGGACTGCTTGCCGCCCTGACGTTCCTGATTCTCATGAACCGTCGGCGTGCCGCCGCGTCTGCGGCTTCCGGCTGAACCCCGTTTTACGCGTTTCTTGTTTCTCGTCTCTCGGGCTGGTTCTGGGGTCCGCGCGTCAATGCCTCTCGTCTTGTGCCTGTCCGTTGCGCCCGATCCGCGATCCCGCACCGCCGCCCACCGGGATCGCTCCATGCGCGAACCCCAGAAACCAGCCCCAGAAACGAGATACAAGAAACGTGTTCCCTCCTGATTATTGATAATCGATGCCTAGCTTGTTGAAAAACAATAAATCTGTTATTGTAAAACAATAATTTTTGGAAATCACCTCGCCTGAGCCGACGGAGCACGCGATGCCCATAAGATTCGCTGACTCACTCGCCCTCACGCGCAGGGTTCTCAGTGTGCTGATCGGCCTGAACCTGCTGATGGGGGTGCTCGTCCTGTTGCTGCTGATTGCGAGCCTGGTAGCCGAGACGCTGGTCATGACCGGACTCGGCGCCCGACCCACGGGGTCGAACGGGGCGCAGATAATCGCCATGCGCGTGATCATGCTGGTGGGCATCGGTGGAGTACCGCTGGCGCATGTCGTGCTGACGCGGCTCCGGACGATCGTTGACACGGTGAGTGTCGGAGATCCGTTCCTGCCGGAGAATGCGGTTCGCTTGCGGGTGATCGCCTGGTCGGTGCTGTGCATCGAACTGCTGCACGTCGTCGTCGGGATCGTAGCCATGATTGGTTCATCGGCGTCCGAACCGATTGGTGTGAACTGGACCTTCTCGGCGACGCGGTGGATTGCCGTGCTGCTGTTGTTCGTGCTGGCGCAGGTCTTCACGGAGGGCGCGCGGATGCGCGAGGACCTCGAAGGGACGGTGTGACGATGCCGATCATCGTTACGCTCGACGATGTCCTGCACGCGCGTCGGATGACCCTGACGGAGCTTTCGGACAGGATCGGTATCACGCTCGCAAACCTGTCCATCCTGAAAACCGGCAAGGCACGCGCGATCCGGTTCTCGACACTCGAAGCGATCTGCGAGGCGCTCGAGTGTCAGCCGGGCGACCTCCTTGCCGTCACCACCGACCAAGGAGAGTGCCCCGAGCCTGACCCGGGGCGGACTCGTTTGCCTTGATACCTTGCCCTCGCCCCTGAAAGGGAAGATCACCCACATGGCCATTCAGACCCTGTTCGCGCCCGACGCGGCTCGCTACGAAGGCGTGCGGCCAATCAACATATACGGGCTGAGGCTCTTCTACCTGTTGATGTTCGTATTCGTCGGCTTCGACTCGTGGAGCGTGCTACTCACGCATGGAGGCGCGTGGGACCCCATGCGGGCAGCGGCGTTCTGCATGTTCGCTTCGTACGCGACGCTCTCCGGCCTGGGGCTTCTGCACCCCCTGAGAATGCTTCCGGTCATGATCTTCATGATCATGTACAAGTTGCTCTGGCTTGGCGTAGTGGCTTTCCCGCTCTGGCAGGCCGGGGCGCTCGCGGGGTCATCAGCTGAGGGGATGGCGCGCATCTTCATCTGGGTACCGGTGCCGATGCTTTTCGTCCCATGGAAGTACGTGTTCCGGACCTTCGTTCTACCAGCAGGCAGAGCGCTGGGCTGGAAGGCAGGGTGAACGTGACATCTGCGACAAGGACGGGCCGATTCGTCGGATCGATGCTGTTCCTCCAGTTGGCGGGGCTCATTGTGCCGTTCGTGTTGCTGCTGCCGCTGACGGCCGGCCCGCAGGACTATCTGGCGAATGCCGTGGAGTTCTCAACCCGGATCAGGGTGGCTTTGTTGCTCCTGCTTGCGAACGGTGCACTCACGATCGGCATCACCATCACAGCTTTCGGGATCTTCCGTGAGTACAGCGAGACCATGGCGCTGTGGTTGCTGGTAGCGAGCGTGATCATGTTCCTGGTGCAGGCGGTCGACAACGTGCACGTGCTTTCCATGCTTTCCCTGGGCCAGCAGTATGCCCGGGCAGGTGGCCCGGATGAGCTGTTCCACACCATTGCGGCGGTGGTGCGCGCGACGCGGGGGTGGGCGCATACGACGGAAATCCTCGTCGTGGATTGCTGGATCATCCTGCTCTACAGCATTCTGTATCGATTTGCCGTGGTCCCGAGAGCACTGGCTGTCTTCGGGCTGAGCACTGTGCTGCTCCACTTTGCGGGGATCCCGTTGCGGGCGTTCCTCGGCTACGGACCGGTTTCGTTGATGGGTGTTCCGATGGCTCTGAGCCACGTGACTCTGGCGACATGGTTGGTGGCGAAGGGTTTCGACGAACGGCACCGTTCGCTTGCTGCCTGACGGGACCGTCAGGTGTTCTCGGTGCGAAGCGCTTCGCGCTGTTCGGCGGTGAGCATGCCAACCTCTTCGCGGGCGAGTTGCGCTCGCTGGAGCAGCCACATTTCGCGCTGCACCATGTTCCCCTGTCTGAGAATGACGCCCATGACGAAGAGCACGATGGCGAGAAGGACGAGCGAGACGCTCATGAGGGCGAGGTAAGCGGCGACCCGATCGGTAAGGAAGGCGATGACTGCCCAGACCAGGCTGGCCACACCGAGGAGCAGGCTGATCAGGGCCATCGACCACACATACTGTATGGGGTTGGCGAACAGGCTGAACAGACTGTGCGAGATGACGAGCTTGCCGACGCGGCTCGAGCTCTTTCGCTCCACGCGGTGGTTCTCGTGTTTGTATTTCTTCCACTCGAGGATGGCGGGGATCTCGCGGATCCGGTAGCCGAAGCTTGTCGCTTTCACGATGACCTCGAGATGGAACTCCTTGCGGTCCTCGTTCAGGGGCAGCATGCGGATGACGTTGCGCCGGTAGGCGCGTGTCATACCTGTGTTCATGGTCACGGCATCTCCGACGAACGCACGGATCACGCGATTGCCGAGCTTCGAGATGAAGACTCGCCGCGCGGGCACGTTGCGGTAGGCTCCGCCGGGCACGTTCGGGCTGGCGACGACGATGTCGGCGTCCGGCCACCGGTCCATGGCTTCGACCAGTCGCTGCACAATGTCTTCGCCCCACGACAGGTCGATCTCGGTCGTGACGATGATATCGCCGCCAGCCGCGGCGATGCCCGTGCGGAGCGCATGGCCGCGGCCGCGATTGGTGCGGTAGCTCAGAACGCGAAGCCTGTCGTTGGACTCGCGGATCCGGCGAGCGATGTCGCCGCAGCCATCGACCGAGCCATCATCCACGACGATCAATTCCCATTCGCGGTCGAACGATGCGAGCTGGTCGAGCATGGTCGTGATCGCGTGCTCGAGGATCGCCGATTCGTTGTAGAACGGGCACACGACTGACACGGCAACTGCACGCCTGTTCATCGCGCTCCGATCGTTGTCGGTTTCCTCACACCGTCACTGTCAGACGGCCGCGAAAGCCCGGGAGAAATCCCGGTTCCGGTCCGGAAACGTACACGTCCAAACGGCCGGTTCCAAGCTCCGCGGCGAAACCCGGACGCGGGTTCACTGCCGGCCTCGCCTGTCGACCGCCATCCGGAACCACAGCTCGAGTACGACCAGGCTGAACACCTGCTTCGCGTGCACGAAGTCGCCCGCACGCGTGGCGTCCCTCAACGCCGCGACCGCCTCCGGCCGGAACAGCCCGCGCTCACGTACTGTCTTCTCCGACAACGTGTCGTCGAGGATCTCGAGGAACACCGGATGCTCGAGGTACTTCTCGAAGGGCGCGTAGAACGGCTTCTTGCCGCGCGACGTCGTGGCGGGTGGCAGCAGCCGCTCCGCATAGCTGCGAAGGATGTGCTTGGACCGCTTGCGCCGGATCTTCATGTGCGGCGGGATCCGCAGTGAGAACTCGACCAGTTCGTGGTCGAGGAAAGGGACGCGGCCCTCGATCCCGCTTGCCATCGACATCTTGTCCTGCTTCATCAGGATGTCGTCGGGCAGCCAGTGGTCGAACTGAAGGTGCAGCGCGCGGTTCAGGAACGGCGCGGCCGCGTTGTCGCCGCCCACGGTCGCGACGGAGAGCGACTCGCCGTTCAACGAGCGGGCGAAGTCGTCCGAGTAGAGACTCGACGTGTCGCGATGGTCGAACAGCGAGATCAGGTGGAGGTACGCGGCCGGCAGGTGTTCCTCGTCGAGAAGCCTCGCGAAGTCGATGACCTTGAGCTTGCCGCGGTCGCCGAGGTTCGCCGGATAGTCGAACGCGAGGTTCAGCGCCGCGGCCGGCGTTGCGCGAAGCGCGGGCAGCATGATCGCGCTCCTCACCGCACGCGGCACCGCCCTGGACAGGCGATTGCCCATCGCCAGCGCACGGTGGAACAGGTATCCGCCCAGGGTCTCGTCCGCGCCCTCGCCGGTCAGCACCACCGTGACCTGCTTCTTCGCTTCCCTCGCCAGCAGGTACATCGGGATGACGATAGCGTCGCCGAGCGGTTCGTCCAGATGCCAGACGATCCGTGGCAGGTGCTCGATGTCGCTGACGCCGCACGGAATCTCCGTGTGACGGCAGCCCAGGAGCTTCGCCGTTTTCGCCGCTTCACCCAGTTCATCGTGCGCATAGTCGAAACCGACCGTGAAGGTGCGCACCGGCTCGGACGTCAGTTTCGACATTGCCGCAACGATCACACTCGAGTCGAGGCCGCCGCTCAGATAGGCGCCCAGCGGCACATCCGAGATGAGGCGCCGCCGGATACTGCGCTCGAACCGTTCGGCGAACTCGTCGAGATAGTCCTGGTCGGAACGGTCGAACGGGCCGTCCCACAATTGCGGCTCCCAGTAACGGGTGAACTCGACGCCGCCGTTCCGGACCACTGCGAGGGTTCCGGCCGGGAACTTATGGATCCGGTCGAACATGGTGCCGGGCCCCGGCGAGTATCGCAGCGCGAGGTACCGGTGAACGGCAGCCGAGTCGACAGCCGGATCGACGCCACGGTATGCGAGCAGCGACTTCAGCTCCGATGCGAAGAGGAACCGTCCGCCGTGCTCGAGATAGTAGAGCGGCTTGATGCCGATGCGGTCACGAGCGACCAGCATGAGGTTGCGCGGACCATCCCACAGCGCGAACGCGAACATGCCGATCAGCTTGTCGACACAGCCCGGACCGTAGTCCTCGTACAGATGAACGATGACTTCCGTGTCGGAATGCGTCTGGAACCGGTGGCCGCGGCCGATCAGCTCGGCGCGCAATTCGCGATAGTTGTAGATCTCGCCGTTGCAGATGATGGCGATCGTGCCATCCTCGTTCGTGATCGGCTGGCGGCCACCCTCGAGGTCGATGATGCTGAGGCGGCGGTGTCCGAGGCTGGCCTCGTTCGTGATCAGGTCGCCTGCCGCGTCAGGCCCGCGATGGTGGAGTGACTCCGTCATCTCGGCAAGCAGCGTGTCGTCGCGAAAGCCCTTGAAACCGCAGATTCCGCACATGGCTCAGTCCAGCTCCAGCACGCGTTCGACCTCGACGCCGGCACCCAGTGCAGCCGGATCGATGTTCCATGCGGCATTACTCTGCACGACAATACCCGGCTCGGCGTCCAGCTCGTTCAGCACGAAGTATCGTGATGAACCCATGTGGATGGTCGTGAAAACGGCGCCGCGACGCAGCGATTCCAGCCGGCCCTCGTGGTCGCCATGAAGCCGGTCCGCGACGACGATGCGATTGTCCTCGAACGTGATCGTCCGATTGAAGGTCACCGGCAACTGTTGCCTCCGATAGATGAGCACGCGCACCAGCTGCTGCTTGAGCCAGCGGCCCACGCCGGCCAGCCTGCCAATGGTCGTACTGAAGGTGCGGAACGCGATGAACCGCGCCGGGCTCATGACGGGCCGCGCGGACCGTGACAGACAGCCGCCAACTTCGATACGGTCGCCTTCGACGGTGACAGCCCGGTCACCATCATGATACTGTGTCGATGCGACACTGCCGTCGAACGTGCTGCCGACCCACCCGCAGTCACTCAGCACGAGCCGACCCGTCCTCCGATCCCAGACCTTGATCACGCCGCCCTTCGTTGCGCCGACGTATGCGTCATAGCGGTCGCGGCGGATGCGCGCGATACCGGCGCCCGGATACCAGAGCGCGGTTGCCCCGGCATCCGGCTCGATCGGCCTCGCCACGGGTTCGCCTGACGCCGCTGCCCGGTACGCGAAAACGAGGTTGTTCAGAACCGGGAACCAGTTGTACGAGTCGACAGCGCGCAGGCCGGCGGCCGCACCGCCCAGCACGGAAGGCCGCATGGTTCGCGAGATCCACGACGCGGCCGGGTTGCGGTGCGCCATCATCTCGAACGCGGCCGGGTAGTACGTCTGCGTGTTCCGACTGGCGTACTCGCCGCCGACGCTTCCATCCGGGTGAATGAAGTGCGCGAGAAACTCGATCGATCTCTCGATGGACTCGGCCAGCCTCTCGTCGCCAGTGAGCTGCCACAGCCGCACGAGGTAGAAGGTGCCGTGCGTCTGGTAGCCGGGATCGGCGCCGCCGTACTCGTCATACCAGCCTTCGGCCGACTGGCGGTCGAGAATGCGATCACGGAAATGCGCGCTTCGCCTGTCGAACTTCGCTTCGCCGGTCACGCGATGGATGTGCTGAAGCGTACCCGCCGCGGCGGCCAGGTGATTGGACAGGAACCCGTGCGTCTCGTCGTTCCTGAGCAGCCACTCGCCCGCCCTGGCCAACGCGAGCCGGGTGCGCTCGAGCGTGTGCGGTTCGATCGCCTCGCCCAGCATGTCGAGCGCTTCGGCGACATAGAAACTCGAGAACGATGTGGCGGCCAGTGACCGCTCGAACGGGTACGCCTCGTCGAAACTGCCGTCGCGGTGCTGAAGGCGAGACCAGCGATCGAGCGCCATCCCGATCCATTGGAGCAGCGCCGGATTGTTGACGTATGGATTGTCGTCGAGCCGGCGAGTGCAGAGGAAGGCGAGGTAGCAGACGCCTTCCTGGAAGCGGGACCCGGCGAAGTCGGTGAACTTCCACGCCCAGTATGTGCGGTCCATGCAGCCAGCGGTCGGGCTGTCCGGATCGCGATCAATGGCGCCGATGACGCGAGGCGCCTCGGCGAGCAGGGCGCTCGCGAGTGCATCGGCGAAACCTGGGCCGCCGCGCGGGCCGGCCACGTCAGTCGAGATCTGCCGCATCGATTACGTCGACGGGTCCACCGGTGTCGAGGCTGCGGTGGATCGCGAACGAGGCCGCGCTCACGGCGAGGATCGTCTCGACATCGATCGGCATTGGTTCAGCCCGGCGAACGGCACGGACGAACCGCTCGACTTCCTCCTGGTGTCCCTTGGCCTGGTTCATCAGCCGCTTGCGACGGCGCTTGTTGCCCGAGTGAAGCGAAAGCGTACGGTAGTTGTCGAGCAACGCCGCCCGCCTGCCGCCGAACACCTCGAAGTACTCCTTGGCCAGGCCGGGATCGCCGTCGGCAAGGTAGTGAATCGAGCCGACCGAGTCGTCCTCCATACGAAGCGTGATCGTGAGGCTGTCGCGATTGTGCGCCGGCTCGTTCGAGTAGCGGATCTCTTCGGCGTGCACTCTGGCCGGCCGTGAGCCCGTCAGGAACGCGATCGTGTCAATGAAGTGGCAGACCTCGCCCAGGATACGGCCGCCGCCGTGCACCGGATCGAACACCCACGTCTCCGGCGGGAACGTGCCCGCGTTGACGCGATAGGTGACGAACAGCGGATTCGCGCGGTTCGCGAAGAACGCGCGACATGTCTCGGCCAGCGGCGCGAAGCGGCGGTTGAACCCGACCATCAGTCGAGGCGCCTCGATCGAACGAAGCAGCGATGCCAGGCCGGCCAGCGATGCGCCGGTGATGGCAAGCGGCTTCTCGACGAAAACCGCCTTGCCCGCACTCAACGCGTCGGAAACGAGAGCGGCGTGTTGATCATGACGCGTTGCAATGATGACCGCGTCGATGTCGTCATCGGCGATGATCGCGGCCGCATCACTCGTGCAATAGCGGGCGCCGTACGTTTCAGCCACCTTCCTGCTGGTCAGTCCGGATGCCGTGCAGACCGCATCGAAGCGCACGCCCTCGCACGAGCGGAACGCCGGCAGCAGCACGGCCTTTGCGAACTGGCCGGCACCGATCACACCGAAGCGGATGGTATCGGGTTTCGCGGCGGCCGGTCTCGCCGATGGCAACGTGACGCGAGCCGCGGGGCGGTCCTCACCTGCGTACTCGATGAGGATCGCAATCGCGCGTTCATCGCGCTCGCCCGTCACCAGCTCGTAGGCCGGCTCGACGTTCTCGATCGGGAACCGGTGCGTGACCAGCGGCGCCACGCGCAGGTCGCCGGACGCAATCAGTTCCAGGAAAGACTGCATGTTGCGCTGCTCCGTCCAACGCACGTACGGCAGCGGATAATCGACGCCGTGCACCTCATACGACGGATCGTAGCGGCCCGGACCGTAGGACCGACTGATGATCAGCTGCAACTCCTTCTCGAAGTACGGCCGCCGCTGAATGGACATGCCGACATCGCCGATCACAATGACGCGGCCCTTCAGTCTCGAGATGGCGGCCGCGTCCGCGAGCGGGCCGTCCGACTTCGTGGCCGCGCAGACCAGCACGGCGTCGGCGCCATGGCCGTCGGTGAATGCGTCGACGGCAGGCCCGAGCGCGGCCGGATCGCTCACGCCCTGCTGCGCACCGAGTTGCAGCGCCAGTTCGACTTTCGCCGGGTCAAGGTCGTACGCGAAGATGCGGGCGCCAGAGCAGCGTGCGATCTGGAGCGCGATCTGGCCGACCAGGCCGAGGCCGAGCACGACGACGCGCTCGCCCAGTTCGATGTTGGCCAGCCGGACACCCTGCATGGCGATCGCGCCAAGCGTGACAAAGCACGCATCGTCGTATTCGAGACCCGCCGGCATGCGCGCGACGAGGTTGCGCGGTATGTAGTCGATCTCGGCGTGATTCGCGTAGTTGAGACCCGCGCAGGCGACACGGTCACCCACGGAGAAATCGCCCGCGGCCGCACCGACCTCGATGACTTCACCCGCACAGGAATAGCCGAGCGGGATCGGCGATGAGATCAGGTTGCGCACGACCTGGTAGGTGTTCCAGTAGCCTTCCTGCTTCGCCTTGTTGAGGACCTTCTGTGCGAGGTCGGGCCGCTCCCTCGCCTTGCCGAGCGGCGTCTTCTTCGCTAGCGCGATGACGGCGCGTTCGGTTCCAATGCTGACGAGCGAGCTTCGAACGCGCACCAGGACACCGCCCGGTTGCAGTGCTGGCGGCGGAACATCGGCCACACTGACCTTGCCGCTCTTGAGGTCCTGCAGTACCGCCTTCATGACGATGTCTCTCTGTGTTGACTGCGCGCGGAATCGACGACCCGCGTCGTTTGCGTAATCGAGAACGAGCGGTGTACGCGATCCAGCATTCGTCTGCACGCGTCGAGCTTCCGCTGGCCACCGATGTGCGACAGCGTGAAAAGCCGCTGCTTCAAGCCACCGACCATCGACGACGGCAGCGGCTCGGCGAAGTCGATGAGATGGAACAGCAGCACGAGCGGCGCACCCGCGCGCTCGAATCGCGCGAGTCCCCAGTCGAAGTATCGGACGCCGAGCACGAGGCTGTACGACGGATGAAACGGGTACGGCAGCGGCCGGAACGCGGGCAGCGGCACCTCGATCAGGTCCTCGTGCACGGGACCGGGCCGGTCCGGCACACGCCGGACACCCGGCACCGCGCGGCCGGGCATCATTGATGTGTCATAGGTGTAGCCGGCCCGCGCGACCGCCCGCACGGCCGGCGCGTCGATCGAGAAGAACGGCGCGCGGAACCCGGCCGGCATGGTTCCGAGTTCCTGATGTATGCGGTCGCGACTGCCGGCGACCTCGCGCTCGAGCTGGTCCGCGTTCAGCCCGCGCAGCGGCGAGTGTGTAAGCGAGTGCGACCCGATCTCGTGGCCGCGTCGCGCGATCTCGCGGACAAGCGCGGCCTTGGGCGGATCGTCCAGGTCCTCGGCGATCAGGAAGAACGTTGCGCGTATTGCGAACGCGTCGAACATGTCGAGAGCGCGTGGCACGCCGGTCTCGAATACCGGGTCGGTCTCCGCTCGCCACGGCCAGCCGCGCAGGCGGAAGATATGGCGAGCGCCATCGAGGTCGAGATGAACCACGGCCGGCACCCGGCCGTCGCTGCTGTCCGCCGATCGATCGGCCGAACCACGCTCGACCGATTCACCGACCACCTGTTCGTCGCGTGTCGTCGCATTCATCCGATCCACCGCGTCACGGCGTGGCCGACGACGTCCACGACAGGCATCGGCAGCCGGCGCCACACGGCCTTCGCCAGTTTGTACCCCTCGAAGTAGCTACCGGGCTCCGGCACGTTCGAACGGATCGGCAGGACATACAGGTGGACGGGTCCCGATTGGCCACCCCAACCCTCTTTCCACTTGATCAGACCCGCGTCACCGATCCATGTGATTCCGCAATTGAACCGCGTGGCGCCGGCAGCGGCGGCATCGGTCATCGCACGCCACCACAGTGCCTGCCCGGCGTTGACCGCGAACGACTCGCTCGAACTGTGCGCGCTGCACCGCGCGAACGACACACGGCCGTCACCAAAAACGAGGAACGCACCCACCGTCCGCCCTTCATGCCTTGCCATGTAGAGCCGGGCCAGCCCGCCCGCGTGCTCGCGCAGGTTCGCGAAGAAGGACCAGCCGGCCTGCGGCGCTCCCATCGCGCGGCCGGTTTCGAGGTACGTGCGCCGAAACGTCCGCCATTCGTCGGCATCCTGTGTCTCGACGATGTCGACGCCCTGGCGTTCGGCCTTGCGCACACGCTGGCGATGACCGTGAGCCGCTTGCTGCAGACTCAATCCGTCGAGCGGCACGGACGTGGTGACGAGACCGGAGTCGACCTTTGCGAAGCCGAGCGGTACGAGCCATGCCGCCTCTTCGTGATGGCGAATCTCGAGGTACTTCGCGCCTGCACTGCTCGCCTTCTCGATCGCCGCGTTCACGAGCGGCTCGAACGATTCGCGTCGCCCGACAGGTGCGCCACTGTACATCTGGTACGGCATGGCGATCATCTTCGAACCCAGCAGCGGCGCGCGAACATTGGCGACGGGGAACACCCCGGCAATGTCGGCACCGCATAGCGCCAGCCAGTAGTCGCACTCGTGACCGTACGTCGCGCGAATGACGTCGTGCCATTCGGGCCGGTGAAACGCGGTGGCCTCCGGCTCGGTGGCAAGGAACGTGTCGACGGCGGCCCGATCGCCGGGTTCCATGAGCCTGGTGACGATGGTCATGACGCTCGTCCCGCCGCGTGGCGCGCGACCAGACCCGCAATGTGTTCACGGTCTTCCGGCCGAACCAGCGGGTGCGTGGGCAGACCGACCAGCCGTGACGCGATCCGCTCCGCCTCCTGACAGCTGCCGGTTTCGTATCCGTATGTTGCGAGCGCGGTCGCGTCAGTGACGGGATAGATCGGCGTACTGATCGGCCAGGCTACGATCTCGGCCCGGTTCCGCCGCGCGAGGTCGAGCAGTCCGGTCTTCCGATCGACCAGCACCGGGTAGTAGTAGAGTGGCGCAGTCACATCGACGGCCGACGGCGTCATCCCGGCCATGCCCGGGCTGCGCGCATAATCCTCACAGCATGCGACACGGTGTGCGGCAACCTCCGCGACGCGCGCCAGCCACGTGATGCCTGCACGTGCCTGGCTGTCGTTGATACGGCCGGCAACGGCATGGAACTCTTCCTCGATCTCGACTTCCCTGCCGCGCGGCCTGTATGAGCTGTTGATCAGCCTGTTGATCTCGAATGCGGTCCAGTACCGCGATGGCGTCAGCAGCCGGTTGCGCACCCATGATTCCGCGTGCGACCGGACCGCTCCGAGGGTCGAGGTCCCGGGCAGTTTCGCACGCTTCGCTTTCACCCGCACGGCGAGAGCCGGGTCCCGCATGACGACTACGCCGCCGCACCCGGCAGGCATGGGCTTGCCCGGATTGTTGCTGAAAATGGCCGCATCGCCGATCCAGTTGCCGGGCGCCGGCATGCACTGCGCGCAGTCCTCCACGAAGAACAGACCGCGCGACCTCGCCGCTTCGAGCGATGCCTGCGCACCGCCCGATCCACCATACGTACGCTGGAACAGAACGGCCCGCACGCCCGGCATAGCCCCGCCAATGCCGGCGGGATCGAGGTTCAGCGTTGCGGGATCGATGTCCGTATAGACCGGCTCGAGGCCCGCTGCCAGGATGGCGAGCGGCACGACCTTGCACGTCAGCGGCGAGAGCAGGACGCCATCGCCGGGTTCGAGACCGGCCGCGCGCAGCGTCGCGGCCAGCGCAGTCCGCGCGAACGTAAACGCGACGGCCGCCGGTGAATCCGTATCGCTCGCGAACCGGCGTTCCCAGAGCTCGACGTGACCGGCCATCTCGCTTCCGTCCGCCACCGCAACGGATCCTTCCGTCGCCATGCCCATCACCGTGATGGCCCGGCGATGCGGTCTATCAGCGCACGCAATGTATCGGCAATCGCACGGTCGCGGTCGATCCGGTTGTCCTGCTCCCACGGGTCCGCCAGCAGTTCGTACAACTCCGTCTGTCCGTCGCCTCGCCGAATGAAGTGGTGCGATCCGTCAATCACGGAGTGCAGATCACCGCGGCTCACAGGATAGTGGTCGGGCCGGAACGTGCGACCACTGAGTTTCGCGTATATCGGTTCCGGTCCGGGCGAGCCATCGGCCCAGTGTGCCGAAAGCGGCGTACCCGGAAACGTGACGGGATCACTGCCCGTCAGGTCGCATACCGTGCTCGCGATGTCGCGCACGCTGACCGGCGTGTCGACCCGCTGGCCTGCCGGCACTCGCGCACCGTTGATCACGATCAGTGGAACGTGCAGCGACGGAACGTACAGGCTGTTGGCGTGCGTCATCACGCCATTCTCCATGAACTCCTCGCCATGATCGGATGTGATGATCACGATCGTGTCATCGAGGATGCCGCGTGCGTCGAGGTCGTCGAGCATCGCGCCGACATGGGCATCCATGTACGCGATCGCGCCATCGTACGCGTCCTGCTCCGCGCGAATCTGATCCGGCGTCCACTCCCAGCCCGGCAGGTCCAGGTGCATCGGGTTGCCGCGCGGCAGCGACTCACCGAATCGCGTGTCGAACGGCGGCGGCGGCAGGTACGGCGCGTGCCCGTCGAAGAAGTTGAGGAACGCGAAGAACGGACGGTCCGCCGCGTTGCCGTCGACCCAGCTCATGAAATCGGCGCGCACCCGGTCCGCGGGCTTTCTGCCCAGCAGCTCGTACCAGCCGAGTGGCTCGCGCAACCTGCAGCCGACTTCATTGCGCGTTCCACAGCCGATCAGCATGCCGAGCGCCGAACTGCCGACCATCTGAGACGGCGACTGCGGGAAATCGTCATGGCGAGCGAATCCGCGGCCGAGCCCCGTCTCCCATGTCGTGTACGCGGGGTTCGCGGTGAACGCGACGGTCGAGTAGCCTCGGCCCGCCAGATGCTCGGCCAGAGTCGCCAGCCCTTCATCGAGCGGGTCGTCCCAGTCTGCCGACATCTCGTGATGCCACCGGCCCGTGAACATGGATACGTGTGACGGAAGCGTCCACGGCGCCGTCGAGTACGCGTACTCGAACGTCACGCCGCGCGCGGCCCACCGGTCCAGCTCGGGCGTCGTGTCACGGGCGTATCCATACATGCCCAGGCTGCGGGCTCGCACGGTGTCGAGCACGATCAGCAGGACGTTCGGCGCACCGTTCGCCGCGGCCGGCAGCCCGCGCAACGTGTTCCATTCCCTCAGCCGCAGGAACCCGCGAGTTCCGACAGCCAGCCCGCCGAGCGCAAGAGCGGATGACAGCACAAACCGGCGCCTGTCGATGGCCGGCAGATCCCCGGCGCCGACGGCACCCGGCTCACGACGCCGGAACGACAGTGAAGTCCAGCCGATCAGCCTTTCCACCAGGCCAGGCTTCGCCGCTGCGGACCTGCCGAGGAAGACCGCGATGCCGAGCGCCAGGACCAGCTTCGCCACAATGTGGACCGGGTGATAATGGAGGATCACCGTCAGCACCGCGGGGAACGCGGTGACGGTGACGGCCGCCTGAAGCGAGCGCAACCGCTCGAAGCGAAGCGCGAGCAGAACGAGCGACCCGGCGGCGATCAGACAGAAAATGACATCGGCCAGCGGCGCCATCCAGATCACGTCGCGGCTGACACGGATGATCCGGTCGAGTACGATGCGCTTGACACCGAACAACGCGATCTCGGCAAAGCCGGCGGCCAGACCGAACCACACGGCCAGTACGAACGTGCGGCTGATCCATCGCGTTGCGCCAGTCGATGTGGCAGCGCTCACGCCGTGTGCTCCGCCGGCGAGCCGTGCACCGGATCGTGAGCGGAGTCCTTCGCCCTGACCCGGCCAGTGATGTAGAGGGTCGCGCCGATCGTCGCGATCGGGATCATGCTCAGACGCCACAGGATGAGCAGCGCGGCGCCACCACTCGCCCCAGCCAGACTGAACAACTGCTCGAACGCAGCTTCACCAACGCCGATTCCGCCGGGTGTGAGCGGCAGCGCGTTCGCGACCATGCCGAGCATCGAAAGGAATCCGACGACCGTCCACGAGACGGACGGCAGGATCACGCTGGCGACAACGATGTATGTCGCGGCCACTCCCAGATGGCCGGCCAGTGAAATGAGTGCGGCCACGGCGAGCGCCCGCTTGCGATCGCCGAACGCGTGTACGGCATCCGCAATGCGCTCGACGTAGCGGCGCAGCGGCATCCGTGCCATCAACCACGCGTACAGCCGGCTCCCGCGCAGCCGCTTGGACCACGCCAGTGCTACCACGACCGCGATCGCGACCAGCGCGGCGGACGCAGTGAGCACGATGGCCCACAGGATCGCGCTCGATGCCACCAGTTCGGCGTTCGTGACGACCAGACCCAGCACGAGTGCGAGCACCGCCGTCAGCCCGACGACCCGATCGACCAGCACCACCGTCGCGACCTCTACGCCGCGACCCGCGTTCTCGCGCGCAAGGTAGTACAGCTTGACGATGTCGCCTCCCGTACCGCCCGGAAAGCAGAAGTGGAAGAACACGCCGACAGGCACGACGCGATAGGCGAGGCGCCGTGTCAGCCGCAGGCCGGCCGCCCGGAACAGAACGCGCAGGCGTTCCGCCTCGACACACGCGCCGTACAACGTGAGGCCGAGCAGAACGAGCAGCACCCATGGACTCCCGAAGACCGGCTCGAGAGCGCGCAGCCCCGACCGGGTCAACACCCACACCAGCAGGCCCGCGCCAAGGAGGACGCGAAGCACCGCAAGGACGATCCGCCAGGGACGCTTGCGACGGCCGTTCGGGACGCCGGTCAACCGACCCGGCACGCCAGCGTTCTCCTCGATACCGACGTGAAGCCCTGCGCCCGTCAAACCGCCTGTCTCCGGAACACCGACAGAAGCATGTTGCCGCGCGCGACCTGCGGCAGCAGAGCATTCGAGGCCGCGAGCAGTGCCGCCCGCGTGTAGTAGTTGAGCTGGGCCCCGATCGAGTTGCCGAGCCAGTCCTTGCGAAGCTCGCTCGTCACGGATTCGAAGTGGAAGTCCTCGAAGCCGTGCCGCCCGAACACTTCCCGGATCTCCGATGTATGCAATGCCCGCTGGTTCGGCGTCAGACCGCCCAGCGGCTTCAGACGGTGCACGACGTTCAGGAACATCCACGTCGGCGGGTTGTGCGCGTTGGCATCGAGCGCAACCACGACGCCGCCCGGTCTCACGATTCGCTTCAACTCCGCGGCGACGGCGTCCATCTTCGTGAAATGGTGCAGCAGCAGGCCGCACGTGCAGGCGTCAATCGCGCCGTCCTGGATGGGGATCCGCTCCGCATCGGCGTTCATGACGTTCGCGTGGTGACCCGCGCTGCGAATCGTGTCTCGCGCAACGCGTACACCTTCGCTCGACAGGTCCGCCGCGACTACCGTGAAACCCGCCTCCAGCAGACATGTCGCCTGCGTGCCCGAGCCGCAACCCAGGTCCAGCGCGCGTCCGCCGCCCGACCGCTCCCACGCCAGACTCGCCATCTTCCGGTAAATGTCGTCGCGGAACTGGTCGAACCGCTTGCGCCGCCGGAACAGGCTGTCGTAGAACTGCCGCTCCGACGTCTTGTCCTGACCCGACGCGATTCGCCCATCCATTGACTGCGCCCGCGCCACCGCCGGGTCACCGTTCATGCACTCCTCCGTCTTCTCGTCCCGTCCTGCCGGCCAATTTCGGCAACGATCAACAAGAACCGGGCCCGTGGTCCCCGCGTCCTCGCCGGGCGGATCCGTCCCCTCGCCGGCCCGCCCGCCCCGCGCACCGCTACATCTGTCGCGCTCCCGCAACGAAGCCGCCGCAGGTAGCGATGCGGGTCGCATTTCGAGCGATCCAGCCTCGCCGCGGCACGACCCGCATGACCTCCGCTACTCCGTTCCGGCGGCCGAAACTTCTTGCGCGGCCACGATCCGGCCGGCGTGCGGATATCCTTGCGGTTGTGCGGAAAACGCGATTGCCCCCCGTCTTGCCACTGTGTACCCCCGACCGACCTCGGCCTCCCCGGGCCACCCGACGATGGACCCTGATGACGCTCCTTCGAAAGCGACGCATGGAAGGATCCGAACGTCCCATGGGAATTCTGGAGGAACTCGAGCTGCTGGCCCGGAAGGCCCGCTTCCTCGTGCTCGGAGTACCGGTCCTCCTGTTGATCGGGCTCGGAACCGGCAAGCTGCTGGGAAGCGTTCTGAACGTCCCGGCCGACCAGCCCGCGAGAATCGTTGCCGCGGGTGTGCCCTCGCCACAGATCCGGCTCAACTCGTTGTCCTGGTACATGCAGAAGGCACTTCTGTCAGGCGACACGACGGCGAACCAGGTCCGTCATTACCGCGATGAGATCGCACCGATCGAACATGTGTTGCGCAGGCGGGGTGTTCCGATCGATGTCGCCCGTCGCGTTGCATGGCCGCTCGTGGCCCACGCGAACGAGGCGGGTGTCGATGCGGCGACCGTCATTTCGGTGATGCTGATCGAGAGCGCGGGCAAGCCGGACGCGACCAGCTCGGTCGGCGCGCGCGGTCTGATGCAGGTAATGCCGCTGTGGACGGGTCACTGGCGGCAGTGCGGCAGAGACCTCTACGCGATCGAAGGCAATCTGTGCTACGGCACGAAGATCCTGGCGTACTACCTGGATCGCAACAGGGGCGACGAGCGCAGGGCGCTCCTGGGCTACAACGGCTGCGTCCGCGGCACCGTCACGCCGAACTGCGGCCAGTATCCGGACAAGGTCGATCGCGTGCGACGTCAGGTTCGTTACGAACTCGCCAGCGCACGACGGAGCGGTATCCAGGCTTCGGCTGACGGACAGTAGTACCGGACGAACCCCCACACCCCCGGTCTCACGAAGGGCCGGACGCCGCGAGCGGGACTCGCGACGGCCGGCCCTTCAGCCCGTTGCGGACGTTCAGCCCTCGCCGTTGCGCAGTTCGTCCAGCAGGATCGCGGACGCGTGCATGCCCTTCCTGAAGTTGTCGTAGCTCATCCACTCGTCCGGCGCGTGCGCGTTCTCGCCCGGCAGGCCGAATCCCATGAGCAGGACCGGCGCGCCGAGAATGCGTTCGAACTCCGGCACGATCGGAATCGACCCACCCTCGCCGGCATGGACGATCGGCCGGCCAAACGCCTGCTTCAGCGCGCGGGCGGCCGCGTCGTGGAGCGGCCCTTCCAGCTTTGCCAGCCATGGCCTGCCGCTGTGCATGAATTCGATGTCGACTTCGACGCCACGCGGTGCCACGTTGCGCACGTGCTCGATGAACAGACCCCTGATGCGTTCCGGATCCTGATCCGGTACGAGCCGGCAGCTGACCTTCGCCATCGCGTGCGCCGGCAGAACGGTCTTCGAACCCTCGCCCGTGTAACCGGACAACATGCCGTTGACCTCGCACGTCGGCCGGATCCATAGCCGCTCGTAGGTGGTGCGGTCCGCTTCGCCGACCAGTGCCGGTGCGCCCGTCTCCTTCAGGAACGCCGCTTCATCGAACGGCAGGTCGCGGATCTGCTCCATGAAGCTCGTCATGTCGCGAACGTCATCGTAGAAGCCGGGGATTGCGATGCGGCCGGTCTCGTCATGGAACGTCGAGATGATGCGTGAGATCGCGGCGGCCGGATTCGCGACTGCGCCGCCATAGCTGCCGGAGTGCAGGTCGGAGCCGGGTCCACGGACGCGAATCTCGAAGTAGGCGAGGCCGCGGAGCGAGGCGCCGATGGTGGGCATGGCGGGCGCAATCATCGTCGAGTCCGAGATGACGATGGCGTCGCACGCGAGACGCTTCTGATTCTTCTCGACGAAGGGCAGCAGGTTGGCGCTGCCGACTTCCTCCTCGCCTTCCACGATGACAATGACGTTGACCGGCAGGCGGCGCGCGGTCTTCAGGTGCGCCTCTATGGCCTTGATGTGGAGATAGATCTGACCCTTGTCATCGACGGATCCGCGTGCGTAGATGCGGCCGTCGCGCAGAGTCGGCTCGAACGGCGGCGAGGTCCACAACTCGAGCGGTTCGGCCGGCTGAACGTCGTAGTGCCCGTAGATCAGCAGAGTCGGCGCGCTCGAGCCGGCCGCAAGCCAGTCACCGACCACGATCGGGTGGCCGGGCGTGTCGTGGATCCCGACCTCGAGGCCGGCCTCGCGCATCCGGTCGGCCAGCCATTCGGCGGCATGGCGAGTGTCCGCGCGATGCTCCGACCGCGCACTGACGCTCCGGATCCGCAGGAAATCGAATAGTTCCTCGGCGAACCGGGCCTCGTGTCGTTTCAGGTATTCTAGTGTTTCGCTCATTCGCTTCTTCCTGTCAGCGTCCGCCGGTCCGGCCCGTCAGTTCCGCCACCAGTGCATTCGCCCGATAGACGCTGCGAAGCGCTTCGAGAATGCCTGCGGAATGCAGGGCTACTGCGCGGCCCTCGGCGGACCGATAGAGGTATCCGTTGGGAAGCTGCTCCATGTTCGAATCGAAAACGACACCGACAAGTCGGCCGTCGGTGCCGATCACGGGGCTGCCACTGCTGCCGCCGGCGATGTCGGCGGTCGAGACGAAACCGAGAGGCGTATCCATGCCGATGCGCGCGCTGGCCCTCTCGAATGAAGGTGGCAGCGTCCACGGCTCGGCGCCAGCGAACTCGGCGGATCGGGCGAACAGACCGTAGAAGGTGGTTCGGGCCGGGGCATACGTACCGTTCGACGGGTACCGCTTCACGATTCCGTCCGAGATGCGGAGCGTGAAGCTTGCGTCCGGCGGGTCGGCCGTACCGTAGACGTCACAAGTGGCCAGGCCGAGACGGCGCCTCTGAACGGATTCCTCGGCCATGATGTTGTCCCATTCTTCCCACAGCAGCTCGGCCTCGGCCACGGCGCGGCGCGCGAACACGATCAGCGGATCGGCGGACTCTTCGATGCCGTCGGCACCGCCGTCGATCAGGCCGCGGCGAAAACTCGCATCGAGGATGCGCGTGCGGCCGATCAGCCGGGTCGCGGCTTCCTCGACGCTCTCGCCGGGCTGAAACAACCAGCCCCGCAATTCATGGCGGGGCCGAACCCACGTAT
This sequence comes from Longimicrobiales bacterium, assembly GCA_035513345.1. Taxonomy (GTDB): domain Bacteria; phylum Gemmatimonadota; class Gemmatimonadetes; order Longimicrobiales; family RSA9; genus DATKCF01. The sequence continues at coordinate 66,484 of DATKCF010000035.1, forward strand.
CGACGAAACGAAGGTGGCCCGTAAGCGTGAACCACGCGAACGACGGATCGACAGGCACGTCCGATTCGATCATCGCCAGGATACGTCGGCCGGAGTCGCCGCGGAACCGCGGGCTCCGCGCGGCCTCGGTCAGCTTCATCTGGCGGACGTAGTCGACGACCATGCCGGCAAGCTCGAGGTGGGGCGAGCCGACGAGCGTCGTATTCGTCGCGTTCATCCGCGGGCTGATGTCGAGCTTGCGCCGCTGCAACGCCGACAGCCGGTCCCAGACATCGGCGTACTTGGCCTGCAATGCGGGATCGGCGGCTACCTTCGCGCGGAGTTCGTCCTCGATGCGGATCTTCGCTCCGACGAGAATCGTGTCACGCAGGCCCTCCAGCATCCCGCCGTATGCCTTCAGTGCATTCGAAACCTCGAACATGTCCTGGCGCAGATCAGCTTCGTAGTCGGGGTTCGCCGCCATGGCGGACGCGAGGGCGTTGCGCTGGTGGTCAAGCAACCAGATTCGCAGCGGCAACCGGTATGCTCGCTCATACATGAGCTGCGCTACGGTCAGCATTCGGCTCGTCGAGCCGGGATTGCCCGTCACGAACACCGGGTCGCCTTCGGCCGCACCGGCGGGATCGAGCGGAAGATACGCCTCGGTCCTGACGGGCGATTCGCCGTCATGGATCCGGACGAAGGCGATGTCGAGCGCGTGACGCGGCCAGGTGAAGTTGTCGTACTCGCCGCCGAAGTACGCGGCCCGCAGTTCTGGCGCGAACACGAGCTTGACAGTCTCGTACCGACGGTATCGATGGAGAACGTGGCGAGCACCGCCGTATAGCGGAACGACCTGGCAATGCGCAGTGACGTGAGCGGCTTCGCACTCGTCTTCGATGCCGGCGCTCGCTTCGCTGATTGCGCGGTCGATGTCGGTCGCGGCCGGGCCGGCGCTATCGGCCGCTGCGTGAACGCGTACGCTGACATCCTCGATCGCGACGAGCTGGTCGACGTACAGACCCGGACACAACCGCTCCTCACGCCGGCTAGACGCGAGGAACCCGTCGACCACGAGATCGTCGCGCCCTGTCGACACCGCCTCGATACATTCGCGTGCGCAGTGCTGGTTGGTCACAGCCAGGCCGGTGGGCGAGACGAACGCGGCGGAGCAGTAGTCGCCGAACCGGAGCGTGGAAAGACGCACACGGTCCAGCCAGTCCGCGTCCGGCGCGAACTCATACTCGTGCTTCCACCGGTCGAGGGGCAGGTTGTCGAACGTCCACAGCCGACCGGACTCCGTGCCGGAGAGCCGGACGCTCGAAGCTGTGCGCAGCTCGGCGGCGGTCGGATCCAGCGACAGGCTGAGCCCGGCGGCCTGGCCGGCGACCGGGCGTGGCGGTGCCGATTGCGGCGCGCCGGACGCGCAGCCGAGAGTCGTCGCCAGAAAGACCGTGGCGAACGCCGTCCGGTATGACCTCGATCGCACCATTCGCATGGTCTTCTAATCTCGCGGACGCGTACCACCGTCCGCCAGATAAGCCGCCACCGCATCCGGCAGTTCCGTCACTGTGCCGGGGGCGACGCGGTCCAGCGGCTCGACCGAACTGAGCGTGTTGATGAAGAGCGTGTCCTCATCATCCTCCGAGGCCAGCAGCTCGGCCGCCGCCTTGGCGGTGTACGTTCCGTCGAGCATCAGCTCTGCATCGGCGAATGCGCGTCGTGCGTTCTCCGCTTCGGGCGTCGTCCTGCCGTAGCCCCGACCGATCTGGCCGTGTCGGATCTCGACCATGTCGATCGCCCGTTGCACCGGCATGTCTCCAGCGGAGTGCAATAACGCTGCCGCACCGCGGACGAGCTGTCCGAGCGCATGTTCATTGGTAATGATGCGGCTCGTGATGCGTGAAGCCGCGATCCGCGTGTCGACACCGGCAATGGCGAGGCCCAGCGCGAGACCGGCAGCCGTACCGAGCGTGCCGGCGGCGACGTGGATGACGGGCGGCACCGGGCACTCGCCGCGTGCGATCTGCTCCGCCAGTTCGAGGCCCGCGCCGACCCAGCCGAGAGTGCCGGTCGCGTCCGAACCACCCGCGGCCACGACAAACGGCTGCTCGTGCCGCCACGAGAGGCGGGCGTGCCACATGGCGAATGGCACGAACTCCATTCTCCGGACCCAGCGGATCTCGGCGCCGAGCGCCTGATCCATGAGCAGGATGTCGCGAACGTGATCCGTCAGATCCTGCGGAAACAGGACGACAGTGACGCCGAAGCCGCTGGCTGTACCATGCACCGTCGTGGCCAGAGCGTGATGCGAGCCCGCCGCGCCAACGGTGATCAGCCGGCGGGCGCCTCGCCGTTTTGCTTCGGGCAGCAGGAACTCGAGCTTGCGGACCTTGTTGCCACCATACACGTCGCCGCAGAGATCCTCGCGCTTGACGAAGAACGTGCGGTCGCTTCCGTCGGGCGTTCGCACGGTGACGCGGTCGACACGCGTCGGGAACTTCCCGAGCGGTTGCCACGGCAGGCGGCCCGCGAGGTCCGGGAAACGGCGGAACAGTGGCGAACGCTCGGAGTCACTCATGTGGCGAAGGTACGCGTGCGGACCCCGGCCCGCGACCGCCGAGGCTGGTGGTTCGTCACTTCGGCGGCGAGCCACCAGCTCCCATGGACGCCGCCTTCCCGCGGCCGCGTCGTCGCCTTACGATTCCGCGCCACGAACCGGATAAGGTGCGACCGGCGAATGCTTCGCGTCCCGCAAGGAGAACAGTGCATTGACGCCGTACGATTCGACCGACGACCGCTTCGTCATCGTCCTCAACGAGCCGCAGGACATCGTCAATATCGCCGGCACGGTCCGCGCCATGATGAACATGGGACTGGCACGGCTGCGAATCGTGAAGCCGGCATTGTACGACGCGTACCGGATCGCCGGCATCGCCCACGGCTCGGAGTGGCTGCTCGAACGGATCGAGTTCCCGACCACACTCGGCGAGGCCGTTGCAGACGCGAGCCGCATCGTGGGCACCACGTCGCGCCGGCGAACTTCCAGCTTCGTGTGGCAGCATCCGCGTGAAGCTGCGCCCGAGCTGCTGCAACTCGCGGACGGTGCCGATGGGCCCATCGTCATCCTCTTCGGCCGCGAGGACAAGGGACTGGCCAACGAAGATCTCGATCTGTGCGACCGGCTGCTCGTCGTGCCGACCGCCGCCGATCATGCCTCACTCAACCTCGCCCAGGCCGTTCTGCTGGTCGCCTACGAACTGTGGCTCGCGCGATCCGACGCCGCTCCACTGCCTCGACCGAAACGCAAGTCGGGCCCCGCTTCGCCATCCGAGATGCTGCACATGTTCGACGATGCGCAGACAGCCCTCGACACCATCGAGTTCTTCAAGTCGCGTAACGCGCCGACCGTCATGAGGTCGCTGAGGGCGATACTGCGACGCGCGGATCCGACGGCCCGGGAAGTCAGGCTGCTGCGTGCAATGGCCATCGAGGTACGGAAATACTTCCACCGGACTGCCGCATCGGAGGGTTCCGCGGGAGCGGGCGCTTCGGCGGAACCAAGGGCTTCGCCGCGATCCGAGTCTCCAGACGAGCCGGCGTAACAGGTCGGGGAAGACCGGGAAGGCCAGGCTGCCTCTGCCGTGAGTTCAACAACAAGTAATCCGTCCCCGTGCTCCGCTCCCCCAGCGTCCCCAGCGTGAAACGCCGAGCGCCGGATATCGGAGTCAGCCGTCCTGCGCGAGCGGACGAACGGCTGTTGCACGCAGGGGACGCGATGGGGGCGGAGGACGCTGGTTGTTCTTCCGCCGTCCGGATGGCGCCGACTCCGGGCAGGCAGCCGGACTTTTTTTGAGGGGCTCTTCTGGTTCTGGGCCAAGTCCCGGGTGGTGGTCAGTTCAGGATCGGGCGGGAGTGAGTCGACACGCACACGGCTGCGGATCGTCCGGCGGCGATCCCGGGCGCGGGTGCGCGTCGACACCCCTGCTCTTCCGTGAGTTCGACGACAAGTAATCCTTCCCCGTGTCCGCTCCCCCAGCGTCCCCAGCGTGAAACCCCGAGCGCCGGATATCAGAAGAAGTGTGGCTCCCCCCCGAAGGCGCGTGGGTCCACGAGCGCCGGAACTATCTTGTCTCACGCGGAGGACTCGATCTGATCGAGCGTCGCACTCGCTGGCAGCGTGTGCCATGCCGGCGAGTCGTCGTCGTGGCGAGCCTGGTGCCGTGGCCGCGAATCAGCCATCCAGACCGAATACGCGCAGAGCCAGCGTGAACACGGCGATGTTGACGATCGCGACGAAGATCAGGTTCAGCAGGAAACCGGCGCGAGCCATGATCGGGATCGTGAGGCGGCCGGTACCGAACACGAGCGCATTCGGCGGTGTGCCTGCCGGCAGCATGAATGACAGGCCCGCGGCCAGCGCGGCCGGTACGGCCAGGAACAAGGGGTCGCGGCCCATGCCGACGCTGACCGAGGCGACGACGGGCAGGAACGTCGCGGCCGTCGCCGTGTTGCTCGTCAGCTCGGTGAGGAACACCACGACGAGGGTCACGGCAACCATGACGAGCACGATCGGCCAGTTGCCGAGGGCAGCCATCGCGGTTCCAATGCTTGCGGCGAGGCCCGTCGACTGGATGGCGCCCGCGAGCGACAGTCCGCCGCCGAAGAGGACGAGCACGGACCACGGCATCCTGTCGGCCTGCTTCCACTCGAGGGCGAAGCGGCCCCGGCGCCAGTCGATCGGAACGAGGAACATGAGCATGCCGCCGGTCATCGCGATGCCCGCGTCCGACACATTGGGCACGATCCGCTCGAGCAGTGGTTGCGTCAGCCATGCCAGCGCGGTCAGGCACGTGATGACGGCAACCGTCTTCTCCGCGCGCGACATGGGTCCGAGCGACTTCGCTTCGGCCTCGAACACCGCGCGGCCTCCCGGGATCTCGACAACGCCGACGGGATGCAGCACGCGCGTCAGGAGAATCCATGCCAGCGGCACGCCGACAATGACTACGGGAACGCCAACGAGCATCCACTGCGCGAAGCCGATGGTGACGCCGTACGTCTGCGACATGAAACCCGCGAGCAGAGCGGTCGGCGGCGTTCCGATCAGCGTGCCTACACCGCCTATGCTGGCGGCGTACGCCATGCCGAGGAGGAGCGCGAGCGCGAAGTTGCGATCCGGCACGTCGTCGTGTCCGGCGGCACTGCGCTCGACCGCGTCGATCACCGATGTCGCCATCGGCAGCAGCATCACGACGGTCGCGGTATTGCTGACCCACATGCTGATGAAGGCGGTCGCAGCCATGAACCCGCCGATCAGATTGGCGGGCCTCGTACCGACAGCGCGGATGATGGCTACGGCCAGCCGCCGGTGCAGGCCGCACGACTCGAGTGCCGCCGCGATGATGAATCCTCCCATGAACAGGTAGATCACCGGATTCGCAAACGGCGCCGCTGCATCGCCGATCGTCGCAATGCCGAGCAGCGGCAGCAGCACGAGCGGCAACAGCGCGGTCGCATAGATCGGGATCGCTTCGGTAATCCACCACGCGGCCATGAGCAGGCCCAGACCCGCGGTCCGCCACTCCAGCTCACTCAATCCACCGGGCGGCGGTGTCAGCAGACAGAAGGCCAGTGCCGCCGGGCCGAGCAGGAATCCGATTCGCTCGCGCGCGTTCGGTCCGCTGTTGCCGTTCGTGAGGTTCACGGGCATCCGTTGTGCAGGGATAGATGGCCGGCGGTCGCCACCGACGCGCCGGGCAGTATCTTATGGAGGCGTCGCGCCAATCGAAATGCCGAGCGCGGAGCAGGCCGGGATCGGCGAGCGCCGGGAACATGTGTCAGGGCGAGGCCCGGTCGAGCACGGAGGGAACCCATGAACCCGATCAGTGAGAAGCAGGCGGCGCTGATGGACGATCCGGAGCCGCGCGTCACGGACGAGAACATCGCCCTGCTCACCGACCTGTACGAACTCACGATGCTGCAGGCGTACTGGCGGGAGCGTCGCACTGACACTGCCGTGTTCTCGCTCTTCGTCAGACGCCTGCCCCCGAACCGCAACTTCCTGCTCGCGTGCGGCCTCGATTCCGTGCTGCGGTACCTCGAGCGCCTGCGGTTCGGGCCGGCCGAGTGCCAATACCTCCGGACGACCGGCCGATTCGACCACGAGTTCACCGACTGGCTTGCGGATTTCCGTTTCACGGGCAGCGTGCGCGCCGTGCCCGAGGGCACGCCGGTCTTCGCGGAGGAGCCGATCCTTGAAGTCGAAGCACCGCTTCCCGAAGCGCAGATCGCCGAGACGTTCATCATGAACCAGGTCCATCTCCAGACCATGCTGGCGTCGAAGGCCGCGCGGGTGGTACGCGCCGCAGCTGGAAGGAACGTCATCGATTTCGGACTCCGACGCATGCACGGCATCGATGCCGGCATAAAGGCGGCGCGTGCATTCCATGTTGCCGGCGTCCACGGAACGAGTAACGTGCTCGCCAACCGGCTGTACGGTGTTCCCGTATCCGGTACCATGGCGCACAGTTACATCCAGGCTCACGACGACGAACTCACCGCGTTCCGCAGCTTTGCGCAGACGTGGCCGGACACCGTGCTGCTCGTCGATACCTATGACACTCTCGATGGCGTGCGGAACGTCGTCCGACTGGCGAACGAGCTGGGCAGTGCGTTCCAGGTGCGCGGCATCCGCCTCGACTCGGGCGATCTCGGGGGGCTGGCGAAGGATTCGCGCCGCATTCTTGATGATGCCGGGCTGGACCGTGTCTCCATCGTCGCGAGCGGCGGCCTCGACGAGGACTCGATACGAACGCTCGTCGACGACGGCGCACCGATCGACGGTTTCGGTGTCGGCACCAGCATGGGCGTGTCCGCCGACGCTCCTTCCCTCGACATCGTCTACAAGCTCGCCGAGTATGGCGGCCGCGGCCGGCTCAAGCTGTCGACGGGTAAACGCGTGCTGCCCGGTCTCAAGCAGGTGTTCCGCTTCGAGGAGAAGGGCGAGGCCGTGCGTGATGTGATCGGCCGGGCGGACGAATCGCTGCCCGGTCGGCCGTTGCTGCACGAAGTGATGCGCGATGGCCGGCGACTGGGCGCGGGCCGTGTCGACCTCGACGAGATTCGCGAATACGCTGCGCGCGAAATGGCTGCACTGCCCGACCGCATCCGCGACCTCGATCCCGGCGAACCGCCGTACGAGGTATCAATCAGCGAGGCGCTCGAGACCGCGTGGCGTGAACTCACGGCCGAAGCGCGCGACTGATCCTGGCGAAGCGGCCAGCGAAGCCGTCCATCGAAGATTTTGCGGTCCCGGACCGTATTCTGTATGGTGCCGCTGCTGACGTTCCGCGATACTGACCGAGATCGAGTACCCATGGGAGTCACATTCTCCAAATTTGTGGTGAAACTCAGCGCCGCGGTGTCGACGTGATACGGTGGCGCGCTGTGCCTCGTTCCCCTCCGCCCGCTGCAGAACTCGAGACGAGCATCAGGGACAGCTTGGAGTGCGGGGTCGCGACCCGGCGGGTGCCGGCGTTTGGCAGACGGCGAAGCAGCGAATGGACGAAGCCGGCATCGTCGATATCGGTGTCAAGCGTCAGGGCGTTGGGGAAGAACTCGAGTGTGCCTTCGGTCATGCGGCCGTTGGAAGGGAACGATGCCAGACGAAGCGATGGCCGGCAAGGTACGCCGGCAGGAGCGGATTGCTCTCGCCGGCCGAGGTCAGGTAGAGGACCGTCGGATGGCGCCCCGGAACGGGCGACGCGTCGCGCACTGCCGGATGATCGCTTTGTCACTTGACTCCTCCGTTACGTGCCCTCGTCCCCGCCGCGCCGCGCTGTCGCCGGCTGCACAATCCCCTTCAATCAAGGTAGGTGACGAGGTTCCCGTAGTGCAGGTAGGGGTGCGCGAGGGCGTACATCGCCCGGAACATGACGGGCGTGGCCGCGCCGACCGGCGGTTCTGGCAGTCTACGATGTGATGCCGGCTTCGAGGGCAAAACGTGTGAGCCCCGCAACGGTCCGGATGCCAAGCTTGCGCATAATGCTCTCGCGATGTGTCTCGACCGTGCGGGGACTGATGCCGAACTCTTCGGCGATCTCACGGCTGGTCCTTCCTTCGGCGACGCGGACGAGCACTTCCTTCTCGCGCGGCGTGAGCTGTTCGAGCCGGTCGCGGCTGGTCTCGCGGGCGGCCTCGTCGCGGAGCGCGGAGCTGAGCTGCTGCGTGACGCGGCTGCTGAACGATTCCCGACCGTCGGCCACGGCGCGAACGGCATCACGCACCTCGGCGGGACCGGCGCTCTTCATCAGGTACCCGTCGGCGCCTGCGCGCACAGCGCCGAGCACGTACTCCGGATGGTCGTGCATGCTGAGAATGAGCACGCTCGTGCGGGCCGCGCGTTCGCGGAGCCGTGTGATCACCTCGATGCCGGACAGTTCGGGCATGGTGATGTCGAGGATGGCGACATCGGGATCGTGCTCGGCAATCAGTCGGAGCGCTTCCTCGCCCGTGGCGGCTTCCGCGATGACGTCGAAGTCGTCCGAGGCTTCGAGTACGGTTCGGATGCCTTCGCGGACGACACCGTGGTCATCGGCGACGATGACGCGGATCGGCTTGTTGTTCACTCTGAATCTCCATTGCCGGCGGGCAGGGTGACGGTCAATACAACGCCGTTCCCGTTGCGGTCGTGCACCGCGAGCTGGCCACCGAGCAGTGAAACGCGTTCCCTCATCCCCTCGAGCCCCATTCCTCCGACGAGGACGGAGCGGCCGGCGTCGTCGGCATCGGCATCGGTGTGGAAGCCACGGCCGTCGTCTGCGACCTCGAGGGACAGGATCCCGCCGTCCCGGCGGATGCTCACATCGACGCGGCTGGCTGCCGCGTGCCTCGCCACGTTGGAGAGGGCTTCCTGGAGTGCACGAAACAGGGCCAGTTCGGCGTCGCGGCTCAGGCCGGGCAGCCCGGCCGGCGAGTCGAATCGCACTTCGACGGCATGGTGTTCGACGAACTCGTCGATCAGGCCGCGCAGCGCGGGCAGGAGGCCGAGGTCATCGAGCAGGGGTGGCCGCAGCCGGTCGGTGACAGCGCGGATCGTACGGATCCCATCGCCGACGAGCGACAGTGCCCGGTCGAGCCGTGGAGCCTCACCGGGACCGGCCTGCTCGCGCAGCAATCCGAGTTGGATGTTGATGGCGGCAAAGACCTGCGCTGTTTCGTCGTGCAGTTCGCGGGAAAGTCGTCGCCTCTCTTCTTCGTGCTGGTGCACCATGCGTGCGGCGAGTCGCTCGAGGTCGGCCGTGCGCGCGGTCAGGCCCTGGTACAGCTCGGTGTTCTCGAGGGCCGCGCCGAACTGACGTCCGAGTGCGAGCAGGAAGTCCTCGTCGAGTGCCGCGAACGGATCCCTTGCCGGTGACACCATGACGAGCGCGCCACGAACACTGTCGCGGCTGAGCACGGGCAGCGCCGCGATGTACGCGTGCGTGAAGCGCTCGGGGCCGCGCGTCCGCACGCCGCCTTTGACGACCGGCCTGCGCGACTCGATCGCCTCCCGCACGACCGATGACGCTTCGGGAGCCAGTTCGTGCTCCTCCCACCCGGCGCATGCGCCAGCCCCGCGCACGACAAGCGGACCGTCCGGGCGCAGCAGCAGCAGCAGTGCAGCGCCGCGCACCGCAGGCAGCGTCATCGCGCGCTCGAGCATCTCGCCGGGCAGGTCCGGCACTCGACCGCCCGTCTGCAAGTGTACCGACAGCGCCGACAGTGCGCGCAGTCCGCCATGCAGTTCCTCTCCGACGATGAGCAGAATGCCCGCACCCATGGCCAGCTCGAACAGGATGTCTATGTAGTAGCCGTAAGGGTTCCAGACGCCGCGCGCACGAAGGAACGGATAGTCGAGATGGTGCAGGCCCCAGAGCAGCAGTGCAATGCCGAGCAGCAGCGATGCGACCGAGCGAGCGCGCGCGTAGTGGCGCAGAAAGACGAAGCCGGTCCAGAACGTCGCGATACTGAGGAACGCGACGGCCGGCGCCGCCGCAAGCATGAAGTTGTCCATGCGGTAGATCGCCACATACGACCACACCACCGGGAACGCCGCCAGTACGGCGTACCACGGCCGCCAGCGTGTGCCCTGCGAGAATGCGAGCGCGGCCCAGAGCAGAGCGAGCGCGGTCAGCCCCGTCGCGACCTGATGCCAGTACAGCCAGATCGCGCGGTCCGTCAGCAGGAAACTGATGATCGCCGCGAGTCGCGCCGAGTAGAGCAGCCACGCAACAGTCCAGACGAGGAAATAGAACTTCCGGTAGCGGCGGTACAGCAGATAGCACACGCCCGCAAGCGCGACCGTGATCGCAGCCTGGAGGAATGCCGCTGCCGGCTCTGATGCTGCTGCGGGTGTGACCTGCTGCATGGGGAGAAACAGAACGTATCGGGGCGCCGCGCCGCAACTCGGCGGCGCTGCGACGGGTTCTCGCCGCTACTGGACCGTCCTCTCAGAAACGATGACCGCGCGGTCCGACGACACCAGCGCCATGCGCAGGCCTTCGACGATGACCACCAGGGTCACGGCCACCACACCGATCCAGGTGGCGGTGCTCCCGTCCGGCAGCAACCGCGCCCAGATCCACGGCGCCACGGCTACCGTGATTCCCACCGCGGCGAGTCCGACCCGCCTGCGAATCGACCCACGATGTGTGCGGGCACCAACGCGACCGGCCACCAGGATCGCCATGCCGGCCACCCCGCAGACGCCGAAGGCCACGAGCGACGGTGGCGCCGCCGAGCCGATCAGCGACACGAGGATCAACAGCGTGACGATCAGAGCAGGCGGCCCGAGTGCGATGATCCGCCACACCGCGATCTGGCCGCGTATCGGCGCGAGCGCCCGCGGCAGACCCGTCGCAATCGCCCAGTTGCGAACTTCCGTCACCCCGATCGTTGCGACACCCCGGCGTTCACAGTCCGTCAGGAATTCGTCCACGAGCGACTGCTCGAGTCCTCGGCGGATCAGCCGGCGTACAAAACGCGGGACACGCAACCGGCCCAGCATTTCGTCGACCATCCTGTCCAGCACCGCTTCGTATCGTTCCCGCACATCCGGCGTTGCCACGGCCGGGAACAATCGCGCACCGTCGCGCGCGACCATCGCCAGAACGCGCTGTCGAAGCAGATCCTCGAACCCGTCGACCAGTCGCTTCGCCGCCCCCGCCAGGCCCGCCACGCTGCCCGCGATCACGCCGAACACGCCAAGCACGAACGTCAGCGACCCGGTGCCGATCGTCGTCAACACGCCATCCGGCAGCCGGTCGCCGGCCATTCCGGCCGCCAGAACCAGTCCGCTCGTCACCACGAATACATGCGCTGGAACCAGCACGAACGCGCCACCGACCACAGTACGGATCGGATGCCAGTGGCCCGTCGGACTTCCGACCAGCGCGCCCGCCTGACTGCTTTCCCCGGCCTCTCGTGCCATCATCGGCTCCGGTCCATCCGTGATGACGAAACGGCCGCGTTGCCGCGACCGCTCGCCCGTCCGTAGCGCTCTCCCCGGAGTTGTTCCCGCTCGCTACGGATCAATACTCCTGCCGGGCCTTCCAGGGGCAGGATCCCTGCCAACGTCGGCCGATCCGGTCAAGTCGTTGTCCCGGCTCACTATGGCGTCCAGACCCCGCCGCTGCCAATGACCCGGAATCGCGAAGTATCTGCCCATTGCCTGCAATCATGTCCGGTTGACCCGCGGCCGCTCCCGCCGAACCATCCACCTGCGCCCCTCCGCGCAGGGCCCCCGGACCTCGCTACGAGGCGGATCGAGCCGCGTTCGTGCCGCCCACAACGAAAAGAGCGACCGCTTTCACGATCGCCCTTCCGTTCCGTGGCGCTCTCCCCGTTAGTTCCCGCTCGCCACGGAAATCCATGTTGTCCGGGTCAGATGGCAGGATTGCTGCCAGATCTGCGGAATCGTGCCAAGTTGTTGAATTGCAGCACTATATGAAGATGGAACAGGCACGTCGTGGGCTGTCGAATCGGGAAATCGGTGCGTACACCCCGCTACTTTTTTCGGAGGTGCCAGAGTGGCTCGCCCGGCGGCGCCCTGGCACCGAACTACGAGGCGGTCGGTCGTCGGGTTACGGTCGTGGAGGTGATCGAATCGAGGCGTTCGAAGCGGCGTTCGAGATACGCGTTGCCGCCCTCGAGCATGCACTGGTACAGGGGTCCGTTTCCCTGGGGCGCGGTCTCGCCGTACTCGGAGTAGAGGAGGCGAAGCGCTCCCATGCCCTCGATCACGCGGCCGATCGGCGCGAATCCGGACTGGTCGAGCTGCGGGTTGTCGCGGTAGTTGATGAAAACCTGTGTCGTGCGGGTGTCCGGTCCCGCGGTCGCGAACGTGAGCGTGCCGGCCTCGTTGGACATCGTGACGGAATCGTCAAGCAGTTCGCGCTCGTTCCACGCTTCCTGTATCGCGGGTATGCCGCTGACGCCGAACTGAACGATGAAGCCGGGAATGACGCGAAAGAAGCGGTTCCCGTCGAAGAATCCGTGTTGCGCGAGGTGAAAGAAGCGGTCCGCCCCGATCGGCGCCCACTCGCGGAACACGCGGATGGTGACGTCGCCGTGTGACGTACCGAAACGCACATCGAAGGTATCGGGTGCCTGGCTCTGGAACGTTGTTGCGTCGGGATCGAGCAGAACGGCCAATTCGGCGGGGGCTTCGGGCGCGCGGACGGCGGGACAGGGTCCATCGGAACCACAGGCGACGATTCCGAGAGAAAGTGCAGCCGCGCCGAATGCGTTCCGGTGTGCGTTCGGCATCACCGTGGTCCGTCCCCGTCGGTCGACATGTACACGATCGAGCTGATGCGCCAGCGACCCTCGAAGCGGAGCAGTGTAAACGCGTCGATCCCGCTCCATTCCTGGACATCGCCGGGATCGCCGAAGCGAGCGTCATAGGCCGCCCAGACCTGAGCGATGTCGTTGTTGGCGCGCACGTGTGCGGACGTCATGGATTCGGAGAAGATCGAGCGGCTGCCGGGTCCCTGCGGCGCCTGTTCGATGAACGACTGTATGGTAGTGGAAACGACGCGTGCGCCGGGTTCGCCCGGCGGTTGCCAGACGGTGGTCAATGTGGCGCCCGGCCAGAAGTGGTCGCGGACGAAGCTCCACTCGCGCGCGCTGAGGTCTGCGTAGTACTGCTCGACGACGGCCAGGACCTGGTCGCGAACGCTGTCGGGCGAGGCGGCCATGTCGGTTATGAGCGGTGCGGTGTCGGCAGCGGTGTCCGGCTGAGAACAGGCGGCCGCGGCGGCGAAGGCCAGACAGGCCAGCCGGGTGAATTGTCTCGCAAGCATCATTCGCCTCGGTGGATAATGCGCCAGATGCGTTTCGCGGCCGGCGAAGGTAGCGCCCGACGTACCGCCCGGGAAAGGCGAGGGTGCCCGTCGCACTTTCCCCGGGTCGGCCGGAGGCCCAGTTTGCCGCCCGCCGGGCGAATGACGGGATCCACCGACCCATGGACAGGCCAATCCGGGGGCAGCGGAATCGGATGATGGACGCGGGATCGAACGGAGAGATGGAGGACGGCCGCGTCGCGTACAAGTGGAAAGTCCTGGGCTCCGTGATATTCGGCGTGTTCATGGTCGTCCTGGACATGACGGCGGTGAATGTCGCGTTCCAGACCGTGCGCGCGGAGTACGGCGCCCGACTCAGCGACGCGCAGTGGATCATCAGTCTGTACGTTCTGGCGATCGGCGTTGCGACTCCGCTCGCTGGCTACCTGGCCGACCGGTTCGGCATCAAGCGAACGTACATCGGCGGACTCGTGACGTTCGCGATCGGCTCGCTGCTGTGCGGGCTCGCGCCCGACCTGGCGTCGCTCATTGCCGCGCGCGCCCTCCAGGGGTTCGGCGGGGGCATGGCCGTTCCGCTCGGCTCGGCGCTGCTGCTGCGTGCGTTTCCGGCCGACGAACAGGGCCGTGCGCTCGGACTGTACGGCGTCGCGATTGTTTTCGCGCCGATGATCGGGCCCGTGCTCGGCGGCGTCCTGGTCGACCTCGGGTTCTGGCGCTGGATCTTCTTCATCAATGTGCCGATCGGCGCGGTCGGTGTGCTGCTTGCCTCACGACTGCTGCGCGAGGAGCGTAGCCCGCACGACCACCGGCTGGATGTTTTCGGGCTGATCACGGTCGTCATCGGCGTTGGCTCAATCCTGTACGCCACGACCGTGGTCGAGACGAGCGGGTGGCGGGGGCCCGGTGTCGCACTCTGGTTCGGCGTCGGCGTCACGGCGCTCGTCGCGTTCACTGTGACGGAGCTGTTCGTTGCGCGCGAGCCATTGCTCGATCTGCGGCTGTTCAGGCACCCGACGTTCCTCATCGCGAGCCTCGTCGGCTACGTCACCATTGTGTCTCTGTTCGGCGCCGAGTTCCTCATGCCGCTCTATCTGCAGGCGGCGCGCGGACTGAGCGCGATGCACACCGGCCTCATCATGCTGCCGATGGCGATAGCCGCGGGCATCTTCACGCCTCTCGCCGGCCATCTTTACGACCGTATTGGACCGCGCATGCTTCTCGTGACCGGGTTGTCGCTGCTCGTGATCAACACGTGGAACTTCGCGCGGCTCGATGCGACAACGCCGATCGCCTGGATCTGCGTGCTCCTCGCGATTCGCGGTGCGGCGCTCGGCCTCACGACGCAAACGACGTTCGTCACTGCGATGTCGGTCGTGGGCGGGCCCGCTCTGCCACGTGGCACTTCGCTCGTGAACGCGACCCGCAACGTCGTTCATTCGCTGGGCGTCGCCGTCCTCGCCACGCTCGCAGCGAGCACACTGTCGCCGCGAACGCGCGTCATCCAGGCGGAAGCGAACACCGAGGCGGTCACGGGCGTATGCGTGATCGGTGATGACACGAACGTTGCTCGCGGACCATGGTCCGAAACCGAGCTGCGTGTTGCATGCGACGAGAGCATTGCCGGCTTCGAACTCGCCTACACGCTCTCGTTCGTGGCAGCGCTCGTTGCGCTCGGGCTGGGAGTGGCGTTGCCGGGCTGGCCGGCCGCGTGGGGTGGCAGGACCGCGATGGCCGGGCCGACCCGACCGAGCGGCCCGTAACGGGTGTGCCGGTCCGCATTTCCGCGGTTGCTGGGGCTGTCGGTTCCGCCTAGGTTGAACTCTCGCAGCCTCGTCCCGCGGTTCGTCCGCAAGGCAGGGTTCCCGAAACGATCGTCTCCCAGGGAAAGGCCGCGGCGACCCCTCGCCGCACGCCCGACCGCAACCCCGGCCAGAATGGTTTCTCAGGTACCAGCCGATCTTCCCAGACTCGTGATCGAGAATGTCCGGCCGTCCGTCGATGGCGGCCGGTACCCGGCCAAGCGCGCCATCGGAGAGGCGGTCCGTGTCATGGCGGATGTCTACCGCGACGGCCACGACTGGATCGCGGCGCACGTCCGCTACAGACGGCCGGGCCAAGAGGCGTGGTGCACGGCGCCGATGACGTACGAACCGGGCTGGGACCGGTGCTCGGGCGACTTCACGGTCGACGCCATCGGCCGCTGGTCGTTCACCGTCGAAGCGTGGACGGATCGTTTCACGAGCTGGCGCCGTGACATCGAGAAGAAGCTACGCGCAGGACAGGACGTGACGTTCGACCTGATCGAGGGCGCCGACATGGTGGCCGAAGCATCAGCGCATGCGGAGGATGCGGATTCGGTTGCGCTGGCCGATGCCGCCACGCTCCTGCGCTCCGACGAGCGACGAGCGGGCGACCGTTCGCGCATCGCGCTCGATGAGCAGCTCGCGACGCTCATACTTCAGTATTTGCCGCCGGCCGACCTCACGAGCACGGACCGCGTGTTCGAGCTGACTGTCGACCCTGTCGATGCCGCGTTCGCGTCGTGGTACGAGATGTTTCCGCGCTCGCAGAGCCCGGAGCCCGGGCGACACGGCACGTTCCGCGACGCATCTGAACGACTGCCCGCTCTGGCCGAGCTCGGGTTCGACGTCGTCTACCTGCCACCGATCCATCCGATCGGGCGGACGAACCGCAAGGGCCGCAACAACGCGCTGGTCACCGAGCCCGGTGATCCCGGCAGCCCGTGGGCCATCGGCAACAGCGATGGCGGCCACATGGCGATCGAACCCGCGCTCGGTACCATGCGTGACTTCGACCGCTTCGTGAAGCGCGCTCGCAAGCTCGGCATCGAGGTTGCCCTCGACTACGCGCTGCAGTGCGCACCCGACCACCCGTGGGTCGCGGAGCACCCCGACTGGTTCTTCGTCCGACCCGACGGCACCATCAAACATGCCGAGAACCCGCCCAAGAAGTACGAGGACATCGTACCGATCAACTTCTGGTGCGACGATCATGCCGCCCTGTGGAACGCGTGTCTGCACGTGCTGCTGCACTGGATTCGGCACGGCGTCCGCACGTTCCGCGTAGACAACCCGCACACGAAGCCGTTCGCGTTCTGGGCATGGGTGATCGCAGAAGTGAAGGCGGAGCACCCGGAGACGGTGTTCCTGTCCGAAGCGTTCACGCGACCCGCTCGGCTGAAGGGCCTGGCCAGGCTCGGGTTCACGCAGTCGTACACATACTTCACATGGCGCAACTCGGCGGCCGAACTCCGCGAGTATCTGACCGAGCTGACGACCGGTGAATCAGTCGAGTTCATGCGGCCGAACTTCTTCACCAATACGCCCGACATCCTCCACGAGTACCTGCAGACCGGCGGACGGCCCGCGTTCCTGGTGCGGCTCGTACTCGCGGGTACGCTGTCACCGCTCTACGGCATCTACTCCGGTTACGAACTCTGTGAGAATGTGGCGGTCCGACCGGGCAGCGAAGAATACCTCGACTCCGAAAAGTACCAGATCCGGGTCCGCGACTGGAACGCGGCAGGCAACATCAACGCGGACATCGCACTGATCAACAGGATCCGTCGCGAGCACCCGGCACTGCAGCGGCTGGACAATCTGCGCTTCGGCGTTTCGGAGAACGACAGTATCCTGTTCTATCACAAGTCGGCGAGGAATGACGAACTGCTGATCGCGGTCAACATCGATCCGCACGTCGCGATGGAGACAATGGTCCATGTACCACTCGGCGCTCTCGGAATCGCGCCGGACGAACCGTTCGAGGTGCACGACCTGCTGTCGGACGCGACGTACACCTGGCAGGGCGTTCGCAACTACGTCCGTCTCGACCCGGACGTGCAGGTCGCCCACATCTTCCATGTGCGCCGGATGGCTTCGCCATGAGCGATCCGATGTGGTACAAGGATGCGATCCTGTACGAAGCGAGAGTGCGCGCGTTCTACGACAGTGATGACGACGGGATTGGCGACTTCCGCGGTCTCGCCAGCAAGCTCGACTACCTGCGCGAGCTGGGTGTTACCGCCATCTGGCTGCTCCCGTTCTATCCGTCACCCCTCATGGACGACGGATACGATATCTCGGACTACACGAGTGTCCATCCGGACTGTGGCACGCTTCGCGATTTCCGTCATTTCGTGAAGGAAGCGCACAAGCGGGACCTGCGCGTGATCACGGAACTGGTGCTGAATCACACGTCGGATCAGCACGCGTGGTTCCAGCGGGCACGGAAGGCGGGACCGAAGTCGAACGCCAGGAACTTCTATGTCTGGAGCGACGATCCCGACAAGTGGTCTGAAGCGCGTATCATTTTTCAGGACTTCGAGACGTCGAACTGGACATGGGACCGCCAGGCGCACGCATATTACTGGCACCGCTTCTATGCGAACCAGCCGGATCTGAATTTCGACAATCCGGCAGTGCGCCGTGCGGTCATCCGCGTTCTCGACTTCTGGCTGTCGATGGGTGTTGACGGGCTGCGGCTCGACGCAGTGCCGTATCTGTTCGAGCGCGACGGTACGAACTGCGAGAATCTGCCGGAAACGCATGAGTTCCTGCGGGAGCTGCGGCGGCACATCGACGACAATTTTCCGAACCGCATGTTGCTGGGCGAGGCGAACCAGTGGCCGGAGGATGCGGTTGCGTATTTCGGCGATGGCGATGAATGCCACGTGGCGTTCCACTTCCCGATCATGCCCCGCCTGTTCATGGCGCTGCACATGGAGGATCGCCATCCGATCGTCGACATTCTCGAGCAGACGCCGGCGATTCCCGCATCGTCGCAGTGGGCGCTGTTCCTGCGCAACCATGACGAGCTGACACTCGAGATGGTGACGGACGAAGAGCGCGATTACATGTACCGCGTGTATGCACGCGAGCGACGCGCCCGTATCAATCTCGGTATCCGGCGGCGGCTGGCCCCGCTGCTGGGCAATGACCGGCGCCGCATCGAGCTGATGAACGGCCTGCTGTTTTCGCTACCCGGCACACCGGTACTGTACTATGGCGATGAGATCGGCATGGGCGACAACATCTATCTTGGCGACCGGCACGGCGTCCGGACACCGATGCAGTGGAGCCCGGACAAGAACGCGGGCTTTTCACGTGCGAACCCGCAGCGGCTCTATCTGCCGATCATCGTCGATCCCGAGTACCATTACGAGACGGTCAACGTCGAGGCGCAGGAGCACAACCCGAGCTCGCTGTTGTGGTGGATGCGCCGTCTGATCTCGCTGCGGAAGCGGTTCCGCGCGTTCGGCCGTGGCACGCTCGAGATGCTGCACCCGCGCAACCGCAAGGTTCTGGCCTTCATCCGCGAATACGAGGATGAACAGATTCTCGTGGTCGCGAACCTGTCGCGCTACGTGCAATATGTCGAACTGGATCTGGCGCGCTATCGGGGAGAAGTGCCGGTCGAGCTGTTCGGCGGCGCCGTGTTCCCGCCGATCGGTGACCTGCCGTATCTGCTGACGGTCGGCCCGCACGGCTTCTACTGGTTCGTCCTGCGGCCGCAGGAGGAAGGCGCGGCCCGGCTCGAGCCTGTGGCGCCGGCGCTGCTGCAGGCGAAGGGCGACTGGACCGACGTACTGTCGGGCACAGCCGACAGCCTCGTGGCTGCACTGCCGGCGTACCTGCGCCGCCAGCGCTGGTTCGGTGGCAAGGGCCGCACCATCAAGCGGGTTCGGCTGCGCGGCAGCGTACCCGTCCGTGACGATGGTGAAACGGAAGCGGTGATCGCGTTCGTGACTGTCGAGTATACGGATGGCGACCCGGAGGATTACCTTGTACCGGTCGCATTCGCGATCGGCGCCCGCCAGGTCGATCTCGAGCGGCACCACCCGGAAACCGTGATGGCTCGCCTTGCGGTCGATACCGGACAGCGTGTCGATGAGGGCGTGCTGCACGACGGGCTCCGCAATCCGGCGTTGGGCAGCATACTGCTTTCGGCGATCGAGCGCAGACGCAAGCTGCGCGGCGCTACCGGTATGATCGTCGCCAGCCGGACAAAGGCGTTCGACGATATTGCCGGCAGTTCGACGGCGGAGCCTGCCACGATCGCATCGTGGGAGCAGAGCAACTCGTCGCTGCTGTTCGGCGACCGGCTGATGCTGAAGGTGTTCCGCCGGGCGGGTGGCGGCCTGAATCCTGAACTCGAGATCGGCCGGTTCCTTGCCGAGCGTGGCTTCGCACACGTGCCGCCGCTTGCCGGTTCCCTCGAGTACCAGGCCGAAGGCGAATCCGTAACGATCGGCGTACTTCAGAGTCTGGTATCCAACGAAGGCGATGCGTGGGAGTTTACACTGGACGAAGTCGAGCGATACTTCGAGCGCGTTCTGGTCGATCACCGCGATCAGAAGTCGGTGCCGGAACCGAAGCGCGAACCGCTCGAACTCGCGGGCAGGGAGCCGCCCGAACTCGCGGGCGAACTGATCGGCGGCTACCTCGACACAGCCTCCCTCATGGGGCGCCGCACGGCGGACCTGCACGCCGCGTTGTCGGATCCGGACGATCCGGCGTTCGCGCCGGAGCCGTTCTCGAAACTCTACCAGCGCTCGCTGTACCAGTCGATGCGCAACCTGACGAGGCGTGTGTTCCGGCTGCTGAATGATGCCCTGCCCGGTCTGCCCGACGCGATCCGACCGGACGCCGGCCGTGTCCGCGATGCTCAGGATGACATCCTCCGCGTCTTCGCGAAGCTGTCGGATCGGCGGCTCGCGGCGGTCCGGGCCCGGTGCCATGGCGACCTGCACCTCGGCCAGCTCCTGTTCACGGGCAAGGATTTCGTGTTTCTCGATTTCGAGGGAGAACCCGCGCGGCCCGTGAGCGAGCGCAGGATCAAGCGGACACCTCTGGCCGATGTGGCCGGGATGCTGCGCTCGTTCGAGTACGCGGTATCGACGGTTCTGGCCACGCGCGTTGTCGGGCCGATGGCTTCGCGTGAACAGACCGAACCACTCGAGCGATGGGCCCGGCTTTGGCACAAGTGGGTCTCGGCCGCGTTCCTCCATGGCTACTTCTCGAACGCCGACAACGCCACGTTCCTGCCTGCCGACCGCGGCGACGTGGCGCTGCTCCTCGAGATCTCGCTCCTCGAGAAGGCCGTCTACGAACTCGGGTACGAGCTCGACAACAGACCCGACTGGGCATGGGTGCCGCTGCGCGGGATCCTGCGCCTTCTCGAATCGCACAACGTGGAGCCCCTCGAATGACACGTGTCTGGCCCGGTTCGCCCTTTCCGCTCGGGGCGACCTGGAATGGCGAGGGCGTGAACTTCGCCATCTTCTCCGAAGCGGCAACGGCCGTCGAGTTGTGCCTGTTCGACTCGCCCGACCTTGAAACCGAGACCGAACGAATCCGCCTGACGGAGCGCACCGACAACGTCTGGCACGCATACCTGCCAGACATCAGACCGGACCACCTCTACGGCTACCGCGTCGACGGTCCGTGGAACCCCGGCAAGGGGCTGCGCTTCAATCGGAACAAGCTGCTGGTCGATCCCTATGCTCGCGCGATCACGAACGGGCTCCAGTGGAACGACGCGGTCTTCGGCTACAACGTGAACGATCCCGCCGGTGACGTACGGATGGATCTTTCGGACAGCTCGCCATACATGCCGAGGTGCGTCGTCATCGATCATACCTTTCCCTGGGGTGACGACAAGCCGCCGCGCGTGCCGTGGCACAGGACCGTCGTCTACGAAGCCCACGTTAAGGGCATGACGATGCTGCACCCTGATGTACCCGAGCACCTGCGCGGCACATATCTCGGCCTGGCGTCCGACCCGATCATCGAGCACCTCCGATCGCTCAACGTCACTGCCATCGAGCTGATGCCGGTGCACCATTCGATTCCGGAACGGCGAATGGCCGACGCCGGCCTGACGAATTACTGGGGCTACAACACGCTCGGCTTCTTCGCGCCCGACGCCCGTTTCGCGACGGGCAATCGTGGCTGGCAGGTACGCGAGTTCAAGTCGATGGTGAAACGGCTGCACCGCGCCGGCATCGAAGTGCTGCTCGATGTCGTCTACAACCATACCGCCGAGGGCAACCACCTCGGCCCGACGCTTTCGTTCCGCGGCATCGACAACGTGGCGTACTACAGGCTCGACCCGTCAGATCGGCGCTATTACATCGATTTCACGGGCACCGGCAATACGTTCAACGTTCCACACCGGCGCGCGATGCAGCTGCTGATGGACAGTCTGCGGTACTGGGTGACGGAGATGCATGTCGACGGGTTCCGCTTCGACCTTGCCTCGGCGCTGGCGCGTGAACTCCACGGGGTCAACCGGCTGGGCCGCTTCTTCGACATCATCCGGCAGGACCCGGTCATATCACGTGTCAAGCTGATCGCGGAGCCGTGGGACCTCGGGGAGGGCGGCTATCAGGTCGGCAACTTTCCGGTCGGCTGGGCGGAGTGGAACGGCAAGTACCGCGACACCGTGCGCCGTTTCTGGCGAGGCGACAACAGGCAGATTGCCGGCATGGCGTATCGGCTGTCGGGCAGCAGCGATCTGTATGGTGACGACGAACGCTCGCCGCACGCGAGCATCAATTACGTGACCTCCCATGATGGTTTCACGTTGCGTGACCTGGTCAGCTACGAGCGAAAGCACAACGAGGCAAACGCCGAGGACAACAGGGACGGCACGGACGCGAACTGGTCGAGCAACTGGGGTATCGAAGGCCCGACCGGGGAGACGCGCATTGTCGAGTTGCGCGAGCGCGTAATGTACAACTTCCTTGCAACGCTGGCGTTCTCGCAGGGCGTGCCGATGATCTCACACGGCGATGAGATGGGCAGGACGCAGGACGGCAACAACAACGCATACTGCCAGGACAATCCGCTGACGTGGATGAAGTGGGATCTCGACGCGCGGGCGCGCAAGCTGCTCTCGTTCGCGCAGGCCGTGTTCGCGATGCGGGCGGCCAACCCGGTCCTTCGCCGCCGCACGTTCTTCCACGGCCAGCCGATCACGCAGACCGGAACCAAGGACGTGTCATGGCTGCGGGCCACGGGTGAGGAGATGACGGCGGAGGACTGGCAGGATCCGCGGCGCCACATCATGGCGATGCTGATCCACGGCCGGGCCACGGATGAGCGTGATGAACGCGGCAGGCTTGCGACGGGCGAGACGGTACTGTTTGCGCTCAATGGCGGTGGCCGGTCGCGCCGTTTCAAGCCTCCGAATCTCGAGGAGAACGGTCGCTGGATCGAGGCATTGAACACGGCGCGGCCCGGGTCACGCCTGGTCAGGAGTCACGCTGTCAGCCTCGTGGCGCGCTCGTGCATCCTGTTCCGCTACGAGCTGCTCTGATGACCGAACGCGCGATGCCCGGACGTAGCCGGCCGTGAGTCAACCGGACCGAACCGCGCTGCGACAACTGGCGCGCGATCGCGGCATCATGCCCGCGTACCGTGACATCTCGGGTGTCCGCCGTCTGACATCGGATGCGACACGTGAAGCACTTCTGGCAGCCATGGGTGTGGACGCGTCATCGGAACGTGCTGCTTCGGATGCGCTGGCGCAGCTCGAACACGACAGCCGCACCGCTCTGGCCGGGCCGGTCACGGTAGTCGGCGCCGGCGACCCCGATTTCCGCATCGCGGTACCGCCAGGCGCACGCGGTCGCATCCAGTGGCGAGTCGACCTGATCACCGAGGATGGCGACCGGCGCGGTATCGAAGGCGACGCGGTGGCGCGACGCGGTCAGCGCTCGATGACCATCACGCTGCCGGCCGGCCTCGCTGACGGTTATCATGCCGCGCGGATCCGCCTCGAGACGGATGGTCCGACGGTGTCGGACGATACGTTCCTGATCGTGTCGCCCGGAACGTGCACGCCGATCCGCGACGTGATCGGCGATGATCGCGTTTTCGGCGTGAACGCGAACCTCTACACGATCCGCAGTCAGCAGAACTGGGGCGCCGGCGACCTCACCGACCTCGCCGCGCTCTGCGAGTGGACCGGCCGGGAAGGCGGAACATTCGTCGGCGTCAACCCGCTGCACGCGTTGCGCAATGCCGGCGCGCACATCAGTCCGTACAGCCCGGTCAGCCGCCTGTTCCGCAACCCGCTTTACATCGATGTGATGGCGGTTCCGGAGTTTGCCGACACACTTTCCGCGCGTGCGCTGGCGGAGTCGGCGGCAACGAGGTCGACAGTGTCGGCACTGCGTGCGTCGGACCGTGTCGACTACGAAAGTGTGATGTCGGTGAAGCGGCCTGTACTCGAGTTGCTGCACCGTGCGTTCCGGTCGCGCACGATGTCCGGTGAGACGCCGCGAGGCAGGGCGTACGCCGAGTTCACGTGGCGACACGGCGTCGTGCTGCGTGACTTCGCGACGTTCCACGCGCTGGCCGAACGATTCGGTGTGGCCGACTGGCGCGAGTGGCCGGCCGCGTTCCGCGATCCGCGGTCCGCCGAAGTCGATGCGTTCCGTGACGCGAACGCGGACGCGGTCGACTTCCACGCATTCGTCCAGTTCGAGCTCGACCGCCAGCTCGGCGTGGCCGCGGATGCAGGCCGTGCGGCCGGCCTGCGCATCGGTGTTTACGGCGACCTTGCGATCGGCTCGGCCGTCAGCGGCAGCGATCGGTGGACGTTCCCGGATCTGTTTCTCGAGGGTGCGACCGTCGGCGCGCCGCCCGACGACTACGCGCAGCACGGGCAGGACTGGAGCCTGCCCGCGATCGACCCGAATCGCCTGGTGGCGGACCGCTACCGCTACTGGATCCTGCTGATCAGGAATGCGCTCGCACATTGTGGCGCCCTGCGCATCGATCACGTGATGGGACTGTTCCGTCAGTTCTGGATACCCGCGGGTCGGAGCGCCGCCGAAGGGGCGTACGTGCGATATCCGTCGAATGCGCTGCTGGCGGTTCTGGCCATCGAGAGCCGGCGTAGAGGTGCCATCGTGATCGGCGAGGATCTGGGAACGGTTCCAGGAGGGTTGCCTTCCCGTCTCGCGCGCCACGAGATCCTGTCGACCCGCGTTCTTTACTTCGAGCGCGAATCGGACGGTGAGTTCAGGCCGCCTTCCGCCTACTCGCGGCGCGCCATGGTCACGGTCAATACGCACGACCATGTGCCCCTGGCCGGGTGGTGGATCGGCCGGGAGATCGAGACTCGCCACGGCATTGGCGACCTGACGGACGATGAGCGGGACCGCGCGCTCGCCCGCCGTGGCAACGAGCGCGAGTCGCTGCGACGCCGGCTGGCCGCAGCACGTATCCTGCCCCGCGGGACGGAGGTCGAGGCACCGGACCTGGCTGCCGCGGTTCACGCCTATCTGGGCCGGACGCGCGCTCCGTTGCTCGGCGTCGCACTCGACGATCTGGCCGGTGAGGTCGACCCGGTCAACCTGCCCGGCGTCACGGCCGACCGCTTCCCGAGCTGGACCCGCCGGATGCGGATACCGCTCGATGCAGTGCCCCGTGACGCGGGCGTCGATCGCGCGCTTCAGGGCGTCGAATCACGCGTGCGCGGCATTGCCGGATGAACCGGCTCGCTCCACTTTAGCCGCTGAAAGCCCACGACGCCGGTCACAACGGAGGCTGCCTCATGGCCCGTTCCCTCATCGCGGCGGCCGTCGCGATCATCACCGCACTGCCGTTGTCGGGACAGACCGTGCCGACGCCGCGTGAGCACTTCGGCTTCGATATCGGCGAGGACCGCCGGCTCGCCGACTGGAACCAGCTCACGGCATACTACGAGAAGGTCGCGAACGCGAGCCCGCGTGTGACGCTCGACACGATCGGCCAGACAACGATGGGCCGGCCGTTCATCATGCTCACCATCACGAGCGAGGCGAACCAGGCGCGCATAGATGAGCTGCGCGACATTCAGCTCCGGCTCGCGGATCCTCGCCGCATTGGCAGTGATGCCGAGCTTCAGCGGCTGGTCGAACAGGGCCGGACCGTCGTGCTGATCACGCACGCGATCCACTCGACCGAGGTCGGCGGCGCACAGACGGCCGCGCGCATGATCCACAGACTCGCGTCCTCGAACGATCCGCACATACGCGAGATCCTCGACAACGTCATCCTGCTCGACATCCCGTCGCTCAATCCCGACGGTACGCAGTGGATCAACGAGTGGTACAACAAGTACGTCGGCACCGAGTTCGAAGGCACGTCCCCGCCATGGTTGTACCAGTTCTACACCGGCCACGACAACAACCGCGACTGGTACGTGTTCACACAGAAGGAAACGCAGCACACGATTCTGCGCGCGCACAACGCGTGGCATCCGCAGATCGTTCACGACATCCACCAGATGGGCGGCAACGGCGCGCGCATTTTCATACCGCCGTTCATCGATCCGGTCGAGCCGAACGTCGATCCGGGCATTGTAAGTGCACTGAACCAGCTCGGCGCGTCGATGGCGGCCCAGATGACAGCGCAAGGCAAGTCCGGTGTCGTGATCAACGCGATCTATGATGCGTGGACGCCGGCACGGGCGTACCAGCACTATCATGGCGGAGTCCGGATCCTTTCGGAGACCGCGTCCGCACGGCTCGCGACGCCTGTCGAAGTTCCGCCGGAGCGGATCGGCGGCGGCCGTGAGTACGACGCATCAATGGCGAGCTGGAATTACCCGTGGCCGTGGACCGGCGGCCACTGGGGATTGCCCGACATCGTCGACTACATGGAGTCGGCCGCACTCGCCCTGCTTACGAACGCCGCGACGAACCGCGAGTTCTGGCTGCGCAATTTCCACGAGATCAACCGCCGCGCGACGGACGGCTGGGACGCCTGGCCCGCGGCGTGGGTGATACCGGCGGACCAGGCCAATCGCTCGGGCCTGTCGTACGCGCTGCGGGTTCTCACGATGGGCGATGTCGAAGTGCACCGTGCAACCTCGCCGTTTACCGTCGGGGAGCGCCAGTTCGCGAGCGGTACGTACGTCATACCGATGCGGCAACCGTACGCGTCATTCGCCCAGACGATGCTCGAGATCCAGCAGTATCCCGATCTCCGCGAGTATCCCGGCGGTCCGCCCAGGGCGCCGTACGATGTCACCGCTCACACGCTGCCGATGCTGATGGGCTTCGAGGCAATCGAGGTCGACGCGTGGACGGCGGGGAGCCCGCCGTTGTCCGACCCGATCCCGCAGCACGACTGGCAGTTCGATCTGCCGACCGGGCTGACGGGTCCCGGTGCGCCGCGCATCGGCATGTACAAGTCGTGGGCCGAGACGTACGAAAGCGGCTGGACACGGTGGATGTTCGATGCGCACGGACTCGCCTATGACACGATCAAGGACTCGCGCATGCGAGCCGGCAACCTCGGCGCCGACTATGACGTGATCCTGCTCCAGTCGCAGGCCGCGTCGTCGATTCTGTCCGGTCTGTCCGCCGGCTCCGCGCCCGAAGAGTATACCGGCGGCATGGGCGCGAACGGCCGCGATGCGCTGCGCGAGTTCGTCGAGCAGGGTGGCCGCCTCGTGGCCGTCGAGGCAGCAACCGAGTTCGCGATCGAGACGTTCGACCTTCAGATCGCCAATGCGGTGGCCGGGCTTCGCCGACAGGACTTCTACGTGCCCGGCTCGATCGTGACGCTGAATCTCGACACGACCGTGCCTCTGGCGGCCGGCGTTCCGGAATCACTGCACGGCTGGTACTGGGGCGACAGTCGCGCATTCAATGTGCACGACCCGTCGATGCGCGTCATCGCAAGCTACGCTGCCGGCAATCCGGTCGCGTCAGGCTGGATCCTCGGACCCGAACGGCTGGCCGACAAGGCCGCGCTCGTCGAAGCACCGGTCGGAGAAGGTTCGGTCGTCCTGTTCGGATTCCAGCCCAATTACCGGGCACACTCCGTCGCGACATGGCCGCTGCTCTTCAACGCGCTGACCGCGCCTCGCCGGCGTTGACGATGACGGTCGGGCGACCTGGCGAGCAGAACGTTCGTCGCGCGCGGCTGGTCCTCACGGCCTCCGTCATCCTCGCCGCCTGTGCCGAACCCGTCCCGGATGCCGAGCCTGTCGATGGCGGCGTGCAACAACTCGGGCCCGCCGACCTGCTCTTCTCCGGCGGCCGCGTACTCGACGGCGCGGGCAATCCGTGGGTCAATGCGGACGTTGCCGTTGCCGCGGACCGGATCACGTTCATTGGCGACGCTGCGTCGGCCGGCGTGAGCGCGCGCGACACGATCGATGTTACGGGCCTTCTGGTCACACCGGGTCTGTGGGACGCGCACAGTCACGCCGAGATCGAGACGGAGGCCGGGCGCACGGCACTGCCCTACATCCATCAGGGCATCACGACGGTCGTGCTCGGCGTGGATGGCGGCGGCTCGAACGGCATCCAGAACATCTTCGCCCAGTATGAGCGTGACGGCATTGGTGTGAACGCGCTCCGCTTTGTCGGGCACGGGCCAGCCCGCACCGCGGCAATGGGCGTGGCAGACCGCGAGCCGACTGCCGGCGAGTTGCAGGTGATGAAGGACTACATCGAGCGTGCCATGCAAGAGGGTGCGTTCGGCCTGTCGACGGGGCTCTTCTATTCGCCGGGTTACTTTGCCAGGACCGATGAAGTCATCGAGCTGAACCGTGTAGCCGCTCGGTACGGTGGCATCTACGACACGCACGACCGCGACCTCGGCGCCGCCTGGAGGGGCATCGGTTTCATCGCGTCCATGGAGGAAGCGATCGAAATCGGCGAGACCGCGGGCACGCCCGTGATCTTCAGCCATCTCAATCCGCAGGGTGCCCACAATCGTGGCCGCGCGGACGAGGCGGCCCGGCTTGTCGAAGCGGCTCGTGCCAGAGGTGTGAACGTGATGGCCGCGCAGCACCCGTACACCGCTTCGCAGGCAAGGCTCGCTGCCTACGCGGTGCCGCGCTGGGTCGTCGAGGGCAGCTCGGACGAGATGCGGGCGCGCTTCAAGGATCCGGAGGTGCAGCGCAGGCTCGACATCGAGACAACCGAGATGATCGAGATCCGCGGTGGCCCCGGCAAGATCGTCGTCGTCGGATCGGAAGCCGAACTGAACGGGAAGACGCTGGCTCAACTGGCCACCGAGTGGAACGTGCCGGTGCCGGCGGCCGTGCGGCGCATTCTCGAGACGACGAATCCGTTCGTCATGAACCTCGACCTGTACGACATCGACAATACGCGGTTCCTTGCGACACGCGAATGGATGATGTCGTGCACTGATGGCCGCACACCCGCGCCGGGCCAGGATGTCGTGCACCCACGCGTCTACGGCGCGCTCCCACGCAAGATCCGGCTGTTCGTACGGGAGGAGCCGGTGATTTCGATGCCGTTCGCGATCCGCGGCATGGCCTCGCTGCCCGCGACGTTCTTCGGCGTGTCCGACCGCGGCCAGATCCGCGAGGGTTGGTACGCAGACATTGCGGTGTTCGACGAGGCTGGCATCACCGACATGGCAACCCATGATGAGCCGCACCAGCATTCGCGCGGCGTGGTGCACCTTCTGGTCAACGGGCAGTTCGCGATCCGGAACGGTGAAGCAACGCTCGCCCTGGCTGGTCGGCCGATCCGGCGAGGTGACTGACCACCGTGCCCAGGCGTTCGCTGATTCAGGCGGAGATCAAGCAGCGGAAACCGTTCCGCTCGATCGGTCAGGAGGCCGTCGTCTCGATTCTGCGCACGGCCGATGTCGTGCGCGCCCACTACGAGCGGCAGCTCGCGCCCTGGGGCGTCACGCTCCAGCAGTACAATGTGCTGCGCATCCTGCGCGGCGCGGGTGACAGCGGACTGCCGACGCTCGAAATCGGCGCCCGCATGGTGGAACGGACACCCGGCGTCACCAGACTGATCGACCGGCTCGAACGGAAGAATCTCGTGCGCCGTGCACGCGGCACGGAGGACCGTCGCGTCGTCTACTGCCTGCTCACTCGAGAAGGCAGTGCGACGCTGGCCGCACTCGACGACGTCGTCGACCGGGCTGATGTCACGTCACTCGACGCACTCAGCGATGCGGAACTCGAACAATTGATCGGAATGCTCGACCGTGCTCGCGTCGGGCACTGTTGAGCGCGTCAATGGACGAACGCCACCAGCGTGGAATGGCCTTCGCCCGCCTCGGCGTCGCAGTCAACGCCATCCTCATGACGGTCAAGATCGGGGCGGGCCTGCTCGGCAACTCCTACGCACTCGTCGCCGATGGCGTCGAATCCGCTACGGACGTGTTCTCCTCACTGATCGTCTGGAGAGGCGTCTCCATCGCGGGCCGCTCGGCTGACAAGGATTTCCATTTCGGCTACGGCAAGGCCGAAACCATCGCGGCAACTCTGGTTGCGCTGTTGCTCATGATCGCGGCTGCTGGAATCGCGTTCGAAGCGATCCGCGAGATCAGGACGCCGAACGGCGGACCCGCACCCTGGACGCTCGCCGTCCTCGTCGGCGTCATCATCGTCAAGGAAACGCTGTTCCGGAGGGTCCGCGAGGTCAGCAGTGCGGTACACAGCCGTGCACTCGAGAATGATGCATGGCACCACCGCTCGGACGCGATCACCTCCGCCACCGCCTTCGTCGGCATCAGTCTGGCCGTGATCGGCGGTCCCGCGTGGTCGCCCGCCGACGACTGGGCCGCGCTGTTCGCGTCCGGCATCATTGCGCTGAACGGCCTGCGCCTGCTGCGCCCGTCCGTCGCCGACCTCATGGACCGCGCGCCCGACCCCGACGTGATCGACCGCGTGCGCTCTCTGGCCGCGGCCGTAGCCGGTGTGCTGGCTATCGAAAAGATCCAGGGTCGCCGTGCCGGACTCTACTACCTCGTGGCGATCCATGTGCAGGCCGATCCCCTGCTCAGTCTGCGCGACGCACACAGCCTCGGCCACCGCGTGCGCAACGCGATCTGCGCCGAACCCCTGTTCCTCGACGTGATCGTGCACATGGAACCCTTCGAGGAAGGCGCGCCTCAATAAGACCGGATCCGACCCGGCGGCAGTTCAGCCGGTGGGCTGCAGGATCTCCTCCCGCTTGCGGTCCAGCGCTGCCAGCAGTGCGTCGAATGAGTCGGCGAACTTGCGGACACCATCGCGCTGGAGCTCCTCGGTCACGTCAGTCATGTCGATGCCGAGGCGTTCGATCCCATGCATGGCGGCGCGCGCGCCATCGACATCGGCCGTGAGGGTGACACTCGCGTGGCCGTGATCCTCGAACGCCTCGATCGTTTCGGGCGGCAGCGTGTTGATCGTCTCCGGACCGATCAGTTCCTCGACATACTTGACATCGGAGAACGCCGGATCCTTCGTGCTGGTGCTGCCGAACAGGACGCGTTGAGCGGCACCGCCGCGGCTGCGCAGCGCGTCAAATTGCGGTCCGTGGAACGTCGCGCGGAACCGCTGATAGGCCAGCTTCGCGTTGGCCACAGCCAGGCGTCCGCGCAGCGCGTTCGCTTCAGGCGTACCGATGCGATCGAGCATGGGATCGATCATCGAGTCGACACGGCTGACGAAGAACGACGCTACCGACGCGATGCCGGCCGGTTCGTTCGCGCTCGCCAGGCCGCGCAGGTACGCGCCGGCCACCGCATCGTAGTGCTCGAGCGAGAACATCAGCGTTGCGTTGACATTGATGCCGTCCGCGATCAGCTCCTCGATCGCGGCCACGCCTTCCCGCGTTGCCGGCACCTTGATCATGAGGTTGGGCCTGCCGACCACCGACCACAGGCGGCGCGCCTCGTCGACCGTGGCATCCCGCTCCGCGGCCAGGTGCGGCGAGACTTCGAGGCTGACAAAGCCGTCCTGCCCGCCCGACGCGTCGTACACCGTCCGCAACAGGTCCGCCGCTTCGCGAATGTCCGTGATCGCCAGACTCTCGAACAGTTCCGCGCTGCTGATTTCCGGATTCGCCGCGATCGCAGCGCGCAGGTCATCATCGTATTCCGTCCCGCCCGAGATCGCCTTCTCGAAGATCGATGGATTGCTGGTCAGTCCCCGCAGCCCGCGCTCGATCATCGCCTCGAGGTCGCCGCTCCGCACCATGTTCCGCCGGATGTAGTCCAGCCAGACCGACTGTCCCAGCGCGCCGAGTTCCTTCATGCCAGCCATCGAATCGTTCTCCGTTTCGCCGATGAGCGGTGGGTCGCGCGTCGAACACGCGGCGCTCCGTGTCGCCTTCAGAATAGTCCGTGCGACAGGGGTGTGTCCACCACCCGACATTGCACCGCCCGTATGCACGAAACGCCCGATCCACTCTCGCGGACCGGGCGCGCAATGCTGCCGAAACTGTGAGGGCGTTCAGGCCACGGACGACTTGCCCTTGCCCGTGGCTCCGGATTCCGTACGATCGGCCGGAATCTCCGCGTCATCGGTGGATTCGTCCCGCTCGTCGCCACTCTCGACCTGCTCGTACAGCCGCTCGAGCAGGCCGGCGTGCAGCGGCTCGAACAGCAAGTCCCGCAGGCCGAGTTCGCGCATGTACAGCCGCGTCAGCTCGGTCAGGCGCGTGCCGCCGTCCGACGCCTCGTTGAGCGCCGCCAGATTGTCGACGTGGATCCGCACAAGCTTCGATTCGACGTGACCCGAGTGCAGCTCGACCCACTCCCGGAACGTGTGGTTCCTTCGCCCGCTCAGCCGCTTGCGGATCCGCTCCACCAGCGATGCCGTCACGTCCCACTCGACTCCGCCGTCGATCGACACGAACGTGTTCGGCAGATGCGTCACGTCCGTGTTCGCCACCTGCCCCAGGTAGATCAGCACACGGTTGCGCAACGCCTGATGATCGATCTCCGCCAGATCGTGCAGCCGGCCGTATATCGTGAGCGCCTGCGGCGCCGCCACTTCACCCTGCCCGCGCCGGATCAGCTCCAGCGCAAACTGGAAATGCGCGTCGCCCAGCCGCTGACGACCTACCGCCAGCGCCACGTTCAGATTCGTTGTCGCTGGCGTGCCGTTCGCCGGAGCCCAGCTCGCCTTGTTCATAACTCACCCCAAGGGTACCTGCGGGTGGGAACAACGGGGTTCCTGCGTAGGAGGCAAGCTACATGCCGGATCCGGCCGATTGCGCGCCGGCGGTGCTTCAGCGACGACGAACGTGCGGCCCACCGTGTCGTCCAGGATATTTCATGACAATGACTTGGCTCGATGTCGACAGGTCGTCAGGCAATGTATGCCGGGGCCCGACAAACCGCTCCGTTCCCGACCGATCGGGCGGCAGGCAGCCATGCCCGCTTGTGGCACCGACGCAACTGGATAGCCATGGACCGGTTTCGCGCACGCGTGCACGCGCGAGGCCAGACCGGCCACGCCTCGGGAACGCCGTCGGCCGCTTCCCACAGCCGGTACCTCGAGACCTACGCGGTGCCTGCGCTCTCGGAGACCTCGACCTCGACGCCCTGAAGCTCGATCTCGCTCATCGGCTGCCAGAGCTGGAAGACCGGATAGCGGTGCAGGAACCGGAGGACGGACAGGATGAGCAGACCGGCGAAGAAGAGGGCGGTCCCCACCTCCTGCCAGCCGAGCGGCAGCTCGGTCGTGCCGATGTGGTACGACGGGTAGACCAGCAGATACCGCTCGAGCCACAGACCGAGCAGGATCAGGCCGCCGAACATCGTAAGGATACGCGGATTGCGCTTGGTTGCAGCGCCGAGCAGTCCGAAGAACGGTATGACGAAGACGAACAGGAAAACGAGTTTGGCGATGAGGCCGAACGGGGCCATGAAGCGGTGGATCACGAAGCTCTGTTCGCCGGGCAGCATGCCGTACCAGATGACGATGTACTGGGAGAAGAACAGATACGCCCAGAACACGACGAATCCGAAGGTGAGCTTGCCGAGGTCGTGGTACTGGCTGGTCGCGATGGTATCCTCGTGGCCGACCTGCCGCGAGACCCAGCGGACGGCGATGCCGGTTGCCGCCAGGCCCGAGAGGAATGCGGCCATGAAGAAGAACGGTCCGATGAGCGTGCTGAACCAGTGCGGCTCGAGGCTCATGATGAAGTCGAAGGCGACGACGCCGAATGCGGCGGCGTAGACGAGGCCCAGGATCGGGCTGAGCACGGCGAGCCGCTTGTGCGCGATCGCTTCCTCCGCTTCCTGGCCTCGCCAGTTACGCGTGAGGCTGGCGTAGATCCCGGCAAGCTTGCCATCGACGGTATCGCGCATCAGTCCGAGGTCAGGGCGCAGAGCCCAGCGCGCGAAGAGCATGCTCAACCCGAACAATGTACCGAGCAGGATCATCTGTCGAGCGATCAGGAACGGCACGTTGAGCCAGGCTTCCTTGCCCGCCACGGGTTCGAGGACCCACGGGAAGATGCGGTGCGTGACGAAGAGCATGGGCAGGAGCAGCAGCAATGCGATCGGCAGGAACGACGCGAACGAGAGCGCGACTCGGCGCATGTTCCGCGACCACATACCTTTCGTGATCGTGACGACTACCGCCAGCATTACGGCGCCCTGCGCGAGGCCCGTGAAGTACAGCCAGTTGATGAGGTACGCGTGCCAGGCGCGATTCGGATCGGTGATCAGCGCAAGCGAGAAGACACCCAGGCCGACGACAATCATTGCGACGGCGCCGCCGGTCACTGCCGGTGGTATCGATTCGAGTCTGACGGCGGGCGCGTCGGTTCCGTTGTTGCCGTGTGACATGGCTCAGTCGCCTCCGCCCTGGCCGGCCGCCGCCTGCAGCTGGCGCACATACGAGACGATTGCCCACCGTTCGCGGTGTGACGTGCGCGAGCCATAGGCCGGCATGATGCCGCCGCGCGCGACCGCGACCATGCCGTAGAGATAGCCATCGGTCCGGGCGACCGCTGGCGGCAGCGTCAGGTTCGGCGCCAGCGGCGGGTACTTGTCCGGCCCTACGATGGAGCCATCGCCCCTGCCGAGCGGTCCGTGACACACCGAGCAGTGTCGCTCGTACATCACGCGACCCAGGTCCAGAAACGCCGAATCGGCCGGGAACGGGTTCGTGCCGTGCGGGCCTGCCGCGAACGTGTTCAGGCCGACCTCTGTGGGCGTGATCGGTGGCGGTGTCTCGCCCGCCGGCGACTTGAACGCGACCGCGAAGGGCGGCGCGGGGCGCGGCGCTTCGTACGGATCGAAGAACGGCGCGTCCCGCATGTAGGCGAAGAAGGACACGCGGTTCAGCGCGTACTCGATCCGCGTGCAGCCGGAAGCCGCCAGAGCAAGGAGCAGGGCGACAACGCCGCTGCGGACATCACGACGCACTCGTCACCTCCCCGCGCGCTTCGCGGATCTCGACCGCGCCCGCCCTGTTCATGATGTCACGCGCAGCGGCCGCCGATGCGCCAGCCGGCACATCCAGGTGAATGCCGTACCGGTCCGCCGAGAACGATGCGTCGTATATGATCAGCGGTTTGCGGTTCGGCCACCGGTTCAGAATGAACAGCCCGAGCACGGTCGAGAGCGCACCGAACAGGACGGTCAGCTCGAACGCGATGATCACCCAGGCCGGCATCGAGATGATGGGCTTGCCACCGGTGACCAGCGGCCAGTGCAGCGATGTCCAGGTCGGCAGCGCGAATCCCGTCGCAGCACCGGTCAATCCACCCACGAGAGTGAATATGCGGACCGGGCTCTTCGGCTCGTGAAGCGCGTGCTCGATGGTGTGGTCCGGCGCGGGCGAGTACACCGTCATTCGCTTCATGCCGGCCGCGCGCAGCGCATCGATCGCGGCCACGGCGTCATCGCGCGCTTCGAAGATGCCGAGAACTCCACTGTGCGCGCTCATGGTGAAGCCTCCCCGGTCTGTATCCTCCGGCCACTCAGCCTGCGGATCGGAGCGGGCAACACTTCCTTCAGTTCCGCGACGGACACGCCGGGCAGGATCCTCAGGAACAGGAGGAACCACATGAAGAACCAGGCGAAGCTGCCGGCCAGGATCGACATCTCGACCCACGACGGCATGTACGGCCGCCACTGCCACGGCTCATACTCGCGCGTCAGGCTGGTGACGATGATGACGAACCGCTCGAACCACATGCCGATGTTGATGAAGATCGTGATCGTGAAGATCGCCGCGATGTTCGTGCGGATCTTCTTCGACCACAACAGCTGCGGGATGATGCCGTTGCACGTCAGCATGATCCACGTCGCCCACCAGTATTCACCGAACGCGCGGTTCCAGAACGCGTAACGCTCCGGCGTCTCGACGCTGTACCACGCAATGAAGTACTCGGTCAGGTACGCGTAGAACACGACCATGCCCGTGAGCAGTACGAGCTTCGACATCATGTCGAAGTGGCGAGGCGTGAAGTACGCCTCGAGCCCGAATATCTTGCGGATCGGGATCACGATGGTCATTACCATCGCGAGACCGCTGAAGATCGCGCCTGCCACGAAGTAGGGCGCGAATATCGTCGTGTGCCAGCCCGGCACGATCGAAACGGCGAAGTCCCAGGACACGACCGAGTGGACCGAGAGGACGAGCGGTGTGGCGAGCGCGGCAAGGTACAGGTACGCGCGATTGAAGTGCTTCCACTCCGTGTTGGTGCCCCGCCAGCCGAACGCGAGCACCGTGTACAGCTTCTTGCGCCACGTCACCGTTGTCGCATCACGCGCCGCTGCCACGTCCGGGATCATGCCGACGAAGAAGAAGACAGTCGACACGGTCAGGTACGTTCCGACGGCGAACACGTCCCAGAGGAGCGGCCCGCGGAAGTTCGGCCAGATCAGCCGCTGGTTGGGATACGGCAGCAGGTAGTAGAAGACCCACGGCCGGCCGAGATGGATGATCGGAAACAGACCGGCGGTGAGGACGGCGAACACGGTCATTGCTTCGGCGACACGATAGATCGACTGTCGCCAGCGCGCGCGGAACAGGTACAGGATCGCGGAGATCAGGGTCCCGGAGTGTGCGATACCGACCCAGAACACGAAGGTCGTGATGTACAGGCCCCAGCTCACCGGGTTGTTCAGCCCGGACATGCCGATACCCAGCACGACCTGCGTACCGAACGCGAAGATGCCCCACGCCAGCACGACCAGCACGCACGCGAACAGGATCCTGTACGCACGGCCCGGCACGCTCAGGAGCTTGAGAACATCCCTGTTGACCCGCCCGTAGGAATCGATCCCGGGATGGGTCTCGGATCGGCGCTCGGTCGCCATTCCCCTCAGGCCTCCGAAGACGCGACGCGCCGCAGGTACGTGACCGCGGACTGTGTGTTGAGTTCCTCGAGAACGCGGTAGCCACGGCCCGATGCCGCCACGCGGCGCACGCGCGACTCCGGGTCGCGCATGTTGCCGAAGACGATCGCGTCTGCCGGACACGTCTGCGCGCACGCCGGCACGATCTCGCCATCACGCACACCGCGATCCTCGAGACGCGCATCGTTCTCCGCCTCGCGGATCCGCTGCACGCAGAACGTGCACTTCTCCATCACGCCCTTCTCGCGAACCGTCACGTCCGGATTGAGCTGCCAGTTCAACGGCTCGGGGAACTCGTAGCTGAAGTAGTTGAACGTGCGAACCTTGTACGGACAGTTGTTCGCGCAATAGCGCGTGCCAACGCAACGATTGTAGACCTGTGCGTTCAGACCGTCCGGCGTGTGGTACGACGCGTAGACCGGACAGACCGGCTCGCACGGTGCGTTGCCGCACTGCTGGCACATCATTGGCAGGAACCGGGTCTGGAGCGTTTCCGGATCCTCCGCATGCTCGAAGTACCGTTCGAGCCGGATCCAGTGCAGGATCCTGCCCTGCGAGATCAGCTTCGGACCGACTACGCCAATGTTGTTCTCGGCGTAGCACGCCGTGATGCACGCGCTGCAGCCGGTGCAGCGGTCGAGGTCCACGGCCATGCCCCAGCGCGGCTGCTCCTGCGAGTACTCGCCGTACCACGTGCCCTCGGTCGGGTAGCCCTGAGGCGACGCGTCCATTTCGACCGGCGCGAATCCGCCCGCACCCTGCAGCTGTGTCACGCGCGCGTCCTGCGGGTGCACGTCGACGTGATGGCCGCCGGATTCCTCCTGCGCGGGCGGCGGCACG
The DNA here is from genome assembly GCA_035513345.1 of Longimicrobiales bacterium. Classification (GTDB taxonomy): domain Bacteria; phylum Gemmatimonadota; class Gemmatimonadetes; order Longimicrobiales; family RSA9; genus DATKCF01. The sequence continues at coordinate 103,757 of DATKCF010000035.1, forward strand.
GCAACACCGGCACCGCCGATCACGGCCAGACCGCGCCCCGCATCGGCAGCACGCGCTTCATCGATGTCGTACGCTCGGGCGATCTCGCGGCCGTGCTGTTCGTCCTGCAGGCCCTGCTTGATCGGACGTTCCCAGTCCCCCGTAGCACGCAGTGTGGCGTGCGTCTGCTGCCACACGAGGGCGCCGGACGCGGGATCCTCGGTCGCGGCCAGCAGCCGGACCGCGTTCACGCCTCGGCCGGCCGCGTAGCTGCCCATTGCCGTGTGGCCCTGGCCGAGCTGGATCGCGATCACGTCACTCCGCATCGCCGGGTTCCGCCACACGGGCGCGGTCACGGTCACGGTGCCCGTGCTCACTTCGACGATGTGACCGGTGTCGAGGTCGAGCGACTCTGCCATCTGCGGGTGGATCTCGACCCACGATGACCAGCAGAACTTGCTGATCGGGTCGGGCAGCTCCTGCAACCATGGACGGTTGGCCATCCGGCCATCGTAGTACTTGGACGACGGATAGACGATGAGCAGCGGGTCACTCGCGTTGCCGCCGAACGTCGCCGTATCGAACGTGACCTGAGCCAGCGCGGCCGCGTCGATCTGCTGCGCGTCGGCCGCACCGCCTGCCTCGTCTGCGTCCGCGACGAAGCCGGTCTTCAGCGTCTCGCGCCACCAGTCCTCGGCGGAGGTACCGCCGCCCGCAGCGGGAAAGACGTCACGCAACCAGGTCTCGTGCAGGTACTCGTAGAACGTTGTCGCCTGCCCGGGCAGTGCCGCATTCGCGCGAAGAGCGACGGAGAGTAGCACGTCGCCCGTGTGCTTCGTGTTGAACACCGGCATCATGACCGGCTGCACGAGCGAGCGCAGTCCGGTGCGCGGCACGGTGTCGCCCCACGACTCGAGGAAGTGGTGGTCGGGAAGCAGCAGGCCGGCGCGCTCGCTCGTCTCGTCCGGGTACGGCGAGAACGAGGTAATGAACGGCACATTGCCGAGCGCCGCATCGAGACCATCGTCGGGCGGCATCGAATACAACGGGTTCGGGCCGTATACCAGCAACGCACCGACGTCACCGGCGCTCATGCGCTGGACCAGCGACCGCATTTCCGCGTAACTGCCCGCGCTCGCACCGCCGCGCTCGGTGCGGTTCAGGTGGACGGTGGTGCCGATGTTGCCCGCAACGCGATTCAGGATCGCGACGGCCGCCGCCACACCGACGGCGGCGCCATGCATGGTCGACACGCCCGGTCCGACGGCAAGCGAGCGGCCGCCGTTGGCGAACAGGACGGCGGCTTCGCGGACGCGCGATGCCGCAACACCGGCCGCCTGCGCATTGGCGTCGATGTCGACGGTGCCGAGCAGTTCGGCGGCACCGCCGGCGTCCGCGCCACCATCGACAATGGCCCGTGCGATCGCGAGCGCGACCAGGTGCTCCGTACCCGGTCGGGCGGCGAGCCACATGTCGGCGTTCATGTCGGTCAGCGACTGGTGCGGCGTGACCGAGATGAGATGGCCGCGCTCGCCGCGATCGTACGCGTGGGCCTGCGCAAAGCCATGCGTGTAGTGGACCGGCGAGCCCCACGTCTCCATGAAATCGGCGCCGAATGTGATGACGACATCGGCGTTCGCGAAGTCATGGACGGGCACCGCGTCGACGCCGAAAAGCATCCGATGGGCGGCGCGAACAGGTTCGAGCGCGAACGGCTCGAAGCGCACGCGCTCGATATCGAATGCGGCGCAGAACTGGTCGATCAGCGTGTCGAGCGTACCGGTCAACCCCTCGGTCAGCAGGACCGACCGGCCGCGGTTCTGGTTCAGCGCGTCGGCCAGCCGCTGTTCCGCCTCGTCCCACGTGAGTGCCTGGAGTCCGTCGGCCCCGCGCGCCAGGGCCTGCGGTATGCGGTCCGGGTTGTACAGCCCGTGCAGCGAAGCCTGTCCTCGGGCGCACAGCGCGCCATGTGAGACGGGCGAGAGCGGGCTGCCTTCGGCCTTGACCGCGCGTCCTTCGCGCGTCCGGATGTTCATCCCGCAGCCGGCCGGACATTCGCGGCAGGTCGTGCGGTACCACGTCGAGATGCCCGGCACGATCTCGTCGTGCGCGATCACGTACGGGATCAGCTTCTCCGCCGCGGTGCCCGCTCCGCAGCCATACAGACTGGCGCCGGCCCCTCCCGCACCGAGGACCTTCAGGAATGCGCGCCGCTCGAGACCGTTCGACATGGATTCGCCCGGATCAGTAGTGGCAGACGGAGCAGTCCGTCCGCGCCTGGCGCTCTCGATGGCACTCGATGCACCAGCCCATCCAGAGTTCCTGGTTGAGGGTCACCACTTCCATCTCCTCTACCGGGCCGTGGCACTCCTGGCAGGTCACGCCGCCCTTGATGTGGCGGTTGTGAGGGAAATGCGCGTGGTCCGCGATCCTGTAGACGCGTTTCCACGGAATCGGCCGCCGGTCGATCCAGTACTGAAGGAGCGCGGCAATGCCGGCGCTGTCGCCCCGGAACAGAGGCGCGCCGCCCGGGAGGTGGCAGCCGGCACACACCTCCACGGCCGGAATACCGGCGTCGACGGAACGATCGGCCGAGTAGTGGCAGTATTCACAGGGAATCTGGCTGGTCCCTGCGTGCAGATTGTGTGGGAACGCGATCGGCTGCTCGATCGCGCCGCGACCGATCGGGCCCTGCGTGGCAGCGATGATCCCTGACCCCGCGAGGGCAACGACGCCCGCGAGGCCCCATGCCGCCCACTTTGCGCTCACCATCCGATATCGGGTGTGTATGTCGCTGCGCTCGTCAGAAGAACCGTCCCGCCGAATCGGCCGCACTGTCTGTGGCCCGGTTTCGGGCGCGGCAGGATACCCTGTCGCCATGGGCGGCGCAAGCCCGCACAACCCTGTGCGCCGGCAATGTGGAAGCGGCGCCGGAATGCCGCAAGCCGAGGCCCCGGCACGATGCACCGGCCGGGCGATGTTGTCAGGGAACGCACGCAACCGCAAGTTGGACAGCGGTGTAGTGAAGGGGATGACGGCCGCAACCCGCCCCGCCGGCCACTACGGGAGGCTGCCCGCGCCGCCCCCGTCGGCCGGACCGTATCGAGGACGGCGCGACTCCAGGAGATTCGTCCGATGAAACGTGCGACGCTCGCCCTGCTCGTGCTGTGGATCGCGGGCTGCGCGACACTGCGCTCTGGCCCGTCCGACGCGAAACTCCGCCTCGACGCGGGCATCGACGCGCTCGGCCGGCGGGACTTCGCCGCCGCCGCGGCCGGCCTCGAGGACGTCAGCCGGGCCGGCGATCCGGCCCTGGCCCGACGCGCGCTCCTGCTTCTCGCGGTCACCCAGCTCGATCCCGGTAACCCGGCACGCGACGCACAGGCCGCATCCGTCATTGCCGGCCGGCTCCGCGAGGGCGCAGTGCCCGGCTCGATCGAGTACATCGCGGCGGAGACACTCGAACGCGTGGTCCGCGAAACACGCGATCTGCACCAGGACATGATTGCCGCGCGCATGGAACGCGACCGTGCGTGGACGCACATCGATTCGCTGCGCGCCCGGATCGACCTCGCTGTGGTCGAGCGCGATTCCGTGCAGCGCAGGACTGTTCGCCTCGAGTTAGTCCGCGATTCGCTCGATGCCGAGCTGAAGAAGACGACGCAGGAACTCGAGCGCATACGCCGCGCGATCCGCGGATGAAGCGACGCGGGCCATGACGCTGCGAACCCGGCTCAGCCTGACCATCGCGGGCATCGCACTGCTGCTGGTGTTGCCCGCGGCCTTTTCCGTCACGCAACTGCGCCAGGTGCAGGAGCTCGGGCAACTTCAGCGGCAGCAACACGGCGAAGCGTATATCGCGCTGGGCGGGCTGCAGTCGAATCTGGCCGACCTGACGCGCGCCGCGACCGAGTTCACGATCGCGACCGGTGTCGGCCTCGAGGAAGAACGACTCGCGCTGATCGAATCCAAGCGCGCCGAAATGCTCGACGCGCTCCAGCGCGCCCGGGTCAACGTCGGCAAGCTGCACAACGCGAACTACGCCGAATCGGCGAGCCTGGCCAGTGAAAGCGTCGATCACATCGGCCGGAAAACGCGGCGCGTGGCCAACCTCCTCGAGGATGACCGCCGCGATGACGCCACGACGATCCTCGAGGAGGTCAAGGCGCTGATCCGGGCGACCGATCCGGTCCTTGCCGGCATCGGTTTCGAGATCGACCGCACCAGCGAGGCCGACATCCAGAAAGCGGGCGACATCAGTATGCGCGCCGCGACGACTTCGCTGGCTGCGCTGGGCCTGTGCCTCGTCCTCGCCATCGGACTGGGCGCGTGGACCACCCGCGCACTGAGCCTGCCGATCGTCCGGCTGCGCAACGCCATGGCCGTCGTGGCTGACGGCGACTTCGACGTGCCCACGAACCTGCCATTCGAACGAAACGACGAAATCGGGTCCGCGTCCCGGTCGTTCCGCGCAATGACGCTTCAGCTCGCCGATCTCGACCGCCTCAAGGCCGAGTTCCTCAGCTTCGCGACGCACGAGCTGCGCACACCGCTCAATGTGGTCGCAGGATACGCCGAGCTGTTGCGCGATGGCGTGTACGGCCAGATGTCTGCAGAACAGCGTCAGGCGCTCGAGGCGATCCGCGACCAGACCACCGTGATCGCCAAGCTCTCGAATCAGCTGCTCGACATCGGCCGGCTCGAGGCCGGGGGACTGGACCTCGAGATTCGCAACGTCGCACCCGCCGCACTGTTGCACCGTGTCGAGCGCGCGTTTGACCCGCTGGCCAGACAGAAGAACATCCAACTCGGCTTCGAGCTGGATCCCGGCGTTCCGGACCATGTGCCCGTCGACGTGAACCGGATCTGCGACCAGGTCCTGGGCAACCTGGTTTCCAACGCGCTCAAGTTCACGCCCGATGGCGGACATGTGCTGGTCAGGGCCCGCCAGTCCGGCCTCGAACTGTGCATCGATGTCCGGGATACCGGACCCGGCATACCCGTCGACAAGCTGCCACAGGTATTCCGGCGGTACTATCAGGTGGGCGACGAAGCGCGCCGCACGGGCGCCGGGCTCGGCCTCTCGATTGCCCTGGCCGTGGCCCGTGCTCACGGGGGCGACATCGAGGCCGAGAGCGCGTCCGACCGCGGCGCCACGTTCCGCGTTCGCCTGCCGCTCCATTCACGAGTCGCCGGCGCCGTCATCGCCACTGACGAACGGGAGCCTGCCGCTCCCACCGGCTAGAGAGTCGCTCGTCTTCGAAGTCTGTTGCATTCGACACATTCGGAGACGAACCACGAGCGCTCGATCCACAGGCCTTCGGCGCTGCCACTTCCCGTCGATAACAGTCCCACTGCCGGATCCCGGCGATGGTGATGAGCTGCCTGCGGCAAGGCTGCGCGCCCGGCTGGCCCGGTCCGGCGCGCCGGATCGCCGACCAGGTGACTTTGTGCACATCCGGCCCGACGACGTGTTCGGCATCGGCCGTCCTCGCGCTCTGCCTGTACGACGCTCGCATCTACGCGCCGGACCTGCTCGAACTCGCATCCGCAGCGCATCCGTGGACCATGCGCGATGGTCATATTGTCGCGAACCCGCTTCACTCCGGTCTCGTGGCGGACTCCGGCAGCCGGGTCGCCTGACGACCGCCGCTGGCACCTTTCCCCGCGGCCGGCGTACATTGTTCCCTGGTGGTTCATCACTTCGGTGACGAGCCACTGGCACGGGTTTCGAAATTCTGTCTGGCCCCGTTGGGGTGTAGCTCAATGGCAGAGCGGCCGGCTGTTAACCGGCAGGTTGCAGGTTCGAGTCCTGCCGCCCCAGTCCATTGAAAACATGGCAAGACTCGTTGTCGCGGATGATCGCGCTCTGGTCCGGGAAGGAATCCGCCGCGTGCTGGCGGATTTTCCGGACCTGTTCGTCATCGCAGAAACGACCACAGGCATCGACCTGCTGCAGACCGCGACGGACCTGACCGCCGATGTGGTGCTGCTCGGTGTCGTCGATGACTGGGCCCGTATCGTGGCGCTGATCCCCGCCCTGCGACGCTCAGGACTGCACGTTCTCCTGCTCGCGACGGATCCCGATCCGCGCTACGTCGGTCGCGCGATGACGGCCGGCGCGACCGGCGCCGTGACCACGGACGTATCGCCCGATGAACTGGCCGATGCGTTGCGGCGTGTGACAAGCGGCCGGCCGCCACGCAAGGGACGGCAATCCGCAACCGTCCGACCCGACCGGACGGCAAGGCCGCTGCCCGAACTGTCCGACCGCGAGTTCGAGGTCATGCGGCTGCTCGGCAGCGGTCGCAGTGTCAACGACATCGCTGACCGGCTCGGCATCAGCCCCAAGACCGTCGGCACCTACCGCGGCCGCGTCATGGACAAACTCGGCCTCGACCGCACGGTCGATCTGGTACGCTTCGTTCTGGAGCGGGGGCTGGCGGAATGACCAGTCTGTTGGCATTCGAGCGCGATGCTCGACACCTTCGGTGACGAACCACCAGGTGCTGGCGGCTCAGGCCGCGACCAGCGCCAGAACCCGAAGCGGGCTGCCGCTGCCGCCGACGATCCGCAGTGGGGCGGCGATCACGATCGCGCCGCGCGCAGGAAGCCGGTCCAGGTTGCACAGGCTCGCGAGCCCGAACTTCCCCGCCCCGTGCATGATCGTGTGGTTCGGGAACGGCGGTTCGAAGCCGCCAGCCTGGCCCGCATCCGTTCCGATCGTCTCGACGCCGACGCCGAGAATGTCACGGTCGTGCGCCAGCAGCTCGGATGTTTCCTTTGCGAAGCCCGGCGTGTGCGGGCCGTTCGCATCCGCGTTCATGAACGCGGCCGGGTCGGTTCGCCGACTCCAGTCCGTCCGCAGAAGGACCCACGACCCGGCGGGAATCCGGCCATGCTCCGCTTCCCACTGCTCGACGCGTGCGCGCGTCAGCAGGAAGTCGTTGTTCTCCGCCGATTCTGCGCTGACGTCGATCACGCACGCGGGTCCGACGAAACGGCCTGCGGGAATCGTGTCGCACGCATTGTTCTCGAGGTTCCTGCCGGTGATCCAGTGGATCGGCGCGTCGAAATGCGTGCCCGTGTGCTCGCCGAGGTGAAGCGTGTTCCAGTACCAGGCCGGCCCCCGCTCGTCGTAACGCGAGAGCTCATCCACTGTCAGCCCCGGCGAGGGCGCAAAGATGTCCGGCAGGCCGATGACCGGCGTTTCCGGCGACAGCGGTTGCGTAAGATCGACGACTTGCACTGTCCCACTGCCCAGCGTGTCCGCCAGCTGGTCGAGGATCGACTGCACGTAGCCTCCTGTTTTCGTTGCGCGCCGCCCTATCGCAGAATCCGGTTACCCGTGCTCGACTGCCTGGGCGGACCCATCCGGAACCAGAGTACGAAGATCACGACCACGCCCCACGCAACGAGCAGAACGTTGGTGACACTCGGCTGATCGAACAGCATCGTCTTGATGACGCTCGTCAGACCGAGCACCAGCCAGAACACCAGCGCAACACGGAAAACCAGGTCCGGCCAGTACCGTTTCGCGCGTGGCTTCGGGGCGCGTCCCGCGCGATCAACTTCATGCTTCATTCGGCCGGTCCATCGGCTCGGGTTGCTGCTTTCGCGTGCCACGGAATGGTAGCCCGATGTCCGGCTGCCGCCAATGGCTGACCTGCCCGGCGAATCCTCGTCCGGGCCGGCCGGTTCACGCTGGCTGCGCCACCGTTCCTTTCGATGCTCGACCATCGCACCCCTGCCTGTCAATGAGTCACCGTACCATCGAGAGCGCAACACAAGAGCGCAAAACAAGAGCGCAGAACTGGCCAGGATCAGCCAACTTCGGTTCGGCTGGCGCTCTCAACGGCGTTCACCGCGGAGAGCGCGAAGAGCGCGGAGTTCTGGAGCAATCCGGCGCTTCTCAGCCATGCGGGGCGGAGGCGGGTTGACGGAGAGGGAGCAGGGTAAGAGGCTGAGGCGGAGTAGTTGGTTGACGGGAAGGGATGGGGGGCGAGAAACGCTCACCTGATCGCCCTCTCCAAACCCACCCCGAACCCTGGTCCGCCTCCCTCGTCCCATCCTTGCCGTCTCCGCGCCGCCTCCTCTCCGTCGTCGACCTCTGCACCTTGCGCGTTGTCACCGCCGGTCCGCGCAACGCGACCTGCTACTCAGCCGGCCATTGGATTCACGCCCTTCAGCCAGCGCGCGAATTCGAATCGGTTCTCCAGCAGTGTCAGGTCGGTGACGAAACCGGCAGTGCCGCGCGGCGGCTCGTAGTGCGCATCGACTTTCGCGACGATCGTGGTCAGCGTGTCAGATGCGATGGCCGCGTCGACCGCGGCCCTCAGGCCGTCGGGCGAGTCGACGGCTGCCGTGCGCGGTACGCCGGCGCCGCTCGCCATGGCCGCAATGTCACTGCCGGTCGATGTCGCTGTCGGGAACCCGCCGACCGACAGCAGGCTGCCGTTGTCGAATACCACGTGCACCAGATTCGGCGGCCGGTAGCGCGCGAGTGTGGTCAGGCCGCCGAGATTCATGAGCACGGAGCCGTCGCCGTCGAGAACGATGACGCGCAGCTCGGGTCGCACCAGAGCAATGCCCAGCCCGAGTGACGATGCCAGCCCCATCGCGTGCTGCAGGTAGAACCAGTTCGGACGATGGCCCAGCGACTGCAGCTCGGCTGCCACCGCACCCATGATCGTGACGACGACGTTCGCCTCGAGGACCGGCCGGATCGATTCCAGCGCTTCGAGCCGCTTCATGCGCGGGACCCGTTCACTCTTCCCACATCAGCTCGCGGTCCAGCAGCAGCGCAACCGGGCGCAGCGCGGAACCCGCAAGCGTCAGCGCCCTGTCGATCCGGTGGCGCACTGTCGATCTGTCATCGAGCACATCGTACGGAATGCGCAGCGCTTCCAGCACATGCTCGGTCACGCCGCCGCCCTCCGTCTGCCACGGATCCCGCTCCCCCATGACGCCTCGCCGGCTGATCAGCAGCAGCAGCGGGATCCGGTAGAGCTGCGCGCCCGACACGATGCCGTTGATCGAGGCCAGGAATCCATGATTCTGCATGAGCATCGCGGAGCGGACGCCGGCCATGTGCGCACCCATCGAAATGCCGACGCCTTCCTCTTCCTTCGCAAGACGGACCAGGATCATCGCCGGGTCGTCCTCGGCCATGCGGATGAGATGCACGAGCCACGTCTCCGGCAGCGCGGACACGAGCCGTACGCCGTTGGCCACGAGCGCGTCGTAGATCACGCGCGAGTTTTCGATCGAGACCGGCATCGGGGATCACGGAGTATGCGACACGGAGCGGCACCGCCCACACCGGTCCTCGCCCATGGTACGCCGGACAGGGCGCCGGTGCAACTGCCGCCCCACCTACCGGACGCCGAGCTTCCGATCGAATTCGATCAGGTCCAGGTCATCGCGGTAGGCCGTCCTCTGCGGCGCCGGCAGACGGCGCCGCAATTCCGCATCGAACGCTTCCAGATCGCGCCCGGACGCTTCGGTCACCGTGTCGTCGCTGGAATACACGATGTCGCCTACACGACCTTCCTCCAGCCGCAGCGCGGAACGTGTGCGCTCCGCCGCCGCGAACGCCTTGCGCACGTTCGGGAATCGGAACGACAGAACGCCCGCCTCATCCGCTTCGACTTCCGCGTCGTACTCGGCAGCGAGCTGCCGAAGCTCCGACATGACGACGGCCGCACCCACGGATTCATCGAGCGCGCTGCGCACCCAGCGCGTGGCGCTATCGGAGCGGACGAATCGGCCTTCGATGCCCGACTCGAACACCGTGCCGAGCAGCACACGGCGAACATTGCGCCTCTCGCGCTCGCGGTTCTCGCGCTGCACTCGCCAGCGCCGCACCAGATGCACACTGAAGAACACCACGCTGAACGTCACCGGCACCCACACCAGCCCCGTCCACGCCAGCGGGCCGCCAAGTCCCAGACGCGGAAAGATGAACCACGGCGCCGTTGCCGCCGCCACCGTGTTGAACCCGTTCATCCCTGCGACAATGATGTCGTCCTTCTTCGCGTTGCCCGTCACGGCAAGCGCCATCTCCAGCCGCCGCCACGCCGGTTCCGGCTCCCGCGCCCGGACCCGACCGTGCGCGCTCACCAGCAACTCCGGGAACACGTACACGACTTCGCCGTCCGGCGTCACCCGCGCATCCCCGCTGTACGCTCCCATCAGTCGGCCCATCTCGTCCGTCGCCTCCGTCAACGGCAACGCCGAGAACTCGACCAGCTCCGCCGCCGACAGAACGCCCCGTCGCGATCGGATCAGCTCGACCTTCTCACGGTCCAGTGCCTCCTGCGTGACCACTGGACGGTCCGGACCAAACACGAACGCGAACACCTTCTTGTACAATGGAACCCGCTCCTGGCGGCCCCGCTCCCACCGATGTCCGTAGTACGGCCGACCGTACCGCCAGTTGTTCGTCCAGAACAGGTACCAGATCCAGAACGTCGGTATCCGCATCCGCGGACCGCGTCGGCCGCCACCGCCATCACGCGACTGCGACGCCACCAGCGCCGCAATTACCAGCGCCACGAACACCACGAAGTAGACCACCAGCATCAGCACGATCCAGATCTTGAACGCCCCCGCAACGAACCGCTTCGCGCCTCGCTTGAACCGGGACCACCACGACTCGTGATCGCGACGAACCATGCCCCGGTCGAACTCGAATACCAGGTCGCCCTGCTCACCAACCGCCACGTGCCCCCGCAGATCACCCAGCAGCGACTTCAGCGTCAGCTCCGCACGGTCCCGCGTCACTCCCGTCGCCGCCACAAGGTCGCCCACCGTCGCACGGCCGCCCAACCCGCGCAGCGCCTTCACCGCCGTCAGACGCTCCGCCTCCGCAACCTCCACCTTCAGCTCGCCCGCCATTGCTCTGCCGTGACTCCGTGTGGTTCGTCGATTCCCGGAATGCATACCTGTCTGGTGTCGATCCCGGAACCATGCGTGTTGTGTGCCGCGCTGGCTTCGACCCGTGACGGCACGGACTCGTTCCAAAATATTTTGCCTTGACAAATCAAATGATGTGCCCCACCTTCCCGCCCCATGAGCCGCCGCGACGTCGAACGCGTCATGACCCTGTATCCCCGCATCTTCTTCGCGTGTCACACCCGGCACGTGCGCGATGAGCGGTCCGGCACGGTCCTGACCGCGCACCAGGCGAGCATTCTGGACCACCTCGAGGAGCGGGACCCGGTGACGGTGGGCGAGCTGGCGGATCACATGGGTGTGACGCCGGGCACGATGTCGGTGCACCTGGACCGGCTGGAGGGTCGGGGGTTCGTGAGCCGGCGGCGGAGCGAGTCGGATGGCCGGCAGGTGGAGCTTCGGCTGACGGAAGACGGCGTGCGCGTTCGTGACGCGAAGTCGGTCCTCGATCCCGGCCTGGTGAGGCGGATGCTGGACCGGTTGTCGGCGTCGGAGCGGCGGGAAGCGATTCGTGGGCTGGCGCTGCTTGCGGAAGCCGCGCTGTCGTCGATGACGGCGCGTCCGGGCGGTGACCGGGGTGCACTCGGAGGAGGTGAACGATGATGCGGTGGCTGCTGATCGTGGGTGGTGTTCTGGTAGGCCTCGTGGCGCTGACGCTCGTTGTAGGGCTGTTGCGTCCGGCCGGGCACATTGCCGCGACGCGCGCGCATTACGCCGCCCCGGCAGCGGAAGTCTGGGCGGCCGTTTCGGACTGGGAGCGGTGGGGCGAATGGCAACCGGAGATCCGGACGGTCGAGCGGCTGCCTGACCGCGATGGTCATCCCGCGCTGCTGACGAGCGGCAGTTGGGGCGACATGCCGATGGAGATTCTCGAATCGGATCCGCCTCGCCGGTTCGTGACGGAAGTGGACGGCGGCGCGTTCCGGGGCCGGTGGACGTACGAACTGGAGCCGGCGGACAACGGCACGCGTCTCACCATCACCGAGGAGGGCCAGGTTTCCAACCCGCTGTTCCGGGCGTTCATGATGTTTCACGACAACTACGCGACGATGTTCGAATACCATCGTGCGCTCGGTGAGCGCCTGAATGTGGCTGTCGTCGGCCAGGAAATTGTAGCCACCTCAATTGAAGGCTGAGGAACCAGGGTATGTGCGAGAGGCGTCGCGGATTCGGGGCCCGATCGGAACCCATTCCGTTCCCCAGAAACCCGCCCCAGAAACCAGCCCCAGAAACGATTGCCCCTCCCCATCACCTCGCCTGACCCTCCCCGTCTCGTTATGTTCAGCCCAGACGACCCCCCAGAACGCGAGGTTGGCCATGAGATTGAACGGTGTACTGCCTGTGGCATTGCTGGGCGCGGCGCTGGTCGCCTCGCCGGCTGCGGCGCAGCAGCCGGCACCGCCGGAGATCGGCGCGGTGGCTCCGGACTTCGTGATGGAGGGTGCGACGCAGCACGGCGTTCTGCGTGACAGCGTCCGCCTGAGCGACTATGCCGGCAAGACGGTCGTCCTGGCGTTCTTCTTCAGGGTCCGGACACGCGGCTGAACGATTCAAATGCACGCGTACCGTGATCAGTACGCGCAGGTGTTCAACGGCGGCCAGGACGTGGTCCTGATCGCGATCAGCTCGGATCCTGTGGAAGCGCAGGCCAGCTGGATGAAGGACGACCAGTTCCAGTTCGTGATGGCGAGTGACGCGAATGGCGAAGCGTCACGTGCCTACGGCTCGTTCAACGAGGAACGGGAGAGTGTGGGCGGCCGCAACCTGTTCGTGATCGGACCGGATGGCCGGATCGCGCACCGGGCGCTGCCCTTCCGGGAGGTCGATGCGCAGGCGTACGAGGATCTCGGTGCGGCGATCCGCCGGCTGATCCCGCCGCCCGACCCCGGCAACTGAAGCGCAGGGTTCCCACCCGGCGCCGGCCGGCACGATCCGTGTCGCTGGCGCCATGACAGAGGCCACGCCCCCATCGCTGGCGGCGTGGCCTCTGAACATCCAGCCTCGAGCGATCGAGCATCGAGCGGCCCCTCTGCGTTACCTGCCGGGCCCGAGCCCGAGCGCGGCAAGCGCCAGTCTGCCCAGTTCGTTCCTGAGGGAATCGACCACGCCAGCCATCCGTGGGTCGGCGGCCAGGTTCCGCGTCTCGAGCGAATCGGTGTGCAGGTCGTACAGCTCGTCCTCGTGTTGCGTCCAGTGGATATACTTGTAGCGGTCGGTCCGGATGGCTCTGTAGTCCATGTCGACGAGCCACGGCATCGGGTTCTCGTACGTGTAGAATTCGACGAGCACGGATCTGCGCCAGCCCGCTGTGTCGCCTGACAGGAGTGGCAGGAGCGAGCGGCCCTGGATGTGCTCGCCGATCTCCGCGTTTGCGATGTCGAGCAGTGTCGGCGCGATGTCAATGGACAGCGCGAGCGCGTCGCTGTGCGAACCCGCTTCGATCATCGGCGGGTAGCGGATGAGGAGCGGGCTGCGGATGGCCTCGTCATACGGCATGCGTCGTTCGATCGAGAAGCCGTGTTCGCCGAAGAAGTAGCCGTTGTCGCTCGTGAACAGGATGACGGTCTGGTCGAGGATGCCACGTTCATCGAGGAGGGCGACAATGCGGCCGATCCCTTCGTCGACGGACAGCAGCATCTCGGCGCGGCGCCGGATCGTCTCATCGCCCGTCAGCGGATCGAGGAAGTCCTGTCCGAATGAACCGGTGATCTCGTCGCTCGCGCGAAAGCGCAGTGCATTGCGCGAGGCTTCGCTCTGCAGTTCGTCGACGGTCTCCGGCACGTTGGCGCGCCGAGGAAAGACGTGGTCATCGTAGCGGCCCGCGTGCCGATCGGCGGGGATGTAGACCATTGGGTAGTCGAGGTCGACGGAACCGTCGTCGAGCTGGTGTGCGTCGGGATGTATTGCCTTGTGGCTGAGCATCACGAAGAACGGCCGCTCGTGATCTGCTCCGATGAAACGCAGTGCGCGTTCGGTCAGGATATCCGTGACGTAGCCGGTCGCAGTCGTACGCGCACCGTTCTCGTACAGTACGGGATCGATGATGCGACCCTGGCCGGGAAGCGCGACCCAGTAGTCGAAGCCGGGCCTGGGCGTCGGGTCGTTCCCCATGTGCCATTTCCCGACGAATGCGGTCTCGTAGCCCGCTCGCTGAAGTGCCTGTGGAAACGTGTTCAACCGGTGACTGGCACGGTCCCGTGCGACGTTGTCGATGATGCCGTGGCGCGACGGATACTGTCCCGTCAGGAGGCTCGCGCGATTGGGCGAGCACAGTGGCACCGCGTGGAACGCGCTCGTGAACATCAGCCCCTCGCTGGCGAGTCGGTCGATGCCGGGCGTTTCCACGTACGGATGGCCGCCGAGTCCGAACTCGTCCCACCGCATGTCATCGACGAGTATGACGACGATGTTCGGCTGCGCTCCCGTCGCACCCGCTGTTGCGGACCCGGCGGTATCCGTCGGCGTGGCATCGCTGTCCGGTTCGCCGTCCGCTTCGCTCGCACCGCCGCAACCGGCGAGCATGGCCGCAACGACGAAGACTGCCGTGCCACGAATCGTGCTGCTCACGGTGTCGCCTCCTCTGTTCATTCGCGACCGCCGCGCTCGCGGATCAGTTTCATGGCGGCCGGACTGGTGAAGGATCGGTCGTGGAACTGCTCACCCCATGCGAGTGGTGTGACGTCTCTGTACTCGTGCATCGATTCGTCATCGACGAAACGCAACCGCTTGCGCAGGGACGCGCGAAGGTTGGGGTCCGCGCCATGGTCGAGCAACAGTCGGGCGAACTGATCGGTGCGGCGCAGACGTTGACTCTGGACGACAACGCAGCCGAACAACGGCGAATGGCCGCCGAACCCCGCGTCATCGACGGCAGCCTTCACGTTGACGTCGGCACCGCGCGCGATCAGCCACTCCGCCAGCTCCGGCTCGTCGTAGTCGACGCACATGTGCAGCAGCGTGGCGCCGGCCAGCGGCGTCGCGTGCAGCGCGAGCGATTCGTCTGCATCGCAGCCGACTGCCGGTGGAAAGATTTCGGTATGCGAGTACGTTCGGCCGAGCAGGTCCGGGTCACGGCGCAGATGCGCCTCGAGCAGGTCGACCCGGCCTCGGTGAACTGCGACTGGCGCCGTGTCCGGCAGTTCGATGCCATGCCGCGCGAACATCTCGAGGCAGCCGTGCTTGCCGGTGGGATTGCGGCAGTAGGTCTGGAGGACCAGCGCGACGGGCGCCAGCCGGTCGCCGTTTTCGTCGGCCAGTTCGGCGCCCAGCTCCAGCAGGAACGCCAGGCCTTCCGCGTTCAGGGTTTCCGCCGGACCCATGACGGCACCCGGCTGAGGGCGCGCTCCCATGTCGTACAGCCGGCGAGCCGTCGAGATCTGCCCCTGTAGCGCCGCACGGTTGAACGCGAAATCGAGGTCCTCGGCGCCGAGATCCCGCAGCATTGCAACGATCGTGTTGCGCCCGAGATTCGCCGCGTACGACATGGGCGGGCCCCAGTTGCCCTTCACGCCGCGAGCATCTTCGTGCAGCAGCGCCGGCTGCCCGGTAACGAGTTTCCGGACCTCCGCCGCGTCGTCGCGCCAGATCGCGTCGATGAGCCTGCAAGCCGTCACGAGCCGCGGCCAGCTCGCGACGCCGTACGCCCTGGCCAGCGCGAGCTGCGCGTCCGCCAGCCTTGCCGAGCCCGGCGCGATTGCGGCCGGGTGGTTCTGTGAGAACAGCGTCACAGCGCGCGCATCGCCTGCGCGCAGAAGCCGCAGCAGGTCCTTCGCCTGGTGCCTGAGCTGTTCGAGGTCCGGACGGACGGGGACGTGCAGGTCGGGCATGACAAACCTCCTTGCCGTAATGCCCGGTGTCCGCTGCTATCGGGCGAAAGGAGGTTCGTTATCGAACCCTGGACTCTGCCGGCTCAGGTGGACTCGGTCCTGTCCGCGGACGGGCGGCGCCCTGCTGCGCCGGAAATCCCGTCCAGGATACGGTTGTCCGCGGCGGGACGCTATCCCCCGTGTCCCCATTCTGCGGTTGGTGTCCTCTGGCCGGTTGCCGCGCCGGGCGGGGGAACGGGCCCGGAGAGGGAGATGGGTCGGACGATGGAGGCGGAGCGTTGACGGGCAGGGATCAGGGGCTGCTGGATGCACGAAGCCGGGGGGACCCATCGTCGTGTCTTGAATTCAGTTTAAATTAAAGGCTCTTCCGACTTTGGCATGGGTTGTTTCGAGTCCGCCGCTATCGAACGCGCTGGCCGGCCTGGCTGCATACCGGCCGCGTACACTCCAGAGTGGTTCGTCACCGCTGGCTGCACGCGCCGGCGCAACGTGAACCTTGCCCCAAACCGGCATCTGCCGGGCGCGGGGCAACATTGACTGTTGCTGGAGCGGTGAATCATACCCCGCCCGTCCCGCTCAAACGAGCCGGGGCAAACCCGACACCTCCATGCACCGTCAGAATTACCCCACACTTGAGAAATGCCGCTCTGGGGAAAGGTCCACGTCACGCCGCGACCGGATCGGCCCAGGAAACCGGTGCCCCTGCCCGGCCGACAGGACCCATGGCGGCCCCGTCCCACTGCGACGGAATGAACCCACGCCGAAGCCGGAAGCGCCAGTTGAAAGAACCCCCTTGGCCGTTCATCCCCCCATCGCGGTCCGGATCCCCCATGTCCCCATTCTGCAGTTCAGCCCTCCCCATTCTGCTGTTGCCGACCTGCTGTTTACTGCGATCCGAGCAGCCTGCCGAGCGTTTCGACGATGGGCTGGTGCTCGCCGGTGCCGGTGTAGGCGACCTTGCCCGCGGCATCGAGGATGACGACGTACGAGGTTGTGGGGGCCATGAACGCGCGAACGGCTGCACCGCGACGGTCGTAGTAGACGGGACCGACGGCCGGGTGCTCGTCGAGGTGTCGCTGGATCCTGCGAGGCGTCTGATTGACGCCGACACCGATGATGATGAAGCCGACGCTGTCACCGAAGCGCTGCTTCGCGGCCTGGAGCCGGGGTTCGAGCGCTTCGCAGAGCGCGCACCATGTTGCCCAGAACTCGACGAGCGTAGGTCTGGCCTGGATGACCGTCGTCAGGTTCACGGTGTTGCCCTCGAGGTCCTCGACCTCGACCGCGGCGGGCGTCGAGCCGACCGGCAGTCCGATGTCCTGCGCGGCTGCCGGTGCGACACCGAGCGCGAGCATGACGACGATCGCCGTCAGATCCATCTTCGAAACCATCAGAACACCATTCCCATCTGAATGAAGTAGTACTCGGCCATTGCGATCAGAATCAGACCGGCGATCCTCTTGGCCCATACCATCCACCGCCCGGACTGCGGCAGTTTCGCGAGGCTGCCGGATGAAAGGCCGACCACGATGAGAAGCGCGGTCATGCCGATCGAGAACACGAACAGGTATATGAAGCCGAGGATGGCACTCTGTGTCGCGGCCACGAACGTGAGCACGGCGGCGAATGCGGGCGCGCCGCAGGGCGCCGCGACGACGCCGGACGTCGCGCCGAGCGCGAAAACGGCGGGGAACGAGCCACCCTTCATGCCGCCGGCCCATTCAGCGAGTCGGCCCGGCACGTTGATCGGAATGACATCCAGCATGGCCAGTCCGAAAACGAGCAGCAGGTTCCCTATGGCGAAGCGGGCCCACGGATTGGATGCGACGGTCCCGAAGAGGGAGCCGGTGAGGCCCGCGATGAGGCCCATGGTCGCGTACAGCAGGGCGAGACCGGCGACGTAGGTCAGCGTCAGGCCGACAGTTCGACCCCGCGATGCGCCGGATTGTGCGCTCCCGCCGATGAGGCCGACGGTGATCGGGATCATGGGATAGATGCATGGCGTCAGGCTGGTGAGAACGCCCGCGCCGAAGAGAGTCGCAATCGAGAGGAACGGCCGCTGCTGAAGCGCATTGGCGAGGCCACCACCATCCTGGGCCACGATGTCGAGGAGTGCGATCACGACGGCCGGCGGCGGATGATCCGATATGCGATGAGCAGCAGGATCGCGCCGAAGGTGGCGACGCCGATGCTGCGGAGATCGAAGCCGGTGACCCCACGCCAGCCGAGACGGTTGCTGATGGCGCCGCCGATCATCGCGCCCGCGATGCCGATCAGCACGGTCACAATGAGGCCGCCGGGGTCCTTGCCCGGCATGATGTACTTGGCCAGGGCGCCGACGATCAGGCCGAGGCCGATCCATCCGAGTACGGTCATTCCAGGTTGCAGCCAGTCATTCGGTTTCCAGGTCTACCCATGTAACCAGTTCGCGCAGCGGCCCGGCGCCATCGTGGTGCCAGGTCGACGGCGGCCAGGGCATGCTGCGGAAATCAGTGATCCGCGTGGCACCCGCGTCGGCCAGCTTTCTGGCCAGTTCGTCGGTCCGGTCGCCCTGGCCTTCGATCGCCACTGTCTGTATGAACCCGCGGAGCGGTGCAATCAGTTCCGGCGCATCCTCGAGCCGATCGATCTGCTTGACGCGGACGGTCCGGTTCAGGCACGACGGTTCGAAGGCCGTATCGGCGTCGCGGATCACGGTCCAGGTGGCGCCGCTGCCTTCGAACAGCGACACGTCTTCACCCGCGATCGAGCGAAACTCGGCGCGCGTCCGCACATCATGAATGGCGGCTGCTTCCGCCGCGTCCATTGACCCGCGCGGTAACTCCTGCTCGAGCGCGTCGAGCGCCCGGCCAAGCATTGCGGCGAACGCATCGACGTCCACGGCGGCGCGCTCGACCCACACGACATGGGGCGAAACGCAGCCCTGCTGGTCGAACATCGCCACGGCCCATGCGACACGAGCCGCCGTCACCCTCGCCGCGGTCTCCAATGCGAGCGATTCACGGCCGACAAGCCCGACTGAAGCGCGCGGGCCATGCTCGATGATGCGGACCCGGGCCGGCGCCCGCTCCCGGATCGACCGGACCGTCTCGGCCGAGCCATACACAACGATGGTGTCCGCCGCCGCGATCGCTTCATCTTCGACGGTCGAGTGGCCGCCTGGCCAGTGCGCGACCGCGAGTGCGTCCGCGAGCAGCGGCCGCACGTCTGCCAGAGCCCTTGCGAACAGAACACTGAGCAGCGGCTCGCCTGCGGCCGTCTTGGCGAGCGTCGGTGCCCGCACGAGCAGCGATCTCACGATCGATGTCACCGCCACACCCGGCACATTGCCGGAGCCGATGTGGAGTGCGAGCCGCGGCGGCACGGCCATTGTCCTGATTGCGGTACCGTGCATGGGCACGAACCGTTCCAGTGCGTCGTCCGGTATCTCTCGATCGAGCAGGTCCCGCAGTACGGGCGAGGTCCAGTCCCGGGTTGCGCGGTCGAGCACGAGACGGACCATCGCGGGTGAGTACCCGGTCGCTGCGGGCAGCGCGTACTCGGCGATCCGGCCCAGAGGATCGTCCGCGTCGGCAAGCCGGCTGGACGCGGCGTCGATTGCAGCCACGATGTCGCCCGGACGCATGCTCCGTATGGCAGCACCGCCCACTTCAACCAGCCTTGCCGCGATGCGCGTGAGCGCGCCGCCATTCAACACGGGAAACCGGAGTCGAACGGCTGTGGCGCCGTACTCGCGAACATCCCAGCGGTCGACGTCGTCATCGGTCAGGCCGGGCAGATGGAACGCGTCGATCGGGTCGGTCACGGATTTCTCACGGCCTCGAGCATGTCGTCCATCGCGATCGAGCAGCCGCGTGGGTGGGCGCCGGCCGTGCGCCCGATCACGCGGAACCCGCCATCGACGATGACGCCGATATCCTCGGTCTGTACGGCGATCACGGACCCGATGTTCGCGAGATCGATGTGGCGCAGCAGGCCCGTCGTTCCGTCGGGCACGGGATCGAGCGTTTCCGGATGCACGACTTCGGTCCGCACCCAGGGCGGCACCACCTTGCGGTCCGGCCCGAGGGTCCGTCGGACGATCGCATCGCGCAACGATGCGTCGTAGAACTGCGAGCACAGTTCGGTCATGCCATATTCGTTGATGCAGTGCGTGGGCGGGAGGCCGAGCAGATCGAGGTACGTCGCGCGCAGCTCGTCGCGGCCGACCTCCCTGCTACGGCCCTTGAAGCCGCCGGTATCCATCAGGCGGGACCCGTCGCGCAGCCTGTGTCGCATGCCGCGTTCGCGCATCGCATCGGTCCAGTGAACGAAGGAGAACGACGTGCCGAGAATGCACACGCTCTCGCCACTGGCGCGTGCGTCTCTGAGCGCGCGATCGAGCGTTTCGTGGTCGATGCCGTCCGCGGCGCTGGCGCACCACCGGCTGTCGCGTGTGCCGAACCGCTCCATTGCGGTCGCGATCATGTGCGACAACGATGAGTCCGGAAGATCCCGCGGCGGTGGCACGAGCGAGAACATCGTCATCGTCGTTCCTTCGGGCAGGACCATGGCCGCGAAGTTCGGGATCAGCGATCGATGGTAGAAGCGGATGTCCGGGACGACGTGAACACCGCGCTTGTTGTCCTGCGTCGTACCGCTCGTCCGGAACACGGCATCGGCCGAGCCGGCGGCCGCGCACGTCAGTTCGACCTCCCTGAACGCCGCGGTCGGCACGGCGGGTATGTCCCGCCAGTGCGTGACGGATCCGGGCGTACGGGATCGACGGCGGCAGAACGCCGCATAGTGCCGGTTGTTGTCGAACTGCCATGCGAACGCGGCGAGTGCCAGCGCGCCGAAGGTGTCATCGTCGAGCGGCTCCTCGATGGTGCGCGCGAACGCGGCATCGAGGCCTGCTGTCAGCTCGTGCGGCAGGCCGCGCAGTTCGCCCATGTGCTCATCCGATCGTGAACCTCTCGCTCCTCGCTTCGATGCGTCTGGACGGCAGGCCGAGAAGTCGGATCAACAGCCGTTTCACGCCCTCGCCCATTGCGTTGACAATGGAGCGTTCTCCGCTGACGGCCGGCCCCAGCTCACCGCGCAGCCAGCGCTCCAGCTCTTCGAGATCGGATAGCGAGAGCGTTTCGATCTCGAGCGTCGCCGTGTAGTAGTACCGGCCCGACCGCCTCGGCGCGAGGGCAAGCGGATACACGGCCTCGATCGCCGCGCGGGCGGCTGCATAGTCGCGGAACCGGCTGGCGCCGCCGGTCGCCGTTCGAACGACGTAGTGTCGCTCGAGCGGCTCGAACAACAGCATCGTCGCCCAGTCCTCGCCACCTTCGAGCCCATCGAAGAAACCGTCGCGCCAGAGTTCGACGCGAACACCGATGCGCAGCGGCAGTCCGGACGCCACGGCGTTCTCGAGCGCCTCGTCGTCGAGGACGCCGCCGATACGGAGCACGGCTCGCCTGTCTGCGGTCGAATCGGCCCGCACGGCCAGCGGCGGCTCCTGGACCGCGGTCGTGTCCGGTGCCGCCCCGGCGATGCCGGACAGAAGCAGCAGGAGGAGGGCGCCGAAGGGGTTCAAAGCCTGCGGCCGAGCCGGACGAAGAAGTTGATGCCGCGTTCCGCGCCGGACATCGGATACGCCCAGTAGAAGCCGAGTCCGCCGATCCGGATCCCGAGTCCTGCATCGGTCGCGAACGTGCGTCTGCCGCCGCCGCGTCCGGCAAGCGCATCGGCCTCGTTCCATGCGCGGCCGATGTCGAAGAAGGCGACCCAGCGCGCGCCGCTCTGTACGCCGAGCGCGTTGCCGATTGCATCCGTCTGTCGGGAGAGCAGCGGGAAATCGGACTGCAGCTCGATCTGGCCGAGCGCGACGCGGTCGCAGCCATACCACGGAAAGAATGCCTCATCACGGTACTCGACCTGACTGCGGCGCGCGGAGCAATCGAAGCGATGCAGGCCGTAGCCCGGCAGTCCGCCCTCTCCACCGATCGTGTGCTGTCGTTGAGCTGGCAGCGAAGAGCCATCGATCGAGCCGGCGGCGAAACCGCGGACCGACAGCTTGGTTCCGGGTCCGATCCGGAAATAACGGCGGATGTCGAACGACGTGGACGTGAACCGCTCGCGCACGCCGAACGGCCCGACCGTCGAATCGCCCGGAAGCGCTGTCGCCGCCGGTATGCGCAGGTTGCCGCCGGTCCCCTGCTCCGCCTCGACCATGATGTGCCAGCCGGCGGCCGGATCCGTGTCATCGTTGCGGGTGTCGTAGACGAAGCTGGCAGTAACACCCCGCCATGTGCCTTCGGCGACGAGCGGCTGCGGCCGCCACGGCTCGGCGTTGTTGAACAGCGACCACGGGTTGGCGGTCGCGACCGAGCGGTGCTTCTCCTCGCGGTACTCGATTGTCAGATCGTGCGGCCAGCCGGACCGCGCGAAGCGAACGAACGCGGCCCAGCCCTCGAGTTCGTAGGCATCGCGATAGTCGTCGTGGAGCACGAACGTCGATAGCGAGTTCTCGCGGTTCGTGATGCCCGTGTCCTCGATCGGCGTAATCTCGGAGAACAGGCGGAGTCCGAGCCGAGCGGTGTTGCCGCCGCCGAGGAACTGCTCGACACGGATCGCATAGCCCATCTGGTCGGGGTCGATGCGCAGGCCCGCCGAGCTGCGGTAGATCGCGAGCGCATGGAACAGTGTCGGATTCGACCGGCCGATGCGGACGCGCGGGCCGAACGAGATCGGAAGCCCCTCGACGCGATTGTAGTCGCGGCGAGCCGCCACCAGAATGTCGGTCCTGCCGAACCCGAAATCGCGGCCGGCGGACAGCTCGGCCTCCGCCGCGGGCGGAGCGTATACCATCCCACCCGCGTCCTGACGGAACCGGAGCGGCTCGCGGTGATGGGACACGCCGCCCGCAATCGTCGCGAGCTCGATTCCGCTGACGGTGCCGCCGACGACGGTGAGCGTGCCATCGACGCGCGCGCCGCGTTCGAGCTGGACGTCGCCGTTGATCACGACCAGGTCGCCGCCGATGGTGCCGGCCAGCGCGAACGGACCGCCCAGCACGGCCACGGGTCCGCCGATCGACGTGCCCGTTGTTATGTGCGTGCCGCCCCCCGCCAGCCGCGTCGTGGTCGGTGCGTTGTAGAACGCGATGACGCGGAGCGCGATGCTGTCGGGCAACTGTGCCAGCGCTTCGTCCTGCGCTCGTGCGGCGGCCGGAACCGCAAGGAACGCGCAAGCCGCGGGAAACGCGAGCGCGAAGGTCGTGATGAATCGTCGTCCGTTTCCCTGGATCATCGGTCGATCCCCAGCCGTTTCATTCGGCGGTACAGGTTTGGCCGGTCCGTTTCCAGCAGGCGCGCGGCTTCCGCCACGCTGCCGCCGGCATCACGGAGCGACTTCTCGATGACGTGTCTTTCGAAGTTGTCGAGCTTGTCGATGAGCGAAAGGGCGTGGGCGTCCGGATCGTCCTGCACGTGCTCGTCGGAAAGCAGGCCGAACAGCTCTGCGGGTCCGATCGTGCGGCCCGCGTGCAGGATCGTGAGCCGTTCACACACGTTCGCAAGCTCGCGTACGTTGCCCGGCCACCGGTAGCGCGTGAGCCTGTCGAGCGCGGCGGCGCCCAGTTTCGGCGGCTCCATTCCTTCACGCAGGCGAAGCCGCTCGAGAAAATGCGCAACGAGCGCGGGAATGTCGGCCGTCCGCTCGCGCAACGGCGGCAGGTCGATGCGGATCACGTTGAGTCGATAGAACAGGTCCTCGCGGAAATCGCCGGCTTCGATGGCGGCCGCCAGGTCGCGATTCGTCGCGGCCAGCACGCGGACGTCGACCGTGATCGGCCGCTCGCCACCCACTCGCTCGATAGCGCCCGACTCGAGCGCGCGCAGCAGCTTGGCCTGCGCTTCGGAACCCAGATCCGCAACCTCATCGAGCAGCAGCGTCCCGCCGTGAGCCAGCTCGAAGCGCCCTCGCCGCCGCGCCGACGCGCCCGTGAACGCGCCCCGCTCGTGGCCGAACATCTCCGACTCGACGAGATCACGCGGGATCGCCGCGCAGTTCACGCGCACGAACGGACCCGCGCTCCGCTGCGATTCGCCGTGCAGCATCGCGGCGACAACTTCCTTGCCGGTTCCGCTCTCGCCGGCGATCAGAACGCGCGCATCCGTCGGTGCGACCTGTGCCACCAGTTCGCGGATGCGTCGCATGGCGACACTGTCACCGACCAGGCTGGCGTCCGCACTGCGTTCGGCCGTCAGTGTCCGGCTCAACTCGCGCGCGCGACGCAGCTCTGCCGCACCCTCTACCGCCATTAGAAGTGCTTCGGGAGAGAGCGGCTTCTCGAGGAAGTGGAACGCGCCGATGCGCGTCGCACTGACCGCGTCGGACAGGCTGGCCCGGCCGGACATCATGACGACGGGCGTCGCTGGCCAGTCGGCGCGCAGCCGTTCGAGCACGACGAGCCCGCTCGCGCCCGGTAGCGCCAGATCGAGCAGGACGACGTCAGCTTCTTCCGCATGCATGGCGGCTATCGCCGCGTCCGCGTCACCGGCGGCCGCCGTCGCGTGGCCTTCACTCTCGAGCAGGCCCGCCAGCATGCGACGGATGTTCGCTTCGTCGTCTACAATCAGGATCCTGGCCATGGATCCTCGATCAACGGCCTACGATCAGCTCCGCGAGCACGGGTGACCCGATGCCCTCGATCTGGCGCGCCGTGTTGCAGCGAACTCGAGCCGACGGGCCGTAGTAGAGCCGCATGCTGCCGGTCCCGGCCGCACTGGCATCGCCGGCGCATTCGTCTGCGGTCGTGTACGCCGCTCGCAGCAGCGTCGCCAGACTGTCCGCCGCCTGGCGGGTGGTCGCGTCGATCGCCATCACGATCGCGGCTTCGGCACCCACGTCCGTCGCGATGTACGCGAGGAGTGTGCGCGCGGCCTCCCGCAGGTCGCTCTGATCGGACACGCCGATCAGCATCATGTCGACGAAGCGGCCTTCCTCGATCCGGTAGAGCGCGTCGTGCATGTGCATACGCGAGCCGTCCGCGACGCCGAGCACGATCGACGTGTCACCGAGAATCTCGAGGTTCGACAGGAACGCCTTCGCCGGCGTCTCCGTCCTGCCCGGCCCGCTGAGCGCCAGGCCGGTCCGCGTCGAGACGTCGCCGAACCACGCCGAATCCTGATCCGCGGTCAACAGCACGAGAGTCGCGCCGACGCTCGTGATCAGATCGGCGACCTCGGCCGCTGACGCACCCGTCGGCGCCTCGATTGCCAATGCGGAGTATGCCACCGGCTTCTGCCCGCCCAGCCGGAGCGCGCACGCGCTGAGGGTAATCGCTGCAATCAGCAGAATGAATGTTCTGGTCAAACCGTCCTCATGGTTGTGGTGTCGAAGCGCCTCGTGGCACCTTCGGCAATGTGACGATGAACTCCGCACCCCGCCCGTCGCGGCGGTTGCGCCCGGATACCGCTCCGCCATGGGCCGCGGTTACCTGCCGCACAATGGCAAGGCCCAACCCGGTGCCGCCCGCCTTCAGCGTGCGGTCCGGCTCGAATATCGTTTCGGTCAGCTCGTCAGGGATGCCCGGCCCGTCATCACGCAGGGCGACACGGACGCTCTCACCCTCGTCCGTGATCTCGACTTCGATCCGGCTGCCCGCACCCTCCGCAACGGCTTCGACCGCATTGCGGACGAGGTTCCTGAACGCACGCTGCAGTGCCTCGTAATGGCCTGACACGCTGCAAGTTCCGGTACCGGCCGTGATCGAGTGACGGATCGGGTCGGGCACATCGGTCTCGAGCAGCGACGCGAGAAGCTCCTCGAGATCCACTTCGGACACGGGACCGGGCGCCGGCCGACCGAGCGCCGCAAAGCCGCGAGCCAGTTCGTCGAGACGCCCGGTCTCCTCGCGGATGACGGTCGCCGCATCCAGCAGTACCGGATCATCCGGTGCGTGCCTCGATATGCGGTGCGCCGCCAGCTGGAGCGGTGTCAGCGGATTCTTCATCTCGTGGGCGACGCGGCGCGCCATCTCACCCCACGCCCTCGTTCGCGCAGCTTCGAGGTCCAGCCGTCTGGCCGTCTCGATCTCGCTCGACGCGTGGCGCAGTGCACCGCGCAGCACCTCGATCTCCGCCGGCTCCGTGCGCCGACCGTTGCCAGTACCGCGCGGCAGCGCTTCGCCGCGGCCGAGCCGGCCGGCCCACTCGACCAGATCGTTCAGCGGACTCGCCATCTCGCGCGCAAGCCTGCGACTGACGAGCAGCGCGGCCAGTACGAGTACGACGATCACGAAACCGACGAGCAATGGCGCCGACGCGACGAGTCGCTCTTCGAGGAACCGCCAGCGATTGGCCTGCACGAGCGAGTTCGACAGATCATCGCGGTGCCGCTGCGCCGCCGCTGCCAGAGCGGAGTCGGCCGGCACGGTCGCCGCCGCGTCGATGAGCGCAAGGCCGGATTCGGCGACGCGCTCCCACGGCCCGAGCGTCCCCACCAGGCTCAGCGAGCGTGCACCGACGACGAGCGAGCCAGCCAGCACGACCAGCGCGGGCAGCACTGAAAGCACCAGCAGCCAGCCGAAGAGCCGGCGTTCGAAAGTCCGTTTACGCGTCACAGCCATGAACTATCCGTTCAAGCGTCCGATAATGCCAATATACGCCCTGACGGGCGACAGCGAGCGAGTGGACCTTTTCGGACGCTTCGGACGTAGACGCGAAAACGGACGGGTATGTCACCGTCCGGGGCGGAGGAGGTGAGCATGATCGTACCCAACGTGAGGGAGACGTTCGGCCGATCCGAGGCCGCGTTGCTGGTCTGGCTGCTGTCGCGCGGTTCGGAACCCGACCGCGACCGGCTCGAAGGCCGGCTCCGCGAGGAAGGTCTCGACGCGATCCTCGATGATCCGCGCACGTTCAACGCCATCATGGCCGGCCGCGAGTTCAGCAGCGCCTCGTCCGAACTCGTCTTCTATGTGCTCGTTCGACATGCGTTGCTCGAGGAGGGCATCGTCGACCTCCAACTCGCGGACTACATCGCTTCGCTGCTCCTTGCTTTTGGACGTTCCGGCCGTGCATTTCGTGTGGAAGGCAGCGAACAGGAGTTCCATCACCTCGTGGACATCGTTGCGGCGGCCGACCATTCGGATGGCAGGCAGGCGTTCCTGCTGCGCGCTCATCTCGGCGAATTCGCGCTCTGGCTGAGCGGCCTGTTTCCGGACCACGTCACGGCGCGCGTCCAGCGGCGAGGCGCGCCCGGGATCCACTACTTCGAGGAACTGGGTGCGGCCGGCTACCGCATGGCATCGAAGCACCGCGACGCCGAGCACCACGGCCTCGACCGCGTCTACGGCAACTGCGCCGACGCGTTCCGGTCCGTTCGGACGTCGTTGAACCGGATCGCGGACCGGCACCTGTTCCCGGCGCGCGGCGACCGGATCGAGCGGCTGTTGCGCCAGGTCGCCGACGAGTTCGATCGCGACGTCGGCGTTCTGCCAGCGTAGTGCTGCACGTCGACCTCCGTGGCTCGTTCGCGCCCGACGGCCCCCGCATGGCCGTCTGCCCGCACTGCTGGGAGCTCAACCGCCATGCCCAGCGGCTCTGCGGCCGATGCGGCGCCGATATGCACCTCGTGCTTCAGGAATCCGGCGGGCTGCGGCTGACGGCCGCCGTCCAGAGTCCGGTGCCCGTCCGATCCGGGGATCGTCTCTCGGCGCTCCAGCGCATGGTGGTGCTCGGCTTCGTGATCGCCCTCTTCGCCGCCCAGGTCCTTGCCGCCATCTATGCCTCGAGCTGGCGAGTAGCGCCGTTGACGGGTGAGCCCGTCCCGCTGACGGGCTCACCCGCCGACGGCGCCGCCCCGGCTTTCGGGGGCGAACCCTGACCACCGGCGGTCTCCCGGGCCAGCAGCCCGAGGATCGGCCGCACTTCGTCGATCGATGTTTCACCGGCCACGACGCGCGACCACGCAGCCTGTGCCAGGTTCCGCATCCCCGCGGACCTCGCCGAGTCACGGACCGATTCCGTCGACGCACTGCGGATCAGGCGTTTCCGGATCGGGCCATCCACGACGAGCATCTCGTGGATCCCGAGGCGGCCGGAGTAGCCAGTACCCTCGCAGCGATGGCAGCCGCCCGGCTCGAAGACGGCCGAATCAGCAGCGGGCAGGCCGAGCGCGACCAGCCGGCCGGCCGGCGCGACCTGCTCGGTCCGGCAGTGCCGGCACAACCTGCGGACCAGTCGCTGCGCGAGAATACCGATGAGACCGGCCGCTATGAGCCACGCGGGCGTGCCCATGTCGATCAGTCGGGTCGCCGCTGATGGGGCGTCGTTCGTGTGCACGGTCGACAGCACGAGGTGTCCGGTCATGGCGGCGGACATCGCCACTTCGGCCGTCTCCCGGTCCCGCAACTCACCGACCATGATCACGTCCGGATCCTGCCGCAAGACGGCGCGCAGCGCTGTCGCGAAGCCGAGGCCCGCGCGCCGGTGCACCTGAACCTGCGTCAGTCCCGGCAGCCGGTACTCGATCGGGTCCTCGAGCGTAACCACGTTCCTCGTGTTCCGGTCCAGCCGCGCAAGCGCGGAATACAGCGTCGTCGTCTTCCCGCTGCCGGTCGGGCCGGTGACGAGGATCACACCGTGGCTCGATCCAAGCAGATTCACGAAGCGGTCAAGCGTGTCGCCCTCGAACCCGAGGTCCTCGAGCGCGCGACCCGCGTTCGACGGATCGAGGATCCGGATCACGGTCTTCTCGCCGCCGTGTGCCGGCAGCGTCGACACGCGCAGCCCGAGTTCGCGATCCTCGACCCGAACGACCGCACGCCCGTCCTGCGGCCGCCGCTTCACCGCGATGTCCATGTCCGCCATCACCTTGATCCGCGATGCGAACGCGCCCGCAGCGTGCGCCGGCAGCATCATCAGCTCGCGCAGCATGCCGTCCACCCGAATCCGGATCCTCAACGAGTCGCCCGCCGGTTCGATGTGGACATCGCTCGCGCCCGCCTTCACCGCGCGGGCCAGCACGAGGTCGACCAGCGACACGATCGGCGCCGCCTGCGACGCGCGCCGCAACGCCGCGACTTCCGCCTGCTCCGTGATACCGCCCGCCCGGCCCGCGCCGATCCGGCCTACAATCGATTCGACGACGCCCGGCTGGTATGCCGCCAGAGCGATCTCGATGGCCCGCACCGATGCGACCAGCGGCTCCACCCGCCGCCCGGTCTGGAACTGCAGGTCGTCGATCGCATCCGCGTCCAGTGGATCGGCCATCGCGATCCGGACCCGCCTCTCATTGCACGTGACCGGCACGACCCGCAGCCGCTCGGCCAGCTTTGGCGCTACCAGCCGCAACGCCGCATCGTCACTGCGGATCGGCGGCTCGGCGTACTCCAGACGAAGCTGCGCCGCGAGTCCCTTCGCGATCGCCTCCGGATCCACGCCGAGCCGCGCCAGAACCTGCCCCAGCCGTTCCCGCGTCCGACGCTGCTCCGCCAGCGCCGAATCCAGCGTCGCCGCGTCGACGGCGTGACTCGAGAGAAGGAGTTGGCCGAGTACCCTCGGGGCGGTGGTGTTCATCTCAGTCGTAGCGAGAACTTTGTCATCTCCATCGTGTCGACGATCGGCGTGGAACCGGGGCACGGGAATGGTCGTTCCGGCCAAACTCTGCCGCTCGTGGCCTCCGCGCTCCCCGTGACTGCGGTTTCACCGCGGAGCGCGCTGTGAACGCTGAGAACTGATTGGTGATGGCCGGCCCGGATCTGCCGTTGCGCCGGAACCGATCGCCTGGGGCGGCAACCCCGACACACGCCTGTTCCCAAGGGGATATGGCGTTGTCTTGCGCGGTGGAATCCCCACCAGCCGGTCCCGCGGCCCGCGGTCCGGGGATCTCACGGCCCGTGACCCGGTGGAATCCCCACCAGCCGGTCCCGCGCCCCCGTCCGGGGATCTCACCGCCCCTGACCCGGTGGAATCCCCACCAGCCGGTCCCGCGAACCCGACCAATTGCGCCATCTGCCGGAGTTCCATGCGGCTTGACCCCACGGCAAGCCGGAGCGCCCCAAATAAATAGGCGCTTCCAGCTTCGGCGTGGGTTCATTCCGTCGCAGTGGGACAGGGCCGCCATGTCCCGTCGGCCGGGCAGGGGCACCGGTTTCCTGGGCCGATCCGGTCGCGGCGTGACGTGAACTTTCCCCCAGAGCGGCATTTCTCTAGTGTGGGGTGATTCTGACCGCGCATGGAGGTGTCGGGTCGCGACGGTCAAGGAATGGGTGACGGATGGCCGTGACGTGGGCGAAGGCATATTTGCTCCGGCTCGTTTGAGCGGTACGGGCGGGGTATGATTCACCGCTCCAGCAACAGTCAATGTTGCCCCGCGCCCGGCAGATGCCGGTTGGGGCAAGGTTCACGTTGCGCCGGCGCGTGCAGCCAATGGTGACGGACAACTCTGGAGTGCACGCGGCCGGTATGCAGCCAGGCCGGCCAGCACGTTCGATAGCGGCGGACTCGAAACAACCCATGCCAACGTCGGAAGAACGGATGTTTTTTCGGGTGCCGGGCAAAGCGCCGTCCGGTCCGTCGCATCACGACATCCGGATCCGTGTGACGGATCGGGGGCCTCGCTCGGATCCCGGTGCGAGCAGTCGCCGCGTTGGCGTCACCGCCGCGCCCGCTTCGCCAACCCCCCGCGCCCACTCCGTCCCCCCCCCGGCGGCCTCAGCGTGAAACCCCTGGCGCCGGAAGACCGCAGCGGTCTCCATCGCGGCGGTCGCTGGCGTCAGTTCCGTATGGCCGTCACGCCCGAAACCGTCAGAACCGCTGAACCGTCCTGGCCGCTTCCGAACGCCACCGCCTGGCCGGTGCGTCTGTCGAAGAACGTCGAATCCGATGTCGGGATGAGAGTCATCGCCTGACCGGGGATACTCGCGCGCAACGTGTCGCCTTCGATCCGCACCGCTACGGCAACGCCCAGCTCCGCCACGGCATAGTCGCCGGTCCAGCGCTCGAGTAGTGGACGGACCAGCTCGACCGGTACGCGTTCCGATGGCATCGGTGACGGCCAGCCATACTCTTCGGCGATGGCGAACAGGATCTGCAGCGCGAGCGGACTGCCGTTGTCGGAGTTCGTCATGACGAACGCGCCCCGGCCCTCATCGGTGTACGCGATGAAGTTTGCGCGTAGCCTTCGTTCGAGCCGCCGTGCGAGAACGTGCCGGCATCCGGATCGAGGGCCGGACCGAGGCCGTGCCCGTTGAGGGCATCGGGCGCCAGCATCGCACGCGCGATTTCCTGTGTGATCACGTCCGATCCGCCGCGCGCGGCGCGCTGCACCGCCATCGCGTAACGCGCCAGGTCGCTCGCCGTCGTCCACAGTCCGGCCGCGGCCTGTTCCGGATAGGTGTGCCAGTTGCCCTCGACGACTGCGCCGCCATCGCGATAGGCGAACGCGATGTCGTTGCGCATCGATTCGGGGATGGGCTGTTCGAACGTGCTGCGCGTCATGCCGATCGGCTCGAGCACCTCCGTCCGCATCACGTCGTGGAACGGACGGCCGTGCACGTCGGAGACGAGCAACTGCACGATCGTGTAGCCGCCGCCCGAGTAGCGCGCCGCGGAGCCGGGCACCTGGAAAACGCGCACCGGATCCGTGTTGCCTTCGCCTTCCAGAACGCCGACCGTGTTCGGTACGGTCTCGTCGGGACCGTAGCCCGGGAAACCCCAGACGGACGTTCCGGCGGTGTGCGTGAGCAGACGACGCAGGGTCACCTTCTGGCCGGTCGTGAACTCGTTGTCCGGGACCTTCCAGCTCGTCAGATAGGTGTTGACGTCCTCATCGAGATCGACGTGGCCGGCCTCGACCAGCCGCAGTGCGGCAAGCGCAGCCACCGGCTTCGAGATCGATGCGGCCTGGAACAGCGACTGCCCCGTGACCGGCCGGCCGGTCTCCGTGTCCGTGACGCCCCACGCCCGCGCCCACTCGATGCGACCATCGTTCACGACCGCGACACTCACGCCCGGTACGCCGAGCTGACGCATCCGCTCCTGGATCGAGACGCGCGCCGGCAACTCACCGCGGATCGTGAATGTCGGGGGCAGTCCCGCCTCGATGCGCGCGATATGCTCTTCGATATCGGGCGAGTCCGCCGCATCGCGCTCGCCCGCCCGGCCGCAGGCCGTTGTGACCACGACCAGCACGGCGAACATGATGTTCCGCTTCGTCACACGTGTCTCCAATCGATGAGGATCGTCCAGGGCGCGAGTACGAACCCGACAACGGACGCCGGCGTTCAGCGCACGCCTCGCGCGACGGAACCGGGCCGCGGCCGTTGACCACGCCACACCGGCGCGACACCTTTTTCGGTTCGCATCAGCCGAATGGTACGAACCCGGGACCATCCATGAAAGACGTGCACCCGACGATCGTCCGCCTGCTGTCCAACATGGCCAGCACGAAGGAGATCCAGCTCTACCTCAGGCGCTTCTCGCAGATCGATGCCACGCGATTCGCGGTGGTGAAAGTCGGTGGCGCCGTGCTGCGCGATGAACTGGGTTCGCTGGTTTCGTCGCTCGCTTTTCTGCAGCAGGTCGGACTCACGCCGGTCGTCGTGCACGGCGCGGGCCCGCAGCTCGACGAGGAGATGGCCTCAGCGGGCATCGAGAAGAAGCTCGTGGACGGTCTGCGCTACACGTCGCCTGAAGGACTGGCCGTCGTGCGGCGCGTGTTCCAGCTCGAGAACCTGCGTCTCGTCGAAGCGCTCCAGGCCGAGGGCGTTCGTGCGACGTCGTTCCTGTCGCGCGTGTTCGAAGCGGAACTGCTCGGCCGTCGCAAGTACGGCCTCGTAGGCCGCGTGGTCCGCGTCGGCACCTCGGGTATCAAGGCGGCCATCGAAGTCGGCTCGATCCCCGTCATCGCATCGCTGGGCGAAACCGCCGGCGGCCAGATCCTCAATGTCAACGCTGACTGGGCCGCCAACGAGCTCATCAAGCGGCTCCAGCCCTACAAGATCATCTTCCTGACGGGCACCGGCGGATTGCTGGACGAGAAAGGCCGCATCATCGAGTCGATCAACCTCAGCACGGAGTACGAGACGCTCATGCGCCAGCCCTGGCTGCACTCCGGCATGCGCGTGAAGATCGAGCAGATCCACGACCTGCTGATGGAACTGCCGCCGTCGAGTTCGCTGTCCATCACGCGGCCCGACGAGATGCCGAAGGAGCTGTTCACCCACCGCGGTTCCGGCACGTTAGTCCGGAGAGGCGAACGCATGCTGGCGCACAGGTCGTGGAAGGATGTCGATCGCGACCGCCTGCGCGCCCTCATCGAGTCGAGCTTCGGAAGGCCGCTCGCCGACGACTACTTCGAGACCACCAGGCCGCACCGCGTGTATTGCAGCGAACACTATCGGGCCGCGATCGTGCTCACGCGCAACCGTAAACTCACTTACATGGACAAGTTCGTCGTGAGCGACGACGCACAGGGCGAAGGCCTCGGCCGCGCGATCTGGCATGTCATGCGAACCGGCAACCCGAGCCTGTACTGGCGCTCCCGACGCGGCAACCCGATCGACGAGTTCTATTTCGCCAACTCCGACGGCGCCATCAAGGATGACCACTGGACCGTGTTCTGGTACGGCATCCCGGACTGGGACGCGGTCCGTTGCGCCATCGAGGACGCCAGAGCCCGGCCCCGGACCGTTGTTTGAAAACTGCCGATCGGCCGGATGAGGCGGGCGACCCGGTAGTCCCTGCGGTGCGGGGCGCACCTCAGACGACGTTGTACCGGGCCAGGATGATGCCGCTCGGGAACGTCTCGCTCTTCACGTACGCCAGCTTCGCCTGCGTCTCTCCAGGCGGAAAGAGCGGGATCCCGCCGCCCAGCAGGATCGGGACGATACCGATCTCCACGGTGTCGACCACGTTCGCATCGACCAGACTGCGAAACAGCACGCCGCCACCCATGAGCCAGATGTCCTTGCCCTCCTCGGCCCTGAGCCTGGCGACAGTGCCGGCCGCATCGTCCGCGACAATAGTCACGCCCGGGTGGTCTTCCTGCTTCAGCGTGCGCGAGAAAACGTAGCTCCGCGGTCCGACCTCCTGACCCTTGCCCTGCTCCTTCTGCATCTGCACGATCTCGTACGTGCCCCGTCCCATCAGCACGGTATCGATCGTCGAGTAGAACGCGGCAAAATCGATCGTCGGGTCCATCGGGATCCAGTCGTACTCGCCATCCGGGCCCGCAATGAAGCCGTCGAGGCTCGCCGCAACACTGTATCTCACTCGTCGCATGTGAGTGGCTCCGTCAAGGGTATGACTACGCCAATGTATGCTCGACGTCGCCGCGCGAACCAGCAC
>DATKCF010000036.1:0-70852 GCA_035513345.1 Longimicrobiales bacterium
ATCAGCCCGATCGCGATGGAGAAGGAGTTGCGGTTCGCGATCCGGGAGGGTGGCCGCACGGTAGGCGCCGGCGTGGTGACGGAGGTTGTGGAGTAGAGGGCGAGAAACGAACGAGAAACGAACGAGAAACGAACGAGAAACCAGAAACGTTTCTGGTTGCCGTGGCAGCACCAGTTTCTGGTTGCACTCTGAAGAGGCAAGAAGATGGCAACGGGCAAGATCCGGATCCGGCTGAAGGCGTTCGACCACGCGGTGATCGACCAGACCGCGTCGGACATCGTGCGCACGGCAGAGAAGACGGGCGCGAAGGTCAGCGGTCCGATTCCGCTGCCGACGCGGATGCAGCGCTGGACGGTTCTCCGCTCGCCGCACATTGACAAGAAGAGTCGCGAGCAGTTCGAGTTGCGCACGCACAAGCGCGTGATTGACATCATCGATTCGCGGCCGCAGACGATCGACGCGCTGACGAAGCTGGATCTCCCGGCTGGCGTCGACGTCGAGATCAAGGTGGACTGAGGGCATAACGGCAATGGCTGGATTGATCGGACGCAAGCTGGGCATGACCCAGCTGTTCGCCGAAACCGGCGCCGCAGTGCCGGTGACGGTGATCGAGGCCGGGCCGTGCCCGGTCACGCAGGTAAAGACGCGCGAGTCGGACGGCTACGACGCGGTACAGGTGGCGTGGGGCCAGGTGAAGGCGGCGCGCTCGAAGAAGGCGGAACTGGGTCACGCGCAGAAGGCGGGCCTGGACTATGCGCCGCGGACGCTGAACGAGTTCCGTGTCGGCTCGCCCGGGGAGTACGAAGTGGGTCAGAGCCTGACTGTCGAGCAGTTCGCCGAGGGCGACAGGATCAAGGTGATCGGCCGGACAAAGGGCCGCGGCTTCCAGGGCGTGGTCAAGCGTCATGGATTCCGGGGTCGGCCGGCGACGCACGGCCACCCGAGGAGCCGGAACCCGGGCTCGCTCGGGCCAGGCACGGATCCGTCGCGCGTGATCAAGGGCAAGAAGCTGCCCGGCCAGATGGGCGACCGTCAGCAGACGTTGCGCAATGTCCGCGTGGAGCGGGTGGACCCGGAGAAGAATCTGATCTTCGTTCGCGGCCCGGTTCCCGGCTCGCGCAACAGCCTGGTCCTGATCCGGAAAATGGGCTAGGGCGGAGTGAGAGAGATCATGTTCAAGGCTCAGGTATACAGCACCGATGGCAAGGCGACGGGCGAGCGCGAGCTTCCCGCCGAGTTGTTCGACGGCGTGGTTCACGAGGCCTCCATGTGGCAGGTCGTGAAGGCATGTCTGGCGAACCGGCGCCAGGCGAATGCGTCCGTCAAGACGAGGCGCTACGTGTCGGGCGGCAATCACAAGCCGTGGCGGCAGAAAGGCACCGGGCGCGCGCGTCAGGGTTCGATCCGTGCAGCGCAATGGCGGGGCGGCGGCGTCGTGTTCGGCCCGCGCGTCGAACGCAACTACCATCAGGATGTACCGCGCAAGATGCGACAGCTGGCACGGCGCTCGGCGTTCAATGCACGTGCACAGGACGACCGGGTACTGTTGATCGAGGCGCTGAGCGCGGACTCGCCGAAGACGCGCTGGCTGCTCGACATCATCGGCGGCACGGGCGCGGACGGGAACGTGCTGCTGCTTACCGATGGAATCAAGCCGGTCGTTTACCGGTCGGCGCGCAACGTGCCTGGCCTGTCGGTACTGCCGTTCGGCGAAGAATCGACGTACGACGTGCTGTGGGCGGATACGGTGATAATCGAGGCGACGGCGCTCGACCGCCTCGCGGAGGTGTCTGATGCGTGATCCGCGCTCCGTGATTCTGCGGCCGGTCGTGACGGAACGGTCGACCCTGCTGCAGGATGAAATGCGCACGTACACGTTCATTGTCGCGAAGAACGCGAACAAGCTGGAAGTGCGCAACGCGATACAGTCGCTGTTCAGCGTGCGGGTCGAGTCGGTCCGGACGGCGAATTACCAGGGCAAGTGGCGGCGAGTCGGCCGCAGCGTCGGGCGCAAGGCTGCCTACAAGAAGGCGGTCGTACGACTGGCCGAGGGCGACTCCATTGATGTGTACGAGGGGATCTGATGGCCACCAAGAAATTCAATCCGGTGACGCCCAGTTCGCGCTTTCGCATGATCTCGAGTTACAGCGAATTGACGCGCAGCGAACCGGAGCGCTCGTTGATCGAGCCGCTGAGCAAGAAGGGCGGGCGGAACCATCACGGGCACATCACGATTCGCCGGCGGGGCGGCGGCGCGAAGCGCCGGTACCGTCGCATCGATTTCAAGCGCGACAAGTTCGGCGTACCGGGCAGGGTCGCGGAGATCGAATATGATCCGAACCGTTCGGCGAACATCGCGCTGATCCACTATGCGGACGGTGAGAAGCGCTACATCCTGCACCCGCGCGGCTTGGCGCAGGGTGACACGGTTGTGAGCGGGCCGGGCTCGGACATCCGCGTTGGCAACACACTGCCGCTGGCGGAGGTCCCGCTGGGCACGGTCGTTCACAACGTCGAACTGAAGCCGGGCAAGGGCGGTCAGATCGTTCGCTCGGCGGGCAACGCGTCGCAGGTCGTAGCGAAGGAAGGCGACTACGTTACGCTGCGTCTGCCGTCGACGGAGGTCCGCATGATCCGGCGCGAGTGTCTGGCGACGATCGGCGAGGTCGGCAACGCGGACCATGAGCAGCAGGTGATCGGCAAGGCGGGCGCAATGCGCTGGCGGGGCCGTCGCCCGAAGGTCCGCGGTGTGGCCATGAACCCTGTAGACCACCCGCTGGGCGGCGGCGAAGGCAAGGCAAGCGGCGGCCGGCCGGCATGTTCGCCATGGGGCAAGCCCGAGGGCGTGAAGACGCGGCGGCGCAAGAAGGAATCGACCAGGTACATCGTGCGCGGCCGTCGTCGCGGAAAGGCGACCACCTGATATGAGCCGATCGACCAGGAAGGGGCCGTACATCGATGACAGGCTCCTGCTGCGGATCCAGATCCTGAACAGCCGCAACGAGAAGCGCGTCGTCAAGACATGGGCCAGGGCATGCACGATTCCGCCGGAGTTCGTCGGTCATACGTTCGCGGTGCACAATGGCAACAAGTGGATTCCGGTGTACGTAACGGAAAACATGGTTGGTCACAAGCTGGGCGAGTTCGCGCCGACGCGGCTGTTCCGCGGCCATGGCGGCAAGCTCGCGGACAGGAAAGTCAAGCCCAAGTGAGGCACAGCGCCATGGAAGCCCGAGCGGTATCGAAGTACAACCGGCAGAGCCCGCGCAAGATGCGGCTCGTGATCGACCAGATCCGCGGTCGTCCGGTCAGTGACGCGTTCGCGATTCTGCAGTATTCGGCGAAGCGCGCATCGGACCAGATCCACAAGACTCTGCGGTCGGCTGTCGCGAACGCCCGCATGAAGGCGGAGAACACAGGCGAGCCGGTCGATGTCGATGAGCTTTTTGTGAAGGAAGCGTTTGTGAACGAGGGCCCGCGCCTGAAGCGGTGGCGCGCGGCTGCGATGGGCCGGGCGGCGCCGATCCGGCGGCCGACCAGCCATATCGTCATCGTCGTCGACCGCAAGGAGTAGGCATGGGACAGAAGGTACACCCGCGGGGGTTCCGCCTCGGCGTGATCAAGCCATGGCGGTCGCGCTGGTACGCGGAGCGCAACTTCGGGGAGATGCTCCGCGAGGACGAGACGATCCGCAAGTATCTGCACAAGCGTCTGTCGCACGCGGCGATCTCCGAAGTCGAGATCGAACGGAAACCGTCCAAGATCGTGGTCACCGTGCACACGGCGAGGCCGGGCGTCGTGATCGGCAAGCAGGGGTCCGAAGTCGACAAGCTGCGCGATGAGCTGGCGCACCTGACGAAGAGCGAAGTCGCGATCAACGTGGAGGAGATCAAGCGTCCGGAGGTCGAGGCGCAACTGGTCGCCGACAGCATCGCGCACCAGCTCCGACAGCGTGTCTCGTTCCGGCGCGCCATGAAGCGTGCGGTCCAGGGCGCAATGCGGTCGGGCGCGGACGGGATACGGGTGAAGGTGGGCGGTCGGCTGGGCGGATCGGAGATCGCGCGGGTTGAAGGCTATCACGAGGGCCGGGTCCCGCTGCACACGATCCGCGCGGACATCGACTACGCGACGTCGACAGCCAAGACGACGTACGGCACGATCGGAGTAAAGGTCTGGATCTTCAAGGGCGAGGTCGTGGAGGACCGGCGAGGCCGGACCTACTCGACGGGGATGTAGGGAGGTCTCGATATGCTGGCGCCGAAGCGAGTCAAATACAGGAAGCAGCAGAAAGGCCGCATGCGAGGTACGGCATCGCGCGGCAACACGGTCGCGTTCGGCGACTACGGTCTGCAGACGATGGAGCCGGGCTGGGTCACGAACCGGCAGATCGAAGCGGCCCGTGTCGCACTGACGCGTCGAATCAAGCGCGGCGGGAAGGTCTGGATCCGGATCTTTCCCGACAAGCCGGTGACCAAGAAGCCGGCGGAAACGCGCATGGGCAAGGGCAAGGGCAACCCGGAAATGTGGGTGGCTGTAGTGAAGCCGGGCCGCGTGATGTTCGAGATCGAGGGAATCGCCGAGGACCTGGCGCGGCAGGCGTTCGCGCTGGCCGCGGCCAAGCTGCCGGTGAAGTGCAGGTTCGTGTTGAGCGATCGCGCTTCGGATGAGAGGAAGTCGTGAAAACCGAGGATATCCGGGATCTGACGGCCGTCGAGATCGACGAGCAGATCGTGCAGGCGAGTGAGGAATTGTTCCGGCTGCGTTTCCGCAGTGCAACGCAGGAGCTGGAGAATCCGTCGCTGATCCGGATGTTGC
The DNA here is from genome assembly GCA_035513345.1 of Longimicrobiales bacterium. GTDB lineage: Bacteria > Gemmatimonadota > Gemmatimonadetes > Longimicrobiales > RSA9 > DATKCF01. The sequence continues at coordinate 4,816 of DATKCF010000036.1, forward strand.
GGCGCGACATCGCGCGTATGAAGACAGTGCTTCGGGAGCGGGAGTCGGAGAATGAGTGAGAGTTCGAGTTCGCGGGGCGCGCGCAAGGTGCGAGTCGGCCGCGTTGTGAGCGACAGGCAGCAGAAGACGGTCGTCGTGCTGGTCGAGCGACGCGTCGCGCACCCGCTCTATGGCAAGCAGGTCGTGCAAACGAAGAAGTACCACGCTCACGACGAGGAGAACGTCGCCCATGCGGGCGATGTGGTCCGTATCGTCGAGACCCGTCCGCTCTCGAAGACGAAGCGGTGGCGGGTCCTCGAAGTCGTCGAGCAGGCTCGCTGAGGCGACGATGATCCAGCAGGAATCGAGACTCAAGATCGCCGACAACTCGGGCGCAAAGGAAGCGCTCTGCATCCGGGTTCTCGGCGGATCCGGACGGCGCTACGCGTCCCTCGGCGACGTCATTGTCGTCGCGATCAAGGATGCGCTGCCGAACGGTACGGTGAAGAAGGGTGAAGTGGCGAAGGCCGTGGTCGTCAGGACCGCAAAGGAAGTGCGGCGCCGCGATGGCTCCTACATCCGGTTCGATGACAACGCGGCCGTCATCATCAACGACGCGGGTGAGCCCAAGGCGACCCGCATCTTCGGTCCGGTGGGACGGGAGCTGCGCGAGAAGAAGTTCATGAAGATCGTGTCGCTCGCACCGGAGGTGATCTAGATGGCGCGACAGACGATCGGTACCGGCGGCGCCGGGCGGCGAAAGATAGCGCGCGTTCCGCACATGCATGTACGCAAGGGCGACCGCGTCCGCGTGATACGTGGCGCACACACTGGTCTCGAAGGCACGGTCATGGAATCGCTGCCGAAGCTGAACCGTGTGGTGATCGAGGGCGTGAACATGCGCAAGCGGCACACGCGGCCGTCACAGGGCAATCCGGAGGGCGGCATCATCACGTTCGAGGCACCGATCCACGCGTCCAACGTGATGCTGATCGATCCGTCGAGCGGCGAGCCGTCGCGGACACGTGTGAAGCGAGACGCGGAAGGTCGCAAGGAGCGGATCGCGGTGAAGAGCGGCAACCCGATTCCGACCGCGAGCTGAGAATCATGGCAACAATGAAGCCCAGGCTGCTGACATACTACGAAACGCGCGTGCGCGCGCGTTTGACCGAGCAGTTCGGTTACAGCAACGCGATGGAGGTACCCCGCCTGCTGAAGGTCGTGGTGAACGTCGGCATTGGCGAGGCCTCCAAGGAAGCGAAACTGCTGAACTCGGTCGTGGATGAGATCGGCGCGATCACCGGCCAGAAACCCATCGTTACGAGGGCCCGCAAGGCGATCTCGAATTTCTCTCTGCGCGAAGGCATGCCGGTCGGCGTGAAGGTCACGCTGCGCGGCCCGCGCATGTACGAGTTCCTCGATCGTCTGATCAATGTCGCGATCCCGCGGGTCCGCGATTTCCGCGGTGTTCCGAGCCGCTCATTCGACGGCCGCGGTAACTACACGCTCGGCATCAAGGAGCAGATGATCTTTCCGGAGATCGACTACGACAAGGCCGAGAAGGTCCACGGGATGGACATCGTGCTGGTCACGTCGACGGACAAGGACGACGAAGCGTATGCGCTGCTCCGCCAGCTCGGGATGCCGTTCCGCGGCGAGACCCCGGTCCTCATGGCGGACGAACAGGCCGCGTAAGGCGATCACGGAGAACACATGGCGAAAAAAGCACTTGTAGAGAAGGCGAAGCGGAAGCCGAAGTTCTCGTCTCGCCGCATCAACCGATGCAACCGGTGCGGGCGGCCGCGCGCGTTCATCCGGAAGTTCGGACTCTGCCGCATCTGTTTTCGGCAAATGAGTTTGAATGGAGAGATACCGGGGGTTCGCAAGGCGAGTTGGTAGTTGAGAAATCGTTTTCTGGTTTCTCGTTTCTGGGGCTGGTTTCAGAACGTTTCTGGTTTCTCGTTTCTGGGGCTGGTTTCTGGGGTTCGCGGAAACAGCCGGGTTCTGGTACCAGAAACCAGAAACGGAACCGGCAACGAGACGCAGCAGAGCCAGAAACGGAAGCAGCAACCAGGAACGCAACGGGCAGGCAGAAGCGGAGCAGTACCGAAGACGAATCAGACACCGGCGGCGTGCGGAGAAGAACCCGCGGTTGGGCGAAACGACGTCGGCCGCGCGAACGGAGGGCGGGGATTGCTCGAACCCGAGAAACCCGCCCCAGAAACCAGAAACGAGAAACGTGTCTGGTTTGAGAGAAACGTGTCTGGTTCCCGGAGAACGTGTCTGGTTGAGCAGGAAGCGTTCCTGGTTGGGCGCTCGACCACCTGAAAGTCCGGGACAACCGGAAACTCTGGGAGGACCGAAAAAAAGATGATGACCGACCCGATCGCCGACCTGCTGACGCGCATCCGTAACGGGATGGGCGCACGGCACAAGCGCGTGGATATTCCCGTCTCGAAGATCAAGGTCGAGGTCGTGAGGATCCTGAAGGAAAACCACTTCATCCATGACTACAAGGTCCTGGATGATGGGCGGCACGGTGTCCTGCGTGTGTACCTGAAGTACTACGAAGGAAAGCCGGTGATCCGGGCGGTCCGCCGCGTATCGCGGCCGGGGCTGCGCGTTTACAAGAGCGCCCATGACCTGCCGCGGATCCGTGGCGGACTGGGCATCGCGATCGTTACGACGCCGAAGGGCGTAATGTCGGACAAGCAGGCCCGTGCGCAGAATGTCGGCGGCGAGGTCATGGCAGAGGTCTGGTAGGGGGGACAGATGTCGAGAATCGGGAAGAAGCCGGTCCCCGTGCCGAAGGGTGTGACGATCGAGATCGACGGGAAGACGGTCCGGGTCAAGGGGCCGAAGGGCGAGCTCGATCGCACGTTCCGGCCGGAAGTCGGCATCGAGATGAATGAGGGCGAGATCGTTGTCACGCGGGCGACGGACTCCAAGCGCGACCGTGCCTTCCATGGCCTGACGCGCGCGCTGCTGGCGAACATGGTCACGGGCGTGACGGATGGGTACAGCAAGACGCTCGAGATCGTGGGCGTCGGGTACCGCGCGGAGAAGAAGGGCAAGGACCTGGTGCTGACGGTTGGATTCTCGCATCAGATCCAGTATCCGGAGCCGGACGGCATCCAGATCACTACGCCGAATCAGACGACGGTCGAAGTCGCGGGGACAGACAAGCAACGTGTCGGGCAGGCCGCGGCGGAGATACGGGGATTCCGGCCGCCGGAGCCCTACAAGGGCAAGGGCATCCGGTACAGGGGTGAGCAGGTCCGCCGCAAGGCGGGCAAGGCCGGCGTGAAGTAACCAGGCAAGTGAGAGAGTCCAATGTCCAGGAATAACGTCAGGGAAACGCTGCTGCGCCGGCGCCATCAGCGGGTCCGGCGCAAGGTATCGGGCACTCCGGAGCGGCCTCGCCTGGTGGTGCACCGTTCGCTGCGCAATGTGCAGGGCCATCTGGCGGACGACATCGCGGGGCGGGTGCTGCTGGGTGTGTCGACGCTCGCTCCGGAACTGCGCGAAGTGAAGCAGAAGGAAGGTGGCACGAAGAAGGATCTGAGCCGTGCGGCCGGCAAGCTGCTGGGCGAGCGCGCGAAGGCGGCGGGTATTACTCGCGTCGTGTTCGACCGCGGCGGCTATCCATACCACGGTCGGATCGCGGCCTTTGCGGAGGGCGCCCGCGAGGGCGGCCTCGAGTTCTAGACAGGGCGAGACATGCAAAAGAAGCAGGCGAAGGACCAGCGTGGCGGCGGTCGGCGAGGCCGGCCCGAGTCGGACCTGGTCGAGAACGTGATCGCGGTGAACCGCGTGGCGAAGGTCGTCAAGGGCGGCCGGCGCTTCTCGTTCACGGCGCTCGTGGCAGTCGGCGACCGCAGCGGCCAGATCGGCATTGCGCTGGGCAAGGCCAATGAGGTGGCCGAAGCGATTCGCAAGGCGGTCGAGCGGGCGCGCGCGACCATGGTCGGCGTACCGATAATCAACGGATCCCTGCCGCACGAGGCGGTCGGCCGGCACGGCGCCGCACGCGTCATGCTGCGGCCCGCCGCGCCCGGCACCGGCGTCATTGCCGGCGGACCCGTGCGCGCTGTACTGGAAGCGGCCGGCTATACGGACGTGCTGACGAAGAATCTCGGCTCGCCCAACTCGATCAACGTGGCGCGCGCGACGCTCGAAGGACTCGAGCAGATGGTGACACCGGAACGGATCGCCGCCGAACGGGGAATAACGGTCGCCGAGCTGGGGGTGCGCCGTGGCTAGAAAGAAGGCAGCAGCCGCGCCGGTCCGGATCCGTGTCACGCAGATGCGAAGCGGACTGGGTCGCCCGGCGAAGCAACGCGCGACGCTGGAGGCGCTCGGATTCCGCCGCCATCAGCAATCGGTCGAACACGACGACAACCCGGCGATCCGGGGCATGATCTTCCAGGTCAGGCACCTGGTCCATGTCGAGGAGATGGCGGGAGGCAAGGAATAGATGACGGACCTCAGCAATCTGCGGCGTCCCGATGGTGCGCACCGATCCGGCAAGCGGTTGGGCCGCGGTCCGGGCTCGGGCACAGGCAAGACGTCGGGCAAGGGCCACAAGGGCCAGAAGGCGAGGACGGGCGGTGGCGTCCATCCATGGTTCGAGGGTGGCCAGATGCCGCTCCAGCGGCGAGTGCCGAAGCGCGGCTTCAGGAATCCGTTCCGCACGGAGTATCAGATCGTGAACGTCGCGTCGCTTGACGGACTCGAGGAGACCGAGATCACAGTGGAGCTGATGGATGCGCTTCGGCTCGTCGACCTCGGCTGCGGCAAGCCGATCAAGATTCTCGGTAACGGCGAGATCCGGCGAGCGGTCACGGTCCATGCGAATGCCGTGAGCGCGAGCGCGAAGTCGAAGATCGAAGCCGCCGGCGGCACGGTCGAGCTGATCGGGAGTTGAATCGATGGCCAACCCGATTCCGAACCTGTTTCGTGTTCCGGAGCTGAAGCAGAAGCTCCTGTTCACACTGATGGTTCTTGCCGTGTACCGCTTCGGCGCACACATCACGGTGCCATCGGTCAACTACAATGCGCTGCAGGCGGCATTCGCCGGGCTGCAGGGCACGCTGTTCGGCGTGTACGACATGTTCGTCGGCGGCGCACTGTCGCGTGCGACCGTGTTCGGTCTCGGGATCATGCCGTATATCTCCGCCAGCATTATGTTCCAGCTGCTGGCGGCGGTCTTCCCGACGATCGAGAAGATGCAGAAGGAAGGCGAGGAAGGCCGCAAGAAGCTGACGCAGTGGACGCGCTACGCGACGATCGTGCTCGCGATGCTCCAGGGCTATGGCTACGCCGTATTTCTGCAGACCCTGAACGCCGGCGGTGCGCAGGCAGTCGCGGGCGGCGGTTTGGCGTTCACGGTCACGACGACGTTGCTGCTGACGATCGGCGCGATCTTCGTGATGTGGCTCGGCGAGCAGATCACCGAGCGAGGCATCGGCAACGGCATGTCGCTGCTGATCTTCTTCTCGATCATCGAGAGCTTCCCGGCCGCGATCGCAAGAACGTGGGAAACGTTCCGCACAGGCGTGATCGGCCCGATCGCGCTGTTCGTTCTCGGCCTCGTCATTGTCGGAGTGATCGCCGGCGTGGTTGCAATGACGATGGCTGCGCGCAAGATACCGGTCCAGATACCGCGCAAGGTGATGGGGCGCGGGCGCGTGCGCGAGGGGCAGAAGAGCTTCATCCCACTACGCATCAACTCGGCCGGCGTGATGCCGATCATCTTCGCGCAGTCCATCATCATCGTGCCGGGTACACTGGCCGCGTTCACGACCATACCGTTCCTGCAGGACGTGCAGAACTCGCTCCAGCCCGGCAGCTGGCTCTACAACATTCTGTACGGCGCGCTCATCATATTCTTCACGTACTTCTACACGGCGATCATCTTCAATCCGGTCGATCTGGCGGAGAACCTGAAGAAGCAGGGCGCGTTCATTCCGGGCGTGAAACCGGGCGCGCGCACGGCCGAATACATCGACTACGTTCTGAGTCGCGTTACGGTAGCCGGCTCCATTTACCTCGCGCTGATCGCGCTGCTGCCGTTCTGGATCTTCAGCTGGTTCAACATCCAGACGTTCTTCTTCGGCGGCACGTCGCTGCTCATCGTGGTCGGCGTCGGACTCGATACCGTGCAGCAGATGCAGCAGCACCTGCTGCTCAGGCACTATGAAGGCTTCATGAAGAAGGGACGGGTCCGGTTCCGCGGGCGCCAGCGATACATGTAGGACTGCCGGGGTCCCGGCTCACGGTGGTCGGGCCGACGAAGGACTGCGGAGGGGCGGAGGCGGTCGCGAATCTCCGGCCCCTCTTCGTTCGGAGGGGACGGCGACAACCATGAACATCATTCTGTTCGGGCCGCCCGGCGCGGGCAAGGGTACGCAGGGCGAGCTTGCCGCAGAGCGACTCGACCTCGTCCGGCTGTCGACGGGCGATCTGCTGCGTGAAGCGCGGACCGAGGGTACGGATCTCGGGCAGAAGGCGCAGCGCTACATGGATGCGGGCGAGTTGGTGCCGGACTCGGTGATTCTCGGCATTGTCCGGGAGGTCATGGAGGCGCAATCGCATCGGGCCGGCTTCATCTTCGATGGATTCCCGAGGACGGAGACACAGGCGGCGGGACTCGCGGACATGATGGACGAAGTGGGCACCTCGCTGGACGCCGTGGTCGTGCTGGACGTGGCGGACGAGACGCTGGTCAGGCGACTCGCGGGCCGGCTGTCGTGCGCGAAGTGCGGGGTAGTCTACAACCGGCACTTCGAGCCGCCGCGCGAAGAAGGCAAGTGTGACGTGTGCGGATCCGCGCTGGTTCAGCGCGCCGACGATCGCGAGGAAACCGTCCGCCGCAGGCTCGAGGTATACCGCGAGCAGACCGCGCCGGTGCTGGACTGGTACGAGGGAGCGGGCGTCGCCATCCACCACATCGCGGGCGACCGTCCGATCGACGCGGTCCAGGCCGACCTCACAGCACTGCTGTCAGCATGATCCATCTCCGGACCGCAGGCGAGATTGACGCGCTCGAGGCCGCGGGCGCAGTGCTCGCGCGACTGTTCGATGCCATCGCGGACAGAGTGGTTCCGGGCGTGACCACCGCGGCACTCGATCGCTTCGCGGAGGACCTCATCCGGTCTCACGACGGCGCGGTTCCGGCCTTCAAGGGCCTCTACGGATTTCCGGCGACACTGTGCACTTCGATCAACGAGGAGGTCGTCCACGGCATCCCGTCGAAGCGCCGAGTCCTCGAGGATGGCGACATCGTCAGCATCGATGCCGGTGTCAGGCTGGACGGCTGGTTCGGCGACCGTGCGATGACGTATCCGGTCGGCGACGTCTCCGAGGAAACCGGCCAGCTCCTCGAAACGACGCGCCGGGCCCTGGCCGCGGGCATCGCCACCGCGACCATCGGCAACCGGATCGGTGACATCGGTGCCGCCATTCAGAAGGTGGCCGAGGACGCCGGCTTGAGCGTCGTTCGCGAACTCGTCGGGCACGGCGTCGGCCGTGAGCCGCACGAGGAGCCCCAGGTTCCGAATTTCGGGCGAGCCGGCACCGGCCTGCGGCTCCTCGCCGGGCTGGTCATCGCGATCGAGCCGATGGTCAACCGGGGCGCAGCCGGGATCCGGACCCTGGCCGATCGCTGGACCGTCGTCACCGCGGACGGCCAGCGCAGCGCCCACTTCGAGCACACGGTCGCCATCACGCAGGCCGGTCCGCGGATCCTGACCGGGTCGAGCCGGATTTCCAGCGGGCACCATGTCGCGTGATCGGTCGGCCGGATCGGTCCCGCCGGGATGCGACAGGTGTCGCCGGATCGGCCCGGCGAGGACAACGCCGTGGCGGCTTGATGGAGCGCGCGCAGGCCATTATACTGTATAGCTCTTCAGCAAACGGGAACGCCATGAAAGTTCGCAGCAGCGTCAAACCCATGTGTGAACACTGCCGGGTGATCCGCCGGAACGGCGTCGTCCGGATCATCTGCCGCAAGAACCCGCGCCACAAGCAGCGCCAGGGGTAACGGATGGCACGTATCGCAGGCGTTGACCTTCCGCGCAACAAGCGGATCGAAGTGGCACTGACCTACATCTACGGGATCGGCTTCTCGACGGCCGTCAGTATCCTGAAGCAGACGGGTGTCGATCCGGATCGCCGCGTGCACGACCTGTCGGATGACGAGGTGAATCGACTTCGCCGTTCGATCGAGAACCAGTACAAGGTCGAGGGTGCGTTGCGGACGGAAGTGTCGATGAACATCAAACGGCTGATGGACATCGGCGCGTACCGCGGGCTGCGGCATCGTCGAGGGCTGCCGGTACGAGGGCAGAGGACCCACACGAACGCGCGGACACACAAGGGCAAGCGGGTAGCGATCGCGGGCAAGAAGAAGGCGACGAAGAAGTAGGAGAGGGCAGCGTGGCGGGGCGCGTGAGTCGAACTGCGACCCGCCCGTCATTCATTGTCAAGGCCGAGAGGATCGATGGCGAGTCCGAAGAAAGGTTCGGTCCGGGCGAAGCGCTCACGGAAACACGTAGAAGCGGAGGGCGTGGCACACATCAAGGCCACGTTCAACAACACGCTGATCACGATTTCCGACATGGAGGGCAACGTCGTGGTGTGGTCCAGCGCCGGTAAGGCGGGGTTCAAGGGATCGAAGAAGTCGACGCCGTTCGCCGCGACGGTGGCCGCCGAACAGGCAGGGCGCGAGGCGTCTAATCTCGGGATGAAGCGCGTCCATGTCCGGCTCCAGGGCCCCGGCAGCGGCCGCGAGTCGGCGATCCAGGCACTCGCTTCCGCCGGGCTCCAGATCCGTTCGATCCGGGACGTGACGCCGATTCCGCACAACGGGTGCAGGCCGCCGAAGAAGCGGCGGGTCTAGCGGGAACCACGCGTTTCTGGTTTCTCGTTTCTGGGGCTGGTTTCTGGGGTTCGAGGAAACAGCTGGAATCCGGAAACGGAAATCGCACGGGAACCGGAAACCCCACGGGAACCGGACGGAGAGCGACGAAGACCGAACGAACGTGGCCGGGGAAGCGGCGCCCCGGGTCGATGCACGGGTGGTGTGGGCGCACGAAACAAGGAAGCGCGCGAACCCCAGAAACGCGCCCCAGAAACGAGAACCCAGAGACGTTTCTCGGGCGACCAGAGATGTTTCCTGGAACGTTGGGGTCGCCGCGTCAGAATCAGGGTGTAAACCGCCAGACCGTCAGGGCGGGAGGAAGCCCACGGGACGAACACTCAGAAAGAGACAGACGGTCGAACGATGGCACGATACACGGGTCCGGTCTGCAAGTTGTGCCGGCGGGAAGGGCAGAAGCTCTTCCTGAAGGGCATGAAATGTTACACGGAGAAGTGTCCGATCGAGCGGCGCAACTATGCGCCGGGGCAGCATGGTCCGGGGCAGACACGGCGCCGGGGCAAGACCTCCGAATACTCTCTCCAACTCCGTGAGAAACAGAAGGTCAAGCGCATCTACGGCGTATCGGAGCGCTACTTCAAGACGCTGTTTGCTTGGGCGGCACGACAGTCCGGCGTGACAGGCGAGAGCCTGCTGATCGGGCTCGAGTCGCGGCTGGACAACATCGTCTACCGGCTCGGCTTCGGCGCGAGTCGGAACCAGGCGCGCCAGCTCGTACGGCACAGGCACGTCGAGGTGAACGGCGGCACGGTCGACATCCCGAGCTATGTGGTGAAGCCGGGAGACGAGATCCGGATCCGCAGGGGTTCGAAGGACATCGTTCCGGTACAGGCGGCGCTGGAAAGCAAGACGCGGCCGGCGGTGGTGCGGTGGCTGGCGGTCGACGAAGCCGCGCGGACCGGCCGAATGCTGGAGCGCCCGACACGCGCCGACATCCCGCTGGCCGTGCAGGAACAGTTGATCGTGGAGTTGTACTCGAAGTAGTTGTGGGAAGAGAGTTCCAGGGACGAGTTACTGGACTCGTTTCTGGGAAGAGAGTTTGAGGGACGAGTTTCTGGACTCGTTTCTGGTTTCTGGTTTCTGGGGCTGGTTTCTGGGGAACGGCAGGACGGAATCCGCCCCTCGAGATGGCAGGCGTTTCCGGGCGGTTTTCCGGGGCGGGCGGCATGCGGGATCGCGTCAACGGTCCCCACAAACCAGCCCTGGAAACCAGAAACCAGAAACGTGAACAATACACAGCCAAGTGGCGACTGTCGTCGACGGCGGATGCGCCGTCGGCCTGCGCCGGGAGGGAAACAGTGGAGCTGGATCTTACCGGATTGGTACTCCCGCAGCGCGTCGAGGTCGTGCGGAAGTCGGAGGACGGCCGGACGGCGGAGTTCGTTGTGACGCCGCTCGAGCGTGGCTTCGGGCAGACATTGGGCAACACGATGCGCCGGATCATGCTGTCGTCGCTGCAGGGCTCGGCGGTGTGGGCGTTCCGGATGGAAGGCGTGTTCCACGAGCATCAGACGGTGTCGGGTGTGGTGGAGGACGTGCACCAGATCATCCAGAGCCTGAAGTCGCTTGTTCTGATGCTGGATGCGGACAAGGAGGAAGCGACACTGGAGTTGCGGGTGTCGAAGGCGGGGCCGGTATCGGCGAGCCAGATCGAGAAGTCGGCAACGGCGAGGGTCCTGAATCCGGACCACCATCTGTTCACGCTGCAGGATGATCGGGAGATCAACGTGATCCTGTACGTGAACAAGGGGCGCGGCTTCAAGCCGGCGGAGCAGCACGTGCTGCCGAAGGGCAGTCCTGTCGACATGGTTCGTGTCGATTCGATCTACAACCCGGTCCTGCGAGCGAACTTCAAGGTAGATGAGACGCGAGTCGGGCAGCGGACGGACTTTGACCGTCTGACGGTGCTGGTGGAGACGAACGGCAGCATCACACCGGAGGAGGGCGTTGCGTACGGCGCGGAACTGGCGCGCAAGCACCTGGCGTACCTGCTGCGGTTCGTGGAGCCGTCATCGGTGCAGCCGCCGGTTCCGGGTGCTGTCCGTGTGCCGGCGCACCTGCGCGAGATGTTCCGTCGTCCGATCGACGAGATGGCGGAGTTGTCGGTACGGTCGGTGAATTCGTTGAAGAAGGAGAACATCATCACGCTCGGCGACCTCGTCCAGCGGACGGAGGACCAGATGCTGAACATCGAGAACTTCGGCATCAAGTCGCTGGAGGAGATCCGGCAGTTCCTGTCCGAGCACGATCTCGGGTTCGGCATGAAGCTGGAGGAAGGTGACGACGGCGAGATGTTCGTGGTCGGCGATCGGGATGCCGAGGACGCCGAGGTAGCGGCAGAAGAGGAGAAGTAGGCGATGAGGCACCGCAAGAAGGGCCGGCATCTCAACCGGACGGCGGAACACAGGCGAGCGATGTTCGCGAACATGGCGGCGTCACTATTCCTTCACGGGCGGCTCGAGACGACGCGGGCCAAGGCGAAGGAGTTGCGTCGTTATGCGGAGCCTCTGATCACGAAGGCGAAGCGTGGCGATCTTCACGCGCGGCGGCTGGTCGCGCGGACGATTCGTGACGACGCGGCGTTGGCGAGGCTGTTCAGCGAGATCGGACCTCGATACGTTGAGCGCCCCGGCGGCTACACGCGGGTCCGTCTTCTCGGCCGGCGGCCGGGCGACGCGGCCGAGATGGCGATCATCGAACTCGTGGACTAGGGAACCATGGCGAAGCAATCCGCGGGACGGGTATCATCGGGAGGCATGGCCACGGTGCTCATGATCGTGGCGGTTGTGGCTTCGGTCGGGCTTCTGGTGTGGCTGTCGTACGCGAGTCAGCCGGCTGAGGGGCCGGCGATGGCGATGGATGACCCGGGCCTGGACGTGACGGCAAGTCGGGCGGTCACGGCCGCGGAATTCGGCGCGGACATCGCTTCGCGGGTCGGTCAGGACGTGGTTCTGGCGGGTGTGATGGTATCGAATGTGGTCAGCGATCAGCTGATCCAGGTGGACGTGCCGTCGGCGGACGGCACGACACCGTTCACGATCCATCTGCTGCCTGGCGCGGCGGCAACGGCGCCGGCGGCGCAGACCACGATCGAGGTGGACGGCCGCGTCCTTGCCCAGACCGACTCCGTGCTGAACGCGTGGGAACAGGCGGGCACGATTCCGAGTGCGAACGTGCGAACGACGCTCCAGGCTGGCAGCTACTTTATTGAAGCGAGAATGATCCGGCCTGGCTCCGGCGGCGAATAGGACCGACGGCCGAATGACAGACATGCAACCGGCGCACTGCACCGGTAAGAGTGAAGGGAGATAGCGCGATGCCTCGCGTGTGTCATGTATGCGGGAAGGGAACGACGTTCGGCAACAATGTCAGCCACGCGAACAACAAGACGCGTCGGCGCTGGCTGCCGAACCTGCGGCGCGTTCGCGTGGCGACGCCGGAAGGTGAGAACCGCCACGTCCGCGTGTGTACGCGCTGCCTTTCAGCAGGCAAGATCCGTAAAGCGGGCTGAAGTGAGCCTGCCGGTGCGGTAGGATGGCGAGCCCGGCACTCCGGTGTCGGGCTCGCCTGTTTCCGGGGCCTGCCGAACACCGCCGGTGCGGCAGCCGGGTGCGGTCCGAATCATCAATCCGATCGAACGACAGGGCGGAGCGAGCGCCATGATGCTTGCGGCCGCTGTTCAGCACGCGGAAGGCGGCGGAATGTCCGTGGCGGAGTTTCTGTTTCTGCTGGTCGCGATCCTCGTGTCGGCGAAAGTGCTCGGGGAGCTTGCGGAGCGGATCGGGCAGCCGGCGGTGCTGGGCGAACTGCTGGCGGGTGTGCTGCTCGGCCAATCGATTCTCGGGATCGTCGACCCGGGCGTCGAGATGGTGCACCTTCTGGCCGAGGTGGGTGTCGTTCTGCTGCTGTTCCAGATCGGGCTCGAGACGAATCTGGGTCAGCTGTTGCGTGTCGGAACGGCATCGTCGGCGGTTGCGGTCGCGGGTGTCGCGCTGCCGTTCGCGGCCGGCTACTACGTCTGCAGTGCGCTGGGCCTCGATCTTCTGCCGTCACTGGTCGCGAGCGCGGCGCTTACCGCGACGTCGGTGGGAATCACGGCCAGGGTGCTATCCGATCTTGGCAGGCTGCAGGAACCGGAGAGCCAGATCATCCTTGGCGCGGCCGTAATAGACGACATCGTCGGCCTGGTGATCCTGGCGGTTGTCGCACAGATGGTTGCAGGTACGGAGCTGACTCCCGCGAGTGTCGGCCTGACGACACTGATCGCTTTCGGTTTCGTCGGGGCCGTGGTCGTGATCGGACGGCTCGTGGTACCGCCGGCGTTCGACTTCCTGTCGCGGATCGGTCGCGAGGAGACGCTCGCGACAATGGCGGTCGCGCTCGCGTTCGTGATCTGCTACCTGGCGGATCTCGCGGGTTCGGCGCTGATCATCGGCGCGTTCGCTGCGGGGCTGACGCTGTCACCGACCCGGCACGCGAAGGTGATCGAACACGGTGTCGCCCGGCTGGGGATGTTCTTTGTGCCGATCTTCTTCGTGTCGGTCGGCGCTGCCGTCGACGTGAGGACGTTCGTCGATCCGCAGGTCATCATCGTGGGCAGTTCGCTGATCGCGGTCGCCGTGGTCGGCAAGGTGCTCGCCGGTTACGCGCCGTTCTGGTACAAGGGCCGCAAGCTGGTGATCGGCGTGGGTATGGTTCCACGCGGCGAGGTCGGTCTGATCTTTGCCCAGATGGGACTGACGGCAGGCGCGCTCACTACCGGGCTGTTCAGTGCGATCACGATGATGGTGATGGTCACCACGTTCATGGCGCCGCCGCTCCTGAAGTATCTGTTCCCGCCGACGGCAGAGGCGGGCAGGCAGGATGCAGGCGGTCTTGCCGAGATGACGACGGAGGCGTGAGCCGCAGTCAACGCCGGCGCAGCGTGACGCGGCGGATCCGATGAACGGGAACGAGGGAACGTCGAACGCGGCCGGGTCGCTGGAAATGCTCCTGGACCGCATTGGCGGCGGGACAGCCCGGTGCGGCGTTGTCGGACTCGGCTACGTCGGTCTACCCCTGGCAGTCGAGCTGGCGAGGGCGGGCTACGCGGTGACCGGTCTCGACACGTCAGCGGGCGTGGTGGACACGATCAACGCGGGTCGGTCGCACATTGCGGACATCGCTGCAACCGATGTAGCGCCGCTGGTGGCGGACGGCCGCCTGTCGGCGACCACGGACGCCGCGCTCCTGTCGAATTGCGACGCCATCTCCATCTGCGTGCCGACGCCTCTGTCGAAGACGCGCGACCCCGATGTCAGCTTCGTGGCGGCAGCCGCGCGAGCCGTGGCGGCGACGCTGCGTCCGGGCCAGCTCGTGATTCTCGAGAGCACGACGTATCCGGGCACGACGCGCGAGCTGGTGCTGCCCGAGCTCGAGGCGGGCGGGCTGCGCGTCGGGCACGACTTCTTTCTGTGCTTCAGTCCGGAGCGCGTGGATCCGGGCAACGAGCGCTGGCTGATCCGCAACACGCCGAAGGTGATCGGCGGTCTGAGCGCGGCGTGCGTGCGGGCTGGCGCCGCGCTGTACGGTCGTGCGATGGACACGATCGTGACCGTATCGTCAACGGAATCGGCCGAGCTGACGAAACTGCTCGAGAACACGTTCCGCGCAGTCAACATTGCGCTGGTGAACGAAATGGCGCAGGTCGCGGACCGTCTCGATGTCGATGTGTTCGAGGTGATCGAAGCGGCTGCCACGAAGCCGTTCGGATTCATGCGATTCGATCCGGGTCCGGGCATTGGCGGGCACTGCATCCCGCTCGATCCGCACTATCTTGCGTGGAAGATGAAGACGCTGAACTTCCGAACGCGGCTGATCGATCTGGCCGGTGAAGTGAACAGCGAGATGCCGCGGTTCGTGGTGACGAAGGTGCAGGACACGCTGAACGTGCGGCGCAAAGCGGTGAACGGCAGCCGCATCCTGGTGATCGGTGCGGCCTACAAGAAGGATGTCGACGATATCCGTGAGAGTCCTGCGCTCGACGTGATGAATCTGCTCGAAGCGAAAGGTGCGACGGTCGAATACCACGATCCGCACGTCTCCGAGGTGCTTCTGGAGAGCGGCCCGCGTCGAAGCCGGCCACTGGATGCCGCCGAGGTCGGCCGGGCCGACTGCATCGTGATCGTCACGGATCACACGTCGATCGACTATGGTCTCCTCGCGAACGCGACAGCGCCGGTCGTCGATACCCGCAACGCCCTCAAGGGGCGAGGCCGCGATGTGATCGGGCTGAGCGGGCAGACGCGGATGCTGCCGGAGACCCCGTGACGAGTGATCGCTCAGCCGCACGGTCCGGCCGGGTCGACTTCCACAACCACACGATACCCGGCGTAGATGACGGTGCGCAGGACCGCGCGGAATGTGCGGGCGCGCTCAGCTCGTTTGCGGCGCAGGGCGTGACGGCGATCGTGGCCACGCCACACGTGGATCTGTCGGTGGTGAGGCGAGGGGGCCTGGGGTTGAGACTGGCGGAGATCGACCGCGGATGGTCGGAACTCGAGGCCGTCGCCGAGGGCTGCGGCATCGCGGTTCACCGCGGTGCCGAGCTGCGGCTGGATGCGGTCGATCCGGACCTGTCCGATTTGCGGCTCCGGCTCGCAGGCACGCGTTTCGTCCTGGTCGAGTTTCCGTACTTCACCGTTCCACTACGCTCGGCCCGGACGCTCGCGCAGATCGTGCAGCGGGGCTGGCTGCCGATCATCGCGCACCCGGAGCGATACGACGGGCTCGACCCGGAGCTGGAAGTCGTACATGACTGGCGGCAGGCAGGCGCATACGTTCAGGTGAACGGTCCGGCGATCCTCGGCCGGTACGGTCCGGCGGCGAGATACCATGCTCTTGGCATGCTGGAGCGCGGCTGGGTCGACTTCCTGTGCAGCGACTATCACGCGCGCGGCCGACTGCGGCTCGAGGAGTACTGGGACGCGATAGTCGCGATGGACGGCAGTGATCAGGCGGAGCTGCTGATGGTCACGAATCCGGCGCACGTGCTGAGGGACGAGCGGCCCATGCCGGTCGCGCCGCTGCCGGGCGCAGCTGCCGAGCGCGGACGAACGCACGAGAGCGAAGGCGGGATGCGGAGCCGTCCTGCGAGGTCAGGAGGCGAAGGTGCGTGAGACGGAGCCACGTTCGTCGACGAGCTTGCGGAAGTAGGGAATCGTTTCGCGGAGCCCCTCGTCGAGCGACACGGCGGGTTCCCAACCGAGTTCGGCGCGCGCCAGCGAGATGTCGGGCCGTCGTACCTTGGGATCGTCCTCGGGCAATGGCAACTGCTCGATCGTCGACGAGCTGCCGGTCAGTTCGATCACGGTACGGGCCAGCTGGCCGACAGTCAGTTCGATCGGGTTGCCGATATTCACAGGACCGGTGAGATCGGAGTTGAAGAGTCGGTAGATGCCGTCGACCTCGTCGGTCACGAAGCAGAAGGAGCGGGTCTGCGAGCCATCGCCATACACCGTGAGCGGTTCGTTGCGTAGCGCCTGGACGATGAAGTTCGACACGACGCGTCCGTCATTCGGCCGCATTCGCCGGCCGTACGTGTTGAAGATCCGGACGATCCGTGCGTCGAGGTCGTGAAACCGGTGATAAGCCATGGTCATGGCTTCGGCGAAGCGCTTGGCTTCGTCGTAGACGCCGCGCGGTCCGACGGGATTGACGTGGCCCCAGTACGACTCGGGCTGCGGATGGACCTGCGGATCGCCATAGACCTCGGAGGTCGAGGCGAGCAGGAAGCGCGCGTTCTTCGCGCGGGCGAGTCCGAGCGTCTTGTGCGTTCCGAGGCTGCCGACCTTGAGCGTCTGGATGGGCAGTTCGAGATAGTCTATCGGGCTGGCGGGGCTCGCGAAGTGCAGAACGCCATCGAGCGGGCCATCGACGTAGACGAAATTCGTCACGTCGTGTACGACGAAGCTGAAGGCGGGATTGCCGATGAGATGCGCTATGTTGGCGGGCGATCCCGTGATCAGATTGTCCATGCCGATGACTTCGTGGCCTTCGGCAAGGAACCGGTCACAAAGGTGTGATCCGAGGAATCCGGCTGCGCCGGTGATGAGAACTCTCATGGGCGGGTACTTTATCCATGGCAGAGTCGCCGCACAAGGACGCTACGGGCCGATCCGGCCACGGCGACGCACGGGCTGAAAGGGAGCGAGCATGCGGGTTGCTGTGATCGGAACGGGTTATGTCGGCCTCGTCGTGGGCGCGGGTCTGTCCGACAGCGGCAACGACGTCACGTGCATCGACATCGATGAAGCGAAGATCGACCAGCTGCGGCGGGGCGAGATTCCGATCTACGAGCCGGGCCTCGAGCCTCTGGTGAAGCGGAACATCGAGGACGGCCGGCTGCGCTTCGGCACTGACGTTGCCGCGGCTGTCCGCGATGCCGAAGTCATCTTCATTGCCGTGGGCACGCCGCCTGGCGAAGATGGCTCGGCCGATCTGAAGCACGTGCTGGCGGTTGCGGAGACGATCGGCCGGAGCATCAACGGCGAGAAGGTCGTCATCACGAAGAGCACGGTGCCGGTCGGTACGGCGACTCTGGTGCGGTCGGAGATCGAGAAGCACACGACGCACCGCGTGCACATGTGCTCGAACCCCGAGTTCCTGAAGGAAGGCGCGGCGGTCGACGATTTCATGAGGCCGGACCGCGTCGTGGTGGGTGTTGACTCCGAACATGCACGGGAAATCGTCGGGCGGTTGTACGGCCCGTTCGTGCGGACCGGCAATCCGGTGATCTTCATGGATATCGCGTCGGCGGAGATCACGAAGTATGCTGCCAACGCGATGCTGGCAACACGGATCTCGTTCATGAACATGATCGCGAACCTGTGCGAGCGGGTAGGCGCCGACGTGGCGCTGGTGCGCAAGGGCGTGGGCACGGATGAACGCATAGGCTCCGCCTTTCTGTTCGCGGGGTGCGGCTATGGCGGAAGCTGTTTCCCGAAGGACGTGAAAGCGCTGATCCGCACGCTGGCCGAGCATGGCGTGGACGCGGGGATCCTCGAAGCAGTGGAGGCTGTGAACGACCGTCAGAAGCACGTACTCGTCGAGCGAGCGCAGGCGAGGTTCGGCCAGGACCTGACCGGCCGGCGCTTCGCTGTCTGGGGACTCAGCTTCAAGCCGGAGACCGACGATCTGCGGGAAGCGGCCTCGCTGGTCGTCATCGATGGCCTGCTGGCTGCCGGTGCGGCCGTGACCGTTCACGACCCGGTCGCCATGGGTGCGGCGAGGACCGTGCTCGGCCAGCGCGTCGCCTACGCGCCACACAACTATGACGCGCTCGAGGGCGCCGATGCCCTCATCATCGTGACGGAATGGGGCCAGTACCGGACGCCGGACTTCGATCGGATGAAGTCGCTCATGAAAGAGCCGGTGATCCTGGATGGACGCAATCTGTTCGAGCCGGAGCACATGAGCGGGCTGGGCTTCGATTATCACGGCATGGGGCGCCGGCCGGCGAGGCCGCCGCACCTCACGTAGCGACCGACGCGGACTCCCTCTACCTTTGGGCTCATGGAGAATCGCGAGCTGATCGACCGCGGCCGGCGAGCATTCGACCGCCGTGACTACACGGCGGCTCTGGCCGTCTTCGCCAAGATACTCGAGGACAAACCCGAGTGGGCGGATGTCCGGCACCTGTGCGGCCTGTGCCTGAGCTTTCTGGGGCAGCCGGAGGCGGCGCTCGTGGAGTTCGACCGGGCGCTCCAACTCAACGACCAGTATGTCGAGGCGCACCTGAACCGCGCGCTGGTGCTGAATGACCTCGGTCGGTTCGACGAGGCGGCGGAGGCCTTCGAGCGAGCCGGCTACTACGAGTACGCCGTGGCCGGCCGGTTCCCCGCGGCGATCACGGTGCGGTTGGCGCACGCGCACGCGCAGCTCGGCGATCTGTATGTCGAAGCAGGCGCCCCGCTCGAGGGCGCGGCTCAGTATCGACGCGCGCTCGAAATGAGACCGCGCTTCCACGACATACGGAACAAGCTGGCCCACTCGTTGCTATTGATCGGTGACACGGCGGGTGCGATCGAACAGCTCGACATGGCGCTGGCCGGCAATCCGCGGTTCGTCCCGGCGCGTCTCAATCTGGGCCTCGCACTGTATCGCCAGGGCGACAACGAGGGCGCGAAGCGAGAATGGAAGGAGTGTCGTGAACAGGATCCCGGCAACGCACAGGTCGCCGCGTATCTCGCCCTGCTCGAGAGTCGGGGCGGGACACGCACGGGTGCGTGAGCCGGCCGGGGCAGGGCCTGTTGCCAGGGCAGCCGTCGTCTCGACGGCCGCTGCCGTGCTGCTCGTGCTGGCCGTCGGGTGCGGCTACGACGCCGAACCCGCGATCGCCCGCGGTGACCGGTTCTGGGCAGACTCGAACTACACCGCGGCGCTGGCCGAATACCGGTTGGCGGTCGACCAGGACCGCAACGATGAAGCGCTATCGCGGGCCGCGCACGCCTACATCAGGACGGGCCAGTTCGAACGGGCCCGGGAGATGTACGACGAACTCATCGCGGCAGACTCGGCCTGGGCCGACCAGGCGATCTTCGACTACGTGACCGTCGCGCAGCGCGCGCAGGTCCGGTCCGACAGGTACGGCCTGGCCAGCGCGGTCGACGCGGCGCTCGACCTCCGGCCCGGGCTGCCACTCGATGAGTTCGCCGTGCCGCTGGCCCGCTACTACGCGTCGACGGGCGACCCGTCACGGGCGATCGACTTCTACGAGCGAGCCCTGACGGCGGCCGAGCCCGACAGCGTGGGAACCCTGCTGTTCGAGATTGCTCAGGTCCACGAGGGCCAGGGCAACTGTTCGGAGGCGATCGGCTTTTTCACGACGTTCCGGTCGCGGTCGCCGCGCGACAGGC
This sequence comes from Longimicrobiales bacterium, assembly GCA_035513345.1. Classification (GTDB taxonomy): domain Bacteria; phylum Gemmatimonadota; class Gemmatimonadetes; order Longimicrobiales; family RSA9; genus DATKCF01. Next base: position 24,631 of record DATKCF010000036.1, read on the forward strand.
GTCTGGCGGACGCGAGCTGGCAGATCGGCTCATGTTCGTTCCAGCTTGCCCGTCAGGCGCACCAGGCGGGCGATCTCGAGGAAGGCCTGCGCCAGCTCGATCGCCTGATCGCGCTCGGTGTGCCGCTGAATCTGATCGACGACGCATGGTTCGAACGCGGCGAGATCCTGCTCGAACTGGGTCGCCGCGACGACGCATTGTTCTCGTACGTCCGCGTGCTCGAGGAGAATCCCACCGGTACGGGCCAGATCGTCGAGCGCGCGCGCAGCCGCATCGATCTGCTCCGGTTCGGCCGTGACCGCTGAGGCCATGGCCGCGCACCTCTTTCGCATCCACTCTGAAACCAGATTCCCGGCTCCGGGTATCCATGCGGTCGTGAAAAACGGAACTCGAGGGCGAAAACGCGCGATGCGGATGAGAACGATCGTAACGCTGCTGGCCGCCATGGTCGTCGCTGGCTGCGGTTCGCGCGGTCCACTGCTGTCGGATTTCGACGCGGACCAGCTGCTGGCGCACGCGGCCGAGCGGACCGAAGCGCGAAAGTGGGACGACGCCGCGCGCGCGCTCGAAACCTTCATATTCCAGTATCCGACGCATCCGCGGTACCAGGAAGCACGGTTCCTGCTGGGCGATGTCTACTACCAGCGGAGAGATTATCTGTCAGCGGCGGCCGAGTTCGGTCGCCTGGCGGATGATTTTCCGACCGGCGAGCTGGCCGACGATTCGCGCTATCGCGTGTGCCAATCGTTCTACGAGGTGTCGCCGAAGCCGCAGCTCGACCAGGAATACACGACGACTGCGATCATGCATTGCGAATCGCTGATCGGGTACTATCCGGACAGCGAGTTCGCGCCGCAGGCCCGTCAGCTTGTTTCCGAACTCACCGACAAGCTCTCGGAGAAGCTGTATCTGACGGGCAGCAACTACCTGCGGCAGGGTGTGCCCGATGCGGCCATCATCTACTTCAACGATGTACTCGAGCGGTATCCTGCATCATCGGGAGCGCCGAAGGCGTTGTACGGTCTGTACGAGGCCTACACGGCGATCCGCTACGTCGAAGATGCGGACGTGGCGAAGGAACGCCTGCTGCGCGAGTTCCCGGAGAGCGAAGAAGCCCGTCGCCTCGGAGGCAGCCGCGCAGGTCCGCAGTGAAGCTCGGCGTCTTCGGCGGCACATTCGACCCTCCGCACATCGGCCACCTGATCGCGGCGCAGGATGCGAAATCCGCGCTGGCTCTCGACCGCGTGATCTTCGTTCCGGCCGCGGTGCCGCCCCACAAGCGAGACGACACCGTGTCGGCCGCAGGGACCCGGCTGGCGATGGTGCGGGCCGCAATCGCGGGGGCGGACGGCTTCGAGGTCGATGACCTCGAGCTTCGTCGCGGTGGCCCGTCATGGACCGTCGACACGCTGCGCGAACTGGCCGCCCGGCTGCCCGGTTCAGAGCTGTTTCTGCTGATCGGGTCCGACCAGCATGCGGAGTTCGAGAGCTGGCGTGAACCCGACAAGATCGGGCAACTGGCGAAGGTTGCCGTGCTCACGCGAGAGAACGGGGTCCGTCAGGCGGCCGGCGTCCACACCGTCCGCGTCACGCGGATCGATGTATCATCGACCGACATCAGACGACGTACGGCCGAAGGCCAGCCGATCCGGTTCCTCGTGCCCGCGGCCGTCGAAGCGCTCATCCGGTTGCACGGTCTGTATGGCGCGATACCGGGGGACCGGGACCGGATCGGCATCGTACCCGGGGGGTAGAATTCCAATTGGACAAAGGCCGACCTTCCACGGGAAGGTGGCCCGGCGGTTGAGCGGCGGGCGGGCGGCCATAGCGGACGCGGGCTCCGGCTGGCGAGGTGCGATGCCGGTCCGGTCATCACAGCGGAAATCATGATCAAGAGCATAGTCACGAAGGTCTTCGGCGATCGGCACGCGCGGGAGGTCCGCAAGCTGATGCCTGTCGTCGACCGGATCAACTCGATCGCGGACGAACTGGCGGACCTGCCGGAATTCGAGTTGCGCGGCCAGACGGAGCGTTTGCGAGGCATCGTGCGGGAACGCATCGAGCCGATCCAGGCCGACCTGACCGAGTTGCGGGACAGGAAGCGGCGAACGGAGGACGCCGCAGAGCGCGAACTGATTACGGTCGAGATCCGGGAAGCGGAGCAGAGCTTCAAGGACGAGATCGAGGATGTTCTCGAGGCGATCCTGCCCGAGGCGTTCGCGACCGTGAAGGAGGCGTGCCGCCGGCTGATGGGCTCCGACATCACGGTGACGGGCCAGCCGATGAAGTGGGAGATGGTGCCGTACGACGTTCAGCTGATTGGCGCGTTCGCGTTGCACAGCGGCAAGGTCGCCGAGATGGCGACAGGTGAAGGAAAGACGCTGGTCGCCACGATGCCGCTGTATCTGAACGCGCTGGCGGGCCGCGGTGCGCATCTCGTCACGGTGAACAGCTACCTGGCGCAGCGCGATGCGGAGTGGATGGGCACGATCTACACGTACCTCGGGCTGAACGTCTCGTGCATCGACCTGTACGAGCCGGGGTCACCGGAGCGCCGCGAAGCGTACGCGGCTGATATCACGTACGGCACGAACAACGAGTTCGGCTTCGACTACCTGCGCGACAACATGGTGCACTCGCTGGAACAGCGGGTTCAGCGCGGCCACGCGTACGCGATAATCGACGAGGTCGACTCGATCCTAATCGATGAAGCCAGGACGCCGCTGATCATCAGCGGTCCCGTGGGCGAGGAGCAGACGGTCGAGTACCGGCAGCACAATCCGTCGGTCGCGACACTGTTCCGCAAGCAGTTCCGCCTCGTCGGCGAGCTGATTGCGACAGCGGAGCGGGAGCTGGAGCAGGACAACCAGTTCGAGGCGGGTCTGAACCTGCTCGCGGCGAAGCGCGGTTCGCCGAAGCACAAGCGTCTGCTGAAGCTGTTCGCGGACGATCCGGGCCTGCAGAAGCTCGTGCAGAAGACCGAAGGCGACATCATGCGCGAGAAGCGGCTGCACGAAGTGGATGAGATGCTGCTCTACGCGATGGACGAGAAGGGGCACAGCATCCATCTCTCGGACAAGGGCTACGACGAGCTGTCACCGTCGGATCCGGATGCGTTCATCGTGCCGGACCTGTCGGAAGTGATCGACGAAATCGAGCGGGACCCGGACCTGACGATCGATCAGAAGCGGGAGAAGATCGAGGAGCTGGAACGGCAGTACGCGGCGAAGAGCCAGAAGATGCACGCGATCCACCAGCTACTGAAGGCGTATACGCTGTACGGCCGGGACGAGCAGTACATCGTGGAGGACGGTCAGGTCATCATCGTGGACGAGTTCACGGGTCGGAAGATGGCCGGGCGTCGCTGGTCGGACGGTCTGCATCAGGCGGTCGAGGCGAAGGAAGGCGTGAACGTCCGCGGCGAAACGCAGACGCTGGCGACCATCACGATCCAGAACTACTTCCGCATGTTCGACAAGCTGGCCGGTATGACCGGTACGGCGGAGACGGAAGAGTCGGAGTTCCACCAGATCTACGGTCTTGCGGTGATGGTGATCCCGACCAACCAGCCGGTGGTCAGGGACGACCGTCACGATCTGATCTACCGTACGATCCGGGAGAAGTACAACTCGATCATGGACGAGATCGAGCGTCTCTACAAACTCGAGCTGCCCGTACTTGTCGGAACAGTTTCGGTAGACGTGTCGGAAACGCTGGCGCGCATGATGAAGCGGCGAGGCATTCCTCACAGCGTTCTGAACGCGAAGTACCATCAGCACGAAGCGGAGATCGTCTCGAAGGCGGGCCTGCCGGGAGCGGTCACGATCGCGACGAACATGGCGGGCCGTGGCACGGACATCAAACTCGGGCAGGGTGTGACGGAGCCACGCACGATCGCGTGGTTGCGGTCGCGCAACATCGACCCGGCGTCGGTCGGTCAGGCCCGGGATCCGACGCTGGAAGTCGACCTTGACACGGCGACGGACGACACGATCGTCGAGCTTGGCGGTCTGCATATCATCGGGTCGTCGCGGCACGAGTCGCGGCGCATCGACAGGCAGTTGCGTGGCCGTGCGGGCCGCCAGGGTGATCCGGGTGCGAGCCAGTTCTTCCTGTCGCTGGAAGACGACCTGATGCGGATGTTCAACTCGCAGAAGGTCGCCGGGATCATGGAGCGGATGGGCGCGGAGGAGGGCGAGGTCATCACGCACGCGCTGGTGACGCGTTCGATCTCGGGCGCGCAGAAGCGGGTCGAAGGAACGAACTTCGAGGCGAGAAAGCGGCTGCTCGACTACGACGACGTGATGAACCAGCAGCGCGAGGTGATCTACGACCGGCGCCTGTTCGCGCTCGAGGGCGGCGAGGATCTGAAAGCCGAAGTCTGGGATACGATCTCCCACACCATCGAAGCCACACTGGCGGAGTACGTGCCCTACGGAGCGCACGCGGACGACTGGGACCTTGCGGGCCTGCGCAACCGGTTGATCCTGGACTACTACATTGTGGTCGACGATCTGCCGAAGGAGAACGATCCGGACAATCCGGCGTTCGACGACCGCGACGAACTGCTCGAACTGATCACCGGCCGGGTGCGCGAGGCCTACCGTCGCAAGCTCGAGACGTTCGGCGACCATCAGGAAGGTGTATTGTCGTTCATCCTGCTGGGCGTGATCGACCAGAAGTGGCGTGACCATCTGTACGACCTGGATCACCTGAAGGCGTCGATCAACTTTCGCGGCTGGGGCCAGAAGGACCCGCTGGTCGAGTACAAGCAGGACGCGTACTCGATGTTCGTCGAACTCATGGCGGACATCAGGAAGACCGTCGCGACGAACACGTTCCGGACCCAGCTCGCGGTCCAGCCGCAGCCGAGACCCGTGGCGCCGCGTCGCCTGATCCTGTCCGGACCCGGCGATGGCTCAGCCGGCGGCGCGATGGCCGGCACGCGACCGGCCCCATCGGCCCCGCCGGCGGATCCGCTGGCCGCGGCGATGGCCGGCAGCCAGCGCGTGCGCGCTCCCGGCCCGGATGTGCGAAGCCTGCGGACCAATCGCGACGATGCTGGTGCTCCGGCGAAGGAACCCGTCCGGACCGAGGAGAAGACAGGCCGCAACGACCCATGTCCGTGCGGATCGGGCCGCAAGTACAAGAAGTGTCACGGCGCGGCCGGGTGAGCCACGTACGGGGCGTCTGACCGGCCGGCCGCCGGCGAGCCCGGGAAGGCAGTGAAATGAGCGGTACGGCGAGCACGGCCCGTGGAGCGGGCCGCCGGGGTATAAAGGGCTGGCCAGCGGGGGATCGGCCGCGCGAACGTCTGACGGGCGCCGGCGCGTCCGCGTTGAGCACTCGCGAATTGCTCGCGATCCTGATCGGTAGCGGGACGGCCGGTCGCACTGCACTCGAAGTGGCTGGCGAACTGATCGGCGAGTCCGGCGGTTCGTTGCGACGGCTGGCGGCCGCCTCGCCACGCGAGTTCGTGGGAATCGCGGGCGTCGGACCGGCTGTCGCGGCAAGGGTGAGCGCGGCGCTCGAACTCGGACGACGAATGGCGAGAGAAGGTCCGGAGGAACGCGGTCGCATCCGCGGAGCGCGCGACGTCTATGACCGTTGCGCGCCCGGCCTTCGCGATCTGAAGCGGGAAGAGTTCCGCATCCTGATGCTGAACACACAGCACGCGGTCACGCGCGAGATGGTCGTGACGGTGGGCACCCTGGACACGTCGGTCGTGCACCCTCGCGAGGTGTTCCGCCAGGCGGTCCTCGAGAGCGCGGCCGCGATCGTTCTGGTTCACAATCATCCGTCCGGTGACCCGACACCGTCACCGGAGGACCGGTCCGTGACTGCACAGCTTGTGGCGGCGGGACGCACGCTCGGCATACCCGTCCTCGACCACGTCGTGGTCGGTGATGGCTGCTACGTGTCGTTCGTCGAGGCGGGGCTTCTGCCCAGGGCGTAAGCATGGCGACGACGGAATACACGGTACAGGCCGCAACGGCGCTGGCGGCGCTGCCCGAGAGGCTGCGGGCGACGCTCGAAATGAACGCGGACCGGCTCGATCTGGGCAAGGTCGCGCGGGCATGGGAGTTCAGCGCGAACGCACACCGCGGCCAGAAGCGGGCGTCGGGCGAGGACTTCACCGTGCATCTGGTCGAGGTCGCGAAGATCCTGGCCGACCTCCAGCTCGATGAGATCTCAATCACTGCCGCGCTGATCCACGACGTCATCGAAGACACCGACACAACGTACGAGGACGTTGTGCGCGAGTTCGGCCCCGAGGTCGCGCGCATCGTCGACGGCGTCACCAAGATCGGCAAGGTCCAGTTCCAGTCGACCACCGAGCAGCAGGTCGAGAACTACCGGAAACTGCTGCTGTCCATGGCGCAGGACGCCCGCGTGATCGTCATCAAGCTCGCGGACCGGTTGCACAACATGCGGACCCTGGAGCACCTGCGGCCGGAGAAACAGCACCGTATCGCGCTCGAGACGCGCGAGATCTACGCGCCGCTCGCGCACCGGCTGGGCATGGCCCAGCTGCGGTGGGAACTGGAAGACCTGTCGTTCAAGCACCTCGAGCCGGAGTCCTACCGCGAGCTTGCGAACAAGATCGCGCAGCGCCGCAACTCGCGCGAAGGCCAGATCGAAGGTCTGCGCGGCCCGCTCGAGGACGAGCTTCGCCAGGCGGGTATTCCATGCGAGGTCTTCGGCCGGCCCAAGCACCTCTGGTCCATACACCGGAAAATGCTGCAGCGCGGAAAGCCGTACGAGGAGATCTACGACCTCATGGCGATCCGGGTCATCACCGACACGGTCGGCAACTGCTACCACGCGCTCGGCGTCATCCACAACCGGTGGACGCCGCTGCAGGAGCGGTTCCATGATTACATCGCGACGCCCAAGTCCAACATGTACCGGTCGCTGCACACGACCATCTTCGGGCCGGGCGGCAGGCTGTACGAGATCCAGATCCGCACGCACGAGATGCACCGGACGGCCGAATACGGAATCGCGGCGCACTGGCGCTACAAGGAAGGCGAGCGTCGGGCCGCTGACGAGGTTGACGAACGGCTGACCTGGTTCCGGCAGGTTCTCGAGTGGCAGCAGGACACGCGCGAGCCCGAGGAATTCATGGAGTTCCTCCGGATCGACCTGTTCCACGACGAGATCTTCGTGTTCACGCCGAAGGGCGATGTCAAGCAGTTGCCGAAGGGCGCGACGCCGATCGATTTCGCGTTCGCGGTCCACACGGAGGTCGGCTACCACTGCGCGGGCGCGCGCATCAATGGCCGTATCGCGCCGCTGTCGCGGGAGCTGAAGAATGGCGACACGATCGAGGTCGTGACGGATACGCGCCAGAAGCCGTCACGCGACTGGCTCGCGTTCGTGACGACGGCGAGGGCGCGCCAGAAGATCCGGCACTGGATCAAGTCGGAGGAGGGAACGGCATCGGTGCAGCTCGGTCGCGAGCTGTTCGAGCGGGAGCTTCGCAAGGCCAGGAAGCCGAAGCCGGATACGGCGACAATGCAGCGGGCGGCGGAAGGGCTGCACCTGTCGAACTGGGAGCAGGTACTGACGGCGCTCGGGCGGGGCGACATCGGTCCGGCCGCGATCCTGTCGCAGTTGTTCCCGGGCGAGGAAGTCATCCCGGCCAAGCCACCGACCGCGTTCGAGCGGCTGGTCGACCGCGTTCGCGGCACGGGCCGTGGTGTGAAGATCCAGGGTCTCGACAACATGATGGTCCGGTATTCACAGTGCTGCCAGCCGGTACCGGGCGACAACGTGATCGGGTACATCACGCGGGGCCGTGGCATCTCGATCCATCGGGTGGACTGTCCGAACGTGCTCAATCTGTCTTCGCATCCGGAGCGGCGAGTCGAGATCGACTGGGCGAGCGAGGAGGATTCGCGGTTCCTTGTCAGGCTCGTGGTCGAGGGCAATGACCGGCGTGGCCTGTTGTCGGATGTGGCGAGTGCGATCACATCGACGGGCACGAACATCCAGGCGGCGGAAATGAAGGCCGTGGAGGGCGGCATGTCGGGCGCATTCGTGGTCGAGGTCCAGGATCTTGCGCATCTGAAGAAGGTCATCAAGTCGATCCGTCGCGTGAACGGACTGCACTCGGTCGAGCGGCGGGAGCACGTAAGCGCGCAGCTCGAGATCGACGCCGACGCATAGACGTGGCAAAATTCGAACTGGAGTTGCCGTTCGGCCTGTCCGGCGACCAGCCGCAGGCGATCCGCGAACTGAGTGCGGGACTGGGCCGTGGCGACACGTTCCAGACGCTGCTTGGCGTAACGGGTTCGGGCAAGACGGTGACAATGGCGTCCGTGATCGCGGAGTACGGTCGGCCGACGCTTGTCATGAGCCACAACAAGACGCTTGCGGCGCAGCTGTACGGCGAGATGAAGTCGTTTTTCCCGCGTAACGCGGTCGAGTACTTCATCTCGTACTACGACTACTACCAGCCGGAGGCGTACGTGCCGACGACGGACACGTACATCGAGAAGGACTCGTCGATCAACGAGGACATCGAGAGGCTGCGGCTGCGTTCGACATCGTCGCTGATGGAACGGGACGACGTGATCATTGTCGCATCGATCTCGTGCATCTACGGACTGGGCGACCCGCGCGAGTACCGCGAGCTGATGCTGGTTCTCGAGACGGGCCAGGAGATCACGCGGCGCGACGTGCTGCAGGGCCTGGTCCGCATCCAGTACGCGCGCAACGATGTCGAGTTCACGCGTGGCTCGTTCCGCGTGCGAGGCGACGTGGTGGAGCTGTTCCCGGCGTACGAGGAGCAGGCGGTCCGGATCGAGATGTTCGGCGATGAGATCGAGCGGATCACACGCTTCGATCCGCTCACGGGCAAGACGATCACCCGACTCGACCGGGCGGCGATCTACCCGGCGACACACTTCGTGACGCAGCGCAGCACGGTGGAGCGCGCTGTCGATCGGATCCGCATCGAGCTGGACGAGCGATTGCTGGAGTTGCGCGGCGCTGGTCGCCTGCTGGAGGCGCAGCGGCTGGAACAGCGGACGCAGTTCGACATCGAGATGCTGCTCGAGATCGGGACGTGTCCGGGCGTGGAGAACTACTCGCGGCACCTGACGGGTCGCGCGGAAGGCGAAAGGCCGGCCTGCCTGTTCGACTACTTCCCGCAGGACTTCCTGCTGATCATCGACGAGTCGCACCAGTCGGTTCCGCAGATCCGCGGGATGTACAACGGTGATCGCGCCCGCAAGACGGTTCTGGTCGAACACGGGTTCCGGCTGCCGAGTGCGCTGGACAACCGGCCGCTGCGATTCGAGGAGTGGGAATCGCTGATCGAGCGGGCGATCTTCGTGTCGGCGACGCCGGGCGAATACGAGCTGACGAAGTCGGGCGGTGTCGTTGTCGAGCAACTGATCCGGCCGACCGGGCTGCTCGATCCGATCGTCGACATCCGGCCGATCAAGGGCCAGATCGACGATCTGATTGCGGAGATCCGCGAGCGCGAGAGCAGAGGCGAGCGCGTTCTGGTGACGACGCTCACGAAGAGGATGGCCGAGGATCTGACCGATTATCTGCGGCAGGTCGGCATACGTGTCCGCTACATGCACTCCGAAGTCGTGGCGATCGAGCGCATGGAGATCCTGCGCGACCTGCGGCTTGGCAGGTTCGATGTGCTCGTGGGCATCAACCTGCTGCGGGAGGGGCTGGATCTGCCCGAGGTCTCGCTGGTCGCGATCCTGGATGCGGACAAGGAAGGGTTCCTTCGCGATGAGCGGTCGCTGATCCAGACGATCGGTCGCGCGGCGCGCAACGTGAGCGCGAAGGCGATCATGTACGCCGACAGGATGACCGGCTCGATGCGCAGGTGCATCGATGAAACGGACCGCCGCCGCGAGATCCAGCGGCAGTACAACACCGAGCACGGGATCACGCCGCGCACGATTCGCAAGACGGTCGAGGAACTGATGCTGAGCACGCGGGTGGCGGATGCGCGCGGTGACGGCGCGAAGGCAGCCGGGATCCGTGTCGCCGAACGAGGCGCGAGCTACGCCGAAGAGGTCAACCTCGAGGAATGGGCGAAGATTCTCGAACAGCAGATGAGCGACGCCGCGTCGAACCAGGATTTCGAGCGGGCGGCGGTCCTGCGCGACGAACTGATGGAGGTGCGGGCCCGGCTCGGGTTGGAGACGGCCCGTGGTCCGGGCGTCTGATCGTCGACGAGAGCGGACTCACGGCATGGGGTGAGCGCATCGGCGCGACGATCGGGACGCCGGCGTTCATCGGACTGCGAGGCCCGCTGGGCGCCGGCAAGTCGGTTCTCGCGCGGGCCATCGCGCGCGGCGCGGGCGTGACCGGGACCATGCCGTCACCCACGTTCAACCTGGTGCTTCGCTACGATGGCCGTGACGGCCGCACCATTCTGCATGTCGATCTGTTCCGGCTGAACGACCCCGCCGAAGTCTGGGAGCTGGGCTGGTCCGAGCTCGGCGCGCCAGGCGAGATCGCACTCGTCGAATGGCCCGAACGTGCCGAGTCCCTGCTACCGCCCGCGCGCTGGGACATCCTGATCGAGCCCGTGGCCGACCCGCTGCTTCGGCGAGTGAGCCTGGAACTGGCCGCGGACGCGCCGGACCTGGCCCGATGAGGGTGCCGCAGGCAGGTGGAGCGCGCGGCAAACCGTCATGGACGCAAGGCGACATCGGGCCGGACGGTCCCGTCCTCGCACTCGACACGGCAACGACGCTGGGCACGGTCGCGGTCGGTCGGGAGGGGCGCCTGCTCTGCGAAGTGACACTCGGTGTGGCGGTGCGGCACTCCGAATCACTCCTGCCGGCCGTCCGCTTCGTGCTCGAGTCCGCGCACGTGACGCCCTCCGACGTCGTCGCGATCGTGGCCGGCGGCGGGCCCGGCTCATTCACCGGCGTTCGCATCGCCGGCGCGACGGCCAAGGGAATGGTTCACGCGCTGGGGATCCCGCTGTTCGCCTATTCGAGCCTTACGGGCCTGGCGGCTGGCGCGGGCGTGAGCGATCGGCCGGTCTGCGCTTTGATCGACGCGCGCGGGGACGAGGTGTTCGCCGCCTGCTACCTGTTTCCCGCGGGCGGCGGCTTCGAGACCCTGTTGGAACCAGCCGTCATCGATCTGGCGGAGTTGACCGGCCTGCTGGCGGACCGGGCGCCGGTCTGGGTCGGGGAAGCCGCACTCCGGTTCGCCGACCGGCTGGCACCGCACGGCGAAGTGGCCGGTGCGGTACTCGCCGTGCCGCGGGCATCGTCACTGCTCTGGCTGGCGAGAGTTGCACCGGCCCAGGGGCTCATCGACGAGCCGTCGCGATGGACACCGGACTACGGACGGCTGCCCGGCGTCAAGCGGCCCGCATGAGCCTGCAGGAGAACGGCGCCGTCGGTGAGATCCGGCTGCGCGAGATCGTCGGCGCGGACCTCAAAGCCGTCCACCGGATCGAGGTCGAATCGTACTCGGTGCCGTGGAGCCTCGCCACGTTCCGGAACCTCGTCGACCGGCCGGATACCGACATGATCGCCGCGGAGGCGGGCGGCAGGGTCGTCGGCTATGTGATCAGCTGGTTCGTAGTGGACCAGGGTGAACTGGGCAACATCGCGGTTGCGACGACATGGCGGCGCCGCGGCATCGGCCGGCTCCTCGTCGAAGCCGCGCTCGACCGCGCTCGGTCGAGGGGGATCCGGGAGGTCTATCTCGAGGTGCGGCGCAGCAATACGGGAGCGCAGCGACTCTACCGCGAGTTCGGGTTCAGCAAGGTCGGCGTCCGCCGCGGCTACTATGTCGAGCCCTTCGAGGATGCGCTCGTGATGCGGCGCCCGCTGCGCGAGATCGAGCCCGCGTAGACCGGTCGCGGCGGGCCGGCCCGGGGAGCGCTGATCCATCCGGGCCGAGGTGCCGATACTCCAGGGTGACGCAGGCCCCCCGGTGCGCGTGCGCAACTGCCAGGTCCTCGAATGGTCATCCTGGCGGCGCACGGCACGGGAGGGGTCGGTACGGTTGGCGATGGCGGCCGGGACAACGATTTCCCGACGCGAGCCCGCACGACCGAAGTGGACACCCTTGAAGGAGTGAGTCGCCCCTTGAGCGCACGCACGGGAACTCCGGCCCGCACTTTTCTCTCCCTCATCATCATGGTCGTGCTGGCAGGCGTAGCGGCGCCCGTTTCAGGCCAGCAGACCGAGCCGCAGGTGAAGCAGCACGTCGTCCAGCGAGGCGAGACGCTGTGGGCCCTGTCCGGCTTCTATTTCATGAACCCGTACCTGTGGCCGCAGATATTCGAGGCGAACCGGGACGTGATCGAGGATCCGCACTGGATCTATCCGGACGAGGTGCTGCGGATTCCCGGCATCGAGTCGGGCCTTCCGGTCGTGGTCCGGCAGCAGGAGCCGGTGACGGCCGCGGGTCCGGACGCGCAGCCATACCTGCCTTCACAGCCGGTCCGACCCGCTGGACGGACTCGTTTCTGGGAGGAACCGCCGCCCGTCGACGCCCGACGCGAGAGCGACATGGCGATGACGAAGCTCGAGCTGTACGCCGTGACACCCGCGGAGTTCTGGTCGGCCGCATGGCTGGAGGACTCGGCTGCGATCGGGATCCGGGGCCGGCTGATCAGTCTGGCGGATCCGGTATCGCAGCGCGACAAGCTGCCGCAATACCTCCACCCGTTCGACGAGGTCCTGTTCGGCTGGCTGCGCGGCGGTGAACTGGTACTCGGCGACAGCATGATGGTCGTCACCGTCAGGGAGCAGGTCGGCAGCCTGGGTCACGTCATTCAGCCGGTGGCACTGGTCAGGATCGATTCGGTAGGCGAGAATGTCGCGGCCGCGCTGGTCCTCAAGCAGTACGGCAAGGCCAGAGTCGGTGACCTGCTGATCGCCGCGGCCGAGCTGCCGCGGTTCCAGCGAGGCGCACCCGCCATCGTCAAGAACGGTGCGGAAGGCCGCCTCATTGCGTGGCTCGAGCCCGAACAGCTCTACGGCCCGCTCGCCGACGGTTTCATCGACATCGGCGCGGAACAGGGCGTGCGTATAGGCGATGAGTTCGCCGCCTATGTGCCAACCCGTACCGATCCTGGCGGGTCCATGGACCTGCCGGCCGAACAGGTCGCGCTGCTGCGCGTCATCAAGGTGATGCCGAACAGCGCAACCGTCCGCGTCACCGACGCGAGCAGCACGGCGCTACAGGCAGGTGTGAGAGTGCAGCTGGTCCGGAAGATGCCAGCAAACTGAATCGACCCCGTGGTCCGGGCGACAGTCGCCCGTGACCCATGAGCGGTTCTGGACTGCACGGGCGCCCGATGACGGCGCCCGTGCTCATTTCACGGATCCAACGACGAGGAACGGATGAAGGTACTGGTAACCGGTGGTGCCGGTTTCATCGGCGGACACGTGGCGCAGGCGTACATCGACCGCGGTGAGCAGGTCTGGATCGTCGATGACCTCTCGTCCGGCAGACTGTCGAACGTGCCCGATGGTGCCGAATTCATCGACATGGACATCCGCAGCGCCGACCTCGCCAGGTTGTTCGCCGATGTCGGCGGCTTCGACGTCGTCAATCACCACGCCGCCCAGATCGACGTTCGTACCTCCGTTGACGATCCTCGCCTCGATGCCGGCATCAATGTCGATGGCTTTCTCAACGTCGTCGAACAGGCCGTCCGTCACGCGTGCAGGCGCTTCATCTTCGTGTCGTCCGGCGGCGTCGTCTATGGCGAGCCCGAACTCCGGCCCACACCGGAGACCGCACCCAAACTGCCGCTCTCGCCCTACGGCGTGACCAAGCTCGCGGCAGAGTTCTATCTGTACTACTATCACCGCGTTCACGGCTTGGAGTACGCCGCGTTGCGGTACTCGAACGTTTTCGGGCCACGGCAGGATCCCCACGGCGAGGCCGGTGTAGTTGCGATCTTCTCGCGCAGGATCCTTGCGGGCGAAGCGTTGACGATCTATGGCGATGGCGAACAGACCAGAGACTATGTGTTCGTCGGCGATGTCGCCGCAGCGAACATGACGGTGACCGACGCCGCGCTTCCGCCGGCATCGTCGCTCGATGACCTCGCCTTCAACGTCGGCACGGGCCGGGAAACAAGCGTGAACGAACTGGCCAGGGTGCTCCAGGAAGCAGCGGGCACGACGGTCGGCACGAAGCCCGCCCCCGAGCGGCCCGGCGAACTGCGGCACTCGTGCCTCGATGCAGGCAAGGTACGGGCTGCCGGCTGGGCCGGCGCGTCCGGACTCGCCGAAGGACTCACAACCACGTTCCGGTACATTGCGGCGACCGAGGAGCGACACGATTGACAGCGATGCTGTTGCAGACGGGTATGCCGAGCCGGCTGGACATTTTCCTTGGCGGCTCGATCGAGACACGGATCGTGCTCGTGATCCTCGCGCTGTCTTCGTTCTTCAGCTGGGGCATCATCCTCTGGAAGGCGAGGCAGTTCCGGAAGCTGCGCAAGGAAGGCGCCCATTTCGTCGATTCGATCAGCCGCGCACAGCGCCTCGAAGACGCGTACAAGGTCATCATGAGGCAGTCCGAAACACCGTACACGCGGATGTTCCGGCAGGGCACGAACTTCTTCAGCGAATTGCGGCCCGGCGCGCTGCGCGCGAACGCGCCCGAGACCGCGGGCCTGTCCGAAGCCCAGCTCAATGCGCTCTGGCTCGTTCTCGAAAAAGTGCAGGACGAGGAACGCGACGCGATGTCCGGCGGAATGGTCTGGCTCGCGATCATCGCGGTGACCGCACCTCTGCTGGGGCTCCTCGGCACCGTTCTCGGTGTAATGAACTCGTTCATCGGGATCTCGGTGACGGGATCGGCGAGTATCGCGTCGGTCGCGCCTGGCATTGCCGAAGCGCTCGTCACAACGGCGTTCGGCCTTGTGGCGGCCATTCCGGCGGCGATCGGGTATAACTACTTCGTGAGCCGGGTGAACCGTTTCAGCGGCGAGCTGGAAGGCTTCGCGAGCGAGTTCATCGGCACGCTGGCGAGGGAAGGCAAGCTATGAAGCGGGCTGCGGGTGTGAGAAGGGGGCGGCCATGATGCGGTTCGGCGGACGGCGCCGGCGGGCTCTGGCGGTGAACGCCGAGATCAGCATAACGAACCTGGTCGATGTGGCGTTCGTGCTGCTGATCATCTTCATGATCACGGCTCCGATCCTGCAGGGTGGCATCGAGGTGCAATTGCCGCAGGCGGAAGCGCGGCCGATCAATACGCCCGATGCAGTAGTGGTGAGCGTCGCCGAGGACGGCGGCCTGTTCATCGAGAAGACACGTGTGACCGATGACGAGTTCGAGGATGTGTTGAGAGCCCACATAGGCGACGCGCAGGACGCGATCGTAACCGTGAAGGGTGACAGGGCCGTCGACTATGGCAGGATGACGACCGTACTCGGTTACCTGAACAGGATGCAGGTAAACATTGCGCTGGCAGTCGAACCACAACCGAGACGCTGACATGCCGGCTGGCCCGGGTGGCGGACGCACGTTCGGCCGACAGGTCAAGCGGGACGAGTTCGTGCTCGGTGGCAGCATCGGCCGGCGCGCCAGCCAGCCCGACCGGCGGTCGCTGTGGGGTTCGCTGGCGGTGCATGCCGGTCTGGTCAGCGCCATACTCGTGGCTACGTTTCTCCAGGCGCAGGACCTGCCCGAGTTCGAGACGTTCACCGTCCAGATCTACTCGCCGCCGCCACAGGTCGAGGGACCGCAGCAGCCGGAGCCGCCGCCACCGGAAGTGACGCCGACGATCGTGTCGCGGCCGACGGTCGAGACGCCGCCAGCGGTGACGACGAAGCCTGACCCGCCGAAGCCTGTCGAGCAGACACCGGTCGAGAAGCCCGTCGAGAAGCCGCCCGAGCCTGAGCCGGTGACGGGCACGGCGGCCGACCCCGAATCGACGGGCGGCGAGAACATCGACATCGACAACATCGGCGCGGACTTCCCGTTCCCAGGCTACCTCGAGAACATCATCCGCCAGATCAATCGCCATTTCCGCGGCTGGTCGGGCGATGCCACGCCTTCGGCGCAGATCGCGTTCTACATCAACCGCGATGGTACGATCGGCGGTCTCACGCTGGTCGAGAAGTCGCCGGACTTCAAGTTCAACCTGCAGACGATGAGCGCGGTCGAGCTGGCGGGCCGCAACAACGCGTTCGGCGAACTACCCGAAGGGTGGGTGTCGGACCGTCTCTGGGTCAGGTTCCGATTCATTCCACCCGGCCGATGACATTGAAGACGACCACGTACGGACCGACCCGTGTGACCACCGGCCTGATCATGGCCGCGGCCGTGATCGTGGCGCCGCCTGCGCCGGCGCAGGCGCAGCAGCGCGACACGGCCCAGATACCGCCGGGCGTCGAACTGGAGACGCGCTACTCGGTGAGCGGCCGGCGAGCGGTCGCTGTGAGGCCGTTCGCGGGACCGATTCCGCTGGCCGGCGCAATCGGCCAGATCAGCGGCATCGTCACGCAGGACCTGTCACTGAGCGACCGGTATCAGATGTTCCCCGTGCCGGCCGACCTGCAGACGCCCGGGCCGGTCGACTACCAGGCCTGGAACAGTCTGAACCTCGAGTTCCTGGTCACCGGCGACATCACGCCGACCGCCGACGGGTTCCTGGTCGATGTCGTGGTGCACGACGTCGTGTTCGGGCGCGAGCATCGCCGCGGAACGTACGCGCTGCCCGCGACGGGTGCGCCGGACTTCCGCATGGCCGTACACGCCGTTTCGGATGAGATCGTGCAGTGGATCTCAAACCAGCCGGGGATGGCCGCGACACGCATCGCCTTCACCCGGTACAACGAGGACCAGACATACGACCTGCTGATTGTCGATTCCGACGGCGAGAACCTGCGCCGGATCCTGGGCGGAGCGTCGCAGCTGCAGTCGCCGGTGTGGTCACCGGACGGGCGCCGTATCGCCTACACGGTGAGCGAACCGGATGGCTGGAAGCTGATCGAGCGCAATCTCGTGACCGGTCGCAATACGACGGTCGCGACCGGTAGCGAGCTGTTCCTGACACCCGCGTACTCGCCCGACGGAACGAAGCTGGCCTACTCGGTCTGGCTGCCCGGCGGACTCGAGATCATGGAAGCAGACCTGGCCGGCGACGGATCGCCCCGCCGCGTGACGGACAGTGGAGGCGACAATATGGCGCCGACCTACTCGTCCGATGGCCGCAGGCTCGCGTTCCTCTCGACGCGGACGGGACAGAACCACATCTACATGGCGAATACGGACGGATCGGGCGCAAGGCAACTGACACCACCCGGACGCAACGTCGAGTTCCACGGGCCGGACTGGTCGCCGACGAGCAACCGTGTCGTATTCCATGGAAGCGCCCGCGGTCCGTACCAGATCATGATTTCGGATGCGGACCGTCCGACACTCCAGGTGCGCCAGCTCACGACGACGGGCTGGAACGAGGATCCGAGCTGGGCGCCGGATGGCCGGCACGTCGTCTACTCGGGTGCTGGCGCGCAGACCGATGGGCTGTATGTTATTGATACGGTCACGGGTACGATCCGGCTGCTCGCGCGCGGCGCAAAACTGCGCACGGCCGACTGGTCGTGGTCGATGGCCGGGTCCGCGCTGAGCACACGCTGAGCGCGTTGAAGACGGGGTCCATGTTCACCAAGGAGAGCCGATGATTCGTCGCGCCGCCTTCGCCGTGGTCGCGATCGCGCTGGTCATGGCGGCCTGTTCGAGCAACGAGCCGCCACCGCCACCGCCGCCGCCAACACAAACGACGACGCAGCCGCCGGTCACCGACACGAGCGCCGAGGATGCCCGCCGCGCGGCCGAAGAAGCAGCACGCGCCGCCGAAGCGGAACGGACTCGCCTGCGCACCGTGATCGAGGAGGTCGTCCTCTTCGACTACGATGCATCGCGTATCCGCACCGACGCCGAAGCCGCGCTGCAGCGGAAGGTGCCGATCCTGCGCTCGAATCCGGGCGTCCGCCTGCGTATAAGCGGACACGCCGACGAGCGTGGCTCCGTCGAGTACAACCTCGCCCTCGGTTTGCGCCGTGCGAACTCGGTGCGTGACTACCTCGTGAACTTCGGTATCGATGCCTCACGGATCACGACCGAGACGTTCGGCGAGGACCGGCCTGTGGACAGCGGCACGACTGAGGCCGCCTATCAGCGGAACAGGCGCGCCGAGTTCACGATCACGAGTGGCGGAGAGAACCTCGTTTCACCAGGTGGATGATGAATGGCACAGGCGGAAAGAAGGAACTGCGTCGGCGTCTGACGGGCTGGCTCCTGTTGGGGCTTGCCGTTGCCGTGACGGCGCCCGCCTGCGCTACCAAGCGGGACATCCGCGACATGCGCGCCGAGACGCTGGCACTGCGGGCGCACCAGGACTCGCTGTTCCGTGACATACAACGGCAGAACCGGCTGCTTCTCGACACGCTGCGCTCGAGCTTCACGATCCAGCAGGATGCGGCCGGCCAGACGAGCCATCGGTTCCAACAGCTCGAAGAGCAGTTGCGGCGGACCGAAGAACTGATGTACCAGCTTCAGGTACTTGTTGCGGACGTTGTCGAGCGATTGGACCGCCAGCCGGTCGCGCAGACGCAACCGTGGTCGTCCACTGCGGTCGACAGCACCGGCGCGCCGATCGTGACGAGGGATTCCGGTGAAGCAAGCCGCATGTATGATTCGGGGATGGAGCAGATCGGCCAGGGCGCGTACACGACGGCCAGGTTCAGCTTCCAGCAAGTGATCGAGCAGTTCCCGAATCACCCGCTGGCGGCGTCGGCGCAATGGCAGATCGGACAGACGTACATCGCAGAGGGCGACAACGTGCGCGCCATCGAGGAGCTGGAGCGGATCGAGGCCATGTGGCCGGGCTCGCCGCGCGCACCGGAAGGCTTGCTGCAGGCCGGCATCCTGGCCGAAGGGCTGAACGACATCACGAAAGCCAAGGCCCTGTACAGCATGATCCGGTCGCGATACCCGGCGACGGAACAATACCGGGAGGCGACACGGAGGTTCAACGCATTGGGCGGCTGAATGCGCTGTCCGTATTGCAGCAGCACAGACAATCGCGTCGTCGATTCGAGGGTCAGCCGTGAAGGGCGGGCCGTCCGTCGGCGGCGCGAATGCACATCATGCCAGCGCCGCTTCACGACGTACGAGTACATCGAGGAGCGGCCGATCATGGTGCGGAAGCGTGATGGCGCGACGGAGCGATACGACCGGCGCAAAGTCATCCAGTCGATCGAGATTCCCTGCGTGAAGCGGCCGATCTCGCCGGAGGAGATCGAATCGATGGTCGACGATGTCGAGGACGAACTCGCGCGGCGGGGTGAGGACGGAATCGACAGCCGACTGATCGGCCAGCTCGTCATGGATCGGTTGAAGATGCTGGACCATGTGGCATACGTCCGGTTCGCGAGCGTGTATCGGAACTTCCAGGATCTCGAGGAGTTCTACGAGGAACTTCGCGACCTGAGCGCGAGGCGGGCCCGTGCGGCACTCAATCGGGACCAGGCGGAGCTCCCCTTCCAGACCAGCTGATGAAGTTCCCCAAGTCGCAGAACCCGACGGCCGAGATGCCGTTTCTCGACCATCTCGAGGAACTGCGGTGGCGGATCCTCTGGAGCCTGCTGGCTCTCATCGTGCTGTCAATGGCGTCGTTCTTCGCGATAATCCAGTTCGACGTGATCGGTTTGCTGAAGCAGCCGATCGACCCGTACCTGGTGGAACGCGGCGGCAAGCTCATCTTCCTCGGCGTCACCGAACCGTTCTTCGTTTCGCTGAAGCTGGCCGTCACGCTGGGCATCGTGCTTGCTTCGCCCATCATATTCTATCAGGTGTGGGCGTTCCTCTCGCCTGCCCTGAGCAAGCGCGAACGACGCGCGATCATACCGGCTCTCTATCTCGGCGTTCTGCTGTTCCTGGCGGGCGCAGCGCTCGCGTACTTCGTCGCACTGCCATTCACACTCCATTTCATGCTGACGTTCCAGGCAGAGAGCCTCGAACCTCAGATAACGGCCGGACTGTACTTCTCCTTCGTCACGAAGCTACTGCTCGGGTTCGGCGTGATGTTCGAGATGCCGGTCGTGGTGCTCGTCCTGACGGCGATCGGCGTCACCAGCTCGAAGTTCCTGGCCTCGAAGCGACGCTACGCAGTCGCGGGAATGGCGATCCTGTCCAGCATGATAACGCCAGGCGACGCCATCACAGCCACCATTATCCTCATGGGTCCGCTGCTGCTGCTGTACGAGTTCAGCATCCTGCTCGCGAAGCTGGTAGAGAAGGGCAGGCGCAAGTCGCTCGAGCAGGAAGCGCTCGAGTCGGGCGCGATTGATGCATGAAACGGCGGCCGATGCAATCGCAGCCCTCACACCGCAGGACCCGGCCGCGACCGGCCCCATGTAGCCCACGGCCAGGTCCGGCCCGGACGGGTCCGCTCGCCGAGCCCGGCAGGCGCCGGCCAGGTCGGTTCCGGACGGCGGTCCGGTTCGGCCACGCACTGGTGCTGACCTTCGCCCTGGTTGCGGCCGCCTCGCCTGTCGCGGCGCAGGAGCCGCCGGACACGACGAAGAGTCGAATCGATCTGATCCGCGAGCGGCTCCGCAACGCGCGTCCGCTGATTCCTGATTCTGCACAACTCGTTGCAGATTCGATACTTGCGGACTCATTGGCCCGCATCGCCACGGCAGCAAGCGCGCAGCGCGGCGGACCGCTGCCGCACGACTCGATCATGATGGCGCTGCTCCGCCTGCCCGGCTACATCGTGACGGAATACAAGGCGGACAGCGCCGGTTTTACATCGGACAGCAGCCGGCTCCGGCTGAACCGTCAGGCGCAGGTCGTACGTGAGGGCCAGACGATCCTCGCGGACAGCTCGATCGTGTTCGACCAGAACACGGCGATCGCGTGCGCGAAGGGGGCGCCGACGGTGACGGGGGCGGGGGAGTCACCTCTGAAGGCCGATTCGCTGTGCTACAACGTGGACACCCGCCGGGGGCAGGCGTTCTCCGTGGTGACCGAGATCACGGAGGGCGCGAACTGGATCATCCGCAGTGACCAGAGCTTCGTGGTCGGAGAGACGCTGTACAGCCACGACGGCACTTTCACGGATTGCAGTCTCGAGGAGCCCCACTACCATTTCGGTGCGGGCGAGCTGAAGTACATCGGCCGCGACATCATCGTTGCGCGCAACGTCACCCTGAACTTCCGTGATGTGCCGGTGTTCTGGCTGCCGTTCTTCGTGCAGAGCACGAAGCAGGGCCGGCGCAGCGGCATCCTGACGCCGCGATTCGGCGTGAACGACCTTGCCCGCACGAACACGGGCTACCAGCGCCGCATCGAGAACGTCGGCGTGTTCTGGGCGATCAGCGAGTACATGGGCGCCGATCTGGCGCTCGACTGGCAGAGTCAGAACTTCACTTCGTTGCGCGGCACGCTGAACTACCGGTTCCTGCGCCAGTTCCTGGCGGGCAGCGTGACGTATCGCAACTTCTGGGAATCCGGTGGCACCACGAACTTCACGCTCACCACGAACACGAGCTGGCAGCCGGACGAGCGAACGAATCTGACTGGCAATATCAGCTACGCAACGTCGACGCGATTCATTGCGAACCGGTCCATCGATCCGCGCGAGCTCAATCAGCAGATCACGTCGAACGTGGGTGTGCGGCGCCGATTCGACTGGGGCAATCTCAGCCTGAGTGGCGACCGGCGACAGTCCATTCAGGACAACACGGTCGACCTGAGGCTGCCGTCGCTGAACATGACACTGAACTCGATCACGCTGTTCGAGGCCGCTCCGGGCGAGGAGAGCTGGTACAGCAATGCGACATGGACGGGCAGCGCGGACGGCGCGTATCACACGAAGTCCGTAGATGATGCAACGTCGAGCGCGGCGGCGCGCGGAAGCGCGGACCTGAACGCGAGTATCAGGAGCGGCTTTACGCTGGGCCGGTTCGGCGTCAACCAGAACATGCAGTACACGAACTCCGTGATGGACGCGCGGGAGTTTCCCGGCGACACGTCGTTGATGGCTCTGCCCCGGCGTGAAGTCACCCGGATCAACTGGAGCACGGGCGTCAGCTACCAGCAGCGTCTGATGGGGACGACGACGCTGACGCCGGGACTCAGCCTGCGCGGCGAGCTGATGGAAGGCGACACGACGGGTGGCCAGCGCGTCGCCGCACCGACCCGCATCGATTTCAGCGCCGGACTCCGGACGGATCTGTTCGGGTTTCTCCCGGGCATCGGTCCGATCGAGCGCGTCCGGCACCGGATCTCGCCGAGTCTGACGTATTCGTACTCGCCGGAGCCGGCCGTCACCCAGCGGCAGGAGGACGTTTTCGGCATCATCAACGTGCGCGAACAGAACCGTCTCTCGTTCGGCATCACGCAGACGTTCGAGGGCAAGCCGCGGTTGTCCGCGGAGGACTCGGCAAGGGCCGCGGGCGGTGGGATTCCCGGCATTGGCGGAGCAGAGCCGGGTGACAGCGTGGCGCCACAGATCGC
The DNA here is from genome assembly GCA_035513345.1 of Longimicrobiales bacterium. Lineage (GTDB taxonomy): Bacteria > Gemmatimonadota > Gemmatimonadetes > Longimicrobiales > RSA9 > DATKCF01. The sequence continues at coordinate 47,130 of DATKCF010000036.1, forward strand.
GCCACAGGACACTGCGACCGGACCCCGCCGGCAGCAGCGCGTTCAGCCCATCACTCTGCTGTCGATCAGCACGGACGCAGTCGTCTATGACTGGGTGCAGGCAAGAGAAGGCATCGGCGGCGTACAGACGGCCGAGATCGGCAACAACATCCAATCGGATCTGCTGCGCGGTCTGCAACTGAGCTTCGCACACGACCTGTTCGAGGAACACACGGATTCGGCGGGCGTCATGTCGCGCGACTTCAAGCCGCACCTCAGCCGGTTGACGATGTCGTTCTCGGTCGACGCCGACTCGTGGCTCGCCCGCATGATCGGGCTCGGCCGCAGCCAGGAGGACACGCAGCAGCAGCAACAGGAGCAGCAACAGCAGATGGCGCAGGACACCGGGCAGGTCGCGCCCGAGATCCAGGATACCGGCCAGCAGTTCGGCCTGATGGGCAACGCCAACGATCGCATGGCGCCTCGCATGCCGACCGGGACGTGGCGAGCATCCCTCAACTACACGATGCGGCGGCCGCGGCCCGGCAGTCCCGGCCTCGACGACCAGATGCTGACCGCCACCATGTCGCTTCAGCCGACAGCGCAATGGTCGCTCAACTGGAATACCGGCTACTCGTTCACGCGCGGTGAATTCACCGACCACATACTCACGCTGACACGTGCGATGCACGACTGGGACGCGAACTTCGATTTCGTGAAGGCGCAGAACGGCAACTTCAGCTTCCAGTTCCGCGTCCAGTTGCGGGCTAATCCCGAGTTGAAGGTCGACTACGACCAGCGCAGCTTGCCGGGTATCGAGCGGACCGGGGCCGGACGCTGAATCCTGGGCCGTGCTGAAACTGCACTGAAACTGCACTGAAACTGCACTGTAACTGCAACTGAAACTGCACTGGGGATGTGGGGACGTGGACGGCGATCGGGGGTTCACGTCATTATTGGACGGCGGGGGGGGAAGCGGCGAGGTCCCGTGGGTCACGCTGCTGGAGATCACGCGTACGGCGGTCTGGACCTGCGATCCGAAGTTGACAGCGCGCGGTCGGCTGCGCGCGGGGCGGTAAACCGGACACGTTACGTGGCTCTCCGAATGCCAACAGACTTCGGTGACGAGCCACTCCCTCGGCGTTCTGGTGCCGGCTGGCGTCACTGACGCCTGACGCGCCCATGCAGGTGATCCGCGACGGCGGCGGTAGTGTTCGTTGCAACAGCTGTTCAGTTGTTGGCGACTTCAGTCTGTTCAGCCGTCGACGTGCGGTCTATCTTGCGTTCCCATGAACGGATCCCTCCTCATCGACGGTCGCAGTCTGACGATCGAAGCGGTCGAACGCGTTGCGGGATCCGCGTCGCCGCGTGTCGGCCTTGCGGTGGACGCTCTGGAACGGGTCGAGGCCTCGCGGGCGGTTGTCGATTCGGCGATAGCGGGCGGCCGTGTCGTCTACGGCATTACGACCGGCTTCGGCGCGCTGGCGGACGTTGTGATTCCGGCGCACCGGATCCGCGAGCTGCAGGCGAACCTCGTTCGCAGCCACGCCGCAGGCGTGGGCGAACCGCTGCCGGAACCGGAAACCCGGGCGGTGCTGTTGCTACGGGCGAACGTGCTGGCGGCTGGCTGTTCGGGTGTGCGCCCGGCGGTGATCGAGCTGCTGCTGGCAATGCTGAACGCGCGGGTCCACCCGGTGGTGCCGGAGCGGGGCAGTGTGGGTGCGTCGGGCGACCTGGCGCCTCTGGCGCACGTAGCGCACGTGTTGATGGGGGAGGGTGAAGCCCACGTGGACGGGCAGCGAATGGCGGGCGGGGCGGCGCTCGAATCGCGCGGATTGGCGCCTGTCACGCTCGAGGCGAAGGAAGGTCTCGCGCTGATCAACGGCACGCAGGTCATGACGGCCGTCGGATGTCTGTCGCTGCTGCGCGCGGAGCGGGCGGTCGAGACGGCGGAAGTCGCGGGCGCGATGAGCCTCGAGGCGCTGAAAGGCACGCCGGACGCGTTCGATGCGGCGATCCAGAATGTCAGGCCGCACGCGGGGCAGGTCACGAGTGCGGAGCGGCTGAGGACGCTGCTTGCCGATTCCGAGATCCGCGAATCGCACAGGACCGACGATCCGCGCGTACAGGATGCGTACTCTCTGCGCTGCATGCCGCAGGTGCACGGCGCGGCGAGGAACGGGCTTGCGTACGCGCGCAGCGTCCTCGAAGTCGAGATCAACAGTGTGACGGACAATCCGCTGGTTTTCCCCGGGGATGGCCGGATCATCAGTGGTGGCAATTTCCATGGGCAGCCGGTGGCACAGGTGCTCGACGTGGCGGCACTGGCGTGCGCCGAGATCGCGACCATCAGCGAGCGGCGGCTGGCACGCCTGGTCGATCCGGCGCTGTCCGGCCTGCCGCCGTTCCTCGTGGCGGAAGCGGGCATCAACTCGGGACTGATGATGGCGCAGATCGTGGCCGCCGCGCTCGTGGCCGACATCCGGTTGCGCGCGAACCCCGCAAGCACCGGCTCAATCCCCACGGATGCCAATCGCGAGGATCACGTGTCGATGGGTGTGGGCGCGGCGCTCAAGCTGCGCGAAGCGGTCGGGATGATGGAGACCGTGCTCGCACTCGAGTTGCTGGCGGCCGCACAGGGCCTCGAGTTCCTGAGGCCGCTGCGAGCCGGCGAGGGCGTGGAGGCCGCGCACGCGATCATCAGGGAGCGCGTCGCACCACTCGACGGCGACCGGGACCTCGGTCCGGACATCCGGGCGCTCGAAGCGATGGTCCGCAGTGGCGCGTTCTCCGGTCCGGGGCGGGCTGGTTGAGCGAACCGTCCATTTTCGCGGGCGCCCGCCGGATCGCGTCGTGCCGGTCGCCGGACGCAACGAGCGTTCTCGAGAACACGGCATTGGCCGTTGTGGACGGTCGCATTGCCGGTGTCGGCGCCGAGGCAGAGCTTCGCGACCGGTTCGCCGGCGCCACCATGATCGACTGCACCAACCGCGTGATCACGCCCGGCTTCGTCGATTCCCACACGCACGCAGTGTTCGGCGCTTGGCGACCGCACGAGTACGCGATGCGGTCCCGCGGTGCACCGTACATGGAGATCGCGCGGCAGGGCGGTGGCATCAATTCATCCGTGCGCGACGTTCGCTCGCGATCGCAGGAAGAGCTGGAATCGCTAACCCGCGACCGGCTGCGCGGGATGCTCGAACTCGGCACCACGACCGCCGAAGTGAAGAGTGGCTACGGTCTCGAGACCGAGGCCGAGTTGAAGATGCTGCGGGTCGTCCGAACGCTTGCCGCGGAAGGGCCGGTCGACCTGGTTCCGACGTTCCTGGGCGCTCACGAGTTTCCCTCCGAGTACCGCGAGCGCCACGACGATTACGTCGATCTCCTGATCGACGAGATGATCCCCGCCGTGGCGGCCGAAAGCCTGGCCGTGTATTGCGACGTATTCATGGAGCCCGGTGTGTACACGGCGGATCAGACCCGTCGTATCCTCGAGGCAGGGCTGCTGCACGGCCTGAAGCCCCGCCTGCACGCGGACGAGCTCGAAGGATCGGGCGGGGCCGAGCTGGCCGCCGAGCTGGGCGCGGCATCGGCGGATCATCTCGGCGCCATCAGCGACGCGGGGATACGCGCACTGGCCCGGGCCGGTACGGTCGCGACTCTGCTGCCGGCCACTCTGTTCTTTCTCGGAAGGCCCGAACGCGCGCCCGCACGGAAGCTGATCGATGCGGGGGCGACTGTCGCGCTGGCGACGGACTACAACCCGGGGTCCGCGCCATCGCCGAGCATGCCACTCGTAATGACGATGGCGTGTTCGTCGATGGGAATGGATCCGTTCGAGGCGCTCCACGCGGCAACCGCTGGCGGCGCGGCGGCGCTCGGACTCGAGGACGGGCGGGGAACGATCGTCGAGGGCGCGCCCGCCGACCTCATTGTCTGGGATGTCGAGGACTGCGAGGAGATACCGTACCATTTCGGCCGGCCGCCAATTCAGTCGGTATGGAAGCGCGGAAGGCGGGTGCGTTGACAGTTGTCGCTTTGTCGGGCCCGGTGTACGTTACGCGGCGATGACGGCCCGGGTCCTCGAGACGGTGCCGAACCTGAGCGAGGGTCGCGACCCGGGCTTCGTGGCCGCTGTGATGGAGGCGATGCGCGAAGCTGGCGCGGATGTCCTCGACAGTACGGCGGACGGCGATCACAATCGGTGCGTCGTGACCGCGGTCGGGGCGCCAACGGCCGTCGAGGATGCGGCCGTCGCTGCGGCACATCTGGCGCTCGAACGGATCGATCTCAGGCGCCACCGCGGGGTGCATCCCCGCATCGGGGCGCTCGATGTGGTACCGTTTGTGCCCCTGGTCGGTCTGACCATGGCCGATGCGTGTGACAGTGCGCGACGGGTGGCCGGCCGCATCGCCCGCGAGGTCGGACTTCCCGTCTTCCTCTACGGCCATGCATCGGATCCGCCCGGCCGGCGCCTGTCGGACCTGCGGCGGGGCGGTTTCGAGGCGATGGTTGCGCGCTGGCCCGCCGACCGGCAGCCGGACATGTTGCCGGTAGACTGGGCCTTGCCGGGCACACATCCGAGCGCGGGTGCGGTGTGCGTCGGGGCGCGAGCAGTTCTGCTGGCCTGGAACGTGTACGTAAGCGGCGTGCCGCTCGAGGCGCTGCGCCGCATCGCGGCTGCGGTCCGGGAGACAGGCGGCGGACACACGGGTGTGCGTGCGCTGGCGCTGTATCTCGAGGGCCGCGACCAGTATCAGATATCGATGAACCTCGAGGACGCCGAAACTGTTTCGGCGATCGCGGTGTTCACGGACATCGAGATGCGGGTCGGCCAGGAAGGCGGCCGTATCGACAGAACCGAAGTAATCGGGCTTGCGCCCGACCGGCTCCTGTTCGATGCGGCGGCGGATCGCCTGGCGCTCGATCCGCAGACGGCCGACCGCGTGTTGTCGCGGCGGCTGGCAAGACACCTGGCCGGATAGGACGCGGATGCAAGGCAAGGGAATCGCGAAGCTCAAGGAACAGGCGCGCACGCACGAGCAGCGCGAAGAGTGGGACGCCGCGATTTCCGTCTACCTGCAGGTGCTGCGCACCGGCGAGGACGAGGAAGTGGCGGACCTGCCCCTGTACAATCGGGTCGGCGATCTGTATCTCCGCAGCGGCCGGCCCGAGGACGCGGTCAGCTACTACGAGCAGGCGGCCGACCACTACGCGGGCGCCGGCCTGTACAACAACGCGATCGCGCTGTGCAACAAGGCGTTGCGGTATGCGCCGCATCGCGTCGACCTGCTTCGCAAGCTGGGCCGGTTCTCCGCGTCACAGGGGTTCCTGAGCGATGCGAGACGCTGGTTCCTCGAGTACGCGGAACGTGCGTTCCACAAGGGCGATGTAGACGACGCATTTTCCGCGCTCGATGACTTTGCCGAAATCTCCGATGACGCCGAGATCCGCGAACTGCTGGCGCGCAAGATGTACGCGCATGGCAGATTCGACGAGGCGCTTCACGAGTACCGCCGCGCATACGCGATGCGGCTGCGCGACGGCGCGACCGCCGAAGCCGATTCGCTGAAGGCGGAAGCACTCGAGCGCTACCCAGACCTCTCGGATCTCTCACCGGAAACCGCCGTCCGGCAGGCGAGCTGGACCGACGGTGCGGAGGCTCTGCCTCAGCTCGACGACAAGCCCGTCACACCAGAGCTCCCGCCGGCAGCCGAACCTCCCAGTCCGCCACCGGGACTGCCCGGACTGGGTGAAGCTCCGGCGGACGACGCGGTGCCGGGAGCGGCCCCGCTGGCCGGCTTCGAGTCGACCAGCCTCTCGTCGGAGGAAACGGCGACCGACGACGAGGCGCCGGCGGACATCGAGCGCACCGATATCGGTGGCGACAGCGCGGACCAGCTGCCTCACGATAAGCCGACACAGCAGGCGAAGGCGTCGGAAGGCGCCGCGGCCACCGAAGACTACGTGGACCTGTCCGACCTGCTCGGCGTGTCGGATCAGGCGGAGCACGCGACGCGGTTCTTCGTGCAGGAGACCGATCCGACAGGCGATGAGGACCGCGACTTCGCGGAACTGCTGTCGCAGTTCAAGCAGAAGATCGCCGAGAACGTGGCGCACGATGACATCGGCAGCCACTACGACCTCGGCCTTGCCTTCAAGGAAATGGGGCTCCTCGATGAGGCGATCAGCGAGTTCCAGGTCGCGCTGCGCGCCGGCGATGACCGCCTCAAGATCTTCGAGGAACTCGGCCAGTGCTTCCTGCTCAAGAAGCAGTTCAACATCGCCGTGAAGGTGCTTACCCGGGCGCTCCAGTTCGAGCCGGACGACGAGATCGAACTGATCGGCGTCTACTACCACCTCGGACGCGCGTTCGAAGAAATCGACGACCGGACCAGCGCGCTCGATGCCTACGAGCGCGTCGTCGGCCTCGACATCAACTTCAAGGACGTGGCCGACCGGATGGCCCGGCTTTGACAGGCTGAAGCCGCACACGGTAGTTTGCGCCGCTACCGAATGGCGGGACCGCATGCTGCATACGAAGTCACCCAGGCTCTCGGAGATCCAGAAACCTCTTCGCGCGTCGCTCGAAGAGGTCGTGGCCGAGTTGCGCCGCATCGTGCTGTCCGACTTCCCCGTCGTTCAGGAAGTCAGCGACCATCTGCTCTGGTCGCGCGGCAAGCTGTTCCGGCCGACTCTGCTGTTGCTGTCGAACCGTGTCGGCGGATCGCCGCATCCGCGCGCCGTAACACTCGCGGCGCTCGTCGAACTGGTCCACCTGGCGACACTGGTGCACGACGATGCCGTCGACCACTCCGTGCTGCGGCGAGGCATGCCCACGGTGAACGCGCTCTGGAACCACCAGACCGCCGTCATCATGGGAGACTACCTGTACAGCCGGTGCGTGTCCGAGCTGGCCAGATTCGGCAGAGTCGATCTTATCTCGGTCCTGTCGGGCGCGGCCAACGAGATGAGCGTGGGTGAGCTGCGGCAGCTCGCGTCGCATGATGCGCTCGCGTTCACGGAGCGCGACTACGACCGGCTCATCGCCAGCAAGACCGCTTCGCTCATGTCGGCCGCATGCGAAATGGGCGCCGTGGCGGGACGACCCGAACACAGGGAGCCACTCTCGCGCTTCGGGCACGCCCTCGGCATGGCGTTCCAGATCGCCGATGACCTGCTCGATTACACGGAGGTCGAAGCCGTCACCGGCAAGCCGTCCGGACAGGACCTGCGTGAGCACAAGGTCACCTTGCCGCTCATCCATGCGCTCGGTGTCATGGACGCCAGATCGAGACGCACGGTCGACACCTTCTTCGCCGTGCCCACGGCCGACGACACCGCGATCCGCGACATTGTCGAGATCGTCGAGCGACACGGCGGGTTGGAGTACGCCAGGCGGCGGGCCGAACAATTCGGGGCCGAAGCCGCCGCGGCCCTTGACGATCTGCCCGCCGAACCGCCCGTCGAGCGGCTTCGCGAGGCGGTCGGCTACGTCACGGAACGCAGACGCTGAGGAGCCGCAGTGGAACCACGGATCGAACGGGCGGTAGCAGAATGGTGAACACGCGGCGTGGCGCAGTGCCCCGCCTGATGTGGGCCCTTGTCGTCGGCCTGTTCGTAGGTGCGCTCTTTACAAGGCTCGCCGTCCTGTTCCTGCCGGACAGCGCGGCGCGCGAGTTTCTGACGACATCGGTATCGGCATCGCTCGGTCCGTTGAGCGTCGATCTCATTGCGATCGCACTCATCATCGGACCGCTCACGTTGAATCTGAACGCGCTCAGCCTGGTGGGTATCCTGCTGGTGGGGCTCGTCATCCGATCCTGGCTCTGAGGGCCGAAGAGAGGAAACATGCCGTTTTCAATGGGGCCAACCGAGATGATCTTCATCATGGTCGTGCTCCTGCTGATCTTCGGTGCCAAGCGCCTGCCCGAACTGGGCAGCGGCCTCGGTAAGGGGATCCGCGAGTTCAAGCGATCGATGAAGGACATCAACGCCGAGATCGATCGGGTCGGCGAAGAGGACAACCAGATCTCTTCACCGAGGCAGCGCCAAGCCGTCCCGCCGGCCCGCGAAGCCGCCGCGCCCGCACGCGAACGCGAGAAGGAATCCAGCGACCTCAGCTGAGAGATCGACCGCAACCGCGCGGTCGACGCTCACCAAGGTCGAACGAGGGGCCTGGCGAGACAACGGACTCGCCGGGCCTTCCGCCATCCTGCCGCCTGAGCTTGCGGGATTCCGTGGCACCGGCTGGCGGGGATTCCACCGCCTCAGGGCCGGTCGATTCCCCAAACGTTGGCCGCGGCACCGGCTGGCGGGGATTTCGCCGCCTCAGGGCCGCGGAGATTCCCGGAGCCAGGCCGCCCGTCCGGGTTCAGTTCAGGGCAGCCTGCTGCGCCGCCGTCTGGCGAGCCAGTTCGGCGCGGTTGTCGACGACCCGGGCCTCTTCGCGCAGGGCGGTCAGATAGTTCTCCCACCGCTGCTGCGCGAGGGCCTGCGATACCTGCTGGCGCTGCTGCGCCTTCTGCTCTTCCCAGGCTTCGCGTGACGCGTCCACACGCGACACCGTCTGAATGATGTAGACCTGCTGGTCGGCGTCGATCGCGCCGCTGATCTCGCCGGGCCGAAGCCCGAACGCGGTGCCGATCGCGGCGTTCATCCGGCCGAGTCCGGGCACGACATCAGACCGGGCGAACGGGCCGGCCTCGCGCACCTCGGCATCGACCGATCCGGCGACCTGCTGAAGCGACTCGCCGGCGCGGATCCGGTCGACGGCGTCGCGGGCGATCTGCATGGTCCGCTCGATCTTTTTCCGATTGACGAGCGCGGTCCGGATCGTTTCGCGCGCCTCTTCGAGCGTTTGCGTCCTTTCGTCCTCCTGGCTGACCAGCTCGAGAGCGTAGAACGACCCCGGCGACTCGAAGACCTCACTGACCTCGCCGGGCGCGCCCGTATTGAAGGCCCAGTCGGCACCGTCCTCGGCCTGGCCGATGCCCGGCAGGAACGCGAGGCCCGGCAGGAGATCGGCCTGATGCACTTCCAGGTCGAGCAGGCGCCCGATCGCGTCGAGCGTGTGCGTCTCCGACAGCACGTCGATCGAATCGGCCACCTCGAACAGCTCGTTCTCGTGGTCGAACGACAGCTCGATCGGGATCATGATGTGGCGGAATTCGGCCTCGTCGCCCGTCCTGCTCTCGACCCGGATGATATGGTAGCCGAAATCCGACTGGACCGGTTCGCTGATTGTGCCTGTCGGCAGGGAGAACACGGCCTGCTCGATCGCGGGGTTGGTCTGCCCGCGCTGCACGGTCACGAGTCCGCCCTCCTCCGCTGACCGGGTGTCGGCCGACTCGATCAGCGCAATCTCGGCGAAATCGGCGCCACCGACGATCTCTGCCCTGATCCGTTGCGCCCGCTCGAGCGAAGCCGCCGTGTCCGCAGCGTTCGGTCGCGAATCGATCATAACGAACTTGACGCTGGCGCGGGCCGGCCGGATGAAGTCGTCGCGGTGCTCGCCGTAGAACGCCGCGATCTCGGCGTCGCTCACGCTCACCCCCCCATCCGGGATCCGGGCCTGCGGGTCGAACGCCACGTACCGGACCATCACCGAGTCCCGCGTGTCCCGCCACATTCGCCACAGCTGTTCGTCCGCCACGTAGATGCCCGAGGTCTGCTGGAAATACAGCTTCGTCTGCGGAATCACGCTGCGGTAGTACATCTCGAGGCTCAACAGATCCGCGGCGGGCACCGCGGGCGAGGACATGTACGCGTGGTACTTTGCAAGGTCGAACTGGCCGTCCGTCATGAACGCCGGATTCGCACGTACGCCCGGCGGTGGTTCGAAACGTGCGGCCTGCAGGACCTCCGCATCTGTCACCACAATGCCACGGCGGCGCAGCTCCTGCTCGATCAGCTTCTGCATCACGATCTGCTCGAACGTCGCATCCTCGATCTCGCGCGTCAGCGCCGGGCCGATCGGGCCGCTCGCCAGCTGACTCTGCTGGTCGTACAGCGAGCGATACGCCGTATTGTATTCCTCGTACGAGATCACGTCTCCGTTCACACGGCCGATCTCGCCGCCACTCATCTGCGCACCGCTCTGGCCGGTCATGTCCATGCCCCATTCGAACACCATGAGCGCAACGAACGCGACCGCGACCGCGAGCATGATCCACTTCGTGTTTTCACGCATTGCCTGCATCATGACAGCAACGACTCCTGCTCCGGGGCCCGGATCCGATGAGTTTGTCGAACCGTAAACGTAACCGCTTTACCCGACCGCTTTCAACCGGAACCGCGCGCGGGACGAACCTGACGATACGACCCGCGCGCGTTGACACGAGGTTCAGGGCCGGCCTAACTTGACGCGTTTTACGCGGCACAACCGGCCACACGTTGGAGCGGTCCAATGATCGATTCCCACCGGGACGAGATCGCCAAGCTCGAGTCCCTGTTCGCGATGAATCCCGAGGGGCGTGTGTTCACGCACCTCGCCGAGGCGTACCGCAAGGCCGGACAGCTGGAACGGGCGCGGCAGGTTCTCGAAGAGGGGCTGCAGCAGCACGCAGACTACGCCAGCGCGCACGTCGTGCTCGGCCGGGTCTTGGAGGATTCCGGGCACGACGAGCAGGCAACCGCCGAGTTCCGGCGAGTTCTCGAACTGGACCGTCACAACCTCGTGGCGCTGCGCTCGCTCGGCCAGCGGGCCGTGCGCGCCGGCCAGACTGAGGAAGCCCTGCACTACTACGGCGAGCTTGCCGTTCTCGATCCGACCGATCCGGAGATCCAGGATACGCTGCGCGGTCTGACCGACCAGCGGTCAACGGAGCCGGCCGCGGCGCGTGAGCCGGATGCCGTGACCGGCGACTCGGGCGCGGTCGAAATCGAGATGCAGGAAACGGCTGGCGACATGGATGGCTCGGCCGTTCCGCGCATGCAAGGCATTGACGCGGACCCGTACGACACGGACCCGATCGAATCGTCCGATACGGAACCGGAGCCGGTGGAAGAAGCGCCGCCGGAGCCGGCATCGGCGTGGCCGGAGACCGAACCAGCCAATCTGGCAGGTTGGCCGGAAGCGAGCAGTGGCGAGGAAACCGCGCAGCCGGGCGAGGCGCCGCCTCTGGATGAGGCGGCATGGCGGGAGATTTCCGGCGCGGGCGGGCATGCGGTGGAGGAGTCGCAGGCGGAATCCGATCCGATCGAGGCGACCGCGGCGGGCGACGAATCGGCGACGATGAGCTTGTCCGACCCGATCGAGGAGGAACACAGCAGGTTCGCGCCGCCTCCGCAGTCCGAGCCCGATGCTGCCGAACCGTCGGCGGCTCATCCGGATGCGCGGGAGGCCGGATCGGAGGCGGAGGCCGGTCCGGACGATGACGCGGGGGCCGGATCGCCGGACGCGGATGAGGATGGCCCCGAGGTCGAGGGCCGCTGGCAGCCGCCGGCGCCGTCGGTAGCGGACGCCCAGGCAGAGTTGACGCGCCCGCCCGACTATTCGGCGGAGTGGATCTCGGCGGACCGGTGGGAATGGGTGGCGGGGTCCGCGGACGAGCCGGGAGGTTCGTCGTCGGCGCCATCGGACGAGGATGGAGAAGACGAATCGTCGCCTGAAATGCCGGTGAGCGAAGCTGGTGGGTTCGACGAGGAAACGTCGTTTGCCGATGTCATGGAAAGCGAGCCGGTCGATACGTTCGAGGAAGGCGCGGCGGCGGTGCTGGACGCGTTCTCGCGGTCGAGTGAGGAGTTGGAAGGCGACGACATTCTGGCGGACGACGAGTCGGGATCCGCCTTCGCGTTCGGCGCGGGTCATGGTGAGGCGGACGACGACTCGCCCGTGAGCTGGGTCACGGATCGTGATGACGAAGGCGACATGGTCATCACGGAGACGCTGGCCGAGATCTACGCATCGCAGGGGCTTCACGACCGGGCGGTGGCGGTGTATCGTCGGCTGATCGAGCAACATCCCGGCGATGACCGGCTGTTGGCCCGCCTGTCCGACCTCGAGTCGGCGGCGGGATGGACAGAGGAAGGCTCGGCGCAGCCGGCCGAGGCCGGCGAGGAGGGTGAGGCATTCCTCGAGCGAGTCGAGTCCGCATGGACCGGCGGACAGGGCGTTGCCGCCACGGAGGACACGCTTTACGCGTGGGCCGAGCCGACCGCCGATCCGGTCGAAGGCGGCCCGAGCGCCCGCGACTATTTTGCCAGCCTGCTGGCGTGGCGGCCGGCCGAAGCAGTACCGTCAGACTTCGTGGCGGAGTCGGCGCCCGCGTCGGCCGGCGAGGCCGAGGATTGGTACGGCGCGGAGGCGGACCGCGAGCCGGACGGTGGCGAAGCCGGCGAGCCTGGTCGCGAAGGTGAGGAGGATCTCGAGATGTTCCGGTCCTGGCTCAAGAGCCTGAAGAAGTGAGGTTGGCCGTCATGAACGGCCCCAACCTGAATCTGCTGGGCCGGAGGGAGCCGGAAGTCTACGGGCACGAGACGCTGGCGGAGATCAACGGCCGCCTCGAAGCGCTCGCCTCCGAACTCGACATCGAGATCGAGTTCTTCCAATCGAACAACGAAGGTGGCCTGATCGACTACATTCAGGAGGCGGCGGGCCGGGTCGACGGATTCCTTGTCAACGCGGGTGGATACACGCACACGAGCGTCGCGCTCCTCGACGCACTCGTAGGCGTGGGGTTACCGTACATCGAGGTTCACCTGTCGAACCTGGCCGCGCGCGAGCGGTACCGCCGGCATTCGCTGTTGTCGGGCCGGGCCAGCGGCGTAGTGTTCGGATTCGGGCCGGCAGGGTATTCACTGGCCATGCGCGGACTGGTCGATCGGCTGCGCGCCGACGGCGCGAGCGGGTCGACGTCCGCGGACACGTGAAGGAGTACGGACATGGCAGGAGCCGACATGCAACGTGGCGAAACGCCCAGGAACAGACGGGCGCCGCAAGCCTCGCCTGACGCCAATGGGACGGCCGCGTCGAACGGACCGGTCCTGATGAACCTGGAATTCGTCCGCGAGCTGATCGAGGCCGTGGACGGTTCGGGCATCGACACGCTCGAGATCACACGGTCGGGAACGCGGATCCGCATATCCAAGTCGCCTACCCAGGTACTGGCGCCTTTGGGCGCGGCGGCGGCCGGCGGTCCGGCGTCGGTGACGACGGCGAACGCGACGACTGGTGCGCCTGTTGAAGGCGCCGCTCCGGCGACGGACCGTGTGCCGGAGAAGGCGGGGCCGGAGCTTTCGGAAGTGAAGTCGCCGATGGTCGGCACGTTCTACCGTGCACCGGCACCGGAGGCTCCGCCGTACGTGGAGACGGGGTCGATCGTGTCGAAGGGGCAGACGTTGTGCGTCCTCGAGGCGATGAAGCTCATGAACGAGCTGGAATGCGAGGTTGACGGAGTGGTCCGCGAGATCCTGGTGGAGAACGCGGATCCGGTCGAGTACGGCCAGGTGCTGTTCCGGATCGAGCCAACGGGGTCTGCGTGAGCCAGGCGACACTGGATTGCGGAGCTGCCAGCCGCTCCACCATCCAGCGGGCCTGACCGGCGCGAATGTTCCGCAAAGTCCTGATCGCCAACCGCGGCGAGATCGCGCTGCGCGTGATCCGCGCCTGCCGCGAGTTGGGCATCCGAACCGTTGCCGTCTTCAGCGAAGCCGACCGTGAATCGCTGCACGTGCGATTCGCCGATGAGGACGTCTGCATCGGTCCGCCGCCGGCCCGCGACAGCTATCTGAATATCCCGCGCATCATCGCGGCGGCGGAAATCACGGGCGCGGAAGCCATCCATCCGGGCTACGGTTTCCTGGCGGAGAACGCGGAGTTCGCCGAAATCTGCGAGCGGTCCCGGATCACGTTCATTGGTCCGACCGCTGAGCAGATCCGCCTGATGGGTGACAAGGCGGTGGCGCGCCGGACGATGGCGGACGAGGGCGTGCCGACGGTGCCCGGCAGTCCGGGCGCGGTCCAGGATGCGGAATCGGCGCTGACGATGGCGCGGGACATGGGGTTCCCGGTGATCATCAAGGCGGCTGCCGGTGGTGGCGGCAAGGGCATGCGGGTGGCGGCGGACGCGTCGTCGTTCGAGGCGCAGATGCAGATGGCGCAGAACGAGGCGAGGTCGGCGTTCGGCGATGCGTCAGTGTACCTCGAGAAGTATCTGCTGAAGCCCCGCCATGTCGAGATCCAGATCATCGGGGACAACCACGGCAGAGTCGTGCACCTCGGCGAGCGCGAATGTTCGATCCAGCGCAGGCACCAGAAGCTGATCGAGGAGTCGCCGTCGATAGCGGTGACGCCGGAGTTGCGCGCGCGCATGGGCGAAGCGGCGACGCGCGGCGCGAAGGCGATCGGCTACCGCTCGGCGGGCACGGTCGAGTTCCTGCTGGACAGCGACGGCAGCTTCTACTTCATGGAGATGAACACGCGGATCCAGGTCGAGCATCCGGTGACCGAAGTGGTGACCGGCATCGATCTGGTGAAGGAGCAGATCCGCGTTGCGGCGGGCGAGCCGTTGACGCGCAACGGCGAGGGGTTCGACGAGCTGCGCGGTCACGCGATCGAGTGCCGCATCAACGCGGAGGATCCGGCGCGCAACTTCTCGCCTTCACCGGGTACGATCACGACGTTTCACGCGCCGGGCGGGCCGGGCGTACGCGTGGATACGCATGCGTACGATGGCTATCGCGTTCCGCCGTACTACGATTCGCTGATCGCGAAGGTGATCACGTTCGGTGCGGATCGTCCGGAAGCGATAGCGCGAATGCGGCTTGCGCTCGAGTCGACGATCATCGAAGGCATCGATACGACGATTCCGTTCCTGCTCGAGCTGATGGACAATCCGGCCTACATCAGCGGCGACATTGACACGAAGTTCGTCGACCGGCTGATGGCCGAACGGAGCGCATCGACGTGACGCTCGACGTGGCGTTCACGCCATCGGAAATCGAAGGTGTACGGCTCGAGGGTCGAACCGTTATCGTGATGGATGTGCTGCGCGCAACCAGTACGATCGTGGAATCTCTGTGGAACGGGGCGCGTGCGGTCATCCCGGTCGACACGGTCGAGCGGGCGGTGAGGACAGCGGCGGACCTCGGCGCGGATGCGGTGCTGTGCGGGGAAAGGGACGGCGTACGGATCGACGGCTTCGACTACGGCAACTCGCCGCGCGAGTTCGAACGCGGCGTGATCGAGGGCCGCACGTTGGTGATGTTCACGACGAACGGCACGCGCGCGCTGCTGGCCGCGGCCCGCGCCGATGCCATTCTCGTGGGCAGCCTGCTCAACGCCGATGCCGTGGCGGCGGCCGCCGCGGACGCCGGCGATGTGCTCCTGCTGTGTGCGGGCAGGAAGGGGCGGTTCGCAATGGAGGACGCGGTTTGCGCGGGCGTGATCGGGCGGCGCGTCGCCGAGCGCGTGAGGATCGACCCGACCGACGCCGCACGTGCCGCGATCGTGCTGGCCGGCCGCGACGACGAACTGGCCGAAGGCCTGCTCCACACGACCGATGCCGCCGAGAGCCTGCGCTCGATCGGACTCGGCGAGGACGTCGAGTTCTGCGGAGTGGTCGATCGGTACGACGCCGTCCCGCGGCTGCGCGACCATCGGATCACCCTCTAGTGGTTCACTAGCGCGATGCTGAACGAGCACCAGAAGCGCCAATTGCTCGGGATCGCGCTGGCCGCGCTCGCGCTCTTCTGCGCGCTCAGCCTGATCCCCCTCGGCTCGCCACCGCCCGACGCGTTCCCCCAGGGCAACACGATGGGTGTGCTCGGATCGGCGTTCCGCAGCGGCGGGCTGGCCGCGTTCGGCGTCGGCATCCTGTTGATCCCGATCATGCTGGCGCTGGGCGCTGCGGCGACCTTCGGCTGGCTGGCCAGTGTTACGGCAACACGCTGGGTCGCTCTTGCCACCGGGCTGATCGTACTGCTTCCGTCGATCGCGTCGCTTCTGGCCGCCGATTCCAGTGTACAGATCGCTTCGGTCCTTCCCGCCTCGTCCGATGGCTGGATCGGTACGGTCATCGGCGAGGCGCTCGTCGCACTGCTGACGAAGGTCGGCGCAGTCCTGGTTCTGGCGCTGCTGTTCATCGCGTTGTGCGTCGCGAGCATCGGCTGGAACCCGGCCGGCAGTGCGGCGAAGTACGGCCGCAACGCGGTGGGCGTGATGCGCCGCCGGATGGATGAGCGGCGGGGCGATGAGGATGAGCCTGCGGCAGACATCGCCACCGGTCTGTTGCCCGAACCGGGCGTCACGGTTGCCGAAACGGACGCGGCAGTCGCGGTGCGCGGTCCGGTCGGGTTCACCAGGCGAGCGACGAAGAGGCGAGCGGCCGCGGTTCAGCCGGAGGCCGATCGGCCACGCGACACGGGGCTGCCGCCGCTGGATCTGCTGACCGAACCGGCGTCGAAGAGCGGCTTGCTGACGGACGCGGAATTGGACCGTCTGGGCGAGGTCCTGATCCGCACGCTACGCACGTTCAAGGTCGAAGGCGAGATCGCGGGTCGAACGACGGGGCCGGTCGTAACCCAGTTCGAAGTGGTGCCTGCGCCGGGAGTGAAGGTGAACCGGATCGCTGCGCTGGACGCGGATCTCGCGCTGGCGCTGAGGGCACCGAGCATCCGCATCGTCGCGCCGATCCCGGGCAAGGGTGCGGTCGGCGTCGAGGTGCCGAATCCGGAACCGGAGATTGTGCACCTGCGTCGCATTCTCGATGCGCCGACGTACCAGCGGGCCAGGGGCAGCCTGCCGCTCGGGCTCGGCAAGGACCTGACGGGCAAGCCGTACGTCGCGGACCTGGCACGGATGCCGCACCTCCTGATCGCGGGCGCGACAGGCTCGGGCAAGTCCGTTTGCGTGAACACGCTCATCACCAGTCTGGTCTACAAGCACACACCCCGTACGCTGCGCCTGCTCATGATCGATCCGAAGATGGTCGAGCTGAGCATGTACGCGAAGCTGCCGCACCTGCGACACCCGGTCGTGACGAATCCGAACGACGCCGCTGCCGTGCTGAAGTGGGCGGTCTACGAGATGGAGCGACGGTACGCATTGCTGTCGGCGAACGGCGCGCGCTCGATCGGCGAGTTCAACCAGCGGATCACGGACGGCGCGCAACTGCAGCGGCCCGGCCGGCCACCAGACAATGAAGCCGAAGACTGGCGCTACGAGGATGGGCCGCTCCCCTTCATCGTGGTGGTGGTCGACGAGCTGGCCGACCTGATGATGACCGTGCAGGCGGACATCGAGAAGCCGCTGGCGCAGCTCGCGCAGAAGGCGCGCGCGATCGGCATACACCTGATCGTCGCGACACAGCGGCCGAGCGTGAACGTGATAACGGGCCTCATCAAGGCGAACTTCCCCTGCCGCATCGCGTTCCGGGTGGCGTCGAAGGTCGATTCGCGCACGATCATCGATCAGAACGGCGCGGACGCGCTGCTCGGCAACGGCGACATGCTGTTCCTTCCACCGACCACGTCCGACCCCGTGCGCATTCAGGGTGCGTTCCTCTCGACGGAGGACACGGAGCGGATGGTTGGCTGGTTCGCCAGGGCGGACGTCACGGAGCCGGCCGCGACTGCCGAGGAGGACATCCTCGAGTTCGTTCGTGAACGCGAGGCCACCGAGACCGACGACGACCAGCTCGACATCCTCGAAGAGCGAGATGTCCTGTTCCGGCAGGCCGCCGAACTCTGCATCCAGCACAACCAGGGCTCGACCTCGCTGCTGCAACGCCGCCTGCGTATCGGCTATGGCCGCGCCGCACGCATCATCGACCAGCTCCACTACGCGGGGATCCTCGGTCCTCCGGATGGCTCGAAGCCGCGCGACGTTCTGGTCGGCCTCGAGTCGCTCGACCACGTGGTTGGCACGGACTGAGCACCGGCCAGTCGCTCGACCATGTGGTGGGCATGCACTGAGCCTGCCACGAGGACGGTGCCACTCGCCTTCGTCGCGCCAGCCGGTACAGGAACGAAGGCCGTAACGGCGTGTAAACTGCGCACATGTACCCATTCCGACTCCCTATCATTCTGGCGTTGCTGCTGATCGCGGCGAGCTCGTGCGGGCCTGCTGATGACGGCGAGGGCGACAACGCTCCGGCCGCCGTCGTACCGGACACAGCGAACGCCACGTCCGAGCAGACGACACCGCGAGAGGCACTGGACCCGGCGGATCCTTCCGCCACTGCACCTGACACGACCGACACCGCCCGTGCACCGGGCGCGACGCAAGCGCCGAGCGGCGATCCGATTGTGCTCGATCCGACAACGGCGGCGCAGATCGAGGAGGTCCCGCAGCAGGACGCGGTCAGGATGCTACGCAGAACCGCACAGATCTACTCCGGGATGAGCGGGATGCGAGCGGAGTTCACGATGTTGACGCGTAACCCGCTGCTCGGCACGCGTGTGAGCAGCCGTGGCACGCTGTACCAGCGGCGGCCGGACCGGATCCGTCTCGACTTCACGGATCCGGCGGGCGATGTGATCGTCGGTGATGGTGACTTCTTCTGGGTCTACTATCCGAGCGTCGATCCGGTGCAGGTGACGAAGACGCCGGTTGCAGGCACGGCGGGCGTAGTCGATCTGCAGGCGCAGTTCGTCGGCGATCCGGTAACGAACTTCGACCACACGGTGGACGGCCGCGAAGACGTGGACGGCCGTGACGCGGTCATCCTTTCGCTCGTGCCGCGCGAGAACCGCGGCTACGCGAAGCTGAAGGTCTGGATCGACACGCAGGACAGTCTCGTCCGCCGCTTCGAGATCACCGATCCGAACGGCGTCACTCGCCTGCTCGACCTGCGCAGTCTCCAGACGAGTCCGACACTCTCCGATTCGCTGTTCCGTTTCGTACCGCCACCCGGCACGCACGTCGTGGAGCGCGGGTGATCGCTCCGGCGCGCCTCGCCGGACGCGGGGGCGATCGCGCGCGACCGGCGGACCGGCCATGACACCGGGTGTGCGCACCGCACTGCCTGTCCTGCCCGCGGAACCGGCTCGTGACAGGACCACTCGCGCCGGCACTGCAACCACGACGATCCGGCTGCTCACACTCGGCTGCGACAAGAACACGGTCGACAGCGAACGGCTGCTGGCCCGGCTGGCGTCCGCCGGCGCGCGCGCGGTCGATGATGACGCCGATGTCACGATCGTAAACACGTGCGGCTTCATCGAAGTGGCACGTGAAGAGTCGATCGACGCGATCCTCGAGGCGGTCAAGCTCAAGGATGCGGGCCGGACCCTCGCCGTAGTTGCGCTTGGCTGTCTGGTGCAGCGCTACCAGGTCGAGCTGCGCAAGGAGATCCCGGAAGTCGATCTGTTCCTCGGCCTCACCGAGGTCGAACGACTGGTGCCCGAGCTGAGGCGTCGCGGCCTGCTGACCGACGCACCACCCGCCGCAGCCAACATGGAGCAACCGCTCCGGCTCATGACGACGGCCCGGCACTCGTCGTTCCTGAAGATCAGTGAAGGCTGCGATCACGGTTGCGCCTTCTGTGCAATACCGGTGATGCGCGGGAAGCACCGTTCGACACCCATCGACGTGCTCGTTGCCGAGGCGCAACAACTCGAGGCGGCGGGCGTCGTCGAATTGTCGCTCGTCAGCCAGGACACGACGTGGTACGGCCGTGACATCCAGCGAGGCGGCCCGGCCGGGCCGGACGACTGGTTCGTTGGCAGGCCGTACGACGGCATGGCCGGTATCGATTCGCACATGGTCGGGACGGCGCACACTGCACTGCGAACGGCCGATACGGGTCGCCGCGATGGCATGCTCATCGACCTGCTCGACGCTCTGCTGGCCAACACGACCGTGCCGTGGTTCCGTCTGTTCTACATGTATCCGTCCGGCATCAGGCCGGAGCTGGTCGAACGGATCGCCGGCGAACCGCGCATCGTCAACTACCTCGACATGCCGATCCAGCACGGAGCGGATGCGATGCTGAAGCGCATGCGCAGGCCTGAGCGGCAGTCGACGATCCGTGAGCGCATTGCATGGCTCCGCTCGTCGATTCCGGACGTCTCGCTTCGAACGACTGCGATTGTCGGGTTCCCGGGCGAGACCGAGGACGACTTCGAGGCCATGCTCGAGCTGTTCGAGGAACTGCGCTTCGACCACGTCGGCGCGTTCGCCTACTCGACAGAGGAAGGCACACCGGCCGCGACCATGGATGGCCAGGTCGCGGAATCCGTCAAGCGCGAGCGTCTCGAACGGCTGCTCGACCTGCAGCGCAGCATCACGCTCGAGAAGAACGAATCGCTCATCGGCACGACACAGAGAGTGCTTGTCGATGGCGTCGAGGGTGCGGAAGAGCCCGCGGTCGAGCGCGGGAACGGCGGCAGTGCGGTCGGACGCACGGCGCGACAGGCGCTCGAGGTCGATGGCGAAGTGTGCATCGAGGACGCGCGCGGAGCGCGGGCCGGCCACTTCGTCGACGTGCACATCACCGGTGCGTTCGACCAGGACCTGACCGGCACGGTAGCCGATGCGCACTGACTCGCCGTTGGACGGGCGCCGCGTGCGGCCGGCCTGCAGCCGCCCGCGGCCAGGCGCCCGACTGCACATGGTGCTCATCCTGACCGTTGTGGCCGCGGCGTGCCGGCCGGGCGAAGCGCCGCGCGATGTGCCCTCGCCCGGAGCCGTCGGGTCGATGACGATGCCGCAGGTTCGTGTGGGCCTGGAGGTCGCGGCGGACAGCGTGATTGTCGGGTCGACGACCGGCTGGACGCTCGAGCGCGCGAATGGCGATGTCTCGTTGTCGGCTCGGGCCGATGAGACGTGGACAGTGCGCGCTGATGCCGGCCGCGAAGTCGTCGCCTACAGTGCCGGCCGTTCAATCGGCGGTGCGGGCGCGATACGCGTGACGCCTGCGGCAGGCGGACACGTGCGCGTCGGTGATCGAACATACCGCGGCACGGTGCTGCTGATCGCGGGCGGCGGTGGCGTTACCGCCATCAATGTTCTGGACCTCGAGACGTACCTGCTGGGCGTTGTGCCGCGCGAGATCGGGGCGCGGCCCGAAACCGAAATAGAGGCGGTCAAGGCACAGGCCGTCGCGGCACGGACGTACGCGATCGCGAATCTCGGCGGGCGAGCCAGCCTCGGCTTCGACTACCACGCGGGAACACAGGACCAGGTGTACGGCGGCATCCTGGATGAAGAAGCGGTTGCGACACGGGCGGTCCGCGAAACGCGCGGCCAGATCGCGACGTTCGACGGTGTTCCGATTCTGGCGTACTACAGTTCGACGTGTGGCGGTCGAACCGCTGCGATCGAGGACTCGTGGCCCGGGCGCTCGCCCGTTCGGTACCTGAAGTCCGTGTCCGACCGTATCCCCGGCACGGACAACTACTACTGCGAGCCGTCGAATCGATTCCGCTGGACCGTCGAGTGGAACCGCGCTCAGCTGCTGAGCACGCTCGGCGAGACGTTGCGCGCATACACGGGCTCATCCACTCTCGCGCCACCCGGTCGTATCCGGAGCGTGGCGATGGACACGAACGCATCCGGCCGCGCGACGGTGCGCGTCGCGACCGGTGCGACCGATTTCACGCTTCGCATGGATTCGATACGATGGATCCTGCGTACACCGGCGGGCGCGGCGCTCAACAGTTCGGCGCTCGACAGCATTCACACGACCATTGGCATTGACGGAGATGTCGAGGAGCTTTCCGTGCACGGCGGCGGCTGGGGCCACGCCGTCGGCATGTGCCAGTTCGGTGCGATCGGGCGCGCGCGCGCCGGACAGAAACTCGAACAGATCCTTGTGACGTACTATCCGGGGACGGAACTGACTCGCGTCTACTGAACAGCAGATACTGAACGGATGAGGCGGATGCGGATGAAGCACGGATGTCGCATTGCAGTCGTCGCGCTGGCCCTGGCCGTGCCCGGCGATTCGAGTGCACAGGGCCTGGCCGACTACGACTACGAGAACCTCTCGTTCCGCGGTGTCGGCGCGGACTGGGGCTACATCTGGCCGAACAAGGCGGATGCGACATCGATGTACTCGATGCGCGTCGACCTCGGATTCCTCGGCCCGTCGATCCGCATGATGCCAGGCGTGCACTACTGGAACTCGAAGCTCAAACGATCCGAGGTCGCCCGCGTCGCGGCTCGCCTGTCCGAACTGCCTTCGCTCCAGGCCAGCGGCGTCATCATCGATGCCGATGACCTCGGCGAGATCGAATGGAGCGCCATCTCGGTGACGCTCGATGCACACGCGGTCTGGACGGCGCCCTACCGCGTGTTCACGTTCATTGGCCTCGGTGTCGGGCTCCACGCCATGAACGGTAGCGGCGCCAGTATCGAAGACACATTCATCGAGGACCTGCTCGATACGGTCGCGCCCGGTGTGGCCGTCATGGGCGGTATCGAATACGAACCGACGCCGTCGCTCCGACTGTACGGCGAAGGACGGTACACGGTGCAGAGCGAGGTCCGGTACCCGGGTCTGCGCCTCGGCGCAGCGATCATGATCCCGAATCGAACGGGAGGCCAACCGTGAGCGACGAGGTCCGCGTGGGCATGCTCGGCCTGGGCTCGATCGCCCAGGTCGTTCACCTGCCCATCATCAGTCAGATGCCCGGCGTCCGCCTCGTCGCCGTCTGTGACGCCGACAACGCCAAGGCGCGCGCCATCGCCGCGCGTTTCGGCGTCGCGCGCGTCCACGCCACCGACACCGAAGTGTTCCGCGCCGACGACCTCGACGCACTCATCATCTGTACGCCCAGCCACCTCCATGCCGACCAGTCCATCGCGGCATTGGAGGAAGGCAAACACGTGCTCGTCGAAAAGCCGCTCGGCCTCACCGCCGAAGACGCCGGTCGCGTGATCGACGCTTCCGAGGCCGCCGGCCGGACCGTCATGGTCGCCATGAATCACCGGTACCGCCCGGACACAATGGCGCTCAAGCCGTTCGCGGACGGCGGAGAACTCGGTGAGATATTCATGGCCCGCGGCGCATGGCTCAACCGCAAGCACCGGCTTGTCCGGCCGACGTGGCGGCACCGCCGGGCAACCGCCGGCGGCGGCGTCCTCATGGACCTCGGCGTCCAGCTCCTCGACCTCTGCCTGTGGGTCCTCGGCTTTCCGGAGGTCCACAGCATCAGTTGCCACACGCACCCCGGCGAGAACATGGAAGTCGAGGACTCCGCCGGTGTGCTGGCCCGCATGAAGAACGGCTCCATGATCTCGATCACACTGAGCTGGAGCCTCGTCGCCGAGCGCGACCGCCACTACATGCGGCTACTCGGAACCCGCGGTACGGCGGCCATCCAGCCGCTCGCCGTCTTCAAGGAAGTCGAGACCGGTGCGCTCATCGACGTCACGCCCAGTCTGGCCGTGGGCCGCGAGAATATGTACACCGCCTCGTATCGCGCCGAACTCGCCCATTTCATGCGCGTCGTCAAAGGCGAGGATACTATCGCGCCGCCACGCGATCAGGTCGAACTGATGCGACTCATCGCGCTCGCCTACCGGTCCGCCGAAGAGCGATGCGAGGTGCAGCGCTAGGTCTCGGCGGTCCTGTTGACACCCGCCTCAGCCTCTCGCCGGTTCCGCGTCTCCGTGAAAGCGCCCCGCTTTGCACTGCGGGAGAGGGGTGGGGGTACGGAGACGGAGAGGGGTCGGACGATGGAGGCGGAGTAGTTAGGATGAGAAGGTTGGCGGGAGCGGTGGCTGGCAGACGAAGGAGAAAAGGTTGGCCGACCTCGGTCGCGGAGTAGCATCGTGTGCTCTCCAACAAAAAAAC
>DATKCF010000037.1:0-26089 GCA_035513345.1 Longimicrobiales bacterium
GTTTTTTTGTTGGAGAGCACACGATGCTACTCCGCGACCGAGGTCGGCCAACCTTTTCTCCTTCGTCTGCCAGCCACCGCTCCCGCCAACCTTCTCATCCTAACTACTCCGCCTCCATCGTCCGACCCCTCGCCGTCTCCGTGCCCGCTCCCCTCTCCCGCAGTGCACGCGGGGCAGGGCCGGGTTACGGGAGAACGGTCAGAGGCTCAGGCGGGTAGCGTTGACGGGAAGGGACATGCTACTCGGTCCGGAGCACGGTGACAGGGTCGAGACGCGCCGCCCGCCACGCGGGTACGAGAATGGCGGCGACGCCGACCAGACCGAGCAGCAGCGGCACGGCAACGAACGTGACCGGGTCGCGAGGCTGCACGCCGAAGAGCTGACTGCGAATCACGCCCGCGCCGGCGGCGGCGGCAAGGCATCCAACGAAGACGCCGGCGACGACGGGTCGCATGGAACTGAAGAGGGCGGCTTCGAGGACGGAGCGGCGCGATGCGCCAAGGGCAAGACGGACGCCGAACTCGGGGATGCGGCGGGCGGTGGTGAACGCCGTTACGCCGTAGACGCCGACGGCCCCGAGCGTGAGCGCCAGCCCGGCGAACGAGCCGAGCAGCAGCGTGAGGAACCGTGTCATGCCGGCGGACCGGCCGAGCACGGCGTCGTACGTTTCGAGCGATGATATCGCGGTCTCGGGCTCGACGGCGCGGATGGCATCTCGGATGGCCGGCGCAGCGAGCAGCGGATCCTGGCCACGCACACGGACGACCGTGAACATCGGCACGAGCCATTCGAGCTGTTCGTGCGGTACGTACATCTCCTCGACGGGCGGCGTCGCGAGCGAGCGCTGGTTGACGTCATCGACGACGCCGACAACGAGCCACGGTGGCAGGCTGAACGTCCGTATCGTCCGACCGATCGGATCCGCACCCGGCCAGAACCGCTCGGCCATGGTGCGGTTGATCACCGCGACGTGCTGTGCATCCATCCGGTCCGCCATCTCGATGGTGCGGCCATCGAGGTGGGGGATACCCATCGTCTCGAAGTAGCCGGGCGTGACGACGCGAAAATTGACGGACGGCGGAGCCTCGCCTTCGGCGATGTCGACGCCATCAGGACGTACGGGGAACCGCCAGTTTCCATAGGTCACGGGAAGCAACTGGATCGATGCGGCGGATTCGACGGACGGCAATGCGTTCAGCTGCTCGATGACACGGGCCTGGAACTGCTGCATCGCGATCGCATCATCGTAGCGGGCGCCGGGCGGCGCCGGCCGCAGCACGAGCAGACCCGCGGAACGGAAACCGGGATCGACATCGCTGAGTTGCTGGAGCGTGCGCAGCATGAGCGTAGCCCCGGTGACGAGCAGGACGGCCAGCGCGACCTCGAGCCCGACCAGCACGTTGCTCATCCCGCGACCGGACCGCATGCCGACGGCGCCGCGCGAGCCCTGGCGCAGAGCGTCCGTTGCAGTAGCGCCACTCGCGCGCAATGCCGGCGCGATGCCGAATACAATGGCGCACAGAACCGAGACGCCGGCCGCGAAGCCGATGACCCACGGGTCGATCGCGATCGATGCCGGATCGGGGAACGACGGCGGCAGGCTCGCGACAATGACGCGCAGCAGACCACGGGCAAGGAGAACGCCGAGAACACCGCCCGCAACGGCAAGGACCAATGCCTCGGTGAGAAGCTGCCGCACGATCCGCGCGGAGCGCGCGCCCAGCGCACGACGCACCGCCAGCTCTCGCACGCGCATTTCGCCGCGCGCGAGCAGCAGGTTGGCGACATTCGCGCAGGCAATCAGCAGCACCAGCGACACAGCGCCTAGCATCAGCCACAGGATCCCGCTCATCGAGCCGACGCGGTTTTCCCGTAACGGCTCGACCGTGATCGCCGCGATGTCCTCTTCCTGCACGAAGTTCGGCAGCTCCGAAGTCAGCGCGGCCGCCATCCCTTTCAACTGCGCCACCGCCTGCTCCGTCGAGGCGCCTGCCGCCAGTCGCGCGATACGCCAGTTCACGTAGAACGTGCTGTCACCCGCCACTGACAATCCCGGCGTATCCTCGAGCGGCACCCATGCCACCGGATCCTGCGCCGGCACGACCGGAAGATGACCCGGAGGCAGCACGCCGATCACCGTCCGCATGCCGTGCTCCGCACCAGCCAGCG
Source organism: Longimicrobiales bacterium (assembly GCA_035513345.1). Lineage (GTDB taxonomy): Bacteria > Gemmatimonadota > Gemmatimonadetes > Longimicrobiales > RSA9 > DATKCF01. Next base: position 2,170 of record DATKCF010000037.1, read on the forward strand.
GGATGCGTCGCCCGATGATCTCCGGATCACCGCCGTATCGCCGCATCCACAGCTCGTGGCTCAGAATCGCGACGTCGCCCGATCCCTTCCACCCTTCATCGGCAGTGAATGTCCGGCCCAGCGCCGCACGCACACCGAGAACATCGAAGTGGCTGGCCGAAACCAGCGCGACAGTGACTTCCTCCGGATCAGCGCCGTCACCCGCAATCACCATCGTCCAGATCGACACGCCGCTGATCGACTCCAGCGCGGGCACGGACTCCGCCACCCGTCGCACCAGCGAAGTGTTGAAGTTCTGGGCCGGCCATACCGCGACCAGACGATCCGGGTCCGCATACGGCAGCGGCTGCAGCAGCAGCGAGTTCAGCACCGTGAACATGGCCGTCGTCGCACCCAGCCCGAGCGCCAGCGTGCCGATCGCCAGACCCGCAAACCCGGGCGCCCGGCGGAACGAACGCATCGCCTGGCCAAGATCGTGTGCGACCGAGCCCGCGCTCCAGCCGCCACCGGCATTCGACATTCCGACACCCTCCGTCCCGACGCTCGAACGGACCGCCGCACCGTGAACCACGACATCCGCCACGGACCTGACGAACGTGACGGACTTCGAGGCGACGTCGTCGCCTGCTTCCTTCATGCGCGCATCGAACACCTGCTCCATGTCCGCGCCCCACCTCGCTCGGAACGCCGCCGGCAGAACACGCAGCGCAACGCGGTACAGCCGCAACCAAACACCGACGCGACCGGCCATCAGCGCGCCCGACCCAGCAGCCGGCGCTGCCTCGCATCCGCCACCAGCGATTCCAGACGCTCCGCTTCCGCGCGCGCCACCTGACGGCCCAGCCGGCTCACCGCCACGTACGTGCGCCGGCCTTCCGACTCCTCGCCCGCAGGTGCGACCGTCTCCTCGATCAGGCCGCGCTCCAGCAGATCCCGGATCCGACGGTACAGGTTTGCCGGATAGATCCGCCGCTGGTCACCGACCCGTTCCTCGATCGCCTTCACGATCCGGTACCCGTGGCTCGGCCCGTCCAGCAGCACCAGCAGGATCCTGAACTCGAGCGGATGGAGCGGCAGGTACCTTTCGATCGGCTTCGACGTACCGGTCTTCGATGGTGTCATGCGGTCTCCGGTAGCGAGATACGGTCTCGGGTCGATCTGGTGTCAATTCGACACTACTATCATATTGACACCAGTTGCGGTAGTCAAGGCAAGAGTTCAGCCGGTAGCGCGGACGCTGTCGGCGGCGGCGGACCGGCCGGCGGCGGCGAGGAGGTCAGCGAGCCAGTTCCGGGCGTCGCGGAGGAGGTCGGGATCGGCGGCGTCATCGGCGCTGAGCGTGTCGAATGCGCGAACGAGGAAGGGCTCGGCGTCGTCCAGGCGGCCCTGCTGGGCGAGGGCGCGTCCGACCACGGCGAGGGCGTGTGCGAGGACGGGGTTGCTGGGGGAAACGGCGGATCCGAGGGTGGCAACGGCGGATCGGGCGACGTCTTCGGCCTCGGGGTAACGGGCGTTGTCGAGGAGCGTTGTGGCGGCGGCGAGGAGCGCGTCGGCGTCGTCGAGGGCGCGTTCCTGTGATGGTGGTGTGGAGTCATGGCCAGCGAGGACGGCGACGGCCTGGGCGAGGCGGTCGGCGCGGGAGCGGGCGAGGTCACGCTGGTCGACGAGACGGACTGCCCAGAACGTGGCGAGTGCGACGAGCAGGACGATGGCGGATCCGGCGATGGTGACTGGGGCGGTGTATCGTCTGGCGAAGCGGGAGGCCTGGTAGGCCCACGAGGGACCGCGTGCGAGGACGGGCTCGCCATCGATGAACCGGCGGATGTCCTCGCCCAGCTCGGCGGCGGATGCGTAACGGTGCTCGGGCTGGCGTTGCAGTGCGCGCATTACGATGGCATCGAGGTCGCCCTTGAGGTTTCGGGGCAGGATCCCGGGGGGTCTGCCTTCGAAGGCGGCCGCGGCCTCGCTCGGGAGCGGCGGCGTTTCCTCGAGGATGCGGCGGCGCACTTCGAGGAACGCGGCGCGGTCACCGCCGAAGGGGTGTCTGCCGGTGAGCAGTTCGAAGAGCAGCAGTCCGAGCGCGTAGACGTCGGTTGCGACGGTGATGCGGTCGCCGGCGATCTGTTCGGGGCTGGCGTACCAGGGCGTCATGGGCCGGACCATGGAGACGGTCTGGAACGCGCCGGGCCCGGGAGCGAGCATCTTGGCGATGCCGAAGTCGACGAGTTTGGGCACGCCATCGGGTGCGACGAGGATGTTGGGAGGCTTGAGGTCGCGGTGCACGATGAGCGAGCGGTGCGCGTGCTGAACGGCGTCGCATACGGTCCGGAACAGTGTGAGCCGCTGTTCGAGGGACAGCTCGGCATCGCGGGCCCAGAGTGTGATGGGCTTGCCGTCGACGAACTCCATGACGATGTAGGGCATGCCGTCGTCGGCGGTTCCGCCATCGATGAGTCGGGCGATGTTGGGGTGAGCGAGGTCGGCCAGGATCTGGCGTTCGACGCGGAACCTGCGTTCGACTTCGGAGTTGGCGAAGCCGCCGCGGACGAGCTTGATGGCGACAAGTGCGGAGTATTCGCCATCGGCGCGTTCGGCGAGCCAGACGGCGCCCATTCCGCCGCTGCCGAGTTCGCGCACGAGGCGATACTCATCGAAGCGTTCCCCGGCGCTGATGTCTTTCTGGGCGAAATCGCGGGCGGCATCGCGGACGGCGCGGTCGAGGAACTCGTCCTTGCCGGCTGCGTCCTCGGCGCGGAGCAGTGCATTGACCTCGTCGCGCAGGTGCGGATCGCCTCGACAGGCCTCGTCGAGGTAGCGCGCGCGGCTTGCGGCGTCGAGTTCGACGGCGCGTTCGAAGAGGAGCTGGATGCGCCGCCAGCGCTCGGGCTTCACGGTGTCAGTCGGCTTTCAGTTCGTTGTAGAGCCAGGATCGTGCGGTCCGGAGATCGCGGTGCACGGTTGCGGCCGAGATGTCCATGAGTTCGGCGATCTCGTCGTAGGTGAGTCCTCCGAAGAAGTGCATTTCCACGATCTCGGCGCCGCGTTTGTCGAACGCGGCCAGCTTCTCGAGGGCCACGTCGACGGCGATGATGTCGACCTGGTCGCTGCCCTGATCGGCGATGGCGTTCGTGAGCGTGACGGAAACGGCGTCCGGCCCGCCTCGCTTGACGCGGGACCGCGAGCGGGCATGATCGACGAGCACGCGTCGCATGTTCTTCGACGCTATGGCCAGGAAATGCTTGCGGCCCTCCCATTCGACGTTGGCGCCGACCAGCTTCATGTAGGCCTCGTGGATCAGCATTGTGGCCTGCAGCGTGGGGGACTCACGCTCGTTGACCAGATGCCGCTCGGCGATCCTGTGCAACTCGCTGTAGACGAGCGGCATGAGTTCGTTGAGAGCGTCGTCGCTGCCGTCTCGCCACTGGTCGAGCAGGCGGGTGACAGCGCCTTCGGGAGCTTCCATGGGCTTCGCGTCTCGCTGTGGAAAGGGCCGCTAAGATGCCCGGGCCGCGCGAGGGGCGCAACGCCCGGAAAATGGTATCGGCGCGAGGTGGCCGCGTCCGTACAGGCCGGTACGCCGTAGGCCGATACTCAGGGCAGCCCCGGACAAGCGCAGAAGGTATGCCGATGACTTCCACGCGGCGCAAGCGCGAGGTGGAGGTGCGGGAGTACCGCATCTCGGAGATTCTGTCCGCCCTCTCGCACGCGCTCGATCTGACCGAAGGCCAGCCGCCCGGTCATACACTCCGTTCCACTGCCATAGGCATGCGGTTCGGCAGGGAGCTGGGTCTCGACGACCCTGCTCTGGCCGAGCTGTACTACGCCTTGCTGCTCAAGGACGCCGGCTGTTCGGCGAACGCGTCACCCATGGCGGAGCAGTTCGGCACCGATGACGCCGTCGTCAAGCGCGAGCTGAAGACGACGAACTGGTCGAGTACGCTGGCGTCCGCAGGATACGCGTGGCGGAACGCTGGCCGCGACCAGCCGTTGTTCGAGCGGCTGCGTCATTTCACGCGGATCGCGTCGGGCGGGCAGGAGATGGCCAGGCAAATGGTCCGGATCCGGTGCGACCGTGGTGCCGAGATCGCGACCCGGCTCGGGTTCAGCGATTCGGTAGCGACGGCGGTCCGCAGCCTGGACGAGCACTGGGACGGCAAGGGTCACGCGCAAGGGCTCGCCGGCGAGGCGATCCCGCAAGCATCGCGGATCGCGAATCTGGCGCAGACGATCGAGGTGTTCTTCACGGCGAAGGGCGCGCAGGCGGCGCTGGACGTGGTGCGGACGCGGGCCGGCACGTGGTTCGATCCCGCTCTCGTCACGATCTGCCAGGGCTGGCGCCAGGACCATTCGTGGTGGCGGGGACTCCTGGACGACGAGCTGGCCGACCGGATCATGACGATGGAGCCTGCGTCGCTGCTGAAACATGTCGACGAGGACGGCCTCGACCACCTGGCCGAGGCGTTCGCGGCGATCACCGACGCCAAGAGCCCGTTCACGTCGCAGCATTCGGTGAACGTCGCGAAGTACGCGACCGCCATCGCGAAGCAGATGCGCCTCGACGGCGCGACGATCCGGTCGTTGTACCGGGCGGGACTGTTGCACGACATCGGCAAGCTCGGTGTGTCGAATACGATTCTCGACAAGGCCGCCCCGCTGACAGCCAGTGAACGCGAGGCCATGGCCCAGCATCCTCGCCTCACATGGTCGATACTTCGCCGGGTGAACGCGTTCCGCGATTTCGCGTGGACGGCCGCGATGCACCACGAACGGCTCGACGGTTCGGGATACCCGTGGGCGCTGCGGGCCGACGATCTCGAGCTCGAGGCGCGCATCCTCGCGGTGGCCGACGTCTTCGAAGCACTGACCGCTCGACGCCCCTACCGCGACGGCCTGCCGGTCGACCAGGCGCTCATGATCATCCGCAAGGACATCCCCTTTCGCTACGATGGTACCGTGTACAGCGCACTGGAGTCGTGGCTCGGCCGCTGAGCGACCTGTCTCCTTGTGAATGAAGTGGTGTACATCACAGGATGACAACGAGCGATCCGGACCTCACTCGAGGAAGGTCACGTATGCAGGATTCACGTCCGACCCGGCGCGGCGTGATTCGTCACGTCCGCCGTGCCACGATTGGTATGGTCATGATCGGCGTTGCCAGTGCGCCGGTATCGGGACAGCAGTCGCCAGTCCCGGACGCGCGGCCGAAGCCGTATCCGGTGCCCGAGAGCCGTGCGTTCGCCGATGCCGTGGTGAAGGGCACACGGACGCGCACGGGCGAACCCGGGCCGGCCTACTGGACGAACTACGCCAGGTACGACATCGCGGCGCAGCTCGATCCGGGAAGCCGGACGCTGACCGGTCGCGCGCTGATCACATACGAGAATCGATCGCCTGACATGTTGCCGGGCGTCGCGCTGCACCTGTTCCAGAACGTGTTCGCACCGGGCGCGTTGCGCAGCCGCGAGGTCCCGGTCACGACGGGCATGCGGGTCAGCCGGATCGTCGCCGGAGGGGTGGCGGTGAACCCGATGAGCGGCCAGACGACGGGTCCGGGCTACACGATCTCGGGCACGACGCTGTTCGTAGTTCCGCCGTCACCGATCGCTGCGGGCGCTTCGGTGGACCTCGAGATCGAGTGGTCGTTCCAGGTCCCGCCGGACGGCGCGCCGCGTGGCGGCACGGACGGCGAGGTCTTCTTCGTGTCGTACTGGTATCCGCAGGTTGCCGTGTACGACGACGTCGAGGGCTGGCACCTGGACCCGTATCAGGGCAACGCCGAGTTCTACATGGGCTACGCCGACTACGACGTCGCGATCACGTTGCCGGAGGGCTGGCTGATCGGTGCGACCGGCGAACTGCGGAACGCGGACGCCGTACTCTCCGCTACGACGCGGGAACGGCTGTCAGCGGCACGTTCAACCCGCCAGACGACGCATGTCGTGACCGCCGCGGAACTCGGCGCCGGCAGCGCCACAGCGAGCAGCGGCGATGGCCGGCTGACATGGCGGTTCAGCGCAAGCAACGTGCGCGACTTCGCGTTCGGCGCGTCCGATGATTACCTCTGGGACGCGACGATCGCCGTGACCGGCGCATCGAACGCGGCCGGTCGGCCCGACACCGCGATGATTCACACGCTCTACCGTCCGAGCCGTGTGGCCTGGGCATGGAACGAGTCGGCGCTCTTCGAGCAGCACTCCGTCGAGTTCCTGTCGTCGTTCCTGTGGCCGTACGCGTATCCGCAGATGACGGCGATCGACGGTCCTGTATCGTGCAGCGGGATGGAGTATCCGATGATCACCTGCATCGGCGGGCAGCGCGACCGGGTCTCGCTGTACGGCGTTCTGGTGCACGAGACTGCGCACATGTGGTTCCCGATGATGGTCGGTTCGAACGAGACCGCGCACTCGTGGCAGGATGAAGGACTCACGCGCTTCAACCAGTCCGAAGCGATGGGCGCCTTCTTCGACGGAATGGATCGATGGTCGCAGTCATACGCCGGCTACGTCGCTATCGCCCGGTCGGACGACGAAGTCGAACTTATGCGACACGGCGACCTCTATCCGCGGGGCACGGCTGCGTTCGGCATCGCGAGCTACGACAAGATGTCGCTCATTCTCCGGTCGCTGCGTGGACTGCTGGGCGAGGATGCGTTCATGCGCGCGTATCGCGAATATGGCAGACGCTGGCTCGGCAAACACCCGACGCCGTACGACCTCTTCAACACGTTCGCCGGACTGACCGGCCATGGCAACGTCCAGACGCCGGGCGGCGGGCTCTGGTGGTTCTGGCGGTCGTGGTTCTACGAGACGTGGACGCTCGATCACGCGATCGCTTCGGTCGAGACCGGCCCGAATGGAACGCGCATCACGGTCGAGGATCGCGGACTCGTGCCAATGCCGGCCCGGCTCGTCGTAACGCACGCGGACGGCTCGATATCGCGGATCGAGGTGCCGGTCGAGGTCTGGCTGGCCGGCGCGACAAGCCACGTGCTCGAAGTGCCGGGCGCGACGGTGACCCGCGTCGAGATCGATCCTGAGGGGTGGTTTCTGGATGTGGATCGGGGGAATGGTGTCTGGGGGCGGTAGGTGTTGGGGCGGGTTACGGGAACATGTTTCTGGGGCTGGTTTCTGGGGCGGGTTTCTGGGGGGGGGACGGACAACGGGTAACGGATAACGGATAACGGGTCAGTTCGGGGAGGCGTTGAGGAGGCGGGTTATGCCGGCGCGGAGTATGGGTTCGGGGATGTAGCCGACGACGCGGTGCCGGATGGCGCCGGTGCGGTCGATCAGGAACGTTGCGGGGATACCGCGGAAACCGCCGAAGTCGCGGATCATGCGGGCCGGCGCCATCGCGATGTGGTATGTGATGTCGCGGTCGTCAATGAACGCGCGGACGCCGGCGGTGCCGGTGCGGTCGGTTGACAGGCCGAGGACGACGAGGCCGTCGTCGCGGCGCTCGCGCCAGACGGACTCGAGAGCCGGCATCTCGAGCCGGCACGGCCCACACCACGTTGCCCAGAAATTGACGACCACGACCTTGCCAGCCAGCGCTTCAAGCGTGACCGTGTCACCATCGAGGGTCGTGAACGCGAACGGCGGGGCGGGCGCGCCCGTGTCGCCGGCACCGGTGGCGACGAGCAGATGCGGGCCGAAGCGCCAGCCGAGAAAGCTGACCAGGAGCAACCAGAATCCGATGTCGACCGCTCGCCGCAGCGCTGTCCGACGCCCGGGCCGGGTGGCTTCAACCACGCTCACGGGCCCGCCCTCGCCCATGCTGCCGTCTCCGCCGATGGTCCCGTCCTCGCTCATGGTCCCGTCCTCGAAAGGCCTTTCCCTGAGAACCGGATTCCACGCCGGAGGTTCCCGCTGATCGCGATCACACGCGCGGTCGGGGCGTCGCTGCCCGACTGTGAAGTCACACACATCGCGCGCAAACCGATCGACGTCGAACGGGCGCGTGAACAGCACGCGGCGTACGTTTCGGTGCTCGAGAGCTGCGGTCTGGAAGTGGTGGTCCTGCCGGCCCTCGACGACCTGCCGGACTCGGTGTTCGTAGAGGATCCGGTGCACGTACTGGACGAGATCGCGATTGCGCTTTCGCCGGGCGTGCCGAGCCGGCGGCCGGAGGTCGAGCCTCTGATCGAGGTGATCGGCGAGTACCGGCCCATTGCGCGCATCGAGCTGCCGGCTACGATCGATGGCGGCGACATCCTGAGGATCGGACGCACGCTGTTCGTGGGGCGGTCGACTCGCACGAACGACGCCGGCATCCACGCGCTTGCCGCGATTGTCAGTGAACACGGCTACAGCGTGCGTGCGGTCGCGATGCGCGACTGCCTGCACCTCAAGAGCGGCTGTACCGCGATCGGCAGGCGAGTGCTCATCAACTCCGGCTGGGTCGACCTCGACGCGTTCCGCGAACACGATCCGCTGCCCGTGCCGTCCGCCGAACCGGCGGCCGCCGACGTGCTGTCGCTGCCGGGCACGATCGTGATGCCGGATTCGTTTCCGCGGACTGTGGGGCGGCTGGAGGCGCAGGGACTGAGCGTCGTGACCGTCGATGTCTCGGAGTTCCAGAACGCGGAAGCCGGCGTTACCTGTCTGTCCGTGATCTTCGACGAGTGACACAAGCCTGCAGCGTCACCGGACGGCGCCCGGCCTCAACTCGGAAGGTGTTCGGCGATTGCGGCGGCAAACGCTGCCGCGGCCGGTCCGTGCGTCGCGAGGAAGAGAGACGGCTCGACGAGTTCGAGTTCGGTCAGGAGGAACGGGGACTCGTCGTCGCCTTCGATGATGTCGATGCGGGCGTAGAGAGGCGGGCCGTCAATGAGTTCGAGCACGCGCGCGGCGAACGCGATCGAGCCGGGCGGGGCGAGGACCCCTTCGACGGTACCACCGAGCCGCTCCTGGACGCGGAACTCGCCGCGAGCGGGTCGTTTGCGGACGGCGTGAGAGAATTGACCACCGATGAAGGCCAGGGACAGTTCGCCGCTGGTGACGATGCGGTTCATGAACGGCTGCGTGATGACGGTACCGGCGAACGCAAGGGAATCGAGGATGGCGTCCACGCCCGTGTCGGCGGAGACGCGATGAACGTGATGGCCGTCGAGGGAGACGGCGGGTTTGATGACGATATCCGACCAGCCGTTCGCCGTGATGGCGCGTTCGAGTCCGGCCGCGTCAGTTGCACTGACGAGAAGGGTCGGCACAATGGCGATACCGTCGCGCTCGAGGTCGAGGAGGTACCGCTTGTCCGTGTTCCAGCGGATCAGGCCGGGTGGGTTGAAGAGCGCTGTGACGGCGTCGACACGCGTGATCCAGTCGAGGAATCGCGTCAGGTCCTCGTGGTAGTCCCACGTGGAGCGGATGACGGTCACAGCGGCAGCGGTCCAGTCGACCGAAGGGTCGTTCCACGCGCGGATGTCCGCGCTCAGTCCGCGATGGCGCAATGCGGTGAGGAGTGGCTGGCTGTCATAGTCGCCATCCGGCATGGCACCGGCCCACGTCACGAGCCTGACATCGGGGTCCGCCAGAGAACGCCTCCTGTTCGTGGATGCCTTCCGGCCCGGACAGGTCCGGATCGGGGCGCGGCCGGCCGGAGAGATACAGTGGTCCAGCGATGAGCGACAGGCTGAGGCTCATGGGTGTGTTCGCGCACCCCGATGACGAATCCCTGGGCACCGGTGGTGTGCTTGCCCGGTACGCCCTGGAAGGCGTGGAAACGTACGTCGTGACGGCGACGCGTGGCCAGAAAGGGCGGTACAAGGACAACACGAACCGTCCGGACGAGGAGGTGGGTCGCATTCGGGAGCGTGAGCTGCGGTCCGCGGCGGCCGTACTTGGCGTTCGCGAAGTGACGCTGCTCGACTACATCGATGGCGAGCTCGACCGTGCCGATCCGCACGAGGTGATCGCACGGATCGCGGCCGAACTGCGTCGCCTGAGACCGGACGTACTCATGACGTTCGCGCCCGATGGCGCGTACGGCCACCCGGACCACATCGCGATCTCGCAGTTCACGACCGCAGCGACCGTGGCGGCGGCCGTACCGGATGCCTCCATCGAAGGCGAGCCGCACGCGGTCACGAAGCTCTACTACATCGCATGGCCGGAACCGAAGTGGAACGCGTACGAGGCAGCGCTGAAGAAGCTGGTATCGAGGGTGGACGGCCAGGAGCGGGAAGTCGTACCATGGCGGGACTGGGCGATCACGACGGTCATCGACACGAGTGAGCACTGGCCGACCGTCTGGCGAGCAGTGCAGTGCCACGAATCGCAGATGTCCATCTACTCGAAGCTTGCCGACCTCTCGCCCGAGCACCACCGCGGGCTGTGGGGCACGCAGGAGTTCTATCGCGCGTTCAGCCGCGTGAACGGCGGCCGGTCGCGCGAGGCCGATCTGTTCGCCGGTCTGAGGAGCCCGGGCGTGATGCGGTGACGCCGGCCCGGCACGATCGTTTCTTCCGCACCGACTCCGTGCGCGCGGATCTGCGCGGCCATTCCGTACGGTCGGGGTTCATTGCGATCGGCGCGCGTGTGGCGCAGGCGTTGCTCCAGGTGGTCGGTGTGGTCGTACTGGCGCGCATCCTGACGCCGGCCGACTTCGGCATCATCGCCTACGTCGTTCCGCTCGCCATTCTGGTGACCGTCATTGCGAACGGCGCGCTGCAATCCGCCGTGATACACCGCGCCGAACTCGATCAGGCGCAGGCCTCGCGTGTGTTCCGCGAAAGCGCACTGATCAACCTCGGGTTGTGTACCGCGCTCGCGGCTGCTTCGCCGCTCATCGCGCGATTCTACGAGGAGCCGCGCGCCGCGGGGGTCGTGATCGCATGGGCCGCCATCATCTATTGCGCATCGCTGGCAGCCGTGCCGGAAGCACTGCTCAAGAGGCAGATGCGGTTCGGCACGGTCATGGGTGCGCACGTCGTCGGTCTCGTCATCGGCACGGCCGGCGCGATCGCGGCCGCATTGGCCGGTGCACAGTACTGGGCGCTGTTGATTCAGGTGGCAGCGCCGCCGCCGATCCGGAGCGCGGTCGTGTGGATTGTGAGCGGTTGGCGTCCCACGGGCGCATCAAAGGCGACACCGCCGTCTCCGGGCGCGCTGCTCGATGACGGGATGACGCTGAAGCCGGCTGACGGAGTAGCCGCGATACGACGGTACTGGGCCGGGCTGGCCGGATTCACCTTCGTTACCTGGGCCGGCGACCAGCTCGACCGCGTGCTGGTCGGCTTCACGGGTTCGGCTGCCACACTCGGATTCTACGACGGCGCCCGCCGCTGGGGATGGTACCCGCTGACCGAGCTGATCATCTCGCTGAACGATGTCGCCGTATCCAGCTTCAGTCATGCGTACGGCAACGACGAGACCTATCGTGGCTACGTCCGCAAGGGCCTGCTGCCAGCACTCGCTCTGCCGCTTCCGCTGATCGCGTTCGTTTTCGTTGCCGCCGAAGAGTTCATTCTGGTGCTGCTCGGTGACCAGTGGCTGTCGGCAGCGCCGTTCCTCAGGCTCATGTGCATCGCCGCGTTCGTCGGAGCGCCGAACCGGCTCATGCCATGGATCTATCTGTCGCGCGGCCAGACCGCCCGCCAGCTGCGGTGGGCCCTGTTCCAGACGGTCGTCACCATCGGTGCGCTGCTTGCCGGGGCTACAGCCGGCCCGATCGGTGTGGCCGCCGCGTTCACCGCCGTCACGTGCGCGGTCGCGTGGCCGGGCGTCGCGTACGCGGTCCGCGAATCGCCGCTGAGCGTCGACGATGTGGTCCGGATCGTGGCCAGGCCCGCGCTGGCGTCGATCGCGGCGGCCGTCGTACTCCAAGTGGTTTACCGCGATATGTTGCCGTTCACGAACGCGATCGTGCGGCTCGGCACTGCCGCCGTCCTGTTCGCGGCCATGTTCGTCGTAATATGGATCGTCCTGCCGGGTGGCCGGGCCGCTACGCGGGAAGCGATCGACGCGCTCCGCGAAATGGATCCTCGCCCGTCCCGTGGCGCCCGGAAATGAGTGACCGACATACCGCGCGATATCGATCCTCGCGGGTCCCGTCGCGACCGGGAACGAAGGTCGGGAGAAGTTGTCGCCTTCAATGCACACGGCTGGCGGCGCGTGGGGCGAGGAGCAACATTCCCCCGATTCGTGGATCGACCCGCGATCCGCGTGCATCAGCTTCGGACCCGGCACCGTCACGGAGGTCGCGGACGTGATCGACGCACTCACCGGCATCCTGAAGCGCGGGATCCGGCGAAGCCGCACGCTTACGGAGCTGGGGCAATCGCTCCAGTTCGAGTTCGAGCATCCGCCTGATGGCCCCGTCATCCTGGTTCACGCGATGGCGGGAGCCGGGTCGATCGCGGTTCTGGACGCGCTGCTGAAGCGGTTCCCGCGGGCGAACGTCTATCACACGCACTACCTCCATCCCGACACGATCCACGACCATCACCAGCGGTTCAGAGAGTTGCACCGGCGAACCGGACACGCTGTATTGCACACCGAGTTCATAGCGGCGAGGACGCTGGCCGGCCGATTGCGGGGTCCGGTGCGGACGCCGTGGAGAGTGATCACGACAGTGCGCGAGCCGGTGGCCCGCACGGTTGCCGCGTTCTTTCATCACTTCCAGGGGAACCATCCCGAACTGGAGCCGGGATTCGAAGCGGAGCCCGCGAACGTCGACAGGCTCATCGAGCTGTTTCTCGCGGATGACGAGCACGAGCGCGGCGTGACGCTCGAGTGGTTCGAGCGTGAGATTCGCGACGTATTCGACATTGACGTTCTCCGACACCCGTTCGGCGGCGAGTCCGGGCACGCGACGTATCGGACGGCGAAATGCTCGCTGCTGATCGTTCGCACCGAAGACCTCGACCTCGCCGGAGGTCGAGCCATCACGTCGTTCCTCGACGTCCCCGCGTTGCGCATCGAGCGGGATGGGCCTTCGGCGGAGCCGCCGTACGCGGACGCGCAGACTCGATTCATCGAGCGGATCCAGATTCCCGACGCGTACCTCGACATCATGTATGGTTCGCGACCGGCCCGTCACTTCTACAGTGAACGGGAGATCGCCGCGTTTCGTGCGCGGTGGAGCCCCGACTGACTGAGGCGGACATGGACACGCGGCTCCAACTCGACATGCACCGGCAGCCGGACGACGCCGCCTGCGGAGCGACGTGCCTGCACGCTGTCTATCGCTATTTCGGCGAGGACCTGCCGCTCGAGCGGTTGATCGACGAGGTCGAGCTGATCGAGGGTGGCGGAACACTCGCTGTTCTGCTGGCCGAGCATGCGTTGCGGCGAGGCTACGGCGCGACGATCCACACGTACAACCTGCAACTGTTCGATCCGACGTGGTTCGAGGGAGATGTCGATCTGGCCGACCGTCTGACGCGGCAGGCGGCCGAGAAAGAGGATGCCAAGCTGCGCCACGCGACCCAGGCGTACGTCGAGTATCTGAAGCTTGGCGGAACTGTGGATTTCGACGAGCTGAGCCCTGCCCTCGTCCGGTCGCACCTCGAACGGAATCGCCCGATTCTGACCGGTCTGTCCGCAACGTATCTGTACCAGTGCGCGCGCGAACGCGGCTGGGACCGTCTCGAGTACGACGATATTCGCGGCTACCCGACCGGCCATTTCGTGGTACTGTACGGGTATGACGCGACGAATGATATCGTGCACGTCGCAGATCCCCTGCAGGACAATCCGCGCTACGGGTCGCACTATTACACGGTCGGCATGCAGAGGCTGATCGGCGCGATCCTGCTCGGTGTACTGACGTACGACGCCAACATGCTCGTACTCGAACCGCCACCAGGAGTCGGCACCGCTTGAGGAACCTGCTCGTCGTCGAGAGGCCGGAACGCTGGCCGTTCGAGTTGCCCGGTGCCGAGATCGTCTCGGCGTGGAATTATCTGACACAACCGGAGTACGCGGATACCCGGCGGATCTCGGTTTTCAATGCGTGTCGTGTCTATGGCTATCAGCGGCCGGGCTACTACGTGTCGCTGCTGGCGGCGGCGCGCGGTCACCGTGCGATGCCGTCGGTCGAAACACTGCAGGCATTCGGTGTCGCCCCGCTCGCCCGCATCACGTCGGACGAACTGGACACGCTCATCCAGCGCTCATTCGCTCCGCTCAAGTCGACCGAGTTCGAGCTCAGCATCTACTTCGGCAGGAACGTGGCACAACGGTACGACAAGCTGTCGAAGGCACTGTTCACGCTGTTTCCGGCGCCGTTCCTTCGAGCCACATTCAGTCATGATGGCGAGGACTGGAGACTGCAATCCGTTCGGCCGATCTCCGGCGCCGACATGCCCGAAGGGCATCGTCAGTTCGCGGTCGAACAGGCGGCAGCCTACTTTTCGAGGCCGGGCCGGCGTCCGCAGAAACCGCAACAGGCGAAGTACGAACTGGCGATACTGTGGGACGAGTCGGCTCCGGACAGTGCATCGGATGAGTCGGCGATCCGGCGCTTCATCCGGGCCGCGCGCAAGGTCGGCATGGAGGCGACGGTAGTCGGCCCGGAGGATTACACGTACCTGGCCGAATACGACGCACTGTTCATTCGGGATACGACGACGGTCAACCACTACACGTACCGGTTCGCGCAACGTGCTGCGGCGCAGGGGCTGGTCGTGATCGACGATCCGCAGTCGATCATCCGGTGCTCGAACAAGGTCTACCAGGCGGAGCTGTTCGAGCGCCACGACATCAGGCACCCGCGTACGCTGATCGTGCACCAGGAAAACGTCGACGAAGTCGAGGCGGCAGTGGGACTGCCGTGCGTTCTGAAGCGGCCGGATGCATCGTTCTCGGCAGGTGTGGTCAAGGTCACGGACCGTGAGTCACTGTTGCGGCAGGTCGAATCGTTCTTCGAGAGTTCGATGATGGTGGTGGCTCAGGAGTATCTGCCGTCCAACTTCGACTGGCGCATTGGCGTCCTGGACGGCCGTGCACTTTACGCGTGCCGATACTACATGGCAAAAGGGCACTGGCAGATCATTCACCGCAGGGAGCAGGGCGGGCACCGCTTCGGTCGGGTAGAGACCATGGCGATCGAGGACGCGCCGCCGGCAGCCCGCGACCTGGCGGTCCGCTGTGCCAAGCGCATTGGCAACGGGTTATACGGCGTCGACATCAAGGAAGTCGATGGCCGGTTCTACGTGATAGAGGTGAACGACAATCCGAGCATTGACGGCGGCGTAGAGGACGAAGTACTGAAAGACGATCTGTATCTGGCCGTGATGCAGGTGTTCCGCGAGCGGCTGGACGCGCGCGGCGCGCCGGAAGAAGCGTGATGAACGACGAGCGCTGGGGCCTGTTCGAACGTTGGGGCGTCGAAGTCGAGTACATGATCGTCGATGCGGAGACGCTCGAGGTTTCGCCGATCGCCGACCGGCTGCTGACGGACGCGGATGCACAGCCGGTTGCGGAGATCGAGGTCGGCCCGCTTGCATGGTCGAATGAGCTGGTACTGCACGTTCTCGAGCTGAAGACGAACGGCCCGGCGGAGTCGCTGCACGGTCTGGCCGCATCGTTCCAGGAAGGCATCGCGGAGGCCAATCGCAGACTGTCACAGTATGGCGGCATGCTGATGCCGACCGGCATGCACCCGCGCATGGACCCGGTCCGGCAGACGAAGCTGTGGCCGCACGACAACAGCGTCGTGTACGAGACGTTCGATCGCATCTTCGGTTGTACCGGCCACGGCTGGGCGAACCTGCAGAGCGTCCACCTGAACCTGCCGTTCCGCGATGACGACGAGTTCCGCAGGCTGCACGCCGCGATCCGCGTCGTGCTGCCACTTCTGCCCGCGCTGGCGGCGAGTTCACCGTTCATGGACGGCCGCATCACGGCCTGGCTCGACACGCGCATCGAGGTCTACCGTCACAACGCGGAGCGCATACCTTCGGTGAGCGGCCTTGTCGTCCCCGAACCGGCGAGCAGCGAGCGAGAGTACCACGAGACGATCCTGAAGCCGATCTGGACCGACCTCGAGCCGCATGACCCCGAGGGCGTGTTGCGTGAGGAGTGGGTCAACGCGCGCGGTGCGATCGCGCGTTTCGACCGCGGCACGATCGAGATCCGCGTGCTCGACACGCAGGAGTGCGCGGTGGCGGATGTCGCGGTTGTCGCCGCGGCGTCGGCACTGATCAGACGGCTGGCGGACGAGACGACCGCAAGTGTCGAAACGCTCAATGCGCTGCCGACCGACCGGCTCGCCTCGCTGCTGCTCGACACCGCGACAATGGGGGATCGGACGGAGATCGACGATCGGGCCTACCTCGAGGCGATCGGCTGGACGACAGGCGCATGCCGTGCCCGCGACTTCTGGGACCGCGCGATCGAGCGCGGCCTCGATGACGGTCCGGACCGCGAGCGTTGGGAGCAGGCGCTCGAAGTCATCCTCGGCGATGGCTGCCTGGCCCGCCGGATCCTGGCCCGAACGGGCGACTCACCTGACCGCCGCGCGATCGATGCCACATACCGCGCGCTGACCAACTGTCTCGCATCAGGCCGCCAGCTCAGGACGCGGGCGGCAAACGAGTAATCGATCGATCAGTTGCCGTCCGGTTCGAGCCACGCCACCGACTCGATATCCAGCTCACCGCGGTGGACGCCCCAGATGCGATCGCCGATGAACCGCACCGGCCGGAACCCGTCGGGCAGCTCGATTCTCTCTATCGCGCCGTCAGCATCGATACGCAACCACAACGGGCCGCGGCCGATCTGGCCCGCTTCGACATCGAGTGGCTGTATCCACATGACGCCGTTGTCCACACAATGCAGGTCATTGTACTCCGGAAATACGCGCGCCATCTGGGCCGAGACGTCCGACCACTGGAGTTTCAGCATGGCATGCAGTGCGGCGCTGTCGGGCAGCCCGCTCGCGGGCGCCTGTTCGATTATGCCCGGGTAAATCATGAAGAACAGCCGGTCGGCTGTCGTTTCGACGCGGCGCGGGGCCGGCAGCGAATCCGAATCCAGCAACGTACCCGTTCGGGAGTACCGTCGAAGCGTGTTCGACTCCGGGTCATAGAGTGCGATGGATCCGTCCGGGCAGATGTCGAGCAGCGGGAACGGCAGGAACTCGGTCGCGTTGCCGAACAGAGTGGTCGGATCCCCCAGCACGTCGTCGGGACTGAACAGAACGCGGGTGCCGCCGTCGCGGTCGTGTTCGACGAGGTCGGAGTGCCAGATCTGGCGCATGCCGGTGACACCCGGGCGGGCACGTGCGAAGAGGAACCCGCCATCGGAGTGGCGCACCCAGTACCGCCCGTTGCCGGTGCCCGCGTTGTCGTGCGTCATGATACGGCCGGTCGGCAGGCTGTCGCGGGACAGGGTGACGGTCTCGGCTGACGCCTCCGGACCACTGATGTTGACGAGCGTATGTGCGCCCCGGTCATAGACCCACACGTCATCGGATGCGGCGTCGCCGACGAGGGCATTCGGCGACCGGAACTCGTCCGGACCGCCGCCCGCGCTGCCAAACGAACGGACAACCTCACCGCTGCCATCAATGGCCACGAAATACGGCTCGGTCGTGTTCAGCACCCAGACCACGCCGCTCTGCGTGGGCTGGAGGTCCGCGATACGGGCGATCGATTCGCCGGTCCCGACCACATGAATGCGGTCGGCCGACACGGATCGCACCGCACTGGTCCCATCCGTCAGTCCCAGATCGCCGATGCAGCCGGCAGGTACCATTGCGAGTACAGCGATGCAGGCAAACCGTACGCATCTGGACGGCATGGGTCACTCCGTGAACGACAGGATCAGGTTCGGGCGAACGTCGCCCTGACGCTGGAGTCTGACCGCAGCCGCGGGCCGGGTCAAGTCGTCCCGGAATGGCGACGACGCGTCCCGTAGCCGGTCAGTCGTGAGCGCCTGCAGTGGCGCGGAACCTTGCCGGACAGAGAGAAAGGCGGGGGTCATGCGTGCAGGCACGAGACTTGTCTGTCGCATGACTCGACGCGAACCGGTTCGGAGGACGAAAGTGGACGAGATCTGGCACGACCTGCGCTTCGCCGGCAGAAGTCTGGCCCGGCATCCCGGTATGGCGGCCGTCGCCATCATCACGCTCGCGCTCGGCATCGGCGCGAACACGGCGATCTTCAGCGTGGTGAACGCCGTGCTCCTGAGACCGCTGCCGTACCCGGCCGCGGATCGGCTGGTTCAGGTGTGGGAGACCGACCGCGAACGCGGCGGCGACGGCCCGGTCTCGCCGGCCAACTATCTGGACGTCCGGGAGTCGAGCCGCACTCTGGACGATGTTGCCGCGTACGGCTACAACAGCTTCATCGTGACGGGCGGTGCGCAGCCGCAGCGGCTGGTCGGCGCCGAGGTCACGCCATCGTTCTTCGATGTGCTTGGCGTGGCGCCAGCGATGGGCCGCGATTTCGTCGCTGAATCCAGGGCTGGCGCGAATGCTGTAGTACTCTCGGACGCGCTGTGGCGTAGTCGGTTCGTCGCGGATCCGGCGGTTCTCGGTCAGACGATTGCGCTTTCGGGCCGGACGTACTACTGTCACGGGCGTGATGCCACCCGGCTTCGCGTACCCGCAAGCGATCGATCTGTGGGCTACCATGTCGGTCGACCTGACGACTATCGATCGCGGCCGGCATTACCTGTACGCCGTGGCGCGCATTGCGGAAGGCTCGAGCCTCGAGCAGGCCAGAGCCGACGTTTCGGCGATTGCCGAACGGCTGGCGACGGACTATCCCGGTACCAACCGCAACGTCCTCGTGAAGCTCGTACCGCTGCACGAGCAGATCGTCGGCTTGCCCGCCAGTTCCTGACCGAGGGCGTGCTGCTGACGGCCTGCGGCGGCGCGGCCGGCCTGTTGCTCGCGGTCTGGGGCACCGACGTGCTGGTTACGCTCACGGCAGCAAGCGTGCCGCGGTCGACGGAGACACGTCTCGACGCGACAGTGCTCCTGGTCGCACTCGGAGCACTGGCTCTGGTTGCGCTCGGCCTTGGCGGCGCGCAGGCGATGGCGCTGGCGAGTACGCGGCAGGCCGGCAACCTCAGTGACCGCACCTCGTCGGGCGGAACGCGGGGCGCGCGCATCCGTGCCGCGCTCGCGGTCGTTCAACTGGGGCTCGCACTGCCGCTGCTCGCGGGTGTCGCGCTCCTGTTGCAGACGCTGGGTGCGCTCGATCGCGTGCCCACCGGCTTCGATCCCGACGGCCTCCTGACCATGAACGTGTCGTTGCCGGCCGCGAAGTACGACGAGGGCGGCCAGCGCACATTCGGAGTCAACGTGCTGGAGCGGGTGCGCGCGGTGCCCGGCGTTGTCGAGGCCGGGTTGACGAGCGACCTGCCGTTCTCCGGATCGCGGTCGACCAGCTCGTTCTCGATCGCGGGGCGGCCGCAGCCCGACGGTCCAGGTCCGAGTGCGGATTCGCGGGCAGGTGAGTCCCGGCTACTTCCGCGCGATGGGCATGAACGTGGTTCGCGGCCGCGGCATCGAGCAGACCGACGACGAACGAGCGGGCCGCGTCGTCGTCATCAATCAGACACTGGCCCGCACGTGGTTCGAGGGCCAGGATCCGATCGGCGAGTGGCTCAGGCTCGGCGGCGCCGGCGGCCCGCCCGTACCGCACCAGATCGTGGGTGTCGTGGACGACATCCGGCACGACAATCTTCGCGCGTCGCCCGAGCCCGAGTTCTATACGTCTCTGCTGCAGCACCCGCTGTCACGCCTGTTTCTTGCAGTTCGCGCGGAGGGCAACGCACTTGCACTCGCTGACGGGATCAGGCAGGCAATCCGTGAAGTCGACGCGGACCAGCCCGCATGGTCCGTGACCACCACGCGCCAGCGACTGGACCTCGCGATTGCGCCACAACGCTCGACCATGCTGTTGCTGGCCGCGTTCGCAGTTGTCGCGACCGCGCTCGCCGTTGTCGGTCTGTACGGCGTGATCGCCTTCGGCGTGGCGCAGCGCGCACGCGAGTTGGGCATCCGCATGGCGCTCGGTGCGCTGGCCGCCGACATCACGGGCCTGGTCCTGCGGCAGGCAGCAGTGATCGTGGCCGCCGGCATCGCCATCGGACTGCTCGCGTCCGCCGCGCTTGGCGGGGTCATGCGCGGGTTGCTGTTCGAGATCGAGCCGGCCGATCCGGCGACGCTCGCGGGGGTGACGGCCGTGCTTGCGGGCGCCGCGGTCCTCGCTTGCGTGGTGCCGGCCAGCCGGGCGACGCGCGTCGACCCTGCCATCACACTGCGCGCCGACGCAGGCTGAACGGCCAGTGTCCCTGTCACGAACCGGGCCGGCGTCGAGTACGTCGCAGCCCGCCTCCGCCATAACCGGTACCCGGGTCCGTGACGTTGACACGCTTCATCTCGCGGATCTATCGTGGCGCGACGTCGATCGGCTACCGGATTCCCCACACCCCCCTGCGCGTGACCACGGATCAGATCATCGTCTTCGCCGTTGTGGTGGCGGCGCTCGTCATGTTCGCCTGGAACCGCCTGCGCTACGACGTGGTTGCGGTCCTCGCGCTGCTGGCCCTCGCGCTGACGGGCTTGGTGCCACCCGGGGAAGTGTTCGCGGGCTTCGGCCATCCGGCCGTGGTGACCGTGGCCGGAGTCCTCGTGCTGAGCCGGGGTCTGGTCAATGCCGGAGTGGTCGATTCGATCGCGCGTCGCCTGACCCTGATCGGCGATCGGCCGACCGTCCAGGTGGCGGCGCTCACCGGGATCGTGATTCTCAGTTCGGGCGTCATGAACAACATCGGCGCCCTGGCGCTGCTCATGCCGGTTGCGATCTGGATGTCGCGCAAGGCCGGCCGCTCCCCGTCGTTACTGCTGATGCCACTCGCGTTCGGCTCGCTTCTCGGCGGTTCGCTCACGCTGATCGGGACACCGCCAAACATCATCATTGCGGCGTATCGGACCGATGTCGGTGCACCGCCGTTCGGGATGTTCGACTTCCTGCCTGTCGGCGCCATCGTGTCGCTGTTCGGGCTGGTCTTCATCGCGCTCGTCGGCTGGCGGCTGACGCCGCGGCGTGCGGACCAGCAATCCGCGGAGGACCTCTTCGAGATCAGCGGATACATGGCAGAAGTACGGGTGCCGAAGGGCAGCGGGTTCGCGGACCGGCCCCTGCACGAGCTGCTCGTCGCGGTCAGAGGCGATGCGGATATCCTCGTGGTCGGGCTCGTCCGGGCGGACGAGCTTCGCGAGATGCCCACACCACACGAGTCGCTCGAGGCCGACGACATCCTGCTGGTCGAAGCGGATTCGGACAATCTCGCGAAGCTGCTCGATATCACCCGGCTCGAGCTGGCGGCGGACGCCAGCAAGGACGCTGCAAGGAAGCGCGCCCAGCCCGGTGCCCTGACGCTGGCGGAGGCTATCGTAACGCCCGGCTCGATGCTCGTAGGCCAGACGGCGAGGAGTCTGGACCTGCGCATGCGCCATGGCGTGAACATCATGGCAGTGGCCCGCGAAGGGCATCGCCTGCGCGAGCGGCTGGGCCTGATCCGCTTCGTGGCCGGTGACATCCTTCTCCTGCAGGGCCGGAAGGAATCGCTGCAATCCGCGTTGAACGAGCTGGGCTGCCTGCCCCTGGCCTCGCGCGGCGTGCGCATCGGCCAGCCGCGCAACGTGCTTCTGGCCACTGTGATATTCGCGGCCGCAATCATCCTGATCGCGCTGGACCTCGTCGCTCCGGCCACGGCGCTGGTCGCCGGCGCCGTCGTCATGGTGCTGACCGGATTGATCGCGCCCACTGATGTGTACAAGAGCATCGACATGCCGCTCATCGTGCTGCTTGCCGCACTGCTGCCCCTCGGCCACGCACTCGAAACCAGTGGCGGATCCAACCTGATGGCGGATGGGCTGCTGGCGACGGCCGGCGCCCTGTCGCCAGGGGCGACGCTCGCCGTTCTCATGGGCGGCACCATGCTGCTGTCCAACGTGATCAACAACGCGGCTGCGGCCGTTCTCGCCGCGCCCATCGCGATCGGGGTCGCTCAGGGACTGGACGCGTCCGCCGATCCGTTCCTGATGGCCGTCGCGATCGGCGCATCCAGTGCGTTCCTCACGCCGATCGGCCATCAGTCGAATACACTCGTGATGACACCGGGCGGATACAGGTTCGGCGATTACTGGCGGATGGGGCTCCCGCTGTCCATAATCGTCGTGGCAGTCGCCGTGCCCGCGATCATGTGGGTCTGGCCGATGTAGTCGGTCAGATCGTCGCACGGTTGCCCACGAGTCGCGCGGCCGCGAAGATGTATCGCATGCACCACGAGCGCATACCCGTCACGATCGTTGCCGACTACGCGGAGATCGCCCGTCGCATTGCCGGCGACATCGCGACGCTGGTCCGGCAGCGGGCGGACGAGGGCCGGCCGGCTGTCCTGGGCCTGGCCACGGGCTCGACACCGATAGGCATCTACCGCGAACTGATCCGCATGCACCACGATGACGGCCTCGACCTTTCCGGCGTCATCACATTCAATCTGGACGAGTACTTCCCTCTGCAGCCCGACAGCATCCACAGCTATCACCGTTTCATGCGCGAGAACTTCTTTGCGCACGTGAACATCGACCAGTCGAACATCCACATTCCGCGCGGCGATCTGTCACGTGACGCGATCGAGTCGCATTGCCGGGACTACGAAGCGGCGATCCGGGACGCCGGCGGCATCGACTATCAGATTCTCGGTATCGGCAAGACGGGCCACATCGGCTTCAACGAACCGGGCTCGGACCGGCAGTCGCGGACTCGGCGAGTCGCCCTCGATACGATCACTCGGCGTGATGCAGCGGCCGACTTCTTCGGCGAGGAGAACGTGCCGACGGAGGCGATCACGATGGGCGTTGGCACGATCATGGAAGCCCGCGAGATCGCGCTGATCGCAACAGGCGAGCACAAGGCGGCGATCGTGCGCAGGGCCGTCGAAGGCGACGTCAGCCGCGATGTCGCCGCGACATGGCTCCAGCAGCATCCGCACGCGCGCGCCTGGCTCGACAGTGCGGCTGCCGCGGACCTTGCGCGCATAAGGACACCCTGGATCACGGGCGAAGTCGAGTGGACGCCGCCGGTCGAGATACGGGCCGTGATCTGGCTCAGTGAGGTGACCGGCAAGTCCGTGCTCAAACTCGATGCGACCGACTATCGCGAGCACCATCTCAGTCCGCTGCTGGCCCGGTACGGTTCGCCCGGCCCGCTCAATGGCGAGGTTTTCAACGCACTGATCTCGAAGATCCGCGGGCGCAGCAAGCTGCCGGCAGGGAGGCGAGTCGTCGTCTTCTCGCCGCATCCGGATGACGATGTGATCTCGATGGGCGGGCTGCTCAACAAGTTGCACCAGAACGGCAACGACATCGTTGTCGCATACATGACCTCGGGCAACATCGCCGTGTTCGATCACGAGGTCAGGCGACACCTCGAGTTCCTCCGTCGCCTGACGGACGGCTTCCCGCCCGACGACGCGGACCGCAGCGGCCGTCTCGATCTGATTCCCGTCGTCGAGGCCGCGCTGGCCGGAAAGACGCCGGGCGACATCGACAACGACGCCGTGCTGCGGTTGAAGCGCATCATCCGGGAAGCGGAAGCCGTGTCCGGCATCGAAACGTTCGGCATGAGCCGGGACCAGGCCATGTTCCTGAACCTGCCGTTCTATCAGACGGGCAAGGTGCGCAAGGACCCGGTCGGTGATGCGGACGTCGAGATCGTGCTGAACGTGCTCGAGAGTCGTCGTCCGCACATGATCTTCGTGGCCGGCGATCTGTCCGACCCGCACGGCACGCACCGGATGTGCAAGGAAGCGGTCGACCGCGCGCTCGAACGGTACGCGGGCGAAGCGCCCGAAGTCTGGCTCTATCGCGGCGCGTGGCAGGAATGGTCCATCGCCGAAGCGGACGTGCTCGTACCACTGTCGGAGGATGAGCTGCGGACGAAGATCCTGGCCAT
>DATKCF010000038.1:0-5015 GCA_035513345.1 Longimicrobiales bacterium
CACCGCGGCGCCCAGCCGGGCGTGGTAGCCCAGCAGAACGCTGAGCCCGCCGGCCAGAGCCATCACGCCGGAGAACGGTACCAGTATGCTCGCGAACGGTACGCCCGCCTGGCTCGCGTACCCGATCGACCCGGCCGTGAAGTGTGTCAGCCCCGCCACCAGGAAGATCGCCGCGAACAGTGCCCGGCCGACCGGAACGCCGTAACTCAGGTTCGCCGTCAATGCGGCCGGCACGCCCTGCACCCGCAGTGTCTCGAATGTCGCTGCTCTCGAACTCATGATTTCCCCTCGTTCAGTTGAGTTTGCACGGCCGTCCTGCCGGCCGTGTGTGTCGCGTTGCGGCTGCGTACGCGGTCTGCGTACAGGCCAGAACTGTCCAGCAACGCACCATCCATATATGAACCATTCTCCGAAAAAAAACCGGCTCAGTCGAGAACCGATACGACGCGTTCCAGGGCGGCCAGATCGCGGGCCGACAGTGTAGCCGTGAACGCGCCCTTGACCCGGTCGATCTCGCCCGCGCCCGCGGCCTGACGGTCCCGACCGAGAGGGGTCAGGCTGGCCCGTACGCTGCGCCGATCGTTCGGATCCGGCGTCCGCTCGACGTAGCCGTCCGCCTCGAGCCGGTCGACGAGCTGCGTCATGTTCGAGCGCACGCACGACTGTCTTGCCGCCAGTTCGCTCAGCGCCAGCGGCTCCCCGGCCTCGACCAGAAGAGTCAGCACGCCGTGCTTGGCGAGTGACGTACCGGCGGCGGCGAGCGCGTCCTCCAACCGTGATTCGAGCGCCCGTGCCCCGTGAATCAGCCAGAACATCAGCTCGCCCGGTTCGCGGCCTTTTGCCACGCCGGCGGTGCCAGCCTCGTCCTTGCTTCCGGGATCGTTCATAGCTGAATGATACATGCATGTGGGAACGGAGTCAAGGGGGCTACCCTGACGCCGGTCCTGACGGAATGAGGCGGTCGAGGTCGAGGTGGCCGATGAACGGCGGGATCCGTTCGCCGAGGAGCAATCTGCGGGCGACGTGCGCGACCTGGCCGGCCGCGTAGCGGGCCTCACCGGCCAGCTGCGGGTAGCCACAGAGGGTGGTGCCGAGCTGTTCGAGCGACCGACGCGAGACGTCGGAAATCTGGTCCCAGCCACCGAGCCATTCGGTGAGCGCCCTCATGAAGTCGAGCGGCGTAGCGTATTCTTCGCGCGGCAGAGGCGGCTCGGTGATACGGCCGTGAAAGATGGGCAGATCGGGCGTGTGGCCGTGCGGTTCGATGCTGATGAATCCGCGCTCGTCGCCGGCGAACACGATGTCGATGCGGCGTTCGCGGGCGAGGCTGCGGATGTGGTGTTTGATGCGGAGTCCGTCGCATTCCTCGACGAGCAGGTCGAGGCCGTCGAGGAAGGAGGCGACGTTCGCGTCGGTCACGCCGTCCTCGAAGATGGTGACGTCGAGGTACGGATCGATCTCGAGGACTCGGCGCGCGACGATGACAGCCTTGTTGAGGCCGAGATCGGCGATTCCGGCGTTGAGCCGGTTGAGGTTGGACAGGTCGAGCGAATCGAAGTCGGCCAGCACGATCGAGCCGCACAGGTGCTCCTGCGCGACGGTCACGGCGGCCTCACCGCCGACCGACAGGCCGATGACGCCGATGCGTTTCGCGCGGAGCCGCAGCTGCTGTTCGCGCGAGATCTTGTCGCGGTTGCGGTCGGTGATGACGTCGAAGAAATCGTCGCGATCGAGCAGGTGCACGGCGGTCGCTTTCCACGGCAGGTACGCCCAGTTGGCGATGGCGGCGGAATCCTCGTGTGACGCACTGGTGTCGGCGACGAAACGCTGTCGGTCGGCGTCGCTCGCGGCCGGCAGCCGGAGGGCAGCGAGCTCCCGGAGCTGGCGGTCGATCGCGTCGTGTCGATGGATGCCGTGCGTTTCACAGAAGGCGACAAAGCGGCTGGCATCGTCCGCGGCGAGTCGGAAGATCACCGGCCGCCATCTCGATGCCGGAGCAACGGCCGGCCGTTCGACGGCCAGCGCGAAACCGGCGAAGTCGGTGACGACGGATTGGTTGTGCCCGGCCGGCGCACTCACAGACTCAGCTCCCAGACCTGTGCGGTCCCCTCGCCGAAACTTTCGTTCGGCTCCTCGCTGACCATGTGGTAGCCCTCGTCCTCGTACAGCCGACGCGCCGAGCCAAGAACGCTGTCGGTCCACAGCACGATCGTGTGATAGCCCGCGTGTCGCGCGAAACGCGTGCACTCGTGCACCAGCCGCCTGCCTATTCCCAGGCCGCGAGCCTTCGGCTCGACCAGAAGCAGCCGAAGCTGCGCAACGCCCGCGCGGTCCCTGTGCTTCACAACAGCGACCGAGCCAACGTTCTCCCCGTCCTTTTCCGCGATCCAGCATCGCTCGAGCTTCGCATCGAAGTGGCGGAGGAAATGCGCCACGACCTCCGCCGCCAGCGCTTCCATGCTCTCGTCCCAGCCGTACTCCTGGCGGTACAGCACCGCGTGCCGCTGAAGCACCCACCCCATGTCGCCGCTCTGGTGCGGACGCAGGATGTACGGCACGCGCTGCTCGGGCTGCGCACCGAGTAGCGACTCGATCGTGCCCATCGCCTGGACCAGGCGTCGCTGGTCGTCTTCGGACAGTTCGGCCAGCATCGCCTCGATCTGGTTGCGCGACGCCGCGTTCAACCGCGCGAACGCCGCCTGCCCTTCCGCCGTCAGCGACAACAACTGCCGCCGACGATCCGCCGATGATCGTCGCTTCTTCACAAGACCTCGCCGCCCGAACGACCGCAGGATCCGGCTCAGGTAGCCCGCATCAAGACCCAGCTCCTGCCCCAGATCCGTCGCCGTCGTCTCCTCCCGGTGCGCCAGCTCGTAGATCACTCGACCTTCCGTCAGGCTGTACGGGCTGTCGAGGAGTCCCTCCTGCAGGACGCCGATGTGGCGGGTGTAGAAGCGGCTGAACCGGCGGACGGATTCGGTGTGGGGCGCGAGGGGCATCGGGGGGTTCTCCGGGAAAACGTTTCTGGGGCTGGTTTCTGGGTCGGGTTTCTGGGAACGCACGAACGGGTCATCGTTCGCGGTGGCGCCCCGGTCATCCTGGAGCTTGACAGTCTGGGGTTATTGGTTGCTTTTGTCAAGTAATCGGGTGCGCACGATTGTCGGGGGCGCTACGAGTTGGTGCGTCAGCTCGGCAGCGGCTCGTTCGGCCGAACGTTCCTGGTGCTGGAGTACGTCGAGGGCCAGTCGCTCGCGCGAATCGTATCGTTCAGAGAATCGGTCTGGCGGCGGCGAAGCGGCTCAGGATCTCGACCATCATCCTGACGCCACGGCGCACGTTCTCCTCGCTCACGCGTTCGTCGTTGCCGTGCACTCCGGCCATGTCGGCCAGCGGGATGACCGTCGGCGAGTAGCCGTAGCTGGCGATGCCGAGGTCGCGGAAGAAGTGGCTGTCGGTGAACCCGCCGAGCACTGCGGGCACGACGGTCGCATCCGGGAACTCGTCACGCGAGACGGCCTCGAGCGTCTCGTACAGTGGGTTCTGTGTGGGCGAGATCGCGGGCGAGAACCCCATCAGCGTCTCGACCTCGATCTCCGGACCGAGCACGTCGCCCAGCTCGGCGAGGAACACGGCAGGATCCTGATCGGGCAACAGTCTGCAATCGATCTCCGCCGCCGCTTCCGGCGGTACCACGTTGATCTTGTCGCTGGCCATCAGACGAGTGATCGAGCACGTGTTGCGCGTGAGGCCGTGCAGGGAGGGATCGTACGCCTGCAGTTCCGTCAGCACGTTCGCCTGGCGGATGGCCGCGGCCATGTCCGTGAACCGGTCGCGCCAGGGCGGTGGCGCCGTTGGCGCCAAGCCGCTGAACATCGTGCCGACAACCGGGATGATGCGTGGCTCGAAACCATGCTGCCTCAGCCGGTCCAGCGCCGCGACCAGCTCCGTCACCGCTGACGACTCGCGCGGCCGCGAGCCGTGGCCCGGCTCGCCCGACGCCGTGAGCCGCAACCAGTACGGCACCTTCTGCGTGACCTCGATGCCGAACTGCACGCGACCCTCGACCACCTGGCCGCCGCCACCCTCGTTGAGCAGGAATCCGACGCCCTCGAACAGCTCCGGCCGGTTCTCGACGAGCCAGCCCGCACCCGCGAACCCGCCCGCCTCTTCATCCGCTGTGGCGACGTAGATCACATCACGCGAACGCGCAACGCCCGCGCGATGCAACGCGAGGAACCCTGCCAACTGGAGGATGCCGCTCGCCTTCGTGTCCAGCGCGCCTCGCCCGTAGATATGGCCATCGCGCAGCTCGCCTGACAGCGGATCGACGGACCAGTAGCGCGCATCAGCCGGCACTACGTCAATGTGATGCAGCAGCACGAGCCCGGGCTCTGCCCCGCCTTCCAGCCGTGCCACGATGTTGCCTCGTCCGGACGACGACTCGATGACCTCGTACGCGATGCCCTCCGCATCCAGGATCGATGCAAGGAATCGCGCGCCCTCGATCTCGTTGCCCGGCGGATTGATCGTGTTGACGCGGATGTACTCCTGCAGCCACTGCACGGCTTCACTCTGCAGTGTCGCGAGGTCGACCGGCGTCTGCGCCGCGACTGCGGGCGCGCGGAGGAGGGCGCAGGCGGCTGGAAGCGCAACCAGGCGGAATAGTGGTAGCCGGCGGGGCGCGTCGGGTCTCATGGTGGTCTCCAGGACGGGATTCGCTTGCGCGCGTGGACGGTCGCGCCGCGATGGAACTGCCGCAGGGCGTAGAATACCGGCAACGGCGGGTTGCGACAACGAGCGCTTCGCAGTCGGTGCTCGTGGCGAGTGGAAGGTGTAGAGCGCGCTTGTCTTGCGATGGGAGAGGGGTGGGGGCCCGGAGACGGCGAGGGGTCGGACGATGGAGGCGGAGTAGTTAGGATGAGAAGGTTGGCGGGAGCGGTGGCTGGCAGACGAAGGAGAAAAGGTTGGCCGACCTCGGTCGCGGAGTAGCATCGTGTGCTCTCCAACAAAAAAAC
>DATKCF010000039.1:0-79719 GCA_035513345.1 Longimicrobiales bacterium
GTCACCGCGATCACGCCCGCGTCGAGGTCGATCGCCTCACGGCGGGGCAGACTTGCGGGCGCAAGCGAAAGCAGCCCCTGCACGGCCAGTCGCGCGAGCGCGAGGCCGATCGCGCATCCGGCCGCCGTCACCAGCAGGCCCTCCACCAGAATGCCCGATACGGCCGCCAGCCGGCTGCCACCCAGCGCCGTCCGGACCGCAACATCGCGACTACTTTCCTCGGCACGGCCGTACAGAAGCGTCGCCAGATTCGCTGTCAGGATCAGCAACAGGAACGTTGCAGCGGATGCCAGCGCCACCAGCGCAGGCGTGATTCCATCCAGCAGGTCCGACCTCAGATCGACGGCCCACATGCGAAGACCCCGGTTGCCGAAGAACGGGTCCAGCTCGCTGGATGCCGCCGCCAGCGCTGCCTCCACGGCTGCTTCAGGGACCCCCGAACGGACGCGCGCCAGCCCGGCGAACCCGCCAAAGCCCACCGGAAGGGACGCGAGATCCATCTGCAACGTGCCGTAGAGGTCGGCCGGCTCCGGGTCGCCCAGACTCGAGTGCTTGACGAAGCGGAATCCCCGACGCAGAACGCCCACAACCGTCCACGGTTCGCCATCCACCAGAATGCGATCACCGATGATATTCCGGTTGCCGCCCCAGCGCCGTTGCCACAGCTCGTGGCTCAGCACGACTACCGGCTCGGCTTCAGGATCCGATTCACCCGGCTCGAACCCGCGGCCGATATGCAGACGCGCGCCCAGCAGGTCGAAAAAATCCTCGCTCGCCAGGAGCAGGCGTGCCTCTTCCGCCACCGCCCCGCCCGCGCCCGTCAGGTTCGCACGGCCCGACCGGAACGCGACAACATGCTCGAACACTTCCGCGTGCTCGCGTAGCGCGACGATGTCCGGACCGCCAAGCCAGCCGCGCGGGAAATCCGTCCACGAGTAGTCCCGCCACACCCACAACAGACGTTCCGGCGAATCGTACGGCAGCGGGTCCAGCAGGACGCCGTCCGTTACGCTTGCTACCGATGCGAACGCGCCAACGCCCAGCGCGACCGATGAGATCGTTGCCAGCGCGAAGGTCGGTGCGCGCACCAGCCGCCGCATCGCCTGACGGATCGTACCGGCAGCACCGACTCGCAAGCGCCACCCGCCCGTACCCGACAAAAGCACACGCGCCGCCGACCACCACTCCAGGACGCCGTTCCGCATCGCGTCCACGATCGACATGCCCGCGAGTCGCACCACGCTTCCCGGTCCGCCACGCTCCAGCACCGAACGACATCGATCACGAAACGCCTCGCGCATCTCGGCACCGTATGCCCGCCGGAACGACAGTGGGTACCACAGCAGAAGCAGCCGGTACAGTCGATCCAGCCACCGCAGCGGAGCCCTTCCGTCACGGTCCATTACGCCCCCCGCGATCCAAGGACGCCACTCGCCCTCGCTGCACGGACCAGCGTATCCAGACGGTGCGCTTCCGCCGTCACCACTCGCCGCCCCAGCGGCGAGATTCGATAGTAGTTGCGCCGCTCACCCTCCACATCCGCCGCGCGCCGCGACGATGGCGCGATCAGTTCCTGTTCGACCAGGCGACGAAGCGCCCGATACAGCGTGCCAAGACCCCACGACACAGCCTCGCCCGTTCGATCCTCCGCATCGCGCAGGATCCCGTATCCGTGTCGTTCCTCGCCCGCCAGGCTCAACAGGATCTGAAACTCGACCGGCCGCAGCGGCAGAAAGGCGCTCGCGTCCGGGCTGGTCCGTGCGGGTGTCATGGTCGTCCTCACATGCAGTCTCGAGTGTCGTGCTTTCCGATTCGCCCGCTATATGCGCAGCACACTATATGTGCCACACATTATATGCGTGACGCACTGTCAGCGCAAGCCATCCACGAGAACTCCGCATGATCGTTGCGCTCCGTGATCGGCCCGGGGAGACGGACCGCCAGAGATCGTCGTGCCGGCGGGAACGCCGCATTCGCGCGCCGGAAGGTCGGGGATGCCCGGTTGCGCAGTCTGCCGGCTCGCCCGATTGTGGAGCGGCGCGCGGGCGTGGTGACGAGCGGGTTGATCCGGGCCAGCGATGCGCCGCTCGCAACGAAGACGACGGGGAGGTCGGGTGACCGCGAAGCCTGAGGGCGAGCGTGTATCGGCGGGGCGCAGTGAGACGGCGGCCCGAGGCGAAACGCACTATGCCGGACCGAGCGGCGTTCACCTGGCATCGTATCCGCCGCGCGAGCGGTGGGCGGACTGGGTGGAGCTGGATTCGAAGTCCTGGCCGGAGCGTGTGGAGCGGCGGTACACGCTGGTTCCGACGACGTGTTTCAACTGCGAGTCGGCGTGTGGTCTGCTGGCGTACGTGGACCGTTCGACGCTGAAGGTCCGGAAGTTCGAGGGAAATCCGGAGCATCCGGGTTCGCGCGGGCGGAACTGCGCGAAGGGACCGGCGACGTTGAACCAGATCGGCGATCCTCACCGGATTCTGTATCCGCTGAAGCGTGTGGGTGGCCGTGGTGAAGGCGGTTGGGAACGGGTTTCGTGGGATGCGGTGCTGGATGAGATAGCGGGACGCGTTCGGCAGGTGCTTGTAGACGGCCGTCACAACGAGATCATGTACCACGTCGGCCGGCCGGGTGAGGACGGGTATACGGAACGTGTCCTGGCGGCGTGGGGCGTGGATGGTCACAACTCGCATACGAACATCTGCTCGAGCGGCGCGCGCGCCGGCTATCACTACTGGATGGGCTTCGACCGCCCGAGTCCGGACCACGCGAACGCGCGGGTCATCCTTCTGATCAGCAGTCATCTCGAGGCCGGTCACTACTTCAATCCGCACGCGCAGCGGGTGATCGAGGGTCGTGCGAACGGCGCGAAGCTGATCGTGCTGGACACGCGTCTGTCGAACACGGCGACGCACGCCGACCACTGGCTGGCGCCGTATCCGGGATCGGAGGCGGCAATTCTGCTGGCGATCGCGAGCTGGCTGATCCGCGAGCGGAAGTATGACCGCGCGTTCGTCGAGAAGTGGTGGAACTGGCAGGAGTATCTGGCGGACGGCAGAGGCACGGCGGGCGACGGTCCGGGCTCCGTCTCGCCGGCGTCGGAGCCGTCGTTCGACGTGTTCCACGACGCGCTCGAGGAGATGTACTCGCCGTACACGTTCGATTTCGCGGCCGCGGAATCCGGTGTGGCAGCGAGTGTGATCGAGGAAGTCGCGCGTGTCGTGTCGACGGCAGGCACGCGTCTGTCGACGCACAACTGGCGGAGCGCGGCCGCAGGCAATCTCGGCGGCTGGCAGGTTGCGCGCGCGCTGTTCATGCTGAACGCGCTGATGGGCGCCGTAGCCACCGAAGGCGGCACGTATCCGAACGCGTGGAACAAGTTCGTGCCGAGACCGATCCATGTGCCGCCACATCCGTCGCGGTGGAACGGGCTGACGTGGCCGGTCGAGTTTCCACTCGCAATGTTCGAGATGTCGTTCCTGCTGCCACACCTGATGAAGGACGGTCGCGGCCGCGTCAGCGTGTACTTCTCGCGCGTGTACAATCCGGTCTGGACCAATCCTGATGGGTTCTCGTGGATCGATCTGCTGACGGATGAGCGTCAGATCGGCCTGCACGTTGCGATGACGCCGACCTGGAATGAGACTGCGTACTTCGCGGACTACGTTCTGCCGATGGGTCTCGGGTCGGAACGGCACGACGTCCATTCGTACGAGCAATACGATGGCCAATGGGTCGGCTTCCGCCAGCCGGTCCTGCGGACGGCCCGCGAGCGGATGGGCGAGTCGATCACGGACACGCGGAGCGTCAACCCGGGCGAGGTCTGGGAAGAGAACCAGTTCTGGATCGAGCTGTCGTGGCGCATCGATCCGGACGGTTCGTTGGGGATCCGCCGGCACTTCGAATCGAGAGCGTCGCCTGGCGAGAAGCTCGGTCTCGATGAGTACTACGGCTGGATGTTCGAGCACTCCGTGCCGGGGCTTCCCGAGAAAGCGGCAGCGGAAGGCCTGAATCCGCTCGAGTACATGCGTCGGTACGGCGTTTTCGAGATCACGCGCGGCGTCGGTCCTCGCCACGACGAGATCATTGGAGCGGACGAACTGGACGACGTGAAGGTGGGGCGCCACGGCCGGGCCTACACTCGGGCGCCCATGCCGGTTTCACCCAACGTCGTGCCGCACCCGCTACCGGAGCCTGACGCCGAGGGCCGCCGTCCGGTCGGCGTTCTTCATGAGGGCCGCGTCCGACGCGGCTGGCCCACGCCGAGCGGCAGGCTCGAGTTCTACTCGCGCACGCTGGTCGACTGGGGCTGGCCCGAGTACGCCGTTCCGACGTACATCCGCAGCCATGTACATCCGGACAACATCGAGCCCGGCCAGTTCCCGCTGATCTCGACGTTCCGCCTTCCGGTCCACATCCACACACGAAGCGCGAACGCGAAATGGCTCGACGAGATCGCGCATTCGAATCCGCTGTGGATCCATACGGGCGATGCGGCCGGGCTCGGCATCGACACGGGCGACCTCGTGCGCGTCGAAACCGGCATCGGCCATTTCGTCGTGAAGGCATGGGTGACCGAAGGGATCCGTCCGGGCGTTGTCGCCTGCAGTCATCACATGGGCCGGTGGAAAGCGTCCGACACGGCCACCGGGCAGGGGCAGTTGATGGCGACGGTTGCGTTGAGTCGCGACGGCGACAGTTGGGCCATCGAACGGAAGCAGGGCGTTCGCCCGTTCCGGTCCGACGATCCGGATACCGACCGGATCTGGTGGACCGACGCCGGTGTGCACCAGAACCTGGCGTTCGGCGTGCAGCCCGATCCGGTTTCCGGAATGCACTGCTGGCATCAGGCCGTGAGGGTGCGCAAGGCCGATCCGAAGGACCGGTACGGCGATGTGCGCGTCGATACGGCGAGGGCGCACCAGGTGTACCGCGAGTGGCTCGAGCGGACGCGTCCGGCTGACCGGCACTCGCCCGACGGGACCCGCCGGCCGTGGTGGCTGATGCGGCCGCTGCGGCCGACGCGCGACGCGTACCAGCTCGGATCGCTGAAGAGCTCGTCCGCCGGCTGATCGCGCCGGTTCCGCGGGCGGGGCTGCGGTACCGGCGGTTGGGGTTTCACGCTCCGGGCTGCGGTACCGGCGGTCGGGGTTTCACGCATATTGAGAGCACGCCCCTTGGTGCTACCATGGATTCGGACAAGAACCATGGACCACACCAAGGAGCGGCCCTCATGAAGCGGACGAGTAAGCATGTTGGGTTGGATGTGCACCAGTCAACGACGGTAGCGACGGTGCGTGAAGGGAACGGCCGAGTGATCGCGCGGGCGATTCTAGCGACGGAGGCCGAGGCGTTGACGGCGTTCATGCGGGGTATGCAGGGATCGATCTGGGTTGCGTTCGAGGAAGGCACGCAGGCGCAGTGGCTGCACGATCTGCTGGTGCCGCTGGTGGATGGGGTGGTGGTGTGCGATCGACGTGGAGAACGGCGCCAGGGGAACCATGGCGATCGGGTGGATGCCGACGAGCTGTCCGAGCGGCTGTGGCAGGGCAGTCTACGCGCGGTGTACCACGGCAGCCGGGATCGTCTGGCGTTGAAGGAGCTGACGCGAACGTACCGGAACCTGGCGGAGGATTCGACGCGAGTGATGCAGCGGCTCAAGGCGCTGTATCGGGCGCGAGCGATTCGGTCGAAGGGCCAGGGCGTCTACCATCCGAAGCACCGCGACAAGTGGTTGGCAAAGCTCGAGGATCCGGCGGTGCGGTTCCGCGCCGAGGTGTTGTACGCGGAACTGGATGTGCTGCGGAAGCTGCGGCCGCGCGCCAAAACCGCGATGGTGGCGGAGGCGCGACGGGATCCGGCGTGGGCTGTGTTGCTGACGATTCCGTTCATGGGTCCTGTGCGCGTGTCGATGCTGCTGGCCACCCTGCAGACACCGTGGCGGTTTCGGACGAAGCGCAATCTGTGGGGATACGCGGGGCTGGCGGTTGTGAGCCACGTGACGGCCGAATACGAGATCGTGAACGGCCGGCCGGTTCGGCGGCGACGCCCCGCCAGGACGCGTGGGCTCAATCGCAATCGAAATCCGGTGGTCAAAGAGGTATTCAAGGCGGCTGCGGCGGCAGCCACGGGACGACCGGGAGCATTGCAGGACTTCTATCTGGAACGAGTCGCGAAAGGCATGGACCCGGCGTTGGCGCGGGTAACGCTGGCACGCAAGCTGGCGGCCGTGACCCTGCGGCTCTGGAAGACAGGAGAACACTACGATCCGAGCAAGCTGACGCTGCAAGCGCGCTAGGCGCCTGAATCCACGAAGCGGCTGAACGGGGGCGGTTGTCCTCGCCAGCAGCTCCGGGATCCAGGACGAAGGGTGCGAGGGGAAGTCTCGTCTCAGCGTTGAGCCCGGCCACAGTCACGCCGAGGCACTCGTTTCACTCCAGGCCCCCTCGCAGAACCCGAGAAAGCGACAGGCCGGCTGCGTGCCGAGTCTCAGATAGAACCATGGTTCGCCTTAGCGCGACCACAGCGCTTGGAAACGTCGCAGTTGGATCGGAGCTGACAGCGAGGAGGAGCGAAATGCGGAAGAAGACTGCTCCGCGCGCCCGGAAGCAGCCAAGGGCTTCGTCTACCCATTCGTCGGGGCTGGTTGCCAAGGACGAGCATCGGCAACCAGCGGGGGAGAGTACACCCCTTGACAACCGCTCTCATAGAACGCTGGGGGCGCAGGGGGTGAGGAGGACGCGGGGCCGGCTGGGCGGGGCAAATGGTGGTGTTGAGCCATGACGGTGGTTGGCTGGGGGCGCGTGTTGTTTTTTTGCGCTCATGAAGGTGAGCGCATTGGTGGACCGGCCGTGGGCGGATGGCGAGGCGCACGTTGCCCATCTCCCACCCCCGAATCCGACGGGTCCGGCCGGCGGATAGTACTGCGCCCGCAACAAAAAAAGATCGGATACCGGCGGACACCGGTCAGGAATGATCAACGCACCCGGTCGGGCCGCCCCCGCGTCCACCGCACCCCCCGGCGTCCACAGCGTGAAACCCCTTCGACTCAGCCGGTCGGCGTTTCACGCTCCGGGCTGCGGTACTGGCCAGGAGGTGGCGGTCAGAGGTCCGCGGCCCGGCCGCCGGTGTCGCGTTTCACGACGCGGGCCGCGCACCGGCGTGTCGCGATCGGTCCCACCGCGACCGTTCTGCCACTTCTGCCGACCCCTGCATCAGGGACCCGTTTCACTCTGCCAACCTCGCACATTCCGTTTGCAATTCTGGCAGGGCCGCGCTGGCACGGTCGATGCCTTGAAGGAAGGCGAGGCTGCGGCACGGGAGCCGCTGCCCGGACATCCAATAGAGGAACCCAGATTCAACGGAGGTTTGACCATGCTGCCCTCGCTCACCAGCCGCCGTCGCGCTCAGGTGTCCCCGTTCGATGCGCTGTGGGACATGCGTCGCGAGATGGATCGCGTGTTCAATGGTATGGGGCAGGACGTCGACACGTCAGTATCCGGTTACATGCCGGCGGACGTACTGGAGAACGATGCCGAGCTGAAGTTCAGCATCGACGTACCCGGCCTCGATCCCGAGAACCTGAACGTCACTGTCGAGAACAATGTTCTGACGGTTTCCGGCGAGCGCTCGTGGCAGCGCGAGGAAGGGAAGCCGGAAGGCGACTACCACCTGTTCGAGCGCCGCTACGGCCGCTTCGAGCGCAGCTTCGCGCTGCCGCAGCGTGTCGACGCCGAGAAGATCGACGCGACGGTCGACAACGGCGTTCTGACGATCGTGTTGCCGAAGCTCGAGGAGGCGAGGCCGCGCAAGATTGCGGTCAAGCCGGGCAACGGCGGCCGCAGTATCGCCAGCAAGTAATCCGCAGGGAGCGGATCCTGCGCCGGACCGGGTTGCTGCTGCCCGGTCCGGCGTTTTCTTTCCGGGGCACCCCCGCAACAGCCAGGTGTGCCGCAGCGGGCGGCTTGCCCGGCGCCGACGTCCGGTCGTAGTGTCGGCGCACCGGCCGGTTCGTGGAATCGTCGCGCGATAACAGTCGAGCATTCTGGACGGAGGAGATGGCATGGGCGGCGGCAATGGAGAGCTGAAGGGTCCGGATCTGAAGGCGGACGGATTGGACGCAACCGAGTTGGCGGAGGGCGGGATGCTGCTCGGACATGCCGAGGGCGAGGCCGTGCTGCTGGTGAGGATCGACGGTGCGATCCTGGCCGTCGATGCGGCCTGTACGCACTACGGCGGTCCGCTCGCCAAAGGTGTGATCGATGACGGCCGGGTCTACTGTCCGTGGCATCACGCGTGCTTCGACCTGCGCACCGGTGAAGCGACGCAGCCACCGGCGCTCAAACCGCTGGACTGCTGGACGGTCGATGAATCCGACGGCCGGATCCGGGTGACGGGCAAGGTCGGGCCGAGGTTGCCATCGCGGAGCCCGGCACGCACGCCGGAATCGGTTGCGATCATCGGCGCAGGCGCCGCGGGCGACTCGGCCGCGGACACGTTGCGCAGGGAAGGCTATGAGGGCCCGATCACACTCTTCGATCAGGACGACGACTCGCCCTGCGACCGGCCGAATCTTTCGAAGGACTATCTGGCCGGCAACGCGCCACCGGAGTGGATTCCGTTGCGGGCGCCGGACTACTTCGAGACGAAGCGGATCGAGGTGGTCCGTGCGGAGGTCACGGGACTCGATGCCGGGACGCGGACGATCCGCTGGGGCGACGGCCAGGAACGCAGTTTCGGGGCGATCATTCTCGCGACCGGCGCCGAGCCGGTCCGACTTCGCGTGCCGGCGGAGGACGGCGCACGCGTGTTCTACCTGCGCACTCTTGCCGACAGCCGCGCGATCATCGCGGCGGCGAAGGACTCGAAGACGGTCGTAGTCGTTGGCGCCAGCTTCATCGGGCTGGAGGTCGCGGCATCACTGCGCGCGCGTGAGCTCGAGGTCCACGCAGTGGCCCCCGAAGATTTGCCGCTCGCGCGCATCATGGGCGATGACCTGGGCCGCTTCGTGCGCGACCTGCACGAGAAGAAAGGGGTCCGCTTCCACCTCGGCCGGACGGTGAAGTCCATCGCGAAGGACCACGTCGTTCTGGACGACGGCTCGAAAATCGACTCGGATTTCGTCGTGGTCGGCATCGGTGTGCGGCCGCGAGTATCGCTTGCCGAGGCCGCCGGGCTCGAGGTAGAGAAGGGAATCGTCGTCGATGAGCAGCTCAGGACATCGGCACAGGGGATCTGGGCGGCAGGCGACACGGCGAGGTGGCCGGATCCGCGGCTCGGCATGAACGTTCGCGTCGAGCACTGGGTCGTCGCGCAACGGATGGGTCAGCACGCGGCGCGCAACGTTCTGGGCGCGGGTGAGCCGTTCCACGCCGCGCCATTCTTCTGGAGCCGGCATTACGACGCCGCGATTGCCTATGTCGGACACGCGCCCGAGTGGGATGACGCGGACCTTGACGGCAAGCCGGAAGACCTCGATTGCGCGGTCACGTTCCGCCGGGCCGGTCGCCGTCTCGCAGTCGCCACCATATTCCGCAACGAGCTGAGCGTGCGCACGGAGATCGAGATGGAGCGGGAGGCGCGCTGATTCAGCGTGCTGCCGTCTGGCGCAGGCGGTAGATGTCTGTGGCGTACTCGCCGACCATGCGATCGGTATTGAAGAACGGACAGACCTGTGCGATGGCGGAGCGGACCCGATCCAGCCACGCCATGGGGATGCCCGTCTCGTCCCGCTGGTAGAACAGCGGCACGATGTCCTGCTCGAGCATGCGATACAGCGTCTCGGCGTCGGCTTCGTCCTGGCGCGACGCATCCATGCCCTCGGAGTCGATTGCCCAGCCGATCGGGTACTGGAGCGAGTTGTGGTCCTCCCACGCCTCGGCCCACCAGCCGTCGGTGACGCTGATGTTGAGGCCGCCATTGGCGGTCGACTTCATGCCGCTCGTGCCACTCGCTTCGAGGGGCCGGCGGGGCAGGTTCAACCACATGTCCGAGCCCTGCACGAGGAAGCGTGCGAGCTCGGCGTCGTAGTTCTCGACAAAGACGATCCGTCCGCGGATGGCGGCCAGCCGGCTCGCCGCGAAGACCTGCTGGATGAAATCCTTGCCGGGCTCGTCCTTCGGGTGCGCCTTGCCGGCGAAAATGAACTGGACGGGCCGCTCGCTGGAGCCAACGATCGCGGCGAGCCGGTCGATGTCGGACAGCAGCAGTACGGCGCGCTTGTAGGTCGCGAAGCGGCGGGCGAACGTTATGGTGAGCGCGTCAGGGTGGAGGCCGTTGCCGCCCAGGTCGGGGGTTCCACGTGCTTCGGCCTGCACGCGCAGGATTCCACGCACATGGTCGATCAGGCGGAACCGCTGCTCACGCCGGGCCTGCCACAGCCGGTGATCGGGAATGTCGAGCGCGCCGGACCAGTCGACTTCGCCATTGCGGCCTCTCCAGTCGGCCGCGACATGCTCTTCGTAGAGGCGAGTCATCGACGGGCCGACCCACGTCGGCAGATGCACGCCGTTCGTCACGTGGCCAATGGGCACATCCTCGACGGAAAGTGCGCCGAACATGTCACGCCACATCGAGCGGCTGACGCGACCGTGAAGCGCGCTCACACCGTTGCTCGAGCGCGCGCACCGCAACGCGATCGCCGTCATGCAGAACTGGCCGGCCCGATGCGGCTCGGTCGTCATGCCGAGGCCGTAGAAGCGGTCCCACGGGATGCCGCTGCGTTCGATGATTTCGCCGAAGTACCGGTGCATGAGGTCGGGCGGAAAATAGTCGTGTCCGGCCTCGACGGGCGTGTGTGTCGTGAAGACCAGTTGTTCACGCACGGTTTCGAGAGCGGCGTCTACCGAGCCGGTCGAAGGCATGGCGGCGATGAGCTGCTCGACCACGACGAACGCGGCATGACCTTCGTTGAGATGGTACGTGTCGATTTCATGGCCCAGCGCGGCAAGCGCTCTGACTCCGCCGACGCCGAGAACCAGCTCCTGCTCGAGCCGGTGCTCGAGGTCGCCGCCGTACAGGCGGTCGGTGATGTGGCGATCGGCAGGCGAGTTCGATTCCACGTCCGTATCCAGCAGGTAGAGCGGCACGACGCCGACGTCGGCTCGCCATATCCGCGCGTGCACCGTCCGACCGGGAAACTCGATGGCGACGGTGATCGGCTCGCCGTCCGAACCGATCTCGCGCCGGAGCGGAAGCGCATCCGGCTCGAGGTGCCGGTAGGCCTCGTGCTGCCTGCCGTCAGCGTCCACCTGTTGCGTGAAGTAGCCGTCACGATACAACAGGCCGACACCGGCCAGAGGCAGCCCGAGGTCGCTTGCCGATTTCAGATGATCGCCGGCAAGGACGCCGAGACCGCCCGAGTAGACGCGAATGCACTCGACGATCGCGAACTCGGCCGAAAAATACGCGATCCGACGGGCACTGCCCTCGCCACGCTTCGCCAGATAGGCATCCAGTTCGTCGGCACAGTTCCGCACAGCCTCGACGAAGCCCGGGTCCGCCGCAAGCCCGTCGAGCTGGGAACGGCTCTGCTCCATAAGCAGCCGCACCGGGTTGTTGTGGGACCGAATCCACGTCGGCAGGTCGATCCGACCGAACAGACTCCGCGTTTCGCCGGACCAGCTCCAGTGGAGGTTGTTCGCGATTCTGTCGAGCGCGGAAAGCTCGCCTGGCAGTTCGAGTCTGTTGTCCGACATGATCCTCGCGGGAAACGTCATGGGCGTTCGGCCCGAACCTCCGGACCTGTCGGGCCGGGGGCGGCGCGCAGAACGTACACGATCCATGCCATGATGTCGATCGGTCGGTAGACGGTGCAAGGCAAGTCCGGCCATGCGTTCCGCGGCGACTTTCGAGAACAGCGTGGCCGGGATATTTGCCCCGCGCGAGGCCGGACGCCACAATGCGAAGCCGATGACACAACGGAGGCACACCCGCCACACTCCGAGAGGCCTCATGGAATCCAGTGCGATCCCGTTCTTCGAACAGGTCAACCGCCACTTCGACAGGGCCGCGACCCTGACCCGATTCAAGCCGGGCCTTCTCGAACAGATCAAGGCCTGCAACAACGTCGTCCACTTCGCGTTTCCGCTCCAGCGTGACGACGGTTCGATCGAGGTCGTACACGCCTGGCGAGCCGAACACAGCGCACACAAGCTGCCGGTCAAGGGCGGGATCCGGTACGCGCCGAACGTGAGCGAGGATGAAGTCACCGCGCTGGCCGCCATGATGACATACAAGTGCGCGCTGGTCGACGTGCCGTTCGGTGGAGCCAAGGGCGCCGTGCGCATCGACCCGACGCTCTACAGCGACACTGAGCTCGAACGGCTGACGCGACGCTACACGTTCGAAATGGTCAACAAGAACTTCATTGGACCCGGCATCGATGTACCAGCCCCGGACTACGGTACGGGGCAGCGGGAAATGTCGTGGATCGTCGACACGTACATGGCTGTGGCCGGCAACCAGATCGACTCGGCGGGCTGCGTTACGGGCAAGCCGGTCTCCCTGGGTGGCATCCGAGGCAGGACCGAGGCGACCGGTCGGGGCGTCTTCTTCGGAATCCGTCAGGCGCTGGCGGATCCGGCCTTTGTTTCCGCGACCGGGCTCGAGGGCGGAGTCGAGGGCAGGTCCGTGATCATCCAGGGGCTCGGCAACGTCGGATACCACGCGGCGAAGTACCTGAGCGCCGCGGGTGCGAGACTGGTCGCCCTGGCCGAGAGGGAAGGAGCGATCCATGATCCGGCCGGCCTCGATCCGGAGGCCGTGATCGAGCACCGCGCTGCCACCGGGTCGATCCTCGGCTTTCCGGGCGCTTCCAATCTGCCCACCACGGAGGCGGCGCTGGAGCTTGATTGCGACATCCTGATTCCCGCCGCGCTCGAGAACCAGATCACCCATGAGAACGCCGCCCGCATCCGCGCGCGAGTCGTGGCGGAAGCCGCCAACGGTCCGATTACGGCAAGTGCGAGCGAGACACTGCTCGAGCGGGGGACCCGCATCATCCCGGACATCTACCTGAACGCCGGCGGCGTGGTCGTCTCCTACTTCGAATGGGTCAAGAACCTCACCCACGTGCGATTCGGCAGGCTGGAGAAGCGGTTCGAGGAAGCGAGCAACGCCCGGATCATGCACGCGGTCGAGGAACTCGCAAACGTCAAGCTGGACGCCGCACGTTTCGCCGCGATCACGGCTGGCGCGGGAGAGGCGGAGCTGGTCGACTCGGGGCTCGAGGAAACAATGATCGCAGGATGGAGAGAGATGAGCGAAACGGCCCGACGACTCGGCACCGACCTTCGGACCGCCGCCTACCAGATTGCCATCGAAAAGGTCGCCGAAACCTACCTCGGGCGAGGTATATTCCCCTGATCATCCCGTGACGTCCGCCGGAGACGGCTGACCTCGCCGACGCATCCGGCCCGCCCGCTCTCCGGTCGATGCGGCGCCCGTACCCCGCTCGACCGGTACTGCACTGACTGGCTGGAGGCGGCCGGACCGACCGTCGTCGTGACCGCGCTTCGCCAGCCTGACCGCCACCCATGGCAGCACGAGTATGGGACTGAACAGGAGCGCTTCCGCCAGGTAGACCGCAAGCGCATGACCGCTGAACAGCGTGCGGAAGAAACCGGCGCTGTCAGGGCCGAACTCCAGATCGAAGAATCCGCGCATCGCGTCCGGCACCGGGATCGCCGCCATGAACAGGGCGTCCGTCATCGGCCACAGCAGGCGAAGCCCCGAATTGTTCACCGTGTCCGGCGAAAGAAGATCGAGGAACAGGTGAGCCGAGTACACGGGCAGCACGAAGCCGTACCACCTCAGAAACCGTTCGCCCGGCCCGCGCGAACCGGGTGTCGGGACCAGCGCAGCCAGCAGCATGGCGATCGGCATCGAAAGGACTGCCGCGCCGAGCAACGAATGCGTCGCACCGCGGTGAAAGAGGCCGGGTTCGCCCACCAGAACGCCAGGTACGAAGTCGAGATCGGGCACGAGCGTAATCGCGAAAGCGAGCACCGCGAAATGCCAGGCGCGCCAACCGGTCCGGACCGTCCGCCCGATCGCAATGCCGGCCAATCCATGTGCCAGCGGTGTAGGCATATTCCTTACAGATAACGGGTCGAATAACAACAGGAGCGCCAGCCTGGCGGTAGATTCCATG
This sequence comes from Longimicrobiales bacterium, assembly GCA_035513345.1. Taxonomy (GTDB): domain Bacteria; phylum Gemmatimonadota; class Gemmatimonadetes; order Longimicrobiales; family RSA9; genus DATKCF01. Next base: position 14,150 of record DATKCF010000039.1, read on the forward strand.
GCTGACGGAAACACCATCCGGGCGGCACACGGATTGCAACTCGCGTACCATTGCCCGGACCAGTTTGAAAGCAGGTTCGAGCCAGTCAGAACAAGAAAGAAAGCGCCTGATGCCGATTGATATCGGACGCGGGTCGGGCGACATTGAAGAAGCGTCACGCCGCCAATGCGGCCGGCGCCTGAACTACCAGAACGGGATCGATGTGATGAATATACATACGTGCGCCCGCTGCGACGGCTGCGGGCATGTTACCGGCGGCTACGGGTGGGAAGTTCCATGGACCCGCTGGGCCGGTAGTGCCACGGCGAGATCCGACGAGACGGGCATCCTGAAAGCTCACGCCTGCCCGGATTGCGGCGGCACGGGAGCGCTTCTCGAGTTTCCGCGTCCGAAGGTTCTGCAGCTGCCGTGGGGCGGCCTTCGCCAGCCCCGTGCGGCGTACGCGGACCATGTGGCGCTCGTTCTTCAGACCCAGTCGCTTCGCAACTCGGCGAACTGAGCGGTCGTCGAATCATCGCGCAATCCGTATCCGGACCACGCAATGATTGCCGGGCTCAGACCGGTGCTGGCAAGGCTTCCGGTCCGGGCCTGTCGGCAAGCGCTTCCAGCCGTTTCCGCTCCGCCCTCCGCTCGAAGATCTTGTAGAGCGCGGGCGTCACGGTCAGGACGAGGATCGTCGAGCTGCCCAGTCCGCCAATGACGACATAGGCCAGAGCGTTCCAGATATTCGCGTCCGCGGTCGTGCTGAAGAGCACGAGCGGCAGAAGGCCGCAGATAGTGGTCAGTCCGGTCATGAGGATCGGGCGAACGCGCTCGATGGTGCCCCTGATGAGGCCCTCCTCGAGGGACATGCCGTGCCGTCTTCGCAGCTGGTTCACATGGTCGACCAGCAGAATCGCGCTGTTGACCACGATGCCTGACATCATGATGACACCGACGTACCCTTCGCGGGTGAAGCTGGCGCCGGTGTAGAAGAAGATCAGGAACACGCCGATCAGGGCCATGGGCACTGTCAGCAGCACACAGAACGGCTGCTTGATCGACTCGAACACGGCTGCCGTCACCATGAAGATGAGCACGATGGCGATGCCGATGACGCCCCAGATCTGCTTCGCTTCCTCGACGGACCAGCTCCAGAGCTGGCCGCGGTCCACCGAATAGCCGGGCGGCAGGGCCAGGGAGCCGAGCACGGTTTCAAGGGTGACGTCACCGAGCTTGGCCGGGCCACGGAATTCGTAGCTGACATTGCGCTGGTACTGCTGGTTCTCGCGTACGACCTGGTTGAGGACTTCGCGTTCGCGGATCGTGGCGACATCGCGCAGGCGAACGCCTGCACGAGAGGTGCTGGTCGGCATCAGCAGGTCCTCGAGGCGCAGCACGTCCATGGTCCGACTGTCCGCCAGAGTGACCGAGAGCGCCATCTCCTCACCGCCGACGCGGACGGTTTCGCTCGTCCCGCCAAGCGACTGGCCTTCCCTCACGGCGGCGGACACGTAGTTCACGACTTGCTGCGAGGTCAGATCATAGAGGCCGATGCGGGCGCGATCGATGTCGACAACGATTTCGGTGGCCTTGTCGCGCGTGAACCGGCCGGACGAGTTCGTGTCGACTTCACGAATACGTGAGAAGCGCTCAAGCCTGCGTCCGATGTCCTCGGCTATCAGGCGGACCTGCTCGTAGTTGTAACCGAGCACCTTCACTGTATAGTTGGGAGAACCGCCGCCGCCGCCGCCGTAGAACGAAGGACCGTAGCCGTAGACACGGACGTCGGTACCGCCGAACAGCAGGCTGTGCTGGACCATCTGCTCCTTGATGGCCGGCGGGATCCCCGTGTACTGAAGCGAGTCGGGGAAATAGACAGTAATGACGCCACGGCGGGCCTGAATATTCGACACGAACTGCTCGACCTCGGGCATGCGGCGTAGCCTTGCCTCGAAGAATCGCGCCAGCTCATCGGTGCGCTCGAGTTCTTCGCCGCGAGGCTGGTTGATGTTGATCGTGATGAAGTCCCGGGTCTGGCCGCCGAAGTTCCAGATGCGGTTCCTGCTGACATATGTATCGAACAGATACCACGAGCCGCCCAACATCGCGACCGCGACCAGCACGGTGACCCACGGCATGCGCAGCGAGAGCCCGATCAGGCTGGCGTAACCACGGACTGGCAGCGACCCGCGCAGGGCCGGCGGGATGGCTGCCACGGTTGCGTTGGCGGGCGCGTTTTCCGGCGTTTCCTCGTACTCGGCCGGCTTGATGGCGCCAAGCAGCCTCGCGGCGAGCGCCGGAATGAAGGTAAACGCGACGAACAGGCTGGCGGCGAGCGAAATGCCGACGACGAGCGCGAGCGGAACGTAGAATATTCGCAGTTCGCCCTGAAGATAGACGAATGGCACGAGAACGACGAGTGTGGTACCGGTCGCGGCGAGGATCGGGATGACGACATCGCCAGCACCGCGGCGCGCGGCATCGAGTGCCGAATCACCCTCCTTGCGTCTGCGATAGGTGTTCTCGAGCACAACGATCGCGTTGTCGACAACCAGGCCGAAACCCATCGCCAGGCCCATCAGCGTCAACAGGTTCAACGAGAATCCCGCGAAGTACATCACATTGACGGTGATGAGCACGGAGAACGCGACTGTGGCGAACACCACGATCGCGGCCCTCGCCGAACGAAGGAACGCGAGCAGGACGAGCAACACGATGACCGCAGCGATGAGCGCCCGGTTGCGCAGGTCGGAGAGCTGGGTGCGGATGTCTTCGGACTGGTCGTCATCGAGGATCAGGCTGACACCGGTCGGATGCGAGGGTTCGAGACCGGCGATGGCGGCCTTCAGCGCGTCGGCAGTCGCGACGGCGTTGGACCGTGGCGCGCGGAAAACATACACGGAGACCGCCGGGAATCCATCGATCCTGTAGTAACTCCGTGGGTCCTCGAAGGTCGGCAGGACCCGCCCGACATCAGCGACCCTGACGATTCGCCCATTGTCGAACAGGACGGGCAGCGCCAGGACATCATCGGGCGTCTCGGCACGTTCACGGATCGCAATGGTTCGCAGCCGTCCGTTCTCGGTGTAGATCGCGCCGGCCTCCCTTACGATCTCGAGCTGAGTGATGCGGTTGGCGACGACCTGTGGCGAGATGCCGAGCGAACGAATGCGTTCCTCGTCGAGACGAACCTCGAGGATCGGACGTCGCCCGCCCTGTGCGATGATCTGGCCGACGCCCTCGATCTGGCTCAGTTCCGGGATCAGCGTTTCATCCGCGTACTGCTTCAGGAACTCGAGCATGTACGGGCCCGTCATCGTGTACCGGAGCAGCGGCTGCTGCGATTCCTGGAACTCGTCGGGCACATACTGCTGGATTGTGGTCCTGACAGTGGCGGGCAGATCGGTCTTCGCACGCGCCACGAACTCGGACATCTCGAGTCGGGCGAACTCCATGTCCGTGTCGATAGCGAACTCGATCGTGATACTGGCGCTGCCCTCCACGGATGTGGACGTGATCTTCTCGACGCCGCGGACCTGCTGAAGCGCGGATTCGAGCGGAGATGTGACGAACGCTTCCATCACTTCGGGCGACGCGCCCCCGTACACGGCTGATACGTTGAGCCGCGGCAGCGACGAGTCCGGCAGCAGTTCGATCGGGATGTTCTTCCACGACGCGAAGCCGAGCACGGCGATGGTCATGTACGCCATCGTGATGGCGACGGGTCGGCCGATAGACAGTCGAATCATCAGTCCCCCGATGCGGGTTCGGGCAACGCATCCGCTCCGGACTCGGCCGGCAGGCGGGCAGCGCCGGGTGCTCCCGCGGCGAACCCGAGCCGTCCGGCGCCCCAGACGCGGACATCATCGAGAATCTCGTAAACGACCGGGATCACGATCAGGGTGAGCGCCGTGGATGCGAGCAGACCCCAGAAGACCGCAATCGCGAGTGGCGCCTGAAGCCCGCCGCCCGTGCCGAAACCGAGCATCATCGGCAGCACTCCGAGCATCGTGGTCACGGACGTCATGACGATGGGTCTTAATCGCGCGTGGCCGGCGGCTCGAATCGCGTCGCGCGTGTTCAGGCCCTCGCGTCGCATCTGGTTGATGAAGTCGATCTTGACGACGGCGTCATTGTCGACGATGCCGACGAGTATCACGATCCCGATCAGGCTGACCGTGTTGAGGCCGGCGCCGTGCAGCCAGAGACCGATGGTCGCGCCAATCAGGGAAAGCGGCACGCTGAGCATGATGGTGAAGGGGTGCACGAACGACTCGAACTCGGCGGCCAGGATCATGTAGACGAGGACGATCGCGAGCAGGAAAGCGAAGCCGAGGTCGCGGAACCCCTGCTGCATCTCCTCGTTCTCGCCGCCGATGTCGAGGCGCAGGCCGGTCGGCGGCTGCATGTCCGCGAGTGCGGCCTGTACGGCGACCACTGCACCGTCGACATCGCCGCCGGCAACATCCGCCTGGACGGGCACCATGCGGGCCTGGTCGATGCGCCTGATCTCGACTGGCCCGACCGCCTCACGGACGCGGACCAGTTGCGACAGCGGAATACCATTGACGTCCAGACCGTCGATCGTCTCGAGCGAGCGTCGGGCCTCTTCCGGATACCGGACCACTATGGGAATCTTCTGATCGAAGGCGACGAACTCGGTTGCTTCGTAGCCGCGCATGGCGTTTTCGATCACGGCGGTGACCTGGTTGGCCGACAGGCCGAAGGCGGCAGCGCGGTCACGGTCCAGCTCGATCACGAACTCCGGCTGGCCCAGCTCCGTACCGACCCGGACATTCGTCACCTCCGGTACCGACCGGAGCCGTTCGACGATAAGGTCCGCGAACACGATCGCGGCGTCCATGTCTTCACCGCGAATGCGGACGGCCAGATCGGACTCGGCCGCACCCAGCAGCTTGCCGACGGCGGTGGCCTGTCCGGTCTCGACGGCGAGGTCGCCCTCGGGGACCGAGAGCAGCGGGCCGACTCGATCGACGACCGCACGCGCACCGGCGCCCGGCCGGGTCCGGACTTCCAGGATCGCCGTATTCAGACCGGATTCCTGTTCCTCGATGCCGGCGATCGCCGTCTGCTTGCCGGCTCGAACGAAGACGGCCTCGACATCGTCGTCGGCGCGGAGGATCGCGTCAAGTTCGCGCGCGGTTTCGAGCGTGGTCTCGAGCGGCGTCCCTCGCGGCAGGGCGAAGCGCACACGGAACTCGTCCTGGTCGACTTCGGGCAGCACAGATCGGGGCAGGCTGAGCATGACCGGAATGATCAGCGCGAGCATTGTGAACGCGATGACGACGACGCGGACCCGATGCTGCAGCGCACCGTCGAGCATGCGCTCGTACCATGCAGCGAAGCGGCCGAATTCGCGGTCGAACGCGCTGAGCATCGGTGAGAACAACCAGCCGAACGCGTTGCCAACCTTGCGTGCCGGACTGTCGTCGGCGGCGCCACGACTCGACAGCACGGGCAGCAGCGACACGGCCACGAGCAGGCTTGCAAGCAGCGAGAAGGCGACCGCGAACGACAGCGCCCGGAACAACTGCCCGGCCACGCCGTGGACGTAGATGATCGGACCGAAGACCGCGATCGTCGTGAGCGTGGCCGCGGTGATCGCGCGCTGCACTTCCTCGGCGCCGACCGCGGATGCGACCGCCGGCAGGAGCCCCTTCTCGCGATGGCGGAAAATGTTCTCGAGCACGACGATCGAGTTGTCGACGAGCATGCCGGTGCCGAGCGCGAGGCCGCCGAGGCTCATGATGTTGAGCGAAACACCGGCAGCATCGAGCAGCGCGAACGTCGTGACGACCGAAATCGGGATGGCCAGCGCGATGGCGATCGGGAACCGTGCATCGCGAAGGAACAGGAACAGCACGAGGAACGCGAGAACTCCGCCCAGGATCAGGTTCTGCACGAGATTGGAGATCGAATCGCTAATGAAGCCGGCCTGGCTCATTGCGATTTCAAGCGTGACATCGGGATAGTCGTTGGCCAGCTCGCCCATCACGCGCTCGACATCGCGCGCGACCTGCACGGTGTTCGCGCCGGATTCCTTGAAGATCAACATGCCGAGCGCCTGGCGCCCGTTGTAGAGCGCGGCCGACTCGCGGTCCCGGAACCCGTCAACAACGGTCGCGACGTCGCCGATCTGAATGCGTCCGCCGGGCGCACTATCGCTCGGCGCAGTCTGTATGATGATGATGCTCGAGATCTCGGCGACGCTCTGAAGCTCGCCCATTGTACGGAGCGTATACCGGAACTGGCCGCGGCGGACGGTACCGCTTGCGCCGGCCGCGTTCGAGTTGGCCAGCGCAGTCGCGATCTGGTCGATCGTGAGGCCGTAGCTGTTCATGCGACGGGGATCGACATCGACCTGGATCTCGCGCGCCAGGCCGCCGGTCACCGCCGACTGGGCGACGCCGTCAATCTGCTCGAGCCGTCGGCGGAACACGTTGTCCGCCAGTTCCTCGAGTGACCACAGGTTGTAGTCGGCCGACGCGCTGAGCGACATGATCGGTTCGCTGCGCGGGTCCTGCCGCAGCACGGTCGGCCGTTCGGCCAGGCCGTCGGGCAGCTGATCCGCAATGCGGTCAACGGCTTCGCGCACGTTGAGCGCGGCGAAGTCCATGTTGGTGCCCCACGCGAAGCGGATGAAGACGAGCGAGATGCCTTCGCGCGAGACGCTCTCGACGTGCTCGACGCCGGGCACCCGTATCACGGACGACTCGACGCTCTGCGTCACGAAGCGCTCGACCTCGGCCGGTCCGACATCAGGATAGCTCGCGTAGACCACGAGCCGCGGATACGAGATGTCGGGCAGCAGGTCGACCGGCAGCCGCAGGAACGACAGCACGCCAAGGAACACGACACCCACGAACAGCATCATCGTGGCGACTGGACGGCTTATCGAGAGTCGGGGAAGTGACATCGGCTCAGCGATTGATGGGAGCGCCGAGCGCCCGCTCGATGGCGATGCGGGCGTTCACGAAAGCGAAACGGGACTGGACGACCTGCCGCTGGGCCTGCGCATCCGCGTCAACGATCTGCTGGAAGCGAAGGAAGTCGAGCGCGCCGAGCCGGAACTGTTCCTCGGCCAGCTCCACCTGGAGCGTAGTCAACTCGGCCAGCCGCTCGGCGTCGAGATACGCCTGGTAGGTCTGGCCCAGATCGACGAGGCCGGACCGGACCGTCTGCTCGGTCTGAAGCCTTGCTGCCCGCAAAGCCAGGTCAGCGTCCTCGCTCCCGGCCTGGGCCGTTGCGATGTTGCCGGAGTTCTGGAACCCCGTGAACAGCGGAATGCTCGCGCTCAGGTTGAAACTCCAGCCTCGCCGGTCGTTCGGGTTGAAGTCGCCGATCGCACCAAACCCCGTTGCCCCGGAGCCACGGCTCCATCCGAAACTAGAGTTAATCGTAGGCCAGCGGCTGCCCCTGGCTACGCCGACCTGCTGGTCCGCCGCCTGCGCGGCAGCAATGCGCTGGAGCACGGTCGGGCTCACGGTGACGGCGCGCAGGACGAGCGCGTCGGCTTCGATACCCGCCGGACCAAACACGTCCGGCGTCTCGGCCGCGATCTCGAAAGGAATCGCAGCATCGATGCCGAGCGTCCGAGCCAGAGCCAGTCGCTGCTTCTCGGCTTCGGCCTCCTGGCGCCGGAGGCTCTGCTGGGCGGTTATCACGCCACGCTCGGACTCGATCAACGAGACCTGATCCACGGCGGCGATCCGGAACAGTTCCTGGTTGCGTTCGTGGCGGTCCCTTGCCGTCTGAAGCGTGTTGAGTTCGACCTCGACGAGCATCGCGGCCTGACGTGCGTTGTAGAACGCCGTCGTCACCTCGGCGTCCAGCTCGGACGCCTGGAAGTCGATCAAAGCGTCCGTCTGCCGGACCTGGGCCCTGGCGGCCGCCAGGCGCCGGAAGTTGGCGCCACCATCAAACAGCCTCAGTGACATGCTTATGCCCTGTGAGGCCTGGCTGCTCCTCACCGTCCGCTCTTCGGCTTCGACAGTCTCGCCGAAATTGCCCTCGCCGATCGTAGTGGTGCTCGCACCGCCCGAGAAGCTGGCGAGGTTGGCATTCAGGGTAGGCAGGAAGGCTGACCACGCCTGCCGCACGCCCATCGCCGTCGGACCTGCATCGTTGAGCGACTGCAGGTAAGTCGGGCTGTTCTGTCTGGCTATCTGCCTGGCGTCCTGCAGTGACAGCACGCCGGGCACCTGTACGGGCTGCTGCGCATGCGCCGCCGGCGAGGCGGCGAGCGAGAATAACGCAGCCAGAAGAGGAGTTCCTGATCTCATGGCTTCGGCTCCAATCAGCGAGGCCGGCCGCCCTCGACGGCGCGGACGTTCTCGGTGAGCTGCACGCGCGCCCCGTGCGTGAGCATCATGTGTCCGTTGACGAGCACGATCTCGCCCGGCCGAACCATACCGGTCTCGGCATTCTCGATGATCTGTACGTACTCGGCGTTGCCGAAGCCGACGGTCACATACCGCCACTCGGCGATGCCGTTCGTGCCCTCGCCATCGAACACGAACAGCATCTTCCGACGGTCGACGTCACGCTCGAGAATCGCCGAACGCGGAACCAGAATGCTGTTCGGGATGTGGCTGGCGTCGAGGACCACATTCGCGAACATGCCCGGCAAAATCCGGCCATCCGGATTGGGCACGCTGACGGTGATCCTGGCCATGCGGGTCACGTTGTCGACGAGCGGATTGATCGTCTCGATGCGGCCGGTGAACGGCTGGCCGGGGAACGCGGCAAACGTGAGGCGAGCGGAGCCGCCGGCCGTGAGCTGGCCGACATCGCTCTCGAGGACCTGGACCTCGACCTTGATCGGGTTGATCTGGAGGACCTGCATCAGCTCTTCGCCCGCACTCACGTGCTGGCCCGCCACGACCTTGATGCTGGCCACGCGTCCGCCGAATGGCGAGGTGACGTTGGTACGGGCCAGATCGATTTCGGCTCGCCTGACGGCGAGTTCGCGCTGATCGAGACCGGCTCTCAGCCGGGAGGCAGCCTCGCGTTCGGCCCGGATCGCCGGATCCGCTATGCGGGCATCGCCGATCGTCAGCTCGCGGAACTGGTTCTCCGCCTGGGCCAGGGCCGCGCGTGCTTCCTCGAGGTTCAGCGCGACGTCGGTCGAATCGATACGGACGAGTAGCGCGCCCGCCGCAACCGCCGAGTTCTCCCGGACCGGCATGGCCAGGATCTGGCCCGCGACCTGCGCCCGAAGGACTGTTCCCCGTGTGGCAGCGGCCTGACCGTAGGAGCGGACCTCGAGCACGAGGTCTCCGGCGATGACCGGCGAGCCCTCGACGGGGATCGGCAGATCGGTCGAAAAGTTCTCATCGGCCGAGGAGCCCGGCGCCGGACCGTTGTCCGACGACGCCGTCGTGGTTGCGTTTTCGTCGGAACTGTTGAGCCGGTAATAGATGCCGTAGCCGGCCGCGCCGAGCAGGGCCACGATGACAAGGAAACCTATCGACTTCCGGGGCAGACTCATTCGAATATCCGGGCTCGGGTGGTCAGGTCCGGTATGGCCATTCCGGCCGGCGGCATACGCAACAGGACGGCTCATCAAGCCATGATGGTGGCAAGCCGCGAGCGGCCGCGGCCGGCCAGGGGCCGTAGCGACGCCCTGGCTCCTGTGGGAGGCAAGCCGCCTGCGCTCGTATCGGTGAATGTACGACCGATTCGACTATAATGATAATAGACGACCGCGAAGCCAAGGTTTCCATGAGACGGCCGGCCAATCAACCGGGACACCGCTTCGGTCACGTCCAACGTGTGGACGGGCACCAGAAGACCATACGAACCGGACGGCTCCAGGCTTCAGACAACCTCACTCGAGGCCGGGTTGCGCGGGCCCCTCGCCGGCAGCTGCGCGCCGGAACCATCTGCACGCGTCCGGAACTGCGCATCGGACAACCTCGCGTTCGGGTAAGCGTCAGCGCCGGCCTTGCCAGCGCCATGCTGCATCAGCCGCGACTATGATCCCGGCGCGGGCCCGGAGGTTGTCCGGCGAGCGGCCATTGCTGGCGAGCGGCCCGCGGCACGATACTCCATGACGACGGCCGGGTTGGTCGGACGCAGGTACACCAGACAGGAGAAGGGCATGGCGACCGGAAGCGACGTCAGAGATGCGGCAGTCGAGGTTGTCCGCAAGGTCACAGGACGGCCGAAGAAGAAGACGGCGGCGCAGAAGGTCCGCGCCGCGGCCGGGCGCGGTGTGGCGGCCGCGAAGAAAGCGGTTGGCGCGAGGAAGAAGAAGGCGAGCAAGCGTGTGAAGGCGGCGAAGAAGGCAGTGAAGCGGACGCAGAAGGATGCGGGCAAGCGAGTGGCCGCGGCAAAGAAGGCAGTGAAACGGACGCAGAAGGATGCCGGCAAGCGTGTGAAGGCGGCGAAGAAGGCGGTGAAGCGGACACAGAAAGACGCGGGCAAGCGAGTGGCCGCGGCGAAGAAGGCGGTCACGCGAACCGCGAAGAAGCCGGGCGGCAAACGGGACGGTGCGGTGCGCAAGGCGGTTCGCAAGGTGACCGGGAAGTAGCCTCGCGGAGGCGCCACGAAACGCAGCGGCCCGACGATCCGCGGCGTTTCGTGTTACTATCGCGGGCGCGGCCCGTGGGTTCCGCCAGGGCGCAGACAGGAGCCTGATGACGGACATCCAGAAAAGCACGGCCGACCAGCCGGTCGAACCGCCGGTTGGCAGGACGGTGGCGGAGCGTTTCGAACGGCGCGTCGAGATGAACGTGCCGGGTCGAGGCAATCCGCGTCTGACCGAGTTCATCGAGCGTGTGAACGCTGACGACGATCTGTACGGCCTGTGGCTGGCGTCGAACGTGACGGCGATCGAGCGGCTCGGAATGACCGACCACGGTCCTGTGCACGTGAAGATCGTCATGAACATCGCGGCGAAGCTGTACCGCATGCTCGAGTCCGGCGGTGTCGAGCCGGGCGTGGTCCACAACTGGGGGCTGGACATCCTGGATGGCGAGCTGGTTGTGGTGGCGGCGGCTCTGTTGCACGACATCGGCATGTCGATACACCGCTCGGATCACGAGTCCTATTCGCTGTTTCTCGCGCACGACAAGCTGAAGGAGCTGCTCGCCGGCATTTACGAAGCGCGCACGGCGACGGTGATGCGGTCGGAGATCCTGCACGCGATCATTGCGCACCGTTCGGGCGGCAAGCCTCTGACAATGGAGGCGGGTGTGGTCCGGGTGGCGGACGCGCTGGACATGGCGAAAGGCCGGTCGCGGGTTCCGTTCTCGGCGGGCTCATCGAGCATCCACTCGATCTCGGCCGCGGCCATCGAAGCGGTTCACCTCGAGCGAGGTGAAATCAAGCCGGTGAAGCTGCGGATCGAGATGTCGAACAGCGTCGGCGTGTTCCAGCTGGATCAGCTGTTCCGCGAGAAGCTGTCGGGCAGTGGACTGGAAGCGCACATCGAACTGGAGGCGAACATCGAGGGCAACGAGGAGAAGTCGCTCGTGCGCGAGTTCCGGATCTGATGCGCGCGCCCGATGCGCGGTTCGTCCCGCTCGAAGGCTACTCTCGCCTGCCGGAAGAGGAAATGCGACGGCGCGCGCTGGCGTTCCACGCTCATCTCGGGCGCCGTCGTACGGTCCGCGAGTTTGCGCCGGATCCCGTGCCGCGCGATGTGATCGAGTCGTGCCTGCTGGCCGCTGGCACCGCGCCGAACGGGGCGAACCGGCAGCCGTGGCACTTCGTCGTCGTGACGGACCCGGCCGTGAAAGCGAAGGTCCGCGAAGCGGCCGAGCACGAGGAGCGTGATTTCTACGAGAACCGCGCGCCGCCCGAATGGCTGGAAGCGCTCGCGCCGCTCGGGACCGGACCGGACAAGCCGTTCCTGGAAAGTGCGCCCGTGCTGATCGCGGTTTTCGCGCAGAGCTACGAGGTACTGCCCGATGGTCGGAAACTGAAGAACTACTACGTGACGGAGTCGGTCGGCATAGCGACGGGCATGCTGGTCACGGGCCTGCACGATGCCGGGCTGGCATCATTGACGCACACGCCAAGTCCGATGGGGTTCCTGAACGGACTGCTCGGGCGTCCGTCGAACGAACGGCCGTTCCTTCTGCTGGTGGTGGGCTATCCTGCGGTGGATGCGACGGTACCGGACATCGCCAAGAAACCGATCGCCGAAATCGCGACATTCATGGACGAGCCTCAGTAAACGCCGAGGTCGCGAGCGGACGCGAGCGGACCGGTCCAGCCGGCGGCGCGCATTTCCGCGATGAGATCATCGTCTGTGGTGCCCCAGTAGAGTTGGTGATAGACCAGGATGGCACCGGGTCGAGCGCGCGATGCGATGTCCGCGAGTTCGGCCGTTGACGTGTGGAAGCTCGAATGGTATCGCTGCCAGATCGCGGCCCTGCCCGCAAAGCCTTCCGTCGAATAGACCTCGTGAACGAGCAGATCACAGCCATTGCAGGCTTCGGCGATGACCTCCGTGGGACCGGTGTCGCCCGAGATGACGATCGTGCGATCGGCCGTTTCGAAGCGGTAGCCGAACGCGTGCTCCAACGACCCGTGCGGAACCGCGAACGCGACTACGCGGACGTTCGCGTCCTCGTAGACGACGCCGGGCTCGATCTCGTGCGGCACGACCTCGTGGCCGGTCACGTTCGCCGGCTCGAAGCCTTCGATGCGGATGCGAATGTCCTCGGCGTACGCCGCGTGCAGGTGCCCGGTCATCGCCGCCGTGCCCGGCGGACCGAACACGTGCAGCGGCGCTTCGCGCTCGAGCACCCAGGGCGTGAACATCAGATCTGTCAGGCCGACTGTGTGGTCGGTGTGCAGATGAGTGAGAAAGACGACATCGAGATTGGCCGCGTCGAGTGCGCCCTCTCCGGCGAGGGCGGCGCTGGCGGCGCGACGCACGACACCCGGTCCGGCATCCACCAGGTACGCCTTTCCACCGACTATCACGGCGACAGATGGCCCGCTTCGTTCGGGATCGGCGTTGGGTGTTCCGGTGCCGAGCATGATGACACGCGGCGCACCCTGCGGTGGCACGGGGAGCGCGCCATCGGTTCGAGCGGACGCAGGCTGGTCGATCGGAATCGTGGTCGGAGGTGTGTCGCCCGGATCGTTACAACCAGCCAGAGCGGCGGCGCAGCAGACCGCGACGGCAACGAGACGCATTGGATCCTCCATCGGTGACCGTGACGGCCGAAGGCTAGATCCGCGGGTTGGCGGCAGCAAGGCTGGTTCTCGCGTGTTTGCCGCGGTCGGGGTTGGCGTCCTATCTTGCCCCATGAAGTGGTTGCCTCCCACGGAGGATGGAATCATGGGCCCACCGCCGGATCCGGCACGGTCCGAAAACGGCACCGGGCGACAACTCCACCCGGAGATCTTTCTCGCGCGCCGCCGTGCCCGGCTCGAGAAGCTGCTGCAGCATCCGCTCGTCGCACCGCGCGACTCTGGTGCGCCCGCCGCGACCCGCACGTTCCTGCGCGAAGAGGCCGAGGAGCTGTACTGGAACGAGCTCGAGTGGGAGAACCTGATGGCGGAAGAGATGTCGCAGGGCGGCAGCGAACTCGTCGAGCTGGCGTTCCCCGGCTTCCTCGCCCTCATCGATGGGCTGCTGCTGGAGGAGGCGTTGGCGGATTCACCGGTGCCCGCGCATCCCCGACCTGAAGTCGTCGAGGATCTGCTGCTGTTCCTGTCGCGCCGCTGTCTCGAACTGTTGCCCGCGAACGGCGCGGAGGCCCGGCTCGAGCTGCGCATGACGGAACGGCTCATCGATCTCGTGCTGTACCGGCTGCACGGCCTGCCGACCGACGGGCTGGACCGTTTCGAGATGATCCGGCGCGACGACGAAGAGCAATGGCACTGACGACGGCTGCGCTGCTTGCGGGGTTCGCCCCGCTGGGCGCTCCGACTCGCCTCACGCACCCCACGGTCGTCCGGTCCCCGATGCTGATCGCGCACCGCGGCGGCGCGGGACTGGCGCCCGAGAACACGATGGTCGCGTTCCGTCAGGCGGTCGATGTGTGGGCCGCGGACATGCTCGAGCTGGACGTGCGCGCGACGAAGGACGGGCACTGTGTCGTCATCCATGATGAGACGGTGGACCGGACGACAAACGGCACGGGTGCGGTACGGGACATGACGCTGGCGGAACTCCAGTCGCTCGATGCAGGCCACAACTTCTCGCGCGACCGCAAGACGCAGCCGTTCCGCGACAGTGGCGTGCGGGTGCCGACGATCGACGAAGTGCTCGAGTCGCTGCCGGACACGCCGATCACGGTGGAAGTAAAGACCGCCGAAGCCCAGGCACCGCTGTTCGCGGCGATCGCACGTCTGGATGCGACTCAACGCGTCGTGGCCGCTGGCATGTACGACCGGGACCGCACAATGTTCGGCTCGTACGGCGGCCCGATCAGCGCGTCGACCGAACAGGTCCGTGACTTCTACCGCTTCCACAAGCTGAAGCTGGCGCGCTTCTGGTCCATCAATGCGGACGTCGCGCAGATCCCGGAGTTCCACGGATCGCACCGCATCGTGACACAGAAGTTCGTCAAGGCGCTGCACACGCGCGGCGTGAAGGTCCACGTGTGGACGGTGAACGTCGAGAGCGACATGCAACGGCTGCTCGACTGGGACGTGGACGGACTGGTGACGGACCGGCCGGACACGGCGAGCCGCGTGCTGCACCGATACGTCGGCCGGCCGCTGCCGCCCGGCCTGACGGATGCCGCGAACCGTGCCGGCGCCGGCGACTGAGCCGTTGCGTGCGGCAGTGCCCGGACCCGGACTGGCCCTCCGCTTCACTCGCCATCTCGAACGCAGCGCACTTCTCCCTGCCGGATCGAAGCTGCTCGTAGCGGTCTCCGGCGGCGTCGACTCCGTGACTCTGCTCCACCTGATCCGGTTCCAGACAGCAGGCTTCGATCCGGTTGCGGCCCACTTCGACCATCGGATGCGTGAAGGAAGCGCGAACGATGCCGAGTGGGTGCGCGGGCTGTGCAGGGCATGGCGAGTTGCGCTGGAGACCGGCGTCACGGCGAGCGTCCTGCGGACGGAGGCCGATGCGAGGACCGCGCGCTACGTATTCCTGCACGAGGCCGCGGCGAGGGTCGGCGCCTCCCGGATCCTAACGGCTCACCACGCTGACGATCAGGCCGAGACGGTCCTGTTCCGCCTGTTGCGCGGAAGTGGCGGACTGCACGGTATTCCGGAGCGGCGCGGCGCGATCGTGCGGCCGCTGCTTCGGTTCCGGCGTCGTGAAATCGAAGGGTACGCGCAGGAGTGGCGCCTGAGCTGGCGAGGCGATCCGACGAATCTGGGCCTGGATCGGGCGCGCAACCGGATCCGGCACATCGCGCTGCCGGCGCTGGAGCGGTCGATGCCGGGCGCAACGGAGCGGCTGGTGCAACTGGCGAGGCTTGAGCGAGAGTCGGAATCGGCGTGGTCGGCCGTCGTCGAACGCGCGATCGGAGAGGTCGTCATCGAGCAAACGGCAACGCGGATTCAGCTTGCCAGAACACCGCTGCTCGGGTATCATCGGCACATGCGTGGCCGGGTGCTCCGCCGTCTTCTTGGTGAACTCGGCCGCGTTCCCGGCAGGGCAGGAACGGGCGCGGCACTTTCGTTCATCAGGTCGGGTGCAAGCGGAACGGGAGTCGAACTCGGGGGCGGACTCCGTCTCGAACGTCACTTCGATCGAATCCTGATCGGCTCGCCTTTCGAGAGCGCGGAGCCCGACCGGACACTCATGATCCCGACGCGGGATGCCGGTGCAGGCACTGCCAGGATCGGCAGCAGGCACATCCGCGTGACCTGGTCCGATGAAGTGGCGGCGTCACCGTTCGCCGCCGCGTTCGACCCCACCGCGTTGCGATTCCCACTCGAGTTGCGAGCGTGGCGAGCCGGCGACCGGATCCGGCTCGCGGGCGGTACACGGAAGCTCAAGAAGCTGTTCACGGAACGGCGAGTTCCGCGTTACGAGAGGGGCCGCGTCCCGGTTCTGGCCCAGGCCGAAGACGGCCGTATCCTCTGGGTCGCGGGGCTGGCGCAGGCCGCCGGAACGGAACCGGAAGGCGGGGCGAGGGTGTTCCACATTCGGGTATTCGATGGAATCGACGGCTGAGATCCAGGCCCGGACCGGCGGCAGGCCGCTGCGACGGATCGTCTACTCGGCGGAGGTCATTGCGGGTCGCGTCAACGAGATGGGTCGCGAAATCGCGGATGCGTATCCGTCCGGCACGGAGCTGCTCGTCATCGGGCTGCTCAAGGGGTCGTTCATCTTCATGGCGGACCTGGTCCGGACGATCCGGCGGCCGCTGGCCGTGGATTTCCTGGTGGCGGCAAGCTATGGCTCCGCGACGGTCAGCAGCGGGTCCGTCAAACTGGTGTACGACCCCGAAGCGGATATCGGGGGTAAGCATGTACTGCTGGTCGAAGACATCATCGACAGCGGTAATACATTGAACCGGCTGGTGCCGATCCTGCGGGCACGCGGACCGGCCAGTCTGGACCTTTGTGCACTGTTGCACAAGCGTCTGGCGCCGCCGCTCGAGCTCGACGCGCGTTGGGTCGGATTCGATGCACCGGCCGAGTTCTTGGTTGGCTACGGCCTGGACCACAGCGAAAACTTCCGCAGCCTGCCTTTCATAGCGAGCCTCTAGCCAGGCGGGCACGGGACGTGAAGGCGAAATGATGCAGGACAAGGACAACGGCAAGGGGACCCGGGAACCGAACCGACTCGGACGGATGTCGAGGACGGCGTCGTTCTGGATTCTCATCTTCCTGATTCCTCTGCTGATCATCAATACGGTGTCATCGCGCGGACAGGATGCGACGGAACTCGACTACACGACGTTCCGGACGCAGTTGAGCAATGACAACATCCAGGAAGTCACGGTAATCGAAGGCGAGCGCATAGAGGGCACACTGCGCAACGCGATCACGCGCGATGCGGAGCCGGTCCGCGAGTTCTGGACCCAGCTGCCGTTCGCGGATGACGCCGCTCTGCTCGTGGAACTGAATGCGCGCAACATCACGATTGCGGCGCGCAAGGCGAATCAGAACTGGTGGGTCCTGATTCTCAATTTCCTGCCATGGCTGCTGATCATCGGGTTCTGGCTGTTCATGATGCGGCAGATGCAGATGGGCGGCTCGAAGGCGTTCCAGTTCGGCAAGTCGAAGGCGAGGCTTCTGACGGGCGACACGCCGAAGGTCACGTTCGCGGATGTCGCCGGAGCGGATGAAGCGAAGGACGAGCTTCAGGAGATCATCGAGTTCCTGAAGGACCCGGCGAAATTCAGCCGGCTGGGCGGCCGGCTGCCGAAGGGCGTTCTGCTGGTCGGTCCGCCGGGCACGGGCAAGACGCTGCTGGGCCGTGCGGTGGCGGGCGAAGCGGGGCGTCCGTTCTTCTCGATGTCGGGCTCGGACTTCGTCGAGATGTTCGTGGGCGTGGGCGCGTCGCGTGTGCGCGATCTGTTCGAACAGGGCAAGGCGCACGCGCCGTGCATCATCTTCATCGACGAGATCGACGCGGTCGGCCGTCACCGTGGCGCGGGCCTGGGCGGCGGCCACGATGAGCGCGAGCAGACGCTGAACCAGCTTCTGGTCGAGATGGACGGCTTCGAGTCGAATGAAGGCGTGATCCTGCTGGCGGCGACGAACCGACCGGATGTGCTGGACCCGGCGCTGCTGCGGCCGGGCCGTTTCGACCGGCAGGTCGTGGTTGACGCGCCGGACGTGAAAGGCCGCGAGGGCATTCTCCGGGTGCATCTGCGGAAGGTCCCGATTTCCGACGATGTGGTGGTCCGGACGATTGCCAAGGCAACGCCGGGCATGAGCGGCGCGGACCTGGCCAACCTCGTGAACGAGGGTGCCCTGCTGGCGGCGAGGCGAGGCCACGACAAGGTCACGATGGCCGACCTCGAGGACGCGAAGGACAAGGTCATGCTCGGCGCTGAGCGCCGCAGCATGGTGTTGACGGATGCGGAGCGGAAACTCACGGCGTATCACGAGGCGGGTCACGCGGTGGTCGCGTTGCGGCTGCCGGGCCTCGATCCGGTCCACAAGATCACGATCGTGCCGCGCGGCCGCGCGCTGGGCGTGACGGCGTCATTGCCCGAGGAGGACCGTCACTCGTATACGCGCGAGTACCTGATCGCCAGTCTCGCAATGCTGTACGGCGGGCGTTCGGCCGAAGAGATGGTATTCGGTCCGGAGAAGATCACGACGGGCGCGGCGAACGACATCGAGCGTGCGACGGCGATGGCGAGGCGGATGGTAACGCAGTTCGGGATGAGCCACGAGATCGGACCGATGGCGGTCGGCGACGCGGAGCACGAGGTATTCCTCGGTCGCGAGATCGGGCAGCGCCGGCAGGTCTCCGAAGCGGTGGCCCGGCAGGTCGACTCCGAGGTGAAGCACCTGCTGGACACGGCGTACGATACGGCGACGAAGACGTTGACGAACAACCGCGAACTGCTCGAGCAGATCGCCGAGGCGCTGCTCGAACGGGAAACGCTCGACCGCGAGGAAATCGATCTGCTGGCGGCCGGCGAGAAGCTGCCGGAAGCGAAGCTGGTGGCGCGCGCGCGCGAGTTCGCGGAGACACTGCGACGCGAGATCTCGACGGGCGCGACAGGCGATGAACCCGCCGGCTCGGCTGAAGGCCAGCGCGCGCTGGCGGAGGGACGCAAGTCGGAGGTCGAGGTGCCGGTCTCGGCCGAGCGGGAGGCGGACGCGACCTCCTGATGGAGGCTGGAATCCGGGAATGGCGGACGGCGCGCGGCGGGGTTCTCCTCGACAGGCCCCGGATCGCAGGCATCGTCAATGTGACGCCGGATTCGTTCTGGGACGGCGGCCGGCACGGAACGGTGGAACGCGCGGTCGCGCTCGCCGGCCGGCTCATCGAGGAGGGCGCGGACCTGCTGGATGTGGGCGGCGAGTCGACTCGGCCGGGCGCGAACGGCGTGCCCGTCGCCGAGGAACTGGCCCGCACAGTGCCCGTGATCGAGGCCATCGCTCGCCGGTGGCCGGAGGTTCCTCTCTCGATCGACACCGTGAAGACCGCAGTGGCACGCGCAGCGCTCGACGCAGGTGCGTGGGCGGTCAACGACGTCTCCGCGACGCGCATCGACCCGCCCATGGCGGCGTTGGTCGCGCAGACCGGTGCCGGTCTGATTCTCATGCATTCGCGCGGCGGCGTGTCCGAAATGGCTGGCTACGAGCAGGCCGCGTACGGCGCCGATCCGACCGGTGAGATGGTGGCGGAGCTGGGCGAGGCGGCCGCTCGCGCGGTGGAGGCCGGCGTCGCGCCGGCATCGATCGTGATCGATCCGGGTCTCGGTTTCTCGAAGCGGACGGCGCACAGCATCGGTGCGCTCGGCGCGCTCGACCGGTTCCTCGTGCTCGGATACCCGGTAATGGTCGGACCCAGCCGCAAACGGTTCATCGGGGATATCGGCGCGAACGGCGGTGGGCCATTGCCGCCCGAGGCCAGGCTGGAAGGCACGGTAGGCGCGTGCGTCGCCGCACTGTTCGGCGGGGCGGCGCTGTTCCGGGTCCACGACGTGCAGGCCGTCCGGCGAGCCCTCGATGTCGCACACGAGGTCCGGAAGGTCGCCACGTGATCGGGTTCTTCGATCGCTTCGGCTTCGTCCTGCCGGGTCTGCTCGACCTGCTCCAGATCACGCTGGTCGCGGTCGCGATCTATTATGTGCTGCGACTGCTCGCTGCGACGCGCGCGTTGCAGATGCTGGTCGGTCTGCTCCTCCTGGTCATCGTATACTTCGCCGCGCGATTTCTCGACCTGCCACTGATTCAGTACATCCTCGAGAAAGTATTCGAGTACGGCGCGATCGCCGCGCTGATCGTGTTTCAGCCCGAACTTCGAAGCGCTCTGGCCAGGCTCGGCCAGAGCCGGGTGCTGCGGTTCTTCAACCGGCTCGAAGGCAGGGAGGTGACCGACGAACTCATCGAGGCCGTGGAACGCCTCTCGCGCACGGGTACGGGCGCGATCATCGCCGTCGAGAAGGAGGTCGGTCTCGATGAGTATGCCACGACCGGCACCCGTATCCAGGCGAAAGTCGGCGCAGACCTGATCGTCAGCCTGTTTTCGCCCTACGGCCCGCTCCACGATGGCGCGCTGCTCATTCAGGGCGACACGATCATCGCAGCCGGCGTCATCCTGCCGCTGACGCAGTTTCCGGTGACGGACCGTACGCTCGGTACCCGGCACCGAGCAGCCATCGGTCTGTCCGAGGAGACCGACGCCGTGGTCGTCGTGGTGAGTGAGGAGACGTCGTATATCTCGATCGCGCGGCGAGGCAAGCTCGAGCGCAACGTGAGCGGGGAACGGCTGAGACAGATCATCGGCGGACCCGGCACACCGGACGACCCCGCACCCGGCGCCCAACCGGTCCCGGCCTGACCGGAAGTGTAGCAGTCATGCCGATTTCCGACGTTCCTGACGAGACGTGCGGATTGCGTTGACACGCGCGGCTACGCCCCGTAGATTACGGAATAACTAGAAACGCAGTTGGCCCGCACAACCCGGAGCCGAGGCTTGGAAACCCAGGGACCCGAAGTCAACTTCACCCTGCTGAGCATGTTCCATGATGGCGGGGCCTTCATGTATCCGCTTGTGCTGTGCTCGCTTTTCGCGCTTGGCGTGATGATCGCCAAGTTCTACGCGCTGTGGGCGGCGCGCCGTTCGTCGCAGACGATCATGGAACAGGTCGGCGAACTGATCGAGAAGCGGAAGATCGATGAGGCTACGAAGCTCGCGGAGGAAACACCGGGTCCGGTGGCGGCGATCCTGTATGCGGGGCTGCGTCGTGTGCAAACAAACGACCTCTCGAGCAACGATGTAGAGAAGGCGATCAAGACGACGGGCACGATCGAGCTCGGGTTCCTGGAGCGCGGCCTTCCGATTCTGGCGACGGTGTCGAACGTGGCGCCGCTGCTCGGGTTCCTCGGCACGGTCGCGGGCATGATCCAGGCGTTCGCAGCGATCGAGGCGGCCGGCCAGGTCGAAGCATCCTTGGTCGCCGGCGGCATCAAGGTCGCACTGATCACGACCGCGACCGGCCTGTTGATCGCGGTACCGGTCAACATCGGGTACAACTATTTCGTGACGCGGATCGACAAGCTGATCGTCGATATGGAACGAGGCACGGACCGGATCATGAACCTGATCTGGGACCTCTCGGCGCCGCGTGCTGTAGGACCACAGTAGCAGGGAGCGCAGAAAATGGCCTTGATGAAGAAGAAGAACCGTGTCGGGGGCGAGATCCCCACATCGTCGATGGCGGACATCGCGTTCCTGCTCCTGATCTTCTTTCTCGTGACGACGGTATTCGACGAGGAGAAGGGGTTGAGCATTGTGCTGCCCGAGCCGCAGGAAGAAGTCGAGGTCTCGCAGAAGAACATCCTGCACATCGTGGTGCAGGCGGACGGTCTTGTCCGCGTGAAGCGCGGCGAGAGTCCGCAGGAAACGGTTCACCGCGCAGATGAGATCGGCAGTATCTGGCGGCTCGAGTATTCGCAGAACGAAAACCTGATCGCTGCCGTGAAGACGGCCCCGAACGCACCATACCGGTACATGGTCGACGTTCTGGACCAGCTGCAGGACGCGAAGGCGAACCGGATCTCACTCCAGCTTCTGGAGCAATAGCCATGATGAAAGGCGGGTTCAAGCGGAAGTCGAAGGCGGCGAGCGAAATCCCGTCATCGTCACTCGCGGACATGGCGTTCCTGCTGCTCATTTTCTTCATGGTCAGCACGACGTTCCGTAAGGAGAAGGACCGCGATGTCGTGATTCCGGAGGCGGCCGCGACGCAGAAGCTGGACCAGCCGCGCAAGGACATTCTGCACGTGTTTGTGGAACGGGACGGCGGGGTCTACATCAATGACGACCGCGTGCCGATGGAGCAGGTGAGCAACGTGGTCGGCCCGCTTTATGCGGAGAATCAGGCATTGATCGTAGTGATTCGCTCTGATGAGGACGTACAGTACCAGTGGGTCGATCTGGTGATGAAGGAACTGTCGGAATCCGGAGCGGTGCGGGTGACGTTCTACACGAACGTAAAGCAGCGATTCAGCCGAGAGCGGAGGTAGAGCATGACGACTCTGAGCAGCGCCAGGAATGCGAACGACCAGTTCAAGGCCCGGTTCAACGAATGGTTCTGGGGGTCGATTGCCGCTGCAGCGGTGATCCACGTAATGCTGTTCGCGTTCTGGCCGACAATGGCGTCGAGCGACGTATCATTCTCGACGGACGAGCTGGAAGCGATCACGCTGCCGCCTGAAGTCGAGATTCCGCCGCCGCCGGAGGCGATCTCGCGACCGGCGATGCCGGTTGTCGGCGAGGCGACGATCGACGAAGACATCACGATCGCCGAGACGACGTTCGAGGAAAACCCGGTGAACAACCTGCCGCCGCCGCCGACGAGTTCGGCCGCGAACGAGGACATCTCGAGGGCACCGACGTTCACGCCGTTCACGGTGCCGCCGAGGCTTCAGAACACGCCGGACGTTCAGCGGGCGCTGGAGCGGAATTACCCGCCGCTGCTGCGGGATGCGGGCATTGGTGGCCGGGTGAACGTGTGGTTCTTCATTGACACGGACGGCACGGTACTGAAGACGCAGATTGCGGAGGCGAGCGACTACCCTGCGTTCAACGAGGCGGCGATCAGCGTGGCCAACATCATGCGGTTCTCGCCGGCGCAGAATCGTGACAAGGCCGTGCAGGTGTGGGTGTCGTTGCCGATCTCGTTCTCGACGAGATAGCGGCGCGGCCCGATCGGGCCAGGGACAGATCGGAGGGGGCGCCGCGGGTTCGGTGCCCCCTTCGTCCGTTCTGCAAGCCGCGAGAGAGCGGCCGTGCCCGTACAGGCACCATCGTGTGGCAGGTCGTTGCTCACGGGACCCCGACGGAATACGTTCTCGCCATGTATCTGGCGCGGTTACGCGAGAATCTGCCACACGTCGAGGAACGGATCGCCCGGGCGATAATGGGTGCGGGTCCGGCGGCGGGAGTGACGGTGGTGGCGGTGACCAAGGGGCATCCGCTGGAGGCGGTGCAGGCGGCTGTCGAGGTCGGGCTCCGCGACGTTGGCGAGAACCGGGTGGCCGAGCTCGAGCGGAAGCACGCGGAGCTGGGCAGTCCGGTTCGCTGGCATCTGATCGGCCACCTGCAGCGGAACAAGGTAAGCAGGGCGGTTGGCCGGTTCGATCTGCTCCAGTCCCTGGACTCGCTGCGGCTGGCGCAGGAGTTGTCGAAGGAGGCGGAACGAGCGCGTCGGCGGATCGAGGTTCTGGTGCAGATAAACGCATCCGGTGAGGCGGCGAAGGGCGGTCTCGACGTGGAGTCGGCGCAGGAGACTATCGTGAAAATGGCCGAGATGCCGACACTTCACGTCAGGGGTCTCATGACGATGGCCCCGTTCACGGATGACGAAGCGGTGCTTCGCCGGACGTTCCGGCGCACGCGCGAGCTTTATGACGTGTGCGCACGGCATGTGAAGGGCTTTGATGCCCGGCATCTGTCGATGGGGATGTCAAATGACTTCGCGATCGCTGTCGAAGAGGGCAGCACGATGGTCCGGTTGGGAACCGCGCTGTTCGGGGAGCGAACATGATGGATCTGACACCACTGGACGTCCGCAAGAAGAAAGGCGATTTCCGCCGAGGGATCCGCGGGTACGAACAGAGCCAGGTTGACGATTTTCTGGATCTTGTGGCCGACCGGATGGAGACCCTGGTACGGGATTCGTCGGGCGTGGCTGGTCGTATTGCCCGGCTGGAGCAGCAAGTGTCGGACTATCAGGACCGGGAACGGGCACTGACGGAGGCACTGGTCAGCGCGCAGCAGATGCGCGAGGACATCCGCTCGCAGTCAACGCGCGAGGTGGAGCTGCTGCGTAAGCAGGCGCAACAGGATGCGGACCGGATCCGTGCAGAAGCCGTTCGCATGCGGGAACACGAGGAGCAGGGGCTGGAGATGCTGCGCTCGCGCCAGTTCCAGTTTCTGAGCAGCTACCGGAAGTACCTCGAGCAGGAACTTTCGGAGTTGACGGCAATGACGCACGGCCTGGAGATGCACGCGGCCGGTTCGGCTCGGCCGGCTGATGACCCGCCGCGCGGCGGGCCCGGCCTGGCGACACCGTCTACGTCTGCGATCGCCGCTGCACCTGTCGCGCCGGTCTTGCCCGCGGCCGAGCCACCGGAGCTGTTTGCCAGCACGACAGCGGCCGGGATCGCGCCTGTGGTCGAAGTGGAGCCGCAGCCGGCGTCGGAGCAGCCGGCGTCGGGACCGGACGCACCGCTGGCGGAAGCTCTGGCGCGCTGGGAGCCCGAACTGGGCCCTGATGAGTCCGCGCGAGTGCGGGATGCGGAACCGGACGACGACTTCGACGACGATGCGGATGATCTGGTTCTGTCCGAGGACGATGACGACCTGCTGCTGTCGTCTGACGACGTTGTGACGGGATCGGCGGAGGGAGCGGCACAGGTCGACACGTCCGAAGAGGATGTCGACCTGGCGTTCCTCGATTTTGGCGAGGACGATACCTCGCGGGCCGCCGAAGCGGCCGTCGAGGCGGCGACCGCAGAGCGGGTCGAGCAGGACGTCAGCGCGGCCATGGTCGAGCGGGCATCGTATCTCGACATCGGCACCGCGCTAGGCGATGAGCCGACGGAATTCGTGGCATCTGTCGAGCCGGCGGCTGTTGCGCGGTCGGAATCGCCACGTGATGAGATGGACGACGTGATCGATGCTGCGTTCGATTTTGATGGTGGCATCGACGACAGTGTCGAGACGCTGATGTCGGGGCCTCGCCTTCAGGACTCGCCGCCGTCAGCGGCCGCGCGGGAACCGGAGGCAGGGGCCGACGATGACGACATCGACTTTGTCGATTCGCTGCTGCTGGATGCCGAGTCGGCGTTCGAGGAAGAGCCGGCAGCGGCATTGAATGTGCCCGAGGCCTCGACGGAACCGCAGCCGCCGCACGCCGGGGACCGTCCGACACGTCACGCCGAGGGGGCCGATGCTCCGCCGCTTGATGAGGAGTACAACGACGATGATTCGGCGGATCCGGCTCTTATCGACCTGGACTCAATCTGCGGTCTGTCCAGGTACGAGCCACCCTCGCCGACAACCGGGGATGTGTCGGCGCTGACCCTGCATCCAATGTTCTTCGAGCAGGATGCGGGCGAGATGGAAGCGGAAGCGCAGGACGAACGGCAGGATCACTGGTCATCTTCAGGGGGCGGGTGAACGGAACAGAGCAGGGAAATGCGATTGCGGCGGCGGTCGAAGCGATACGCGCGCACGGGGCGTCGCCACCGGAATACGCGATCATTCTCGGTACGGGCCTTGGCCGGCTGGCGGATGAGGTCCAGGCGGAGGCAACGATTCCGTACCCGGACATTCCGGGATTCCCGCTATCAACGGTCGAGACACACACGGGCCGACTCATCATGGGCCGGCTCGCGGGCCGTCCGGTTGTCGTCATGCAGGGTCGGTTCCACCGCTACGAGGGGTACTCGCTCCGTGAAGTGACGTTTCCGGTGCGGGTCATGCGGCAGCTCGGTGCTCACACGCTCATCGTGTCGAATGTGAGCGGCGGCATGAATCCGCTGTGGCAGGCTGGCGATCTCGTTGTTCTCGACGACCACATCAACCTGCTGGGCGAGAGTCCGCTGACGGGTCCCAACCTGGACGACTTCGGGCCGCGGTTTGCGGACATGTCGGAACCGTATGACCGGAGCCTTCAGACGAGGGCCGAAGATGCGGCGCTGGAGCAGGGCGTTCCGCTCCGCCGTGGCGTGTATGTCGCGGTGTCGGGTCCGAACCTGGAGACGCGTGCGGAGTACCGGATGCTTCGCGCGCTCGGCGCCGACATCGTCGGCATGAGTACGGTGCCGGAAGTGATCGTGGCGCGACACATGGACATGCGTGTTCTCGGGCTGAGCATCATCACGGACGAGTGTCTGCCCGACGCGCTGGCGCCCGCGGACATCGAAGAGATCATACGTACGGCCATGGAGGCCGAGCCACGACTCACCGCATTGATCCGGCGGATCCTCGAGCTGGATGGCGGCGCGACGAAACGGATTTCGTAGTGAGGAGTGACGGCAGACTGATGACCTACCCCGAATACCCGGCGTCTCCGGTCGAGCTGGAGGAATGGGTTCTTGCGCGCTGGCGCGAGGAGGACCTGTTCCAGCGCACGCTCGAGGCGACATCGGACGGCGAGGAGTTCGTTTTCCACGAAGGTCCGCCCACGGCCAACGGCCGGCCGGGCATCCATCATGTAATCAGCCGCACGATCAAGGATCTGGTCTGCCGGTTCCAGACGATGCAGGGCCGTCACGTGACGCGCATCGCGGGCTGGGACACGCACGGCCTGCCGGTCGAGATCGAAGCGGAGAAGAAGCTCGGGATCAACGGCAAGCGCGAGATCGAGCAGGTCGGCGTCGCGCGCTTCAACGAGGTGTGCCGCGAGAGCGTGTTCACCTATGTCGAGGAATGGGAGCGACTCTCGGAGCGCATTGCGTACTGGCTGGACTATTCACGCGCTTACGTCACGTTCACCCCGGCGTACATCGAGAGCATCTGGTGGATCCTCGAGCGGTTCTGGGAGGACGGGCTGATCTATCGCGGGCACCGGAGCGTTCCGTTCTGTCCGCGCTGCGGTACGGCGCTGAGTTCGCACGAGGTGGCGCAGGGCTACCGTGACGTCGAGGACCCGTCGCTCTACTTCCTGTGCCGCATTCTTGGCGATGACGGTGAGCCGGATGGCCGCGCGTTCATGGTGTGGACAACGACGCCGTGGACGGTTCCGGCGAATGCGGCGCTCGCATTGCACCCGGACCTCGAGTACGTCGAGGTCGAGCATGACGGCCAGCGTCTGATCCTTGCGGAGGCGCGGGCTCACCCGCTGCTGGGCGGTGCGGGCGGCGAGGGCCCGCGGATCGTTCGCCGGTACACGGCGGGGGAACTTGAAGGCGTCCGCTACGAGCGGCCGTTCGAGATCGTGGAGGCGCCCGAAACGGACACGGGCTGGACGGTCGTGCTGGAGGAGTTCGTCACGGCGGAGGACGGCACGGGAATAGTGCACATGGCGCCGGCGTTCGGCGCGGATGACTACGCGGCGGGCCAGCGTCATTCGCTGCCGTTCATGAAGCCGATCGACGACACGGGCCGCTTCAATGCGGACGTGCCACTGGTGGGTGGCCTGTTCGTGAAGGACGCGGACCCGGTACTGGTCGAGGACCTGAAGGCGAGGGGCCTGCTGTACCGGCACACGCGGGAGGTCCACAACTACCCGCACTGCTGGCGCTGCGGCAGTCCGCTGATCTACATGGCGAGGGACTCGTGGTACATCCGTACGACGGCGCTGAAGCAGAACCTGCTGGACAACAACGCGAAGGTTCACTGGCATCCGCCGGAAACGGGGCGTGGCCGGTTCGGTGAATGGCTCGAAGGCAACGTGGACTGGGCGTTGTCGCGTGAGCGTTACTGGGGCACTCCGCTGCCGGCATGGGTTTGCGACACGAACCCCGAGCATGTGGATTTCATCGGCTCGTACGAGAAGCTGTCGATGAAGCTTGGGCGTGCGCTGGACGATCCATTCGATCCGCACAAGCCGTTCATCGATGAGCTGGTGTGGCCGTGCTCGAAGTGCGATGGCACGATGCGGCGCACGCCGGAAGTGATCGATGTATGGTTCGACTCGGGCTCGATGCCGTGGGCACAATGGCACTACCCGTTCGAGAACGTGGCGGAGTTCGAGCGACACTTCCCCGCGGACTTCATCTGCGAAGCGGTCGACCAGACGCGCGGCTGGTTCTACTCGCTGATGGCGATCTCGACACTGCTCGGTCTGGGGCCGGCGTATCGCAACGTGGTCGTGAACGACCTCGTGCTGGATGCGGACGGGCAGAAGATGTCGAAGTCGAAGGGCAACATCGTGAACCCGTGGGACGCGATCGCGGAGTTCGGCGCGGACGCGATACGCTGGTACTTCATGACGGTGAGCCAGCCATGGTCACCGAAGCGGTACGATTCGGTGGCGGTGGCGGAGACGACGAGGCGCACATTCGACACGCTGGCGCACACATACCGGTTCTTCGCGCTGTACGCGAACCTCGAGTCGTGGGCGCCCGGGACGAAGGATCCGGAACCGTCTGACCGGCCGGTCCTGGACCGGTGGGTCCTTTCGCGGGTGAGCGGCCTGGCGGAGCGGGTTCACGCGGACCTGACAGAGTACGAGATGACGCGCGCGGCGCGGGCGATCGGCGATTTCGTTGTGGACGATCTGTCGAACTGGTACGTGCGCCGAGGCCGGGACCGGTTCTATGGGCGAGCGGGTCGCGCGAACGAAGCCGACACTCGCGCCGCCTTCGCGACGCTGCGCGACACGCTGGTCACGCTTTCGCGGCTGCTGGCGCCGATCGTGCCGTTCCATGCGGACTGGTTGCACCGCGCGTTGGCGGACGGCTCGAGCGTTCACCTGGCAAGGTTTCCGGTTGCGGCGGCGGGCGGCGAGACGCCGGGCGATCGGGACGACGATCTCGAGCACGGCATGGAAGGGGTCCGCGAACTGGTGCGGCTGGGCCGGGCGGCAAGGGAGCGAGTGCGGATCCGCGTTCGCCAGCCGCTGCCGGCGCTGCACGCGGTACTGCCGCCGGGCATGCGACTGACGGACGCGTTGCTGTCGATTCTGAAGGATGAGCTGAACGTGAAGGAAGTAATCTTCGAGGGACAGGCGGAGGACCTTCTGACGTACCGCGCGTCACCGAACTTCCGCGTGATCGGCAAGCGATTCGGCGGTCGTACGCAGAAGGCGGCGGACCGGATCCGTGAGCTGCCGACGGAGGCACTGGCGGCGTTCCGGTCGGGCGCAGCACTGTCGATCGAACTGGACGGTGAAACGTTCGGGCTTTCGGTGGAGGAGGTCGAGCTGAAGGAAGAGCCGCGCGGCGAGCTGGTTGTCGAGAGCGACGGCGGCTACACGGTGGCGCTGGATATCGCGGTCGACGAAGCGCTTCGGCTTGAAGGCATCGCACGCGAGATGGTGAACCGGATCCAGCGGCTGCGCCGTGATGCCGGTCTCGAAGTCAGCGACCGGATCAGGCTCGGCATTTTCGGCAACAGTCAGGTCCGGGACGCAGTGGAGCGGCACGGTGAAGCGATGGCACGCGACACACTGGCGACGGATATCGTGTGCGCGGCGGAGCCTGCGGATGGCGCGTTCGGCGCGCTGGACGAGGCGGACCTTGACGGCATCGTCGTCCGGATCGGGCTCGCACGTGCATGACACGGACGGGCCCAACGAAAGCGAAATGGGCGGCGCCGATCATTGGTACGGTAGTCGCACTGGATCAGGCGACGAAGTGGGTCGTGCAGATGACAATGGAGTTGCACGAACGGATCGGAGTCCTCGGCGATGCGATCCGGCTGACCTACATCCGGAACCCGGGTGCGGCCTTCGGCATTCACGCGGGATCGAACTCGCGGCTCATCTTCCTTGGCATTTCGATTGTTGCGCTGGGCATTCTCGCCGGGCTGTACCGGCACACGGCCGCGGGCGACCGGCTGCGTCTGACGTCGATCTCGCTGATCGCGGGCGGCGCGATCGGCAACCTCATCGACCGCCTCGGTTCGGCGGCCGGTGTCGTCGATTTCGTGGACGTCGGGCTGGGCGACTTGCGGTGGCCGGTGTTCAACGTGGCGGACGTGGCGGTCACGACGGGCGCGATCGTGCTGGCACTCTCGCTGTGGCGGGAGGATCGGCGCGTTGAGGGAAGCGGTTGAGGACGAAACGATCCGGCTGAGTGTGGCAGAAGACACGGGCGAGCGGCTGGACGCCTACATCGCGGCGCGTGTGAGCGGCCTGTCCCGGACGCGGATCGCGCATTTGCTGGAAGAGGGCAGCATCCGTCTGAACGGACGCATCCCGAAAAAGAGCGAGCGGCCTGTCGCGGGCGACTCGATCGAGATCGACGTACCGGCGCCGATGCCGTCCGCACTCCAGCCGGAGCCGATCCCGCTCGATATCAGATACGAGGATGCGGATCTTCTCGTGATCGACAAGCCGGCGGGTATGGTCGTGCATCCATCGGCCGGCCACGCGGCGGGCACGCTGGTGAACGCGCTGCTGCACCATGTGGGTGATCTGGCCGGGATCGGCGGCGTGAAGAGGCCGGGCATCGTGCATCGCCTGGACAAGGACACGTCGGGCCTGATGCTCGTGGCGAAAACGGACGCCGCACATCGGGGGTTGTCCGCGGCATTGAAGCGCCGGGAGATCCGTCGCCTGTACCTCACGGCGGCATGGGGTCACCTCAAGGCGGAGCGACAGACGGTGGATGCGCCGATCGCGCGGTCACCATCGAACCGCAGGCGAATGGCGGTAGTGGAGGGCGGTCGTGCGGCGGTAACGCATTTCCGGCGTATCGAGCGCTGGCGTGCTGCCGACCTGA
This sequence comes from Longimicrobiales bacterium, assembly GCA_035513345.1. GTDB lineage: Bacteria > Gemmatimonadota > Gemmatimonadetes > Longimicrobiales > RSA9 > DATKCF01. The sequence continues at coordinate 44,621 of DATKCF010000039.1, forward strand.
TCGAGGCGAGGCTCGAAACGGGACGAACGCATCAGATCCGCGTGCACCTCGAATCGATCGGGCATCCGGTGGTGGCCGATCGCGATTACGGCGGGGGTGGCGAACGCCGCGCGGGGGGTGGTCCCGACCGGTCGTGGGCACGGGAGTTTGCGGCAATGGTGCCTCGCCAGTTCCTGCACGCGGCAGAGCTGGCTTTCGTGCATCCGGTCCGGGGAGAAAAATTGACAATGGTATCCGAATTGCCGGCGGAACTCGCGGGTCCGGCGTTGTGGGCCCGGCGCACTTCGTCCGGTTGACCCGTGCGCGGACAGCGAGCTATTGTACCAACGGCCGGCCGAGTCCCGTTCTCCCCGAACAACCGATTGCACGATGGAACGTGAAGATCCTTCCATCGGGCCGCGTACGCGTGCGCCGAGCACGTCGTGGGCGTTTTTCGCGTGTGCCGACCAGGGTTATGCGGTACGGGTGGAACGCGTTCACGAGATTGTTGCGCCGCAGCCGGCCACGCGGGTGCCCGGCTGCGGCCGCGAGGTCTACGGTCTGCTCGGCATGCGCGGACGTGTGATAACGGTATTCGACTTCGGCGTGATCGCGGGCGGTCCGGCGTCGGCGGGGAATCCGGACCACCGGCTGGTGTTGCTGAAGTACGGCGAAAGGGTAGTAGGACTGGCGGTCGACCAGGTCCTGACGATCGCCGCATACGAAGTGATAGAAGATGAAGCCACCGCCCGGTCGAAGGGCCGGGCAGGAGGCGCGGTCGCCCTGGTGGCGGCCGGCCGGACGTTCACAATTCTGGATCCGGACGCGGTGTTCGGACCCCGGCTCGCCTGATTCGAGGCCAGTGAGGAGAAATGGCTCGTACGGTTCTGATCTGCGACGATGCGCTGTTCATGCGAACGATGCTCGCCGAGATCATGGAAGGCGCCGGCTTCGAGGTGGTCGGCCAGGCGGGGACCGGTGCGGAGGCAGTGAAGCTGTACCGCGAACTGGCGCCGGATCTGGTAACGATGGACATCATCATGCCGGACATGGGCGGAATCGACGCGGTGAAAGCGATCGTCGACGAGAACCCGGACGCGAATGTGGTGATGTGTAGCGCCATGGGCCAGCAGGCGCTTGTGATCGAGGCGATCCAGGCGGGTGCGCGGGATTTCGTCGTGAAGCCGTTCCAGCCCGCGCGCGTGCTCGAAGCCGTGCAACGCGTTCTCGGCTGACTCGACTGTGAGCCGTGACGTGCGCTCCGGCCGGTTTCTGGATCTCTACATCATGGAAACGCGGGAGCATCTGCAGCTCCTGACGCGAAGCATACTCGCGCTCGAGCGAGGCGAGCTATCGGCAGTCGAGGAGGCCTTCCGGGCAGCGCACACGATCAAGGGTCTGGCGGGGGCGATGGGGCACCGGACGGCCGCGGACACCGCGCACCGTCTGGAGGACACGCTGAGCGGTGTACGCGATGGCGGGTTCGTCGATTCCGTTCTGACGGACGGGCTGCTCGCGGCGATCGACGGGCTGGAGGCGGCGATCGAAACGGCGCTGCGGGGCGGTGATGTCGAGGAAGAGGAGTCGTCGCCTGAAGTTTCTTCCACCGCTGGTGAACCGGAGGTGGCCGCCTCGCCGACGACTGTACCCGACGGAACCGCGCACCTGCTTGTAGTCCGGCTGTCGAACGATGCGGTCATGCCCGAAGCGCGTGCGGAACTGATCCGGAGAGCCGTGATCAGCCGGGACGGCGTGCTGGGAGTGTGGCCATCGGCTGGCGAGCCCGTGAGGGGCGTGCTGTACGTGTTCCTGTCGGCAGGGTCGGACGCGGGCGGAGTGGAGTTTTCTGTCCGGGCGGTGGGCGACGTAGCGGCGGTGACTCTGGATGCGTGGTCGGGTGGCGAGCCGTCCGAGTTGCGGCCGGCGCCGAAGGAGGCGAAGTCGACCACGCGCGACACGAGTCATGCGCGCTCGATGTCAGTCCGAGTCGATCGCGGGCGTCTGGACGAGATGGCCGAAGGCATAGCGGAGCTTTCGGTCCTGCACGCGCGGGCCGCCCAGTCGGGCGAGCAGTTGACGAGCTACCGAGCCACCACCGTGCTGGCGTCGCTTCAGCGGATCATCCTCGAACTGCGACTGGTGCCCGTGTCGACTGCGCTCGACCGCGTGGCGAGGCTGGTCCGTGACGCGTCGCGCGCGGCGAGCAAGGAGATCGACTTCGAGGTGACGGGCGGCGAGATCGAGCTGGATCAGGCGGTTCTGGATGCGATGGTCGATCCGCTTGTACACCTCCTGCGGAACGCGGTCGATCACGGGATCGAGCGTCCGGAGTCGAGGGAAACGTCGAACAAGACGAGGCGAGGCACGATCCGCGTCGAGGTGTCACGGGAAGGGAACAGCGTGCGCATGCTGGTGATCGACGATGGGCGTGGTGTAGACACGGACGCGGTGGCGGCCCGGGGCAGGGAGCTGGGGCTTCTGGCTGCGGACGCGGGCGCAGCGAGCGAGGAGGAGATCCTGCGGCTGCTGTTCCACGCAGGCTTCTCGACGGCCCGGAAGGTGACGGAGTTGTCGGGCCGTGGCGTGGGTCTGGATGTGGTGGCTGGCCGGATCAGGGGTCTGGGTGGTTCGATCGAGATGAGAACCCGCAGCGGTCAGGGCACGACGTTCACGCTGCGAGTGCCCGTCACGCTTTCGCTGGCGCACTCATTGAGAGTGGCAGTGGGTGGGGAGGAGTACGCGCTGCCGATCACACACGTGAATGAGGTCATCCCGCTGGAGGGACCGAACGCCGATGCATGGCGAACGGGCACGGTGACGGTCCGGGACGAAGCGGTTTCGCTTGTCGATCTCGGCCGGGTACTCGGTGCTGCGTCGGGGTCACCGTCGGCGGCGGTCGTCGCGGAACTCGGAGAGCGCCGTGTCGCCCTGGCGGTGGACCGCGTGATCGGCCACGAGCAGATCGTGGTCAAGCCGTTCGATGCGCCGGTCGGGACGCTGCCTGTATTCTCGGGTGCGACGATTCTGGCGGACGGGCGGCCAGCTCTTCTAATCGACCCGCTGAGCATGCTTTGACGATGGATCCGCGGCGCCTGACCGACCTGCACCTGGACGCGCTGCGAGAGACGGCCAACATTGGCGCCGGTCACGCGGCGACGGCGCTTTCGCGGTTGACAGGCAAGCGGGTGATGGTCAGCGTGCCGGAGGTCAGTGTACTGCCGCTCGAGCAGGTCGGCGGCATGCTCGGCGATCCGGGCGACGTCGTTTCGGCTGTGATCGTGAAGGTCGAAGGCGATGTGCAGGGAAGGACGCTCCAGGTGTTCGAGGGAACGACGGCGGCGAAGCTCGTCTCGTACCTGCTGAACATGCGAGAGCCGGAGTTCCCGGCGGGATTCGGCGATCTCGAGAGGTCCGCAGTCAAGGAGATCGGCAACGTGATCGTCGGTGCGTACCTGAACGCATTGGCAGAGTTCACGGGACTGTCGATCACCATCTCGGTACCGGCGTTCGCAATCGATATGGCCGCGGCGATCCTGATGACGAGCTACCTGAACTTCGGGAGCGAAGATGACTACGTATTGTCGATCAGCACGAGTCTCGGAGTGGATGGAGTGGAAGATCTGAGCGCCCACTTTCTGTTGATTCCCGACGAGGACTCGCTGAACAGGATCCTGCATGCGTTGAACGTTGCGTGATGGTAACGGGAGCCGAGGCTGGACCCCTGGCAGCGCTTCCCTGGACGGACCGGCCGGCAGGCACGGACAAGGCCAGGAGCGGGTCGCCGCGGTCGGACCGCGACACATCGATCCTCAGGAACCTGGTCCGGCGCATACCGGCGAACGACGCGGCGGCCCACAACAATCTCGGCGTCGTCTTCTACAGTAAGGGACTGTACGGCGAAGCCGCGCAACAGTTCGAGCGAGCGCTCGCCCTGGACCCACGCATGGCGGTCGGGGAGCGGAACCTCCAGATCGTCTATTTCGCAACGGACCACTTCGACAGGACGCTTCACGGTCTGCAGCTTCGACTGGAGGCGGATCCGGACGACACGGAGAGCCGCCTGCGGCTGGCGAAGATGCTGCTGTTCGGCGGGGACGCGAACGCCGCGTTGCGTGAACTGAAGCGGCTGTCATTCCAGCGATCCGACGATCCTGCGGTGTTGCGGTGGGTGGCGAGAGCGCACGTGCGGATGGGAGAGCTGGACGCGGCGCTCAGCGCGCTTTTCGAGGCGGCGGAGCGGGCGCCGTCGGATGCGGGTGTCGCGGCGCAGATCGGCGAGTTGTTCTACCTGCGTGGTGCGCCGGAGGAGGCGATGACGTGGCTCGAGCGAGCCATCCGGCTGGACGACACCATGGCCAGCGCTCACCACCTTCTGGCGTTCGTGTGCGGGGAGCTTGGTCATGACAAGCGGGCGGGCCGGCACGCGGCGCGCGCGGCCGAGTTGGTTCCGAGCTACGCGAAGATGGAGAAGAGCCTTTCTCTCGACGGCCACAGCGAGGCCCGCTACGCCGAACTGATCGGGGACCGTCCGCATCGGCCGGACGTAGCGCATGGCGGCGGCCTGATCCACTACAATCTGGGTCTGGCGTTGCGGCAGAAGGGCTTGTACGAGGATGCGCTGCGCGAATTGAAGGTGGCTGTCGAGCGGGGCGAGGACCGCTACCTCGTGCGGCAGGCACAGGCCGAGGTAATGCTGTTGCGCGAGAGCGGTGAGTCGGCGATCACGCTGTACCGCGAACTGATAGAGGAAGAGCCGGCCAGCCCGAAGCTCTGGAACGAGCTTGGCGTTGCGTACCACCAGATCGGCGACCTGGCCGAAGCGGCGCGTTCATACGAGCACTCGCTGAGCCTCGATCCGACATACGCTCTGGCCTGGAACAACCTGGGTGTCGTGCGCCACCACAGGGGCTACCCGGCGGCGGATGAAGCACTGGAGTCAGCGCTCGAGGCGGGTCGTTCACTGGCCGAAATCTGGCGCAACCTGGGCTGGCTGCACCATGTGCTGCGGGCGTGGCCGAATGCGGAGCTGGCGTATCGGAAGGCTCTGGATGCGGACGCACGGCTGGCGTCGGGGTGGACGGGTCTGGGGATGTTGCTGCTGGAGCGAGGCGAGACGGAGGCTGCGGCGACGGCGTTGGCGAGGGCGATCGAGTGTGACGCCGATCTGCCCGAAGCGCACTATCACTACGCGTTCGCGCTGTCCGCATCGGGCGACTATCCGGGCGCGTTGCGCGAGACGAGCCGGGCCCTCGAGTTGAGCCCGTACATCACGTTCCCGCGGTTCCAGCTCCTGATCGACCTTCAGTTCGAGGATGCGGCGGTGCCGGCGCCGGAACTGGACATCGGCGCGCGTGTTCATGGCGGCGAGATGATCGAGGACTTCGATCTCGACATGGATGACATCGATCTCGCGCTGGCGGCCGTTGACGCGGACGTACCGCAGGTGTCTGTGGATCCGGAAGCGCTGGCGCCGTCTCGGCCCGCATCGATCGAGTGGCTTGCGGCGGCTCGGACGGCACTGAACGGCGGGCAGTATGCGGAAGCGATGTCTGACATTCAGCGCGCGTCGGCGCTGGGCGCGAACCGGATCGAGACGCGTCTGCTGCAGGGGGAGATTCTGCTGTCGGCTGGCGCAGCGGGCGAGGCAGTGGAGCGGTTCGATGAGGTGCTGGCGGATCTCGATCACGCCGCGGACCCACGTGACGCGGGTGTCGATACGAACGACGTCCGGTGCCGCGCGCTGGCAGGTCTGGCCCGGTCGCGGCTCGAGCTGCGACGTGCGGATGGCGCGGTCGAAGCGGCGGAGCGATGGCTGGCGCTTGCGCCGGGTGATACGGGCGCCATCGCGGTGCTGGCGGACGCGCTGGAGGAGAAGGGCGAGCCGCGACGAGCGGCGCGCGTTCTCGAGGCAGCGCTGACACAATCGCCGGACCGGCCCGAGCTGGTGACGCGGCTGGGATCCGCGTACATCGCGAGCGGTGAGCTCGAGCGGGCCGAGCGTACGCTGCGAAGCGCGATCGCGGGGAACGAGCGGCTGCCTGCGGCCCGGGCGGCACTCGGCCGTCTGCTCACGGTCATGGGCCGGACAGCCGAGGCGGAACGGGAGTACCAGGCCGCGCTCGAGGCGATACCCAGCTTCACGGCGGCGGCGACGGGACTTGCGGACCTGCTGGTCGAGCAGGGGAGGGCCGATGACGCGATCGATGTGATCACGACGTTTCTGGATGTCGATCCGTACAATCTGGCAGGGCTGACCCGGCTGGGCGACATTCTGTGGGAGTCGGGGCGGCAGAAGGAAGCGGGTGTGGCTTACCGTCGGGTGCTTCGTTTCGACCCGGGCCACGAGGCAGCGCTGACAGGACTGGAACGGCTGGAGCCGGCGAGGTGGGCGTTGGTGCCCGCTCGCCATGGGGCGTGACCGGGAACAGGAACCGATGGCTATCGAGGGACCGCTTCGCGAACTCGGCATTGCCGATGTCCTCCAGCTCCTGGAGCTGGCGGGGAAGACAGGCGTGCTGACAGTTCGGTCGGAGCGGATGAACGACGAAGCGATCGTTCATTTCAGCCGTGGCGAGATCGTGTTCGCGGTACGTCGCCGATCGACACGTCGGCTGGGCCAGCTGTTGCTGCGAGCGGGCAAGCTGACGCGGTCGGATCTGGACCTATCGCTGGAACAGCAGCGGCAGGATCCGACGAAGCGCCTCGCGGAGATCCTGCTCGACATGGCGGTCGTGGACGAGACGGAGCTTGCCCGGCAGCTCCGGTTTCAGATGGAAGAGACCGTTTACGAGTTGATGGCGTGGGACGAGGGCTACTTCAAGTTCGAGGAGCGCGCGGAGATCGCGTCGCAGCGGCTGCTCGCGCGAGTGCGGGTCGATACGCTGCTCATGGAAGGCGCACGCCGGCTCGACGAGTGGTCCCGACTGGAATCGAAGGTACCGAGCCCGGAGGCGGTGCCCGCGCTGGCGTCTGCGAGCGAACGGGATGTTACGCCGCTCGAACTATCGGCCGAAGAATGGGAAGTACTGGCGGAAGTGGATGGTGAACGCGACGTGCGCCAGATCGCGGCGGATCTGGGCCGGAGTTCGTTCGACATTGGCAAGACACTGTACGGCCTCGTGGCCGCGGGCATCGTGCAGGTGCAGGAAAAGCACGAGCGGATGCCCGAAGAGTTGTTGCGCCGGTCGATGGCAGAGGTGAACGAGCTGCTTTCGGCAGGGCAGACGGAACGGGCGCGCAAGCTTGCAGCCGATCTGGAGTCGGCGCATCCCGACCGGGCTGACCTCGCGGTGCTCATCGGCCGCGTGCTGGCGACGCAGGGCCGGATGCGGGCCGCGGCTGAAGCGTTCTCGCGCGCCGCCGGACTGGACCCGCTGTCCGCCGAGGCACACTATGAACTCGGCTTCGCCGCGGTCCGGACCGGCGACTTCGAGCGCGGCACGAAGGCGTGGGATACTTTCGTGCGGCTGACTCAGGACGCGGACGAGCGGCAAACGGTCACGAACGCGTTGAGCGCGGCACGCACACTTTCACAGGTTCTCGACAGGACGTCCAAGCGCTGATGAAGACACCCGCCCCCGCCGATCTGCACCGCTGGAGCGAAGAACTCGCGCGCAATCCGGGCTCGCTGGCGTTCCTGCCGCTGGCCAGAGCGTATCGCCGGATGGGCCGTCGCGACCTGGCGTTGCAGCTATGCCTGCGCGGTCTCGAGCACCATCCGACGCACGTTGAAGCGCACGCGCTTCTTGCACTGTTGTACTTCGAGGCGGGCGAGCGGGCGCGCGCGGCGGACGAATGGGCGACGGTCCTTCGTCTGAAGCCGGGCAACTTCGAGGCGCTGCGCGGGATGGGGTTCCGCCACCTCGAGCAGGGGGACATGGGGAAGGCAAGGCAGCATCTGGAGCGCGCAGCGCTGATCCGTCCCGACGATGCGACCGTACAGGAAGCATTGCGTCTCATCCGGCACCGGGAGTCCGCGCCGGCGCCGGGCCCGCCGGTGCCACACTCGCCGGAGCGACGCGCTGTGCAGAGGGCGGCTCCGGTTGCGCCGCCCGTACAACAGAGGCAGGCGACAACACCGCCGACAGTTCCGGCGGCAAGGCCGGCGTCACGCGCGCCGAACTTGCCACCGGCGGCGCGGGCGCAGCCGCGCATCGAACCGGCGGCGCGTCCGCAGCCCCGCTTCGAACCGGCATGGTGGGTGGAACCGGATGCGCCGGCGGCGGTGGCGCCTCCCGCGCCGGCTGCGCGGCGTTCGCCCGAGCCGGCGGCGGCGCCACCCGATCCGACGACGCTGTTCGAGTCGCTGCTGGGCGCGGGTCCGTTGCTTGGCGTTCTGTTGCTCGACCGGCGAGGGCTGATCCTTGCGGGTGGACTGCGGGAGCGGGACGCGTCGACTGCGGAGGAGCTGGGCGCGAATCTGGGTGGCGCGATCGATGAGGCGATTCGCGCGGTCACACACCTGGAACTGGGCACGTGGCGGGGCCTGACGCTCGAGGCGAAGCGGGCCGTCCTTCAGATCCGGCCTGTCGGTGCCGGCGCGCTGGTCGTGGTCGTCGCCGAGCGGTCGGCGCCGGCAGGGTGGATCGTACGGGCGGCGGACCACGCGGCCGCGCTCGCAGACCGATTCGTCGAGGTCTATTCATGAGCGATCCGTTCCGCGACGCCGTGCGTCGCCTGAGCCACGTACCCGGCGTGAGCGGTGCGATGGTGGTTGACGCGAACGCGGGCGTTGCGGTGGCGGAGGAGCTGACGCCGGAGGTGTCGGGCACGGCGATCGGCGCGCTTGCGGGCGCGCTGTTCAGCCGGACGTCACAGGCGAGCCTGATGGCCGGGCTCGGCGAGCTTGAAACGGTCCAGCTCGGTGCGGATTCCGGCCACGTCCTGATCGCGGGCGCTGGTGACCTGATTGTCGTGGCCCTCGTTTCGGATGACGCGCAGATCGGGCGGGTCCGGATGGAGGCGCAGCGGGCGGCGGTAGCGCTGCGTGCAGCCATGGAGCCGGGCACCTGATGCGTGGCGCTGACCTGTCGAAGCTGGTTGCGGCGTTGCGCGGCCCGATCGAGTTGTTCGTACACGACGCGCGGGTCCGCATCACACTGCTGGTAACGGGCAGCGGGCAGGTTCTTGCGCAGCACGGATTCACGAGCAGCTACGAAGTCATGAATGTTGCTTCGCTGGCGGCATCGGCGAACGCCGCGTCGAACGCGCTGGCCGGACTGATGCGGGTCGACGGCTGGAAGCACATGCATCACGCAGGCAGCGAACAGGAGATCTTCCTGGCACCGCTGCGAACGCCGATCGAGCAGCTGACGCTGGTCGTGATCTTCGACTCGGCATCGTCGCTCGGCCTGGTGCAGTTCTTCTTCGGTCGCCTGGCGCAGGAGATAGACGCGCTGCCGGATCTGAGCGGGGCTCGCGGGTCGGAGGACGGGGTGGCGTTCGAACGCGACCTGCAGCGCGGACTCGATCGGATTTTCTCCCCCGAAGGCGGCAGCGAGGCCTGAGTGTCACTCGTCAACTACTCGACCCGCGAGATCACCTGCAAGATCGTCTACTACGGTGCCGGCCGGTCCGGCAAGACGAGCAACCTGCAGTACATCCACGCGTTCGCGCCGGAGGATCGGCGAGGCGCGATGGTCTCGCTTGCGACCGAGACGGAGCGCACGCTCTTCTTCGACTTTCTGCCGCTCGACCTGGGTACGATCTCGGGATTCAGGACCAGGCTGCAGCTCTACACAGTGCCCGGGCAGGTATACTACGGCGCGACGCGGCGACTGGTCTTGCGCGGCGCGGATGGCGTGGTGTTCGTCGTGGACTCGCAGCCGGAACGGTTCGACGAGAACTTCGAAAGTTTCCGCAGCCTTCACGAGCATCTGCTCGAGGAAGGCTACGATCCGAACGATGTGCCGCTGGTCATCCAGTACAACAAGCGTGACCTGCCGGGTGTGCTGGCGGTGGACGAACTGGAAAACGTCTACAACTTCCGGTCTGTGCCCTCGTTCAGCGCCGTGGCCGTCGATGGCGAGGGCGTGTTCCCCACGCTGAAGAGTGTAAGCTCACTCGTTCTGCAGAGCCTCTCGCGACGGTTCAGGACGCAGAGCGGCTCGACGCCGTGACGTGACTCGCGATGACGGGTCACGGCCTCGATCAGCGTTTCAACTTCGACAACTTCATCGTCGGTACTGCGAACCGGCTGTCGACGGCGGCGGCGAGGCGCGTCGCTGAAGCGCCGGGCAAGTCGTACAACCCACTGTTCATCTACGGCGCATCCGGACTCGGCAAGACGCACCTGCTGCACGGGATCGGCGCGCATGCGCTTGCATTGCACCCCGGCATGCGGGTGTCGGCGGACACGGTCGAGCGCGCACTGCAGCGGTTGCTCGAGGAAGGCGAGGCGGGCGACCTGGCAGCCGCACAGCTCCTGCTTCTTGACGACGCGCAATATCTGGCAGGCGATCGCCGTGCACAGGATACGCTGCTCGTGTGGTGGGATGAGCTGTGGTCGCGCGGCGCGCAGATCGTGCTGTGCGCGGACCGGCCGCCATCGGAGATCGACCGACTGGACAACCGTCTACTCTCGCGGTTCTCGGCCGGGCTGGTCTGCGACATGGCGCCGCCCGACTACGAGACTCGCATCAAACTCGTGGAGCGCAAGGCGAGCGACGGCGGGCACACGCTGGGACCAGGCGTTGCCGAGGCTATCGCGCGCGTCGCGTTCGCGAACGTGCGTGAGCTCGAGGGTGGCGTCAATCGCGTGATCGCCGCACAGGAGCTGGACGACACGACGGTTTCGGCCAGCCTCGTTCCGGCCATGCTGGGCCAGTCAGGGGAACGAGGCGACAGCGAGGAGTTCGATTCGTTCCTGACGGAAGTCTCGGGCGCTGTGGCCGAGATCGCGACGCGTGTTACGCCGGAGCAGCGCCTGGTCGATGCAATCCTGCGCTACGAGGGCGAGGGCTATCGGACGTTTCGGCTGGAAGTCGCGCTGCGGCATCCTCCGGGCGACCGCGAGGTGATCGATGTGGTGGCACGATTCGCTGGAGACACCGACCGGCTGGCAGCGATAACGGAAGAGATCCGTGCGATGGACCCGGACTCGCCGGAGCTGGCCCGGTCGGATCTGTTGCGGGACCCGGACCGGATTCTGGAAGCGGAAACGCTGGTGGCGCAGGTACATGAGCGTTTGAGGCCGCTGCCGGAGCCGCCGTCGGGACCGGGACTTGGCGGGTTGACCGTGTCGCCTGAGAGTCCTGCCCTGAATGCGGTCCGGGACGTGGTTCGGCGGCCGGGTGCGCGGGCGGTACCGCTGTACATCCGGGGCAGTCCGGCCGAGGGTCGGACGGAACTGGTACAGGCGCTTGCTCGTGAGGTCCGGTCCGAGATGCCGAGACTTCCAACAGCGTACATCAGTGCGAGCGATCTGGCCACGGAAGCGGTAGCGGCTGAGCTGGCGCAGCGCATCGATGCGTGGCGGGCCCGGTACCGTCGCGCCCGTCTGCTTGTGATCGACGGGTGGGACCAACTCGAGGCGAGTGACGACGTGCGTGACGAGCTGTTTCGTCTGTTCGAGGGCGTGGCCCGGTCGGGCGGCCAGGTGGTACTGGCCGGCGAGGTGGATCCGGCCGGCAGCGGCCACGCGGACCGACTCGCGACGTGGGCGTCGCATGCGGATGTGGTCGACATGGCCGGCGATCGCATCCGCAAGACGGAGCCGGCGGTCAGCGAAACGTTCGGGCCGGACCTGCGCGACAAGTGGTTCTTCGATCCGGAAAAGACGCTGGAGCGATGGCCGTGGGTCGAGGACTGGCTGATCACGGAACTGGACTGAGTCAGGTAGAAAGTGGCGATCAAGGGGAGTCTGCGCGAAGCGAGCCTGGCGGAGGTTTGCCAGCTACTGGCGCTCGGGCTCAAGACCGGGTGTCTGTCGGTCGCGGACCGGTCGCGGTTCGGCCAGGTCTACTTCGACCACGGCCGGATCACGTTCGCGCGTATCGTGAACCGGCGGGACCGGCTTGGCGACCTGTTGATCGGCGATGGCATTCTGACGCCCGGGCAGCTCGAGGCCGTGCTCGAGATCCAGAGCCGGAACCCGGAGCGCAGGCTGGGCGAGATCCTGAGTGAGCGGGGCCTGATCGAAGTGGAGCAGCTGCACCGCTACATATTCCTGCAGATCGAGGAAGCCGTGTGCCATCTGTTCACGTGGTCACGGGGCCATTTCTATTTCGAAGCGGGCGAGCGTCCTGACACGGCGGAGATCACGGTTTCGATCAACGCGGAGAGCCTGTTGCTCGAAGCGGCGAGGCGGATCGACGAGTGGAGCCTGATCCGGAAACGGGTACCGTCGCTCGATCTGGTGTTCGAAGTGGATACGCAGCGATTGTCGGCTTCGGATGCGCAACTCGCCGAAGACCAGCGTCGCACCGCGGACCTGCTCGACGGGCAGCGGTCCGTGCAGGACATCATGGAGGCGACCGGTCTGGGCGAGTTCGAGGTCGGCAAGGCACTGTTCGGCCTGTTGCAGGCGGGTTTCGCGCGACAGGTCGGGCGCCAGCCGGAGGGACCGGAGCGGCCTCGCGAGGCAGACATCCAGGAGCGCCACAACCTGGGCGTTGCGTTTTTCCGGACCGGCATGCTCGAGGATTCTGCGCGCGAGTTCCGCCGCGTTCTCGAGATCGCGCCGGACGACATGCGCGCGCGGTTCCATCTGGCGATGATCTCGATGCGGCATGGCGAGCATCGCGATGCAGCGCGCGAACTGGTACAGCTCGCTCGTCGGCACGGCCCGAACTACGCCGTACTGATGAATCTGGCGACTTCCTTTCGCTACCTGGGTCGGACCGAAGACGCACTGCTGGCGCTGAACGAAGCGGAGAACGTCCGCGCGGCCACGCCCGCGGTCGCGCTGGCCAGAGCAATCGCGCACATAGAGAACCGCAACCTCGAAGACGGACGCGCCGCACTTCAGGAGTACCGGACGCGGCTCGGACCCGACGAGAAGCCGGAAGCCGGATGGTACTACCACGCCGCACTGGCAGAGGCGATCGGCAGTGATGCGAGCCGCGCGCAGGCGCTGTGCTGGGAAGGACTCGAGTCACACCCCGATGTGGCGCCGCTGCTGATGCTCGCCGGACTGGCCGCGGAGCGGCTCGGCGACAACGATGGAGCCGAGCTGTTCTACCGGCGAGCGATCGAGGTCGAACCGAACCTGCCGCAGGCTCAAAAGAACCTCGGCGACATCGCGTATGGCCGGGGCGCAATGGACGAAGCCCTGCGACTCTATCAACGGGCGGCCGAGCTGGCGCCGGACCTCGGCGACGATGTCTACGCGCGGCTCGGCTCGCTGCACTACCGAGATCGTAACCGTGAAGCGGCCGTGCGGTGCTGGACGCGCTCGCTCGAACTGAACCCGGCGAACGACGCGGTGCGCAACCGCCTGGAGGTGCTGCGGCATGCGGGCGCCTGACCGGCCGGATGGCGACGCCGACGCACCGGCCGAGGCGCTTGTCGGGCCGGCCGAGTTCGGACGCGGCGAACTGGCACCGCGCGATGCCGCCGAGTTCCGCGGCCTCAAGCGCATGATCCACAAGAGGGCGGGACTGTGCTGCGACGGGTACAAGGAGCGCGTACTGCGAAGGCGCATAGCGGTGCGCATGCGTGCGAAAGGTGTGCAGACGTTCGGCGCGTACGCGGCGCTGCTGAAGCAGGACCCGGCGGAGTATCAGCGGCTGATCGACACGGTCACGATCAACGTCAGCAAGTTCTTCCGCAACGCGAGCACGTGGGTGCTGCTGCGCGACCAGGTGATACCGGAGCTGTGGGCGTCGAACCACGAGCGAATCCGTATCTGGAGCGCGGGTTCGGCGGCGGGCGAGGAAGCGTACTCGGTGGCGATCCTGCTGCTGCAGCACGCGGAAACGCACGGTGCGGGCATCGAGCGGTTCGATATCCTGGCGACCGACATCGACCTGGACGTACTGGAACAGGCGAAACGGGCGGAATACGGACCGTTTGTGTTCACGGAGATGGCGGATCCGACGCGGGACCGCTGGTTCGAGGGGCCAAAGCGGAATCAGCTTCGTTCGGAGGTGAAGAAGTACGTGCGCTTCGACACGCTCGACCTGATGAGCGCCGAGTTCCCGGCGGACCAGCACCTCATACTGTGCCGGAACGTGCTCATCTATTTCGAACGCGAAGTGCAGCACGCGATGTTCAAGAAGTTTCACGCCGCAACGGCCGGCGGCGGCTTCCTCCAGCTTGGCAAGGTCGAGACGCTGTTCGGCGCGCCGACGGGCCTGTACGAGACCGTGTCGGCGCGTGAGCGTCTCTTCCGCAAGGTATGAGTGCGCGGCGCGAGTCGGTGACGATCGGTGAAGCCAAGGTTGCGGGTGCCGGCACGGTCCTGTACACGCTGGGCCTCGGTTCGTGCGTTGCGATCGTTCTGTACGATGGAGTGGAGCGAGTGGGCGGCATAGCGCACTCGCTGCTGCCGGATCCACGGTCGGGCCGCAGTGCGGGCTCGCCGGCGAAATACGCGTCGACGGCAGTCGAGATGCTGATCGACCTGATGGAGGAAGCGGGCGCGAGCCGGCGCCGACTGCGGGCGAAGCTGGCTGGAGGTGCGGCGATGTTCGAGAAGCTGCTGACGGAAGGCGGACGCCAGCTTGGCGCGCGCAATGTGGAAGCGGCAAGGAGCGCGCTTGCAAGGGCCGGCGTGCCGGTCGACAGCGAAGACACGGGCGGCACACACGGCCGGTCCGTGCATCTGTACATCGACGAAGGGCGCTGCGTGGTTTCGTCCGTACTGCATTCCGATGTCGTTCTCTGACCTGGTCCCGTTCGTCGCGACCACGGTGCTGGTGGTCGAGGACGACGCGACGTCGCGCGCCGAGCTGGCCGGTATGGTCGACGCGATGGACGGGTTCCGCGTGATCGCTGATGCAGGATCGGGCTACGCGGCGATCCGCGCGACGCACGAACGCACGCCTGACCTGGTCGTACTGGGCATGGGCCCGATGGACGTTCGCGCGATCGAGCTGCTGGCGTTCATCTCGGCGGAGTCTCCGCGTCCTGTGGTCGTGCTGGTCGGACATCCGCAGTCGATCAGCGACCCGGCGCTGGCGACGGTCGACATCGGCAACATCGAGTTCGTCATCCGTCCGACGCGCGACGCGAACGGCACCGTCCTGCAGCAGCGGCTGGCGGCCGCGCTGGATGCGGCGGCGAACGCGAACATCGGCGGTCTGCGCATCAGCCGCGCGCGTCGAGCGGCGGAGAGGGCAACGCGAGCGGCGAGGCGAGCGGGCAGAGCGGGCGGCGATGTCGCTGGCGCGCCGGCCCGGTGCGTGGTTGCGATCGCGGCATCGACAGGCGGGCCGCGCGCGCTCATCGAGGTGCTGCCCGGTCTGGCGGCGGAACTCCAGGCCGCGGTCGTCATAGTCCAGCACATGCCGGCCGGGTTCACGACATACCTTGCCGACCGGCTCGACCGCACGAGCCTGCTGCACGTGAAAGAGGCCCGCGCCGGCGAGCTGGTCAAGACCGGTGCGGCGTATCTCGCGCCGGGCGGCCTGCACATGGCGCTGCAACGGACGGCGGCGGGTATATCCATCACGCTCGAGGATGGTGAGCCGGTCTGGGGACTGCGACCGGCGGCCGACGTGCTGTTCGTGTCGGTAGCTCGCCATTACGGGCCCGACACCGTCGGCGTGGTGCTGACGGGCATGGGCAAGGACGGCGCGGCCGGGCTGCGCGCGATACGGGACGTTGGCGGATGGACGGCAGTGCAGGATCCATCACTCGCGGTGGTTGCGAGCATGCCGCGCGCGGCGAGGCCGTTCGCGGCCGTGGAGCTGCCGCTCGACCAGCTCGCTCGTGCGATCAGCGAGCAGGTCGAAGCCCGCGTGCGTCAGACTTCCTGAATCGCATTGCCCGCTCCGGTTCACGTCCGGCATTGAAGGCGACACGGCTGCTGACTGTCGCCGTAGTAGTGGCGGCGTTCGGTCCGGCCCCGGTGTCCTCCGCGCAGCTCGGTGACACACTGCGCAGCGGGTCGGTGACGTTCGTGTTCGCGCCCGAAGGTCGTGTGCTTGCCCGGGCGCTGGCCGCATCGGTCGCGCCCCTGCCGTTTCTGCCAGAGGACATCATGACGGGCGATCCCGCCGTGGTCGTCCAGCTCGCGCCCGACGAAGTTTCATTCGATTCGCTGACCGGAGGCCGCGCTCCGGAATGGGGCGCGGGTGTCGCATTCCCGAGCGATGGCCGGATCGTACTGCCGGCGTACGTGTCGCGGCGGGGTGCGGTGCATGAGCTGAACCGCGTGCTGCGGCACGAGCTGGCGCACGTCGGGCTGCAGCGGTACGTCGGCGACCTGCAGGTGCCGCGCTGGTTCACGGAAGGCTACTCGACGTGGGCTGCGGGCCAGCTCGACGAAAACGCCGGGTGGCTGCTTCGCCTGGCGTTCCTGACGGGTCGCGCGCCGCCGCTCGACTCGCTCACGCTCGACTGGCCGGAGCGTACGACGGACGCGCGCATCGCGTATCTGCTCTCCGCCAGCGTGGTGGCGTATCTGTACGAGAACGGCGGCGATCGCGTCATGCGATTGTTCCTCGAACGCTGGCGCGAGATCGGCGGGTTCGAACGCGCGATGTTCGATACATACGGGCTCGGTCTCGTTCAACTCGAGCGCTACTGGTCCGAGTATGTCCGCCGCCGATACGGCTGGCTGACATTCGCAGCCCAGTCTGTCGTGATCTGGACGTTCACCGCATTGCTCGTCATGGTCATGTTCGGGATCCGGCGCAAACGGAACCGCGAAAGGTTCGAACGGCTGCGGGCGATGGAGCTTCCCGACGACCCGGAATACTGGGTGCACACTCGGCAGGCCTGGCCGCCCGAGCCGCGACCGCCGGAGCCGCCGCCCGGTGAGGCGGACGTTCCGCCGGCGCGCTGAAAAGAGCCGGCCGCACGGGTTGCGCCGGACCGCTACGCAACAGTGTCGCCCGGAATGCACGTTGCTCACCTCCGAGTGGTCAGAATTTCCGGGAAAGGATGTGGGTTGTCCGGGTGGCACGTTGACGACCCGCCGCGGCGTGGTCATCTTCAAGGCGAGATGAGTCCGAAACCGACGAAGAGTTCCGAAGCCGCCGCAGAGCGCAATTCGCTGCGGTTTTCCGCCATCAACGCGATCCTGCTGGTTGCGGGTCTCGGCGTGATTACGCTGGGATACGCCATGCTGGCGAACGGATCGACGGTTGGTGCGCCCCTGCTGCTCGTGCTGGGTTACGCCGTCCTCATCCCGCTAGGCATCATCCTCTAGTTCCTGGTCCAGGAGCTGCGTTTCGTGCGGTCCCGGGTCAGGTCGTCGTAGGCGGCGCTGACGCGGTCTGCGGACCAGTCGGCATCCTCGAGCAGGGCGCGAGCCTGCGCATTGGCCGCTGTAGCGAGTCGTCTCGATTCATCCGCAACGAGATTCGCAATGGCATCAGCCAGTCCGCGGTCGTCGCCGGGCTCGACGGCCAGCGCCGCGTCCGGTTCCCAGTCGCTGATGTGACCGCGGCGAGTGCCGACGGTCGGAACGCCGAGCGCGGCCGCCTCCAGCGCGACGACCGGATCCGCTTCATGCAGCGACGACATCACCAGGATGTGCGACTGTTCGACGAGCGGTCGAAGCTGCGATTGCGTGAGGAACCCGTGGAAGCGGACCTGCTGATCCAGATTCAGTTCATGTACCATTCGGTGCACGTGACCGCTCAGCGTGTCCTCGCCGGCGATGTCGAGAGTGAATGGAATGCCGGCATCGGCGAGGCGACGCGCGGCGCGCAGCAGGGTCGGCTGATCCTTGACGCGGTTGAGCGATGCGACGTGCAACAGCCGGACGGGCCGGTCCGGGTCACGGCGTTGTGGCGGTGCCGGGGTCCATGCGGCCGTGTCAACGCCGATCGGGATTCGTTGCGCGACGTGGCCGAGCCGGGCGAGGTCGTCACGGATCGCGTTGCTGGGGACCGTAAGTCGGGCTGCGGAAGACAGGGCGAAGGACACACGGGCGCGGCCGGCAGCGCCGAGTCGGCCGCCATACCCGATGTCGGGCAGGGCAACCAGATCGCCGCCCGTAACGTGCAGCAGCAGCGGGCGTCGCATCAGTCGCGCGGCGGCACCGGCCGGCACGCCGGGTCCGGATGCCCAGAAGGCGTGCAGGACATCAAATCGTTGCGAGCGGTGCGCGGCGAACAGCGCTTTCAGTGTGCGGGCGGAACGCCGGCCGTTGCCGCCGATGTTGTGGACGGTCGCGCCCTCGAGCGCGTACGTGCGCGCCGCGGTTTCGCCGCGCATCGCGAACACATGCAGATCGACGGTCCGCGCGAGACGGCGGATCAGCCAGATGAGCGCGGGTATCACGCGATGCGTTCCGCTCTCGTCGACGCCGCCCGGCACGATCATGGCGACTCTCACGAGGCCACGTTCCGGGCGGTGTGCGCGCGGGTTGTGGAGCCGGGATCAAGGACGGCCTGGTAGGCGAGTGCGAGCTGGCGGCCAACGGCGTCCCACGACAGGTGTCGTTCGAAGTGTTCGCGGGCGGCGATCGCGGATGCGTCGCGATCGATCGTCGACGCGCGATCGAGACAGCCGACGAGCGCGTCAACATCGCCTGGCTTCCAGAGGAATCCGGCAGTTCCGACAATCGAGCGCAATGACGGGATATCGGTGACGATCGGCGTGACCCCGGCAGCGAGCGCTTCGATCACGGCGTAGCCGCTGCCCTCACGATGGCTGCCCTGGAGCAGGAAGTCGGACTCGCACAGCATTCGCCATACTTCGGTCAGTGAACAGGGACCGAGAAGGTCGACGCGAGCGCGCAGGACCGGGTCACGTTCGATCTTCGTCCGCACGGCGGGCAGAAGCGGCGCATCCAGAAAGCACATGCGGAGTCGCGCGCCGGGGAACCGGTCGGCGACAGCAGCAAATCCGGAAAGCACCGTGAGCGGATCCTTGTTCCTGTCGAGGCGGCCGAGCCAGACGAAATGGACGGGGGTGCCGTTGCGCGGCGGCCTGCGGCAGGCTTCTCCGTGCAGGATGGACGCTTCGAGGACTTCGTGGACTGGCAGGTCGGGCACGAAGAGGCCGGCATCGAAGAACGGGTTGGCCTGGTCGGCGGCCGTGAACGCGACTGCGTCCAGACTGGCCATGTCGCGGCGCGCGGCGGGTCTGCGCCAGAGCCGCGGCACTCCGTCCGCATGGTCCTGCGCCATGAGGCGTGCGCCGTAGACGCGGTGCTTGAGCGCACGCGCGTGTCCGGGCAGGGACAGGCCCTGCACGTGAATCAGGCGGGGGCGCAGGCGTTGCACGGTCCGGCCGATCGCGGTGCTGGATTCGGGTACCGGGCGGGAGCCGGGCGGTCCGCGGCGGAACCCGGGACGCTCCTTGACGAAATGGAAAGCCACGCCGTCGCGCAGCACCATTGCATCGCGCGAAGCTGGCTGAACGACGGCGATATCGACGCCCGCGCGGGCCGCGGCGACCGCACAACCGGACAGTGCGGGCCACGCGGCGAGCAGCGCCTCGGGTGACCGTTCGGCACGGTCGAGCTGAAAGCTGACCTGTACGACGTCCTTCATGCCGCCGTCATGAGCGGTTGGAGGATGCGGTTCATCGCGAAACGGAAGCGATCGGCGCCGAACTCCGCGGCACGGGCGCGCAGGACGGTGGCGTTGAAGGCACGCGCCTCGAAGGCATGGATGGCAAGGAGCAGCGCCTCGGGCGTCTGCCTGCGAAACAGGATGCCGGTGCCTGCGCCAGCCACGCGCGCGTCGACCACGATTTCGGCTGCACCGCCTTCACCGAACGCGATGACCGGCGCACCCGCGGCGTGCGCTTCGACCAACGCGATGCCAAAGTCCTCGACACCGGAGTGGACGAGAGCGCGGCAGCGGCCGAGCCAGTCGGCGACTTCGGCATCATCGACGCGGCCGGCGAACTCGACGTTCGGCCCGGCCAGCGACCGGAGCCGGTCGCGGTCCGGCCCGTCCCCCACGACCACGAGACGGCGGTTCGACCGATTGAAGGCCTGGATCGTGAGGTCCACACGCTTGTACGGTACGAGTGCGCCGAGCGCGAGATAGAAATCGTCGCGCTCGCGAGCGGGCTCGAACCGTTCGAGCGCGACGGGTGGGTGCACTACGATCGCATCGCGGCCCCAGCAGGATGCGACGCGTGCACGCACGTGGCCGGAGTTGGCCACGAAAGTCGTGACGCGTCGTGCCGAAGCGCGGTCCCATGCTCGCAGTCGTGGCGCAAGCGCCCGCATGGCCAGTCGGACCGGCGCACTGGCGCGGCCGTGCCCGAAGTATGCATCGAACTGGTCCCACACGTAGCGCATCGGCGTGTGGCAGTAGGAAACGTGCGGTGTGCCGCGCGGCGCGATCGCGCCCTTGGCCACGCAATGGCTGCTCGACAGGACAAAATCGTACCCGCGCAGATCGAAGCGTTCGATCAGGGCCGGCAGCAGCGGCAACGCGTGACGGTAGAAGCGGGCCGACAGCGGAACGGAGTCGAGTGCCGAGGTATGGATCGGCCGCGACTCGATGCGTTCGGATACGCTCCCGGGCACGTGCACGAGCGTGAAGATGTCGCAGGCCGGAAACAGGTCGATGAGCGCTTCGAGGACTCTTTCGCCGCCGCGCATGCCGGTCAGCCAGTCGTGAACCAGAGCGACACGCATCAATCGGACTCCGTGATCGCGCGCAGGACGGTCTCGTGTGTCGATGCACCCGGCAGAACCGAAACGCGGCCATCTCCGACCGGCGCCCACTCGGCAGGGTCGGCGTAGTCGTGCCAGACTACCACTACATGCGACGCGCCGGCCACCGCGGCCAGATGCGCCGGGAACGAGTCGACTCCGATGAACGCACTGGATCCGCCGTAGATGCCCGCAAGGCCGGACACGTCGAGCGGGCCCGTCACGATGTCCGCGGGTATGGAACGGAACGTGGATTCCAGCCATTCGCGTTCTTTGGCCGCACCGGTGATGACGACGTCCTTGCCGAGATCATTGAGCGAGGCGGCGAGCCGGCGCCAGTGATCGGTGCTCCAGCGTTTGCGCCGCCGGCGAGTGCCGGGATGCAGCACCGTGTATGGTGAGATGCGGCCATTTGCGCCGTTCGCGTTGCTGGCGAGGTGAGTGATGTCCGGAACGGGGAATGCCCGGGAACCGGATCCGGTGACCGCGCGGATCGCACGGCCGAAGCGTTCGAGCTCGTGCTCGCCGTCGATGTGCGGGACGACGCGATCGAGGCGGAAGGAGAAACCGGCTGAACCGAAGCCGTACAGGAAGCGGGCGCCGGACCGGGCAAGGAGCGGAATCGAGTTGGGAACGTAAGATCGCAGTTCGAGCGCGATGTCGTACTCGCGTTCGCGCAGCCGCGCGACCAGGCCTCGCCGGCCGGCCGCTGCGGCAGGACCAGCCGCTGTCCCTCGGCCAATGGCGCCGTTGCCGGCACCATTGTGTGCGACGAAATCGGGAGTCGCGCCGCGGCGGAGCAGCAATGCGTCGAAAACGAACACACGCGAAACCTTGGTGTGCCCGGTGAACAGGCGAGCTGCGCCCGACGACACAAGGACATCCACTTCGGCGTCAGGGAACGCGCGGCGCAGCTCGGCGGGCACGCCGAGCGTGAGAAGCGCATCACCCAGGTGGCCGATGTTCGAGACGAGGATCCGTCGCGGGTGAGCAGGCAACGGCCGTGCGTCGCGTCGCAGCGCAATGCCGGCGGCACCGTCGAACGCGCGAGCTGCGGCGTACAGCCATGGTTTCGAGGACTTCATGCGCCGTCCTCGGGAGCACGCGTCCGTTCATAGATGGCGAATCCGTTGCGCAGTCGCCGCGCGTAAGCGACCCGGCGGTAGGCAGGATCGTCATCGAGACGCCGCCTGTTGTCCAGGTTCTTGTAGGTCCGCACGTCGTCGAGCGCCAGGAAGCGGGCGCCGTACACCTCGTCGAGTTCGGCCGGCCCCGTGAACTCCGAGCCGTCGATCACGACGAGGTCGAAGTGGTCGATCGCGAAGCGTTCGCGGATCGCGCGGATGCCATGAGCGGACAGAGCGTGCCGCTCGACGTACTCGATGTCCTGCCTCAGCCACCGCATGACCTCCGCGCGGCGGATGAAACGGAAGCGCGTCCAGACACGGCGACGGAATGCGTCGATCTCCGCTTCGGTCGGGAACCGGTCGAGCCGAACGGAGGAAACGTTGTGGCAATGCACGAAGTCGTGCTCGCGATACCGTCGCTCGAGCGCTTCGAATCGTGTGACAGACACTTCGATGCAGTGGATGGCTGGCCGGTCCGGGTTGCGCAATGCGCCCGCGACGAGGGCGGCCGTGCTGCCTTCGCCGGATGATGCGCCGATGTCGAGTATCGTCCGTACACCGGCCGTGGCGGCCAGGTGTTCGAGGTGCCGCGACAATCGGTCGCCAGCGATCTCGGGCGCGATAAGGCGATCGAGTTGCGAGCCCGAAGGCGCAGCCGTCGTGCGCGTCACGTTGGGCCTCGGGCTGGCACGACGGCAGCTGGCACGGTGCCGACCGGCACGATACGACCGCTGCGCTGAGTAACGGTGGCTGCGCACGCAATCGCGGCCGCGATGATGATGAGCTGCGCGTGGCCGTGCGACAGCGGCCATTCGACCATGCCCTCGGCGCAGAAGATCCCGAGCGTCCAGAGCGCGGCGTGCCGCAGGCTGGCCTGCACGGCGTCGGCCGCCGGGTCGCGGGCGGCAGCGATGGCACGGCGAACGAGCGCGACAAGGAGCATGACGTAGATGGACAGGCCGACCAGACCGGACTCGGCGGCGACCTGGATGTACGCGTTGTGCGGCGTCGCCTTCAGATCCCAGAGCGTGGGCACGAGCGCGCCGAGCCGGTCGAGCTCGGCAGCGAATGCGCCGGGACCCGCGCCGATGATCGGGTGTTCGAGGAACAGCTGAATGCCCGCGAG
Source organism: Longimicrobiales bacterium (assembly GCA_035513345.1). Classification (GTDB taxonomy): domain Bacteria; phylum Gemmatimonadota; class Gemmatimonadetes; order Longimicrobiales; family RSA9; genus DATKCF01. Next base: position 67,587 of record DATKCF010000039.1, read on the forward strand.
CATGAGTGCGGCGCGCTGCGCGACGGACCAGTCGAGCAGTGTGCCGACGATCGTAACACGAATGGCACCGCCGGTCACGATGTCGACGACGAGCGCGGCCGCGAGCGCGCCGCCGAGCACGCGCAGGACGAATCGCCACTCGCCGATGAGGAGCAGCACGAAGGTTCCGATCAGGACCGACAGCCAGCTGCCGCGCGAGAAGGTACCGGCCAGCCCGATAACCGTCATGACGAGCGCCAGCGTGGTCGCGGCTCGCATTGCAGTGTTGCCGCTGATACGTCGCGCATGGACGGCGAACGGCAGCGCGAGGGCCAGGAACATGCCCAGACCATTCGGCTGTCCGAACCCGAGCGCGGCGCGATTGACGCCTTCCTCCGAGAACCGGCCGGGGATGATGCCGAGGGTCTCGAGCGCGGCAAGAAAGCCGACAAGACCGGCCGTACCGGCAATCGCGAGCGCGGCGGTAGCGGCGCTGCCGGGCCTTCGCGAGAACGTATCTGTCGCGACGACCAGAAGCGCGCCGATCAGCACGAGATTGGCAATCTCGCGAATCGCTGCGCCACGGTGATCGGAAACGGCACCCGCCAGCAGATATGTCAGCAGGAACGCCAGGCACAGCAGCACGGGGATCGCGCCGGTCGAAAGTCCTCGCCGCGACGGCCCCCATGCGAGGAACCAGGCCGCGACGACGACGGCAGTGATCGGCGCGGCGGGCGCGAGCCGCAGATCACCCGCGGCATACAGCGCGGGCAGGGGCAGCGTGATGACGAGGACGGCGATGGAGTCGATCCAGCCGCCGGCAAGCACGACAAGCAGCGCGATGCCGGCCAGCCCGGCCGCCGCGAGGGCCAGCGTCTGCTGTTGCGCCGCAAGGGCACCCAGTGCGGCGACCGTGGCGCAACCGAGGACTGTCACGGCGGCCGGACCGACCGCCGCATCGGGCGAAACACGGGCGGGACGCACGGCGACGCTCACGCTGCGACTTCCTGCCTGGCGAGGAGTGTGGCGTAGAAAGCCGTGGTCCGGTCGGCGATGCGGCGCTGCGTGAACAACGCGAGGACGCGCTCGCGACCCGCATGGCCGCGGGCCACACGAAGCGACTCATGCAGCCGGTACGATTCGAGGATCGCGGCGATCGCACTGATGTCGCCGGGCGGAAACACATCGCCGGCATCGCCGATGACGGACGGGATCTCGCCACAACGGGAGCCGGCGACTGGAACACCGCACGCCATTGCTTCGACCAGGATGCGGCCGAACTGCTCCGTCCACGTCCGTGTACCTGTCGTGGGCAGCACGAGTACGTCGAGTGCGGACAGAACGGCCGGCATGCCGGTCGAATCGATCCGGCCCGCAAAACGCACGCGCTCGGCAACGGCCAGCGTCTGCGCGCGTTCACGGAGCGCCCGCTTCTCGGGGCCGTCGCCAATGAGAAGCAGACACGCCGGCGGATCCGTGGCCGGCAGCCGCCCGAACGCATCGAGCAGTGTGTGCACACCCTTCTCACCCACGAGACGGCCACCGTATCCGACCACGAACTCGCCATCCGCGATGCCGTAGCGCTGCCGGGCAGCGCTACGTGCGACGGGGTCCGGACGGAACCGTTCCGGGTTCACGCCGAACTGCGGCACGACCGCGAGCGGGCCGACCCAGCCCGCGCGCCCGAGCGCGGCCGCCGCGCCGTCCGTACCCGCTATCGCACCCGTTGCATGACGGAAAACGAACGACCGGACCCGCGAAAACGGCGGCGGCAGCCGGCGCTCGAGATTCTGCCAGGCGAAGAAGACGAAAGGTGTGCCGCGTCGCCTGCACAATGCACCAAGCTGGAGCGTGACCAGGCTGTACGGCTCCTCGTCGATGTGAACGAGGTCGGGCACCGCCGCGTCCAGCCAGTCCGCTGCACCGGGATAGAAATGCAGATGGTTGTGGCCAGAGAGGCGGACCGGTACGCGCTGCGGCTCGGGATCGCCCGGCGAAGAAGGCTCGACCGGCTCGCGGCCCCATCGTCGGGGAATCACGGACGTCATGCGAACGGACCGCTCCATCTCGCGGATCTTGTCGCGGTACGCACTCGCGATGAGCGCCTTCGAGACGTACAGGATGTTCATCCGCTTACCGCCCGCCGCAGCAGCGTGCGTTCGTCCGCCGGCATGACGCGGAACAGCGCGTAGATGACGATGACGGCCGCGGCGCAGATCGGGAGAGCCGATGCCGGCCCGAGTCCGGACGCACCGACGATGACAGCCACGGCAGCAGCCGCGAGGGCGGGCACGAGCGCGGACAGCCGCGGACGTGCACCGGCGAAACGGCCGGCGGCAAGAACGAGCGCGATGGAGAGCGACACCTCCGCGACGATCATGGCGCGCGCCGCGCCGAGCGCGCCGAGCGGCGGAATCCATGCCGTGTTGAGCGCAACGGTCAGCGCGAGCGCCGCGGCGTACGAGCCGGCAACGATGCCGATCCTGCCGGCGGCGGCGAGCAGGAACGTCGCGATCGCATTGAGCGCGAGGAACGGAAGCGCCGGCGCGAGCAGCGCGAGTGCGCCCGCGGCACCGGCGTAGCCTTCGCCGAACAGCATGGCCACGAGCGGGTCGCGCGCGATCCAGAGCAGGGCGGACGCCGGCACGGCGGCGAGCAGCATCAGCTCGATCGCGCGCGCCGCCGGCCGGCCTGCCCGGCTGCTGAGCCGTGAGAGTCGCGGATACAGTGCTGACGCGATCACGACCGACAGGGCCTGCGCGATGTCGACGAATCTGTACGCCGCCGCATAGATGCCGGCTTCGCCTGCGCCTCGCCACCGGTCGAGCAGAATGATGTCGACCTTGTAATACGCGGTGAGCAGAAGGAATGCGGCGGCGAAGGGCGCGAGACCGCTCAGGAGCCGCTTCACCTCGGCCGCCGGCGCAGCCCAGGCCGTCCGGACGGCAAACGGCGCGCACCGGAGCAGCCACGCGAACGCAATGGTCTGTCCGACGACCGGGGCGACACAGAACCAGACGAGATCGCGCGTAGTGATGGCAAGCGCGATGCCGAGCAGGCCGGTCACGATACCGTACAGCGCCTGCGCCTGCATCCACACCGTCATCCGCTCGATGCCCTGGAAGTACGCACCCAGGTTTTCGGCGAAGGCGCCCACGCCGTAAGCAAGCGCCAGCAACAGCGCGGCGGTGACGACTGCGGAATCGAATCCGAGCGGACCGGCCGCCACGAGCGCGGTGGCGCCCACCATCAGTGTTGTCGTTGCAAGCTTCGCGACGTTGGCCGCGCCGATCAGCGTCGGTGCGCGATCCGGCGTACGCGCGATCTCGCGTATCAACATCTGCATCATGCCGAGCGTCGCGGTAACGCTGAGAATGACGGCCAGTGCGGCGGCCGAGCCCCACTGGCCGAACGCGACTACGCCGAGAGCCCGCGCGGCGACGACGGCGGCAGCGAACGTGCACAGACGAGGCAGCACGTACGCGCCCGTGAGCGAGGCTGCATTCTTCAGGACACGACGCAGGTCCGTGGCCGCATCGGACGGAGAGGCTCCGGCCGCCTCAGCGTCCGCGCGATCCGGAGCCAGAGCGACTGCATGCGTGTCCATCAGGAGCCGGGACGCTGACCGCGAAGAACCACCGGCAGGGACCGGAAAAGGATCGATGCGTCCGTTCGCAGGCTGCGTTTGCGAACGTATTCGATCTCGATCTGCGCGCGTTCCGGGTACGACGGTCGGTCCCTGCCGTGACTCGTCCACGCGCCGACGATGCCGGGCCGCAGCGCCAGCAGCTCGCGAGCGTGCGGATCGAACTCCTGCAGTTCCTCCTCGATCACGGGCCGCGGGCCGACGAGCGACATCGTGCCGTTCAGCACATTGACGAGCTGCGGCAGTTCGTCAATGAACGAGCGCCGGATCAGCCGACCGATCTTCGTGACGCGCGGGTCGTCGTCCTCGGACAGCTTGTAGCCATTGCTCACGTACCGGTCGCGAAGGTCGGCATCGCGATTCAGCTGCGACTCCGCATCCGTCATCATCGTGCGCAGCTTCCAGCAGCGGAACGGCCGGCCATCACGGCCGACCCTGACGTGGCCGTAAAAAACCGGCCAGCCGGAGAAGACAAGCACGGCGGCAACCGCGAGCAGCAGGATCGGCGAGGCAAGGATCAGCAGCAGTGCGGCCAGCCCGATCTCGGCGGCACGATGCAGCCGTGTCACCTTCCGTCGAGCGACGCGGTCCGCCGGACGCGCCTCGCCCCGTGCTGCGGCTAGCTCCATGCCGACCGTGCTTGGCGGTCGCCATGACAAACGAGCACTACGCCCGCGACAGTGCCACCCGCGTCCTCGATGAGACGGATAGCGCGGCGCACCTCGTCGGCAGTGGTGTGGCCGGCATCCGCCAGCAGGGCGGTCGGCGTGTCGGTCGCGACAATCGCCGCGGCATCACCGAAATCGCGGATCGGCCGGACCGCCATGACGCCGCCATCGCCGTTGGCTTCGACCGCGCCGGGCAGCGACGTCACGGCTCGCGGCACAAGCGATTCGCGCAACGGCACAAGCGTCAGGGCGCGGCCGCCGTTCGATGTGATACCCACTCGCCTGAGCAGAGCGGCCGCCTCGATCGGCGATGGATCGAATGCGCCGCCGCGACCCGACTCGACCACGGCAAGGACCGGGTGGCCGGTCAGCTCGCTGAGCTGGGCGACCCGGCGGATCCGGAAATCCGTACGATCGCGCACCACCATTGCAAGCATCGCGAATGCGCCGGCCAGCACCATGCCGACCAGCAGACCGACCTTCTTGCGAGGCCACACGGGCCGGTCCCGCAGCGCGGGCGGGTCGATGACCTGCACGTTCGAGTACGTGAGGGCCTGGCGCAGCTCTTCCTGACGCAGACGCTGCTCCGTCAGGATGACGATTTCCGTGAGCAGACGCACGTCGCGCTGGCGGCGACCGAGCTCCCCGATGTTCGCCGGGACTGTCGCGAGAATGGAATCAAAGGCGGCCGCCTGCGGCTCGAGCGAAGCGATGCCGGCGCGGAGACCGATGCGGTACTCGCGGGCGAGATTGCGCAACGATTCCTCGAAGTAGTCGATCTGCCGCGTGATCGCAACGACATCGCGGTTCGACTGCGAGAGCCGCGAGCCCAGGTCTGCGCGCTCCGCGTACAACGTCGTCAGCGCCGTCAGCAGTTCACCAAGCGTCTGGTTCTCGAGGAACGCCGGATAGCTCAGGAGCGAGGTCCACGCACCGTCGCCGTCGCCGGCATCCTCGAGCCGGACCAGCATCTCGTCGACCGACGCAAGTTCGGCGCGCGCGCGCTCGAGTCGCGTGACCACATCTGCCTGCCGTTCGACCAGCGCTTCGCTCTGCACTTCCGGCGCGACCAGACCCGACGAGCGCTGGAACGACGCGAGAGCGTCCTCCGCCCGCCGCAGTTCATCGGCCGTGCCACGAGCAACAGCACGCAGCGAATCGACAGTCTGGCCGCTTTCGCGCTGCTGCAGCTGTGTGCGCAGCCGCATGAACTCGGTCACCGTCGTCAAGACGACAGTGTTCGCGATGTCCGGGTCGGTGTCACCGTACGCGATGGCGACGACGTTCGCCTCACGCCGGGGACGCTCGACCGCGACCGCGGAACGCGTTCGCCTTACCGCCTGCGCGAACGGGACCGTGCTCAGGCCGACCTCCCGCGGCATGCCTTCTCGCCATGGCCTGAACACGGCGGTCACACCGTCAAACATGGCCGGTTCGCCCGGCGCGACATCCGCGACAAGCGAGTCACGCGCCGATTGCCGGCGCACTCGAATGCGGCCGTCGGTCCACTCGACGTCGTAAGCGGCGAGCCTGGTTTCGCGTGTGGTGCGCAGTTCGGTCAGGACGGAATCGCGGTGCCAGCCGGCTGGCGCGATCAACTGCGCGCTCAGGGCGACACGGTCGACGATCGACTCCGCGAGCGTCCTGCTCGAAAGCAGCTCGAGATCGTTCGCGAACGGGTCGCCGCCCACCCGCAGGAACGAGAGGACGCCGGCGGTCGGCGACACGCCGCCCGGCGGCGGCGGCTCGCCGAGCCGGAGCGCGGCCTCGGACCGGTAGACCGGACGGGCCAGGAACACGGCAGCGACCGCAACGCCGAAGACGAGCGAACCCGCGATCAGACCGGTCGGCCAGCGGCGCCGTACCAGGCGTGCCCAGGAAGCGATCACACCCGGATCGTCATGCATCGGTCACCGCAGGATCAGGCTCGTGACAGCGGCCGCGACGACCGATGCGGCCGCGCCAACGAGCACGTTCATGTTGCGTCCGAGCCAGCTGCGGCGCGCCACGACGACCTGGTCGCCCGGCATCAGTCGCCGCGACAGAAGGACGCCGCTGTCGTCCAGCGAGAAGCGCAGAGACTCACCATCGCGCAGCAGAGTGATGCGGCCCGCATCGCCGTCCGGCGTCAGGCCGCCAGCAGCGGCCAGCACATCCGCCAGCGTGTACGTCGGGTCCGCCGGCACGAGACCAGGCTGCCGGACCTCGCCCAGCACCGCGATACGCAGCACGGGCGTAACACGCACCGGCGTTTCGATCAGCTCGCGCGCGTACGACTTCACGATGTCGCCACTGACGTCCGTGAACGGACGGCCGGTCACGATCAGCGACCCGATGAGCGGAAGCAGAACGCTGCCGTCCTCCGCCACTGTGAACTCACCGCTCAGGTCCGCGACATCCGGCACTTCGAGCCGGATGAGATCGCCAGGGCGGAGCAACAGTGGCCGCACGACCGGCTCCTGCGCACCCGCAACGCCGGCGAAAAGAAGTAGTGCGAACATCGAGACGTACCGCCGCATCGTCGGTCAGGACCTCCGGGTCGGACGCTCCACGGGAGCGCCGGTTCAGGAAACGTTGATCGTGCCCAGCATGGCCTGCAGCTCGTGCGGCCGGCACAGGTAACGGTACTGGCCCGCCACCGTGAACGTGTGATTGAACTGACCGCCCGGCGCCACCGAGCCCGAATCCCATACCGCGGCGCCCGCCGGCAACGACACATTCGCCGGATTCGTCGCCTTCGCCGGATCGCACGTCGCCGTGTGAATGATCCCGCCAGACGACGTGTTGCGGAACGTCACCGTGTCGCCAACCGAAATGTTCAGCGTGGCTGGCGAGAACGTCAGCTGGTTCGTCATCGCAACGACCTCGTCTCCATTGCCGTCCGGATCCGTCGGCCGGTCCGACGTGCACGCCGCTACCGCCGACACCGCCATCGCAGCCAGTGCTTCACGGCGGTTCATCACTCCCGTATTCCTCGACTTCATCTTCCTCACCCCTCCACTATGACCACGCCGAGCATCCCCGTGAGCTCATGGGGAACGCAGATGTAGCGGTACTCGCCCGCCACCGTGAACGTGTACTCGAAAACCTCGCCCGGTGCCATGTCGCCCGAATCGAACGTCGATGCGCCATCCGGCAGACGGACCCGTGACGCGTCGAACGCTCGCCCCGGATCCGCCGTCACCGTGTGTATCACGTCCGATGAATTCGTCCAGCGAACCGTCTCGCCAACACGGATCCGGACCGTGTCCGGCGTGAACCGCAACTGGTTGTTCATGCCGACTTCAGCCGCGACCGACCCGCTCACCTCACCAGCAGACGGCGAGGCCGTCCTGCCCGGCCGGCCGCCAAAATATCGCGACAGCGTGAACGGTACCGTGAACTCGAAACCCCAGCGCGTCCGGTCGCCCCCGACCGAGGCGCCCTGCAGAGTCGTCGTGCTCGCATTGCTCGCGTGCAACGACAGCGAGTGCGGCGTGTACGGGATGCCGAGCTGCAACCCCACGCTCCACGACGCTTCGCCTTCCTCATCTTCCAGATCCGTCAGACGCGCATAATCCGCGGCCAACGCTACGTGGTCCCGCAACCGCACCGAAGCGCCTGCCGCAACCGCGAAGCGCGCGTCACCCGCGTCGAACGCGTTCGAGAACCCGCGAGCCGCCGCCAGCAGCCGTACCGCGCCCAACTGCCTCGACACCTCCATTTCGCCGTCCCAACTCTGCGCCGCCGCGTTGTAGCCGCCATGCACCGACAACGTCACAGGATCGCCTGACCCCTCACGCAACAGCGAGTTGCGCGCAAACAGCTCCCACTCGTTCGGGATCTGCGCTACCAGCTCCGAATTCGTTGAGTAGCGCGCGCCAACAAGGAAGTTGCCCGGTACCGACGCGGCCAGCAGGAACGTCGGAAAGTTGAACACCTTCCTCAGCGGCGCGTCCGTGCTCATGAAACGATGCAGAAAATGGAAGTGCACCGTTCCGCTCCGGCCGACCCACGCTCCCTGCATGTTCGGCGGCCTGTCGAGCAGGGATTGCGCCGCCGCCGTCAGCGGCGAAGCGCCGATGACGAGAGCGACGATGGCAGCGGCTCGTACGCGGCGAGTGACTGTGGTCACGCAGGTCACGAAGTTCTGCATACGGTTAACTAGTCAAGTAATCGGGCCGACGAGCCCGGGTTCGACAATGTGATTGCACGGGATCGGTCACGATGCGGCTCCATCGACGGGGCTGATGTCCTGGCCGGATCGGCTGTCGTATCCGTGCCGTTGGTCAACGTACAGCGACGGATCGTCGTTAGAAAGAGCACGATGACCCGGAATCAACTCGGAACGGGCGAAATCGCCGAATACCGCCGGGCCGAGGGATCCGCTTGCGCGCGGATGGTCCTGGGCCGGGTCGCCGGGTGACGGCAGGAATGGCGACACTGCTAATAGAACGTCCGGGAGCCCGCGTGTTGCGACAGTCGAGGTGAAGGTTCGGTTGGACGGAATGGCGGCGTGCGGCGGTGTTTCAGTCGTCGGGTTCATCGGGTTCGGGCCGTTCGATGGCGACGTTGCCACGGACGATACGCCAGAGGCGGTCGGCGTAGAGCGTAGCGAGGCGAGTGGGGGAGCGGCCGGCCGGCGTTGGCACGAGCATGTGGGCGAGTCGTCGTGCATGGTCGGCGGGCCCGCTGCACCACATGAAACGTTCGCGGAGCGCGAGGGTGTCGAGGCGCTGCGCGTCGGAGGGGCTGAGGGAGGCGACGACGTGTCGCATTGCGGGTGTAGCGGCGTCGTGGAGCGTGCGCAGCGCGGCGGAGTCGACGGTGCCGGGCGCGAGTCGGTCGGCCAGCGCGAATGCGGGCCACGCGAAGCGCAGTGCGCCAGCCTGGCGCAGGCACTCGACGAGATCGTTCCAGTCGAGAGAGCGGCCGGTGTCGTGCCGGATCATCAGCACGATCTCGACCAGCCGGACCAGGGTGAGGTTGTCGAGGCCTTCGGAAGCGTGCAACGCGTGAAAAGCGAGGCGAGCCGGCTGTGAAAGGACGCGGAACGTGGTGCCGCGAACGTCGACCTGCTCCGTGTCGCCTTCAATGGTGAGGCGGCGGACGCCGAAGAAGTTTCTTGTCAGGGAATCGTGCAGGTCGATGCCGTAATGGGCGCCGGAATGCAGGAGTTCGAGTGATCGCGGCCACGGCTCCATGCCGGGCACCCGCCAGTCGGATTTGCGCGGTGAGGCCTGGGCGCCGACGCGCTCGTGCCCCGAGTGCCGGAGCGCGTGTTCGGCACGGGTGAATTCTGCAGGCGACACGATGAGGTCGATGTCGACGCCGGTACGCACGCCGGGTTCGGGGAAGTAGAGTGCTCCGGTTGCAGTCGACTTGAGCACGGCCGGTTCGATGTCGTGATCGCGGAGTGCAATCAATGCGCGGTCGAGGATCGCACGCTGAGTACGCGAGCGCGCGCGGCCGTGATGCAGATGAAGCAGAAGCAGAGTGCGGGCGGGCTCGGGTGCGTCCAGGTCGCCGCGCTCGACCCAGAAGCCGAGAAGCGGGCCCGTGCCGGATGTGAAGGCGGCGATGCCGAGCGCTCGCGGGTCAACGTGGCGCAGCGCGGCGGTACGCCCGGCCAGGATGTCACGGGTTACGCGTTCGATCTCGCGGAGCCCCTCTCGCCACGCGGCCGGCTCGACCTCCGGCCAGACATAGCGCGGGCGCCCGCTTCGCCTTGCCGCGCGGAACCTTTCGTGGACCGCGTCCGGCTCAAGCTCGATCGGCCATGGAATGGCGGCGCTGTTGGTAGCGCCTGGGGAGTCCTCGGCAATGCCCGACATGGGCGGATGATCGGTCAAACGGGGGTCAGCCGCCAGCCGAGAGTTCCCTGGCGCGTCGAGCGGGATTCGCGGTCGGGTTCGTGCATCGTGACGGGGCGCCATTTGCGCCGACGGGCGGGCTCGACCATTGTTGAGGGACGCCGCGCGACTGCCGCGTGGAAACACAACGACATGACGAGGCCGATGATGGTCGACGAAATCGATCTTTTGATACTGGCACTGCTGCAGGAGGATGCGAGGATCTCGAATGCGGAGATTGCCCGCAGGGTCGGCCTTGCGGCGTCCGCGATCTTCCAGCGCATCCGGAAACTCGAGGAGAGCGGCCACATCCGCGGGTACACGGCACGGCTCGACCCCAAGAAGCTCGGGTACGGGCTGACTGCGTTCGTTCGAATCCAGACCGGAACCGGCGCGCAGGCGCCGCAAGTCACGCGCGACCTGGCCGCGATCCCGGAAGTCACGGAGATCCACCGGGTGGTAGGTGAGGACTGCTTCTTCCTCAAGGTGCGCGTCGCCGACACGGCCGCGCTCGAGGATCTTCTCGACCACCGGATCCAGCCGCTCGAATCGGTCGCGTCCACGAAGACCACGATCGTGCTCAGCACCGGCAAGGAAACGTTGGCTGTTCCGATCCCGCCCGCGCACACGGACGGCCGTGCCGGGGACGTGGACACGGTGTCCCTCGAGGAAAGGCGAGCGCTGCGGTCGGCGAGGTAGCCCTCGGGCCGGGCCGCCCGGCCACGGCGAGTGTCGCAACCGGTGCCTGTTCCGCGGCCGACGTTCGCCCCGCCGAGCGGGCTGGACGATACCCGAACACTGCGCTAGCATCCGGTTCAGGGCGCGTAGCTCAGTTGGTTCAGAGCGTCCGGTTTACACCCGGAAGGTCACAGGTTCGAGTCCTGTCGCGCCCATGGACTTACAGCATCGGCGGTCCGCCAAGTCACCACTGAGTCACCAGCGCGTCATCCTTCCGGTTCGACCGTCTCGATGTCGTGCATCACGCGCAACTCCCGCGCGTAGTCCTCCGGGTCGATGTTGGTGTCAACGATGAAATTGCGGTAGGTGTCGAGGATGTAGTACTCGCCAAGGTCCAGCTTCGCCCGTTCGCGCGACTTCCGGACCGCCTGATATTCAGGCGCCAGCTTGCGGTTGATGCGCTTGATGAGCGCGTCCATTGTTACGGTCTGCTTCGCCATCGTCATCCCTCCGAAGGTTCGAGACTGTCCGCCAACTTGAGCAGGTCCATCGCCCGCTGCCGGCAGAGCTTCGCCACGCAGGCCCGCCAGCCTTCGGGCGGGCGCCGGGCGTTCGGGTTGTCCGGATCCATGCGGGCTTTCTCAATGAGGTTGCGACTGACCTTGCAGGCCGCTGCGATGTCGGCCAACGTGATGTTGGCGTTCCGCGTCCGCTCCACTGCCGCCGAAAATGTCATGGGTTCCATGTGTGCATTGTACTTGACAGCCCGGCGTGCCGTCAAGTATCGTGCTTACACGCAGGGCCAACGCAAGGGCGCCGTTCCTCCCTCCGGAGAAGCCCGACGCCCCCACCGACAGCCCGAAGGCCGCCGTTTCAATCTGCCCTGCCGCGGCGCCACGGGCAACCATTATCGGAGGTACCCATGCCAGACAGCCCCACGAAACGCGAGATTCCCGTACCGCCAGGCGTTCCCCGGATCCTCGATGGCGTCGTCGTGTTTGGCGATGAGGTCATCGTGATCCGCCCCGATCACCCGACGTTGAAGGTGGCGGCCGTCAGGAAGCTGCCCGACAGCATCATGGATCATCCGGACCTCGACATCCTCGCCGCGATGGACGGCGCTACAACCGAGCCAAGAAACAGCAGGGCGGGGACACGTCAAAGCGACAAAATGTCGCCTTGGGTCTCGCGGGCCGTATGAGCGCCGCGACAGGCCAGCTTCCGCGAGGGGTGTACGCGCTCGACTTCCGCGATCCTCATGGCCACGAGCTGATGGTAGTCGTCGACCGGCGCGGCAACATGGTCGGGCCGCTTACCCGCGTGTTCCCGCG
>DATKCF010000040.1:0-8100 GCA_035513345.1 Longimicrobiales bacterium
AGCCCGAGTGTAAGCTTGTGGCGCAGCCAGTCGAACGGCGCCCAGTTGCCCGTGAGCCCGATCGTCATCCGCTCGATGCGGTTCTGGCGGTCGAATTCGTTCGTCACGCCCGGACTGAACCCCAGGAAGCCGGCCTCCCACGGCGCGGATTGCGCGCGCGCACGGCCGCGCATTGCGTTTCTGATGAGCCCGTTGGACGCATTGTTGCTCAGCGGCTGCTGGATATGCGTCCGGGTGTAGCTGAACTGGCTGGACACGCTCAGTGCGTCGGCCACCTGGACGTCGAAGTTGCCCCGCCCGCCGATGCGGTTCGCGAAATTGTTGAAGTACACGCCGTTCTCGTCGCTCTTGTTGAACGAGAGGAAGTAGCCCATCGGGCCAGCGCCGCCACGGACCGACGCATTGATGTCCTTCATGTCGCCGGTGCGCAGTGCGGCCGGGTGCCGGAACAGCGGGTCATCGCGCAGCAGGAACTCATTGGTGCCGGGGACCGGGATGATGTCCGACGCGGGGATCCCGTTGAAGAGCTTCGGGTTGCCGTTCGAGTCCCTGCCCCACCAGGAGATGGCGTCAGCCGGACGATTGCCAGCCACGATCTGGCAGCCGGGGAACGTGTTCGAACTCTGCATCGACTCCGTACAACGACGGTACGTCGTGTAGTTGTCGCCGGAAACGCTCTTTACCCACTCGTTCTCGCCGAACTCCATGCTCGCGGACCACTGGGCGGACTCGCCGCCGCGACGGCCCTTCTTCGTGATGATCTGGATTACGCCGTTGGCCGCGTCGGCGCCGTACAGAGTGGCCGCGGCCGGGCCCCTGATGACTTCGATGCTCTCGATGTCGTCCGGGTTCAGGAAGTCCAGCGCCGTACCACCCTGGTACGTGCTGGCAGCTTCCATGGTGCCGCTCTCGATGCGGATCCCGTCGACGTAGAACACCGGCGCGTACCCACCGCTCAGCGAGCCGGCGCCACGGATACGGATGTTGGAGGACGAGCCCGTCTGGCCGCTGTTCGACATGAGTGTCAGGCCCGGCGTCCTGGCGGTCAACAGCTCGGTGGCATTGGCGATCGGTGCTACCTCGAGTCGGTCGCCCACGGTGATCTTGCCGACCGAGTTGCCGATCTCCCGCTTCGCCTGCCCGCCCGGTGTCCCCGTGACCACGATCTCACCCAGCTGGATGGTGCTGTGCGTGAGCGCGAAGTCGACCGTCACCGTCTGGCCCGAAACGACATTGACCGTACGGTCAGCACGACCGAACCCGATCACGACCGCGCGGACGATGCGCTGGCCAGCCGGCACGTTCTCGATCGTGTAGACGCCTTCGTCGTTCGTCAGTGCGACCAGTTGAGTGCCCGGTACCTCGACCTGCACGGAGGCAACGGGCTGCTGCGTGCTAGCCGCCACTACTGTCCCTCTGATGGTCCCGGTCCCCTGGGCCAGAAGCGGACCGGCCTCGGTGAACACGACCAACAGCATCGCGCAAAGCGCCACCATGCTGCTCCAACGCGGAATCAAACTCATGGCTCTTCCTCCTCCGTCGTGAGACGAACGTACCTCGGGCCTCAACCCGGACCTCTCCCGATCGGAAGAGGTCCGTTGCGGCAATCGTCTGAAGCGATGTCGATCGTACCATCGACGCCTGGGGGGCAGCGTCGCCCGATACTACTTCTTAAACGTCCAGCCTCAGGATGGCAAGGACGCAGTTGCCAGTTACTCACTTGCAGGTGTCAGTTGCACCTTGAGCATCCAACCAATGAACGCGCCAGGCGGCGCCGGCCTGACAGGAGAATCCGCCGAAACCCGCGGAAAGCGGAGATTGCGGTTCTGCCGCCAGCCCGCTAGATCGCGGCCACTCTCAGGACACGTCGTCGGCCAACGTGGATATGGAAATGAACCGGACGCTCGCGTATCGCTGGACGCTCGCGCCGCTCCTGCTTTCGCCGTCTCTCTCCGCGGCCGCGCAGACCATCGATGAAGGCACGGTCGTCCGCTCACCCCGGGCCATGGTGGTCACGGACAACCCGCACGCTTCACGGGCCGGCGCGCGCGTTCTGGGCGAGGGCGGCAACGCCGTCGATGCGGCCGTTGCCGCGGCGTTCACGCTGTCGGTCGTGGAGCCCACCATGTCCGGCCTCGGTGGACGCACGCAGATCCTGCTGCGCATGGCGGACGGCAGCGTTGTCGCGATCGACGGCACCACCGAAGTGCCGGCCGCGTATGCGGGCGGGCCGGCCGGCGACGAGGACGCGTCGCGTACGGCTACGCAACGATCGCCGTGCCCGGTACTGTCGCCGCCCTCGATGACGCGCTCGGCACATACGGCACGTGGTCGCTTGCGCGCGTCCTCGGGCCCGCCATGGCCCACGCCACGGACGGCTTCGAGCTGCCGGCCGCAGAGGCCGCATCGATTCGCGGCCGCCGCCAATCGGCTGGCCGGGTTCCCGGGGTCACGCCGCCACTTCCTCAGGCCGGACGGGTCCGCTTACAGGGAAGGCGACATTTTCCGGCAACCCGCGCTGGCGGCGACGCTGCGCACCATCGACGAGCAGGGCGCCGACGCGGTCCTCGGTCCGCGAGATCGCCACGAGAACGAACAGCGTACCCGCCAGCAGCAGCTGCGCGGATGTGTACCAGGCCGGAATATTGGCTTCGCCGTTCAGGTTGAATAAGCAGGTGGACGAACCAGTGGAACGAGGCTGTCTGCGTGTAGCCGACGTACAACGCAACGAGTGCCGCGTCGCCGGCAAGGATCGCAGCTGCCGTCCGCCTGGCCGTCGAGGTCGTAATCACAGCCCCATCCGGTGTGGAACCTGAAGAAGGAAGCCGAGCGCACCGCCCCGGCGTACACCGGCCCGATAGACTTCGAAGAACACGCGTCTGATCCAGCCTCGCCAGCCGATGCGCGACCGGTATTCGGCGCGGTGCTTCCATACGACGCCGAGGTGACCGGACAGATAGCAGCGCCAGTTCGCCGAATGACTTCCATGGCCTTCTCGTCGTACGCGAACCAGGACGTCAGGAAGGTATTGCACCTCGCAGCCAGCCCTGGCCATGCGGATCTGCAACTCCCAGTCCTGCGTACAGCGGAATGCGGGATCAAATCCGCCGAGACGTTCGAACGTCGCTCGCTTCATCATGATGCTCGGCGTGATCATGACGTGGTTCGAGAGCGCCGTCACGAGCGTCAGCCGGCGGGGCCGCGCCGTGAGGCCCAGCTCGGAGCCGTCAGGCAGGAACGGGATCTCGTCGGTGTGTGTCGCGTCCAGCCCCGGCCATGCCCGCATCAGTCCATATTGCTGTTCCAGCTTGCGGTCGACCCAGATGTCGTCCGCATCGAGGAACGCGATGTACGGCTGCACTGATGCGGCGACGCCCGCGTTCCTCGCGGGTCCCGGCCCGCGATTCTCCGGCAACGTGATCAACCGCCACACAGTATGCTGGTTTGCGACGCGCGGGGAATCCACTGCTTCGAACAGCCGGCCCAGGTACGCACGGCCGCCCGGCCCCGAGCCGTCATCGACGACAATGACCTCGGCCGGCGCCACCGTCTGCGAGCGCAGCGACGCAAACCAAGCGTCCGCGACCGCCTGGGCGTCACGGAACGGTACGATTACACGGACCGGAACCATGCAAGTCTCAGCCTGTTCCTGAAACGGCCTTGCCGCCGTATCGAGGCCGGATCTACCTTCGCCCGCGGGACCGGAAATGGCGTTCGAGTTTCCTGCCGCTGTCCCACTGTCGGTGGTGGTTCGGTGACGAGCCACCAGTCCCGCCAGTTCGAGACCTGGCCGCCGACCGCGTCCACCCGGTCATCAAGGAGGCGAATCCCGATGAGAATCAGAGTTCTGTCTGTGGTCACAGCCGTGGGTGCCCTGATGCCGGGCGTCGCCTCGCCGCTCGCCTCCCAGGCCGTCTCCGCCGATCGCCAGGCCGCCGTCGACGCCATCTTCGGCCGCTATGACGGGACCGACATGCCGGGCTGCGCCGTGGGCGTGAGCGAAGCCGGCGTGATCAACCTCGAGCGCGCGTACGGGATGGCCGATCTCGAGCACGCTGTCGCCAACACTCCGATCTCGGTCTTCGAGAACGGGTCGGTGTCGAAGCAGTTCACAGCGGCCGCCACGATCCTGCTCGCGCTCGAGGGAAAGATCGCCTTCGACGACGACATCCGGACGTACTTCCCGGAGATTCCGGACTACGGCGAGCCGGTGACGATACGCCACCTGCTGAACCACACGAGCGGGCTCCGGGATTGGGGCTCGGTGGCCGGGATCCACGGCTGGCCCAGAACCACGCGAGTCCACGACCACCGCCACGCCCTCGACATCATCGCCCGCCAGAGGGAGCTCAACTATCCGCCAGGCACCTTCTACTCGTACACGAACACCGGCTACAACCTGCAGGCGATGCTGGTCGAACGCGTCACGGGTCGGTCCTTCGCCGAGTTCACGAAGGAGCGCCTCTTCGATCCGCTGGGGATGACCCGGACCGAGTGGAGGGACGAGTACCGACGTGTGGTCGAGGACCGCGCGATCGCCTACCGGCCAGCGGGCGGTGGCGAGTTCTACATGGACATGCCGTTCGAGCAGGTCCACGGGAACGGCGGGCTGCTCACCACGGTGGGGGATCTGCTCCGCTGGACCCGGAACCTCGAGACGGGCGAGGTGGGCGGTCCGGAGCTGCTGGCGGAGATGCACCGGCAGGGCGTGCTGAACTCGGGACGTACCATCGCCTATGCCAGCGGGCTCACAGTGACGGAGTACCGCAGTGTGCCCGAGGTGCAGCACGGCGGTGCCACGGCCGGCTACCGCGCTTTCCTCACACGCTTTCCCGAGCAGGGAGTTGCGGTCGCGGTGCTGTGCAACCGGGCGGACGCGAACTCGGGTGGGCTGGCGCACCAGGTCGCCGACCTCTGGCTGGACGGGGTCGCGGTCGCCGAGGACGCCGTCGCGGCAACGCCGATCGCCGTTTCGCCTGACGTCTTCGAGCGGCTGGCCGGAGCCTATCGGGATCTGCGGACGAACGGGGTCATCGGGCTGGGCGTCCGGGACGGGGAACTCGTGGTGAACGGCCAGGTCCCCATGATCGCCACGGCCCCCAACACTTTCGTTGGAGGCGGGCGCACGCTCGTGGTCGACGGCGAGGCGCCCGGGACGCGCCCCGGTTTCATGACCGTGGACCAGGCCGCGGATACGATCCACTTCGAGCCGGTCGATCCGTTCGACCCGACGCCCGCCGAGCTCGAATCCTATGCCGGTACCTGGCACAGCCCCGAGGCCGAAGCGACCTACACCACCGAGGTGCGGGACGGTGGGCTCGTCCTGGTCGACCGCTACGGACAGGCTCGCCCGATCGGACCCCTCTACCCTGACGCGTTCGGCGGGGCCGGCAACGTCTTCCGCTTCTCGCGTGACGCTTCGGGCGCGATCACCGGGATGCGCTGGGGGCAGGGCCGCGTCTGGTCGATCCGGTTCGATCGCGTGCGGTAGCCGCGCCTGCGTCTGCGTTCCTCGGTGGCGTGAACGTCGCGGCGGCGGAAACCGCTCGTCGGTCCGAGGACCCGAGTCAGTTCCGTCCGTTCTGCTCCCGCTCCATCTGTAGCTGGATGACGTCCGGACTCCAGCGGTCGTCGCCGAGCAGGTGCTTCACGAAATACTCGGCTCGCAGCCAGAACCAGTAGTCGCTCATGTTGCCGAAGCCGTGGCGCTGGCCGGGGAACACGAAAAAGTCGAACCGCTTGTTGGCGCGGATGAGCGCTTCCGCCATCCGGAACGTGCCGGCGTGGTGCACGTTGTTGTCGACATCGCCGGTCGTGAGCAGCAGGTGTCCCTTCAGGTTCGCGGCGAGGTCCGAGTTCCGGTCGATGTCGTACTCGAACTCGACCTGGCCGCTGTCGTTCACGATCTCCTCGATGCCGTGGTGCTTCTCGGACCAGTTCGCGTTGTAGACGTCATTGTTGTGGTTGCCGGCCGATGATACGGCGACATGGAAGAAGTCCGGATACACGAGCATCGCGGCCGTGGACATGAAGCCGCCGCCGGAGTGGCCGTAGATGCCGACGCGGTCGATGTCGACGAAGCGGAACCGGTCCGCGAGCTGCTCGATGGCGGCCTTCTTGTCCGCGAGGCCGTAGTCGCGGAGGTTGCCGTAGCCAAAGTTGTGGTACCACTTCGACCTGGCCGGGTGGCCGCCGCGGTTGCCGACCGTGATCACGACGAAGCCGAACTGCGCGAGCGCCTGTTCTGTTGCGTTCGTCGAGAACGACTTCGATACCGATTCCGTCTGCGGGCCCGGGTAGACGTACGCGATGATCGGGTACTGTCTGTCCGAGTCGAAGTCGTACGGCAGGTACATCACACCGTACAGGTCGGTGATGCCGTCCGCGGCCTTGACCGTGTACGGCTCGGGGAACCGGTAGCCGGCCGCTTCAAGCCGCGAGAAGTCCGCCACGTCGAGGTCCAGGATCTTCCGGCCGGACGCGTCGTGCAACGATGCCGCCGGCACGGTGTTCACGCGCGAGAAGTTGTTCACGAAGAAACGGCTCGACTCCGAAAGCGCCGCCCGGCTGTCGAAGTTGCCCGGGTTCAGCAGGGTGAGGCCGCTGCCGTCCGTGTTGACCCGGTACAGGTGCTGGTAGTACGGGTCCTCGCCTTCCTCGCGGCCGTTGGCGCTGAAGAAGACCCAGCCGCGATCCTCGTCCACGCCCTCGATGCCGTCCACTCGCCACGGGCCCTCCGTCAACCTCGCCACGACACTGCCATCGGGAGAGTACCGGTAAAGGTGGCCCCAACCGTCGCGCTCCGACCACCACACCAGGTCACCGTTCGCGAGACGCCTCGGCGACTGATGCTCGATGTAGGTGTTCAGCCGCTCCTCGATGACCGGCCGGACCGTGCCGGTCGACGGGTCCGCCACCATCACGTCCACGCGCTGCTGGTCGCGGCTGCGGCGCCAGAAGTACAGCTCGTCCGGCCGGTCCGACAGCCACTTCGTGATCGGGATCTCGTCATCGCCGCCACCGCCGCCGAAGCCGCCGCCGCTACCGTCGGGATCATCGAAGATGCCCATCCGCTGGTCCTTCCACGGCGAGTCGTCCAGACGCTTCATCTGGCGGCTCTGCATGTCGAACGCCAGCAGTTCGGTCTGCGTGACCGTCTCCTCACCCGGCATGTCGTACTTGTAGCTCTCGAGCTTCGGCCGGCCATTGCCCGCGACGTGCACGACCCACAGGTCGCCAACCTCGCGGCGGTCCTGGCGAGTGAGTGCGAACCAGCGCGAGTCCGCCGACCAGCTGATGTTCGGCGACTGCCGCTTCTCGTACTCCTTCCGCGTCTCCTCGTCGTTGGCGCCACGCCCCTGGTTGCCGTAGCTGTAGTGCTCCTCGCCATCCGTCGTGAGCTGGGTCTCCTCGACCGTCACCTTCGCTTCCGCCGAATCCGCCTCCTCGCCCGACTCGCCACGCCTCGCCTCGAGGATCGTACGGTACTCGTCATAGCTCATCATCCACAGGTTGAAGCCGCGGCTGAACACGACCCACGCCGTATCTGGCGAGACGCTCGCCCAGTCCGGATGATTGTCGGGCGCCTCGTAGTCCTCGAGCTCACGCAGCGTCCGCGTGTCCACGTCGTACTCGAAGTGGTGCACCTTCTTGCGCGGCGGCGGACTACGGCGTTCGCCCTGCTCCTGCCGCTGCTCCTCCTCCTCGACCTCGACCTCGTCCTCGTCGACCTCCTCGTCCTGCGACGACTCGACCTCGAACTGCAGCGTGTTGTCGTCGATGAACCGGATGTTGCGGATCGGCAGGTTCTGGCCGTCCCACGGATCGCGCGTAATGCGCGTCAGCTCCGCCGCGATACGGTCGTTGTCGAAGATCAGACTGCGCGTCGACCGCGCCGGATCCACGATGTAGAACGAGCGGCCCGTCGCAGTCTCGAACTCGTACCAGAAACGGTCGCCGCCGTTGATCCACTGCGGATTCACCGACGTCGTGTGGAGCAGGTCCGTAATCCTGTATGGCGCGAACCGCGCCGCCAGCGAGAAATTGGCCGATGCGCTATCGCCGCCGTTCGTGCTGTTCTGCGCGTGTACAGGCAGTGCC
>DATKCF010000041.1:0-39875 GCA_035513345.1 Longimicrobiales bacterium
GTATTCGATCGATCAGAAGCAGTCGCATCAGATCACGGACGGCCTCAGCGACGTCGCCGATCCGGTCTTCGACCGAAGCGGCAAGTACCTCGTCTTCTTCGGGTCGACCGATGCCGGACCGGCGGTCGACTGGTTCGCCCAATCGAACGCGGACATGGACTTCTCGCGGAACGTCTATCTGGCGGTGCTGCGGAACGACCTGCCGTCGCCGCTGGCCCGCGAGAGCGACGAGGAGAAGGCCCGCGAACCCGGGGAGCGCCCCTCGCCGGCCGCGCCCGAGCCTCCGCCCGCGCCGCCCGCGACAGAGCCGGTGCGCATCGATTTCGACGGCATCGAGTACCGGATTCTCGACGTGCCGCTGCCGGCCGGCCGGTTGTCGAGCCTCAGGGCCGGCACCGCGGGGCAGTTCTACTATCTCCGCGCCGGCGACGACGAAACGGCGCTCCAGCGCTACGACCTGAATGAGCGGCGCAACGAGACGCTGCTGCCCGACATCGACGGCTTCGCGCTGTCGGCCGACGGCAGGACGCTGCTGTACGCCAACGACAACGCGTGGTCGATCGTCTCGACGACCGCCCGGATCGAGCCGGGCGCCGGCCGCATCGGAGTGAACGCGATCACCGTCAGGGTCGACCCGCGCGCCGAGTGGCGGCAGATCTTCGACGAGGCCTGGCGCATCAACCGCGACTACTTCTACGCGTCCAACATGCACGGCGTCGACTGGGCCGCGATGAAGACGAAGTACGAGGCATTCCTGCCCGACGTCGGCACGCGGTCTGACCTTAATCGCGTCCTGCAGTGGATGTCGAGCGAGCTGACGGTCGGCCACCACCGCGTCGGCGGCGGCGACTCGCCGGCGTCGTCCGCCCCCGTGCCGGGTGGGTTGCTCGGCGCCGACTATGCGATCGCGAACGGCCGGTACCAGTTCAGCAAACTGTACGGCGGTCTCAACTGGAATCCGCAGCTCCGGTCGCCGCTGACCGAGCCCGGCGTCAACGTGAAGGCCGGCGAGTATCTGCTGGCCGTGCGGGGTCAGGACGTACGGCCGCCGGAGAACCTCTACAGCTTCTTCGAGAATACGTCCGGCAAGATGGTCGAGATCACGGTTGGTCCCAGCGCCGACGGCGAGGGTTCACGCACCGTCACGGTTGTCCCGATCGGCAACGAATCGGCGCTGCGCAATCGCGACTGGGTCGAGGGCAACCTGAAGAAGGTCGACGAGGCGACCGACGGACGTGTGGCGTACGTCTACGTGCCGAACACCGCCGCTGCCGGCCACGCCTACTTCAAGCGCTACTTCTTCCCCCAGGCCCACAAGGACGCCATCATCGTCGACGAGCGGTTCAACGGCGGCGGGCAGGTGGCCGACTACTACATCGACCTGCTCAGCCGGCAGCACATCTCGTACTGGGCGATGCGGTACGGCGAGGACCTGCCGACACCGACCGCGGCGATCGAAGGGCCCAAGGTCATGATCATCGACGAGACCGCGGGCAGCGGCGGCGACCTGTTGCCGTGGATGTTCCGCAAGTTCGAGCTGGGACCGCTCGTCGGCCAGCGCACCTGGGGCGGGCTGGTCGGCACGCTCGGCTTCCCGACGTTGATGGATGGCGGCTCGATCACCGCGCCGAACCTCGCGATCTGGACGAAGGAAGACGGCTGGGTCGTCGAGAACGAAGGCGTGCCGCCGGACATCGAGGTCGAACAGACGCCGCGCGACGTCATCAACGGGCGCGATCCGCAACTCGAGAAGGCGATCGAGGTCGTGCTCGAGGCGCTACGGGCGAATCCGGTCGCCGATCCCGATCGACCGCCGTTGCCGGTGAAAGGCAGGACATTGCGTGGCACGACGGGTCGCGGCGGCGGTGGCGGCCGGTAATCGTCGGGCACAATGTGCCCCTGCGAAACGACAACTCCTCGCGCACCAATGGTGCGCCCCGGCCGTTCCGGGTACCTGCTTCCGGAACGGCCGGAGAACGCACCGGCCCGCTCGGCGACGCGATGGCGGGTTCACGTTCGACGCCATCCTGGAAGGCATCACGGCGGAGCTCAATCACCCGCAGCCTGGCGACCACATGCCCCGCGAAATGGCGCGCGATCGGTTGCTGGCCCTGGGACCTGAGCGCTGACTGCCAACCACCGTTCATCCGTTCACGCGCGGCCACCCGGTCGCGCGTGAACGGCCTCACTCTGCGCATTCCATGGCCTGTTGATGCTGCGGGCACACCTCATGCACATGGTCGGTCCATGCACGGCGCGCGCTTACCAGCGCGCCGCGAGGAGGATCGAAGGTCATGCCGAATGGAGACGTCGGGCGTGCACAGGAAGAGGCAGCCGCTGCAGGCCTTCGCTACGTGCACGATGAAGGTCCCGGAATCAGCCGTCGCCGGCGGGGACGAGGCTGGTCGTACACGCGACCGGTTGGCACGCTCGTGCGCGACCGCAGCGAGCGCGATCGCATCGCCAGCCTCGCGATTCCGCCGGCATGGACCGGTGTCTGGATCTGTCCCGACCCGCGTGGTCACATCCAGGCGACCGGCCGAGATGCGCGTGACCGCAAACAGTACCGCTACCACCCCCAGTGGAAGGAGGTTCGCGACGAGACGAAGTTCGGCCGCATGATCCGCTTCGGCGAGACTCTGCCTCGCATCCGCAGGAAAGTCGACGAAGCGCTGCACGCACGCGAGCTGACGCGCGAGAAGGTGCTGGCGACCGTCGTGCGCCTGCTCGAGATCACATGTATCCGCGTCGGCAACCATCAGTACAAGCGGGAGAACGGAACGTTCGGACTCACCACGCTGCGCGACCGTCACGTCCGCGTCTTCGCCGACGGTGTCTACTTCCGTTTCAAGGGCAAGGGTGGCCAGCCCATCGAAGCGCACGTCGATGATCGCCGCCTCGCCCGCATCATCCGCGAGTGTCAGGACATGCCCGGCTACGAGCTGTTCCAGTACTTCGACGACGAAGACCGACGCACCGATGTGCGATCCGAGGATGTGAACGACTATCTGCGCGAGATCTCGGGCGATGACTTCACGGCGAAGGATTTCAGGACCTGGATGGCGACGATGCACGCATTCGCGTTTCTCAGCCGGCAGGAGCCCGTCGATACGGAGAATGAAGTGAAGCAGCACCGCGTGGCCGCCATCGATCACGTGGCCGGCCAGCTGCGCAATACACGCACCGTCTGCCGGACCTCGTACGTGCATCCGGCCGTACTTCGCTTTTATGGCAGCGATGTGCAGAAGCGTTACTACACGCGCACTAACGGCGCCACCCGAGACCGCCAGCGCGCGATCGAGTTGAAGCTGCTGCGCCTGCTGCGAGCGACGGGTGTGAACGGCAACGGCTGCCTCGAGGTTCGTTGACCCTGGCACAATCCCCGGCCTACCTTGGCTCCAGGATGAACAAGTGCGTTGAACTTCGTGTCCCTGGGTTATCCTGTCGGTGGTCCACCCGCCAAGGAGCCGTTGATGCACCTGCTGCTGCCGTGCCTCGTCCTCGCCCCGCTGCTGGCTCCGTCGGCTCGCGCCCAGGACACCACGGCTCTCCGTGTGAACCAACCAGTCACGCGGGAGATCGCGCGGAACGAGCGCCAGACCTATAGCCTGACCCTTGGCGCCAACCAGTTCGTCGTGGGCGAGGCGGATCAGCACGACCTCGACGTCGTGGGTGCTACGGACCCGGCCGCTACACGATGCGGCTCCACACGGTCGAAGCTGTGGCCAGCACGCCCGCTGGACGGGTGGATCAGCTGTTCGCCTCATGGGACCGACCCGGGTCACCGGGCGCCTCCGTCGCGGTCGAGCGGGACGGCCGGATACTGTACGAAGCGGGCTTCGGCGAGGCGCAACTCGAGTACCATGTCCCGATCGAGGCGACCACCATTTTCCACGTCGCCTCGGTTTCGAAGCAGTTCACGGCCTTTGCAATCGCCATGCTCGCCGGCCAGGGCCGACTATCGCTTGATGACGACATCCGCACTCATCTGCCCGAGCTGCCGGACCTGGGCGCCACGGTCACGGTGCGCCACCTCCTGCACCACACCAGCGGCTCACGGACCGCTTCGGCACGAACGCGTGGTTCTTCGGAACGGCAAACTTCACGCGCGATGCCGCGGGCGAGGTTACCGGCACGCGGGTGTCGAGCGGGCGTGTGCGGAATCTGCTGTTCGTGAAGCGCGCGGGTGATGCGGTGGGCGCTAGGCGGAGGAAGGCGCCGCCCCCGACAGTTCGCTCGTGATGACGCCAACCGGGAGGCAACGGCATGACGAAAAGTTGGTCGCTTGACCATCTGCGGCTCCGGATGCGAGTTGCGCCGGCGCTGACAGTCGCGTGCATCAGCCTGGCGGCGTGCGGCGGCGAAACACAGAGCATCGCGTACGATCTGCTGCTTACGGGCGGTACCGTGATCGACGGGACCGGGGCGCCGGGCCGCATCGCGGATGTAGCGATCCGGGATGGTGTCATCGCGGAAGTCGGGAGCGGGCTGCCTCGCGATTCCGCGACGAGAACGATCGACGCGAGCGGGCATGTGGTTGCGCCGGGGTTCATCGATCTGCACGCGCACCTCGACCCGCTGCTTCGGCTGCCCGGTGCGGAGAGCGCGGCGCGGCAGGGTGTGACGACGGCGCTGGGCGGACCGGACGGCTCTGCGCCGTGGCCGCTGGGCGAGTACCTGGACTCGGCATCGACGCTCGGACTGGGGATCAACGTCGCGTTTCTCGTCGGCCACAATACGATCCGGCGAGAGGTCATGGGTTCGGAGAACCGCGTGCCGACCGTCGATGAGCTGGAGCGTATGAAGGCGATGGTCGCGCAGGGGATGGACGAAGGCGCGTTCGGTCTGTCGACCGGGCTGCGCTACATCCCGGGCGCGTTCGCCGAGACCGACGAGGTGGTCGAGCTGGCGCGCGTCGCCTCGGAGCGCGGCGGTATCTACACGTCACACCTGCGCGACGAAGGCATGCAGCTCATTGCGGGCGTGGCCGAAGCGATCGACATCGGCCGGCGAGCGGAGATCCCGGTCGTGCTTACGCATCACAAGGTGATCGGGCGGCCGATGTGGGGGTCGAGCGAGAGGACGCTCGCGATGATTGACAGCGCTCGTGCCGCCGGCATCGATGTCATGGCGGACCAGTATCCGTACACCGCGTCGTATACGGGCATTGGCGTACTCGTCCCGCAATGGGCGCTGGCTGGCGGAAATGACGCTCTCATCGAGCGGCTGAACGACCCGGCACTGCGCGACAGCATCGTGCGGGGCATCATCTGGAACATCGAGAACGACCGCGGCGGCGGCGACCTCGCCCGTGTACAGCTCGCGCTGGTAGCGTGGGACCGGTCGCTCGAAGGTCGCACACTGGCTGACTGGGCCACGCGCGAGAACATGCCGCTGACCGCCGCGACCGGCGCCGAGCTGGTCATCCTCGCCATGCAGCAGGGCGGCGCCAGCGCAATCTACCACGTGATGGATGAAGCCGATGTCGAGCGTATCATGCGACACCAGTTCACCGCGATCGGGTCCGATGGCCGCCTCGTGGAGCCGGGCGATGGACATCCGCATCCGCGCTGGTACGGCACGTTCCCGCGCGTCCTCGCGCGCTACGTTCGCGAGCGCGGCGTGCTCACGCTCGAGGATGCAGTCCGGAAAATGACGGGACTGCCCGCGGATCGGCTGAGGCTGACGGATCGTGGCAGAATCGCGGTCGACCGCGCGGCGGACATAGTCGTGTTCGATCCGGAAACGGTCACGGACCTCGCCACGTTCGAGGAGCCCCACCAGTATCCGGCCGGCATCCCGTTCGTCATCGTGAACGGCGAGGTCGTGGTGGACGGCGGAGAGTACACCGATGCGAGGCCCGGGCGCGTGCTCCGTCCCGGACCGATGCCGGGACGGCGCTGACGGGTGCGTCCGAACAACGGACTGTGAGTCGACCGAGAAACGGAGTTGGTTCGAGGAACGGAGTTATTACCGCGGAGAGCGCGGAGAGCGCGGAGAACGGAGCAGGGTGGGTTCGTGGCGGAAGGGCGGCATCGGGGAGGCGTGCAACGAATGGGGGATCCTTGTTTTACGGCGGGAGGTGCCCGGCGGTGGGAAGGGTGGCGTCGGGCATCGGGGACGGCGGTTCCATGGCGGGCTCGCCGGGCTCGCCTGGCCGACGCCGCCGGCTCGGCGTCCGGAGAACGCGGAATCGCGGGTTCCTGTCCCGCGCAACCCCAACCGAGTCCTCGCGCACCCCCTCCCCCGCAGCATCCGTTCAAAAAAAGATCGAACGATCCCTCCCGCCGCCGTGATGGTCCGGTCACCGGACCAGTGCCCTCACCGCGCTCCGCGTGCTCCGCGGTAAATAGATGTTGTACTACCTGCCCCGCACCCCCCAGCCCCCCTCGCCTCACCCCCTCACGACCTCTCCCCCGTGAAGAGGGTGAGGCGGGTGATGCGGCCTGCGGGTCCGACGGCCCAGCCAGCATCGGGCGCGGCAAAGGAGACGCCCCAGTGTGTGAGCGAATCGAGGGTTGTCCAGGTGGTGGCGAGGTCGAGGGTGAAGGCGACACCGCCGGGTCCGACGGCGACGAGGGTGGGATCGCGTGTGCCGGGCACCCAGGCGGAGCCGTAGGCGGCGCCGGGGAATGGGGTACGCGCGGCGAGCGACCATGACGCGCCGCCGTCGGTGGTGATGGCTACGTTGTCGGTGAACGCGTCCGGGGAGGCGATGTCGCCGCCGATCGCGGAACCGATCTGGTCGTCATGGAAGGCGAGTGTCGCGATGCCGGCAGCCTGGCCGGCGACGATCGGGGTCGGGACCGACGACCAGGTTGCGCCGCGGTCTGTCGTACGGAGCACGCGCGCGCCTGCCGGACTTGCGCCGGTGCCGATCCATGCGTGGCCATTCGGGCGAGAGACGAGACAGGTTCCGCTGGACGCGAAGCTGCCCTCGCCTTCGTTGGCGGTCGGCAGTCGGTCGGTCGGGATGCGGGTCCATGTCGTGCCGCCATCGTCCGTCTCGATGAGATAGAAGCCGCCGTCGAACGAATCGCTGAAGGCGATGCCGCTGTCGCCGTCCCAGAAGTCGAAGCAATCGAAGAAGCCGTCGGGCTCGGCGTTGGTGAACTGGAGTGTCCAGGTCGCGCCGGCATCGACCGTGTGGTAGATACGTGACTGGTCGCCGTTCCCGATGCTGAGCAGCCATGCACTCGAGCCGTTCAGCGCGTGAACATCGCGGAACTGGAGCGAGTCGGCGCCGGGCACGACGCCCGCGTGCCATGTCGCGCCCCCGTCCGTCGTGCGTACGAAGGTACCGGCGGCACCACTCGCCCAGACCGTGTCCCGGTTCACGACGCTCACCGAGATGAGCAGCGCGTCGGTGCCCGACCTCTGCTGTGTCAGCACGGGATCGAACACGAGAGCCTGCCGTGTGTCGTCCGTCTGACTCGCACAGCCGGCGGCGAGGAGGACGGCGAGCGGGGCGATTCGAAGGACGGGTCGCATGATGGATTCCTGTGACTGTTCTCGGTTCCGGGCATGTATGGATAGCAGGCTGGCGGGCGGCGGGCGAGGACCGGCACCGCGTCCCGGGCGCGAACAGAACACCTGTTTCGCGCCGGGGACGCGGTGGGGGCGGAGGACGCTGCTGTTCTGCCGCTTTTCGGATGGCACCGACTCCGGGCAGGCCGCCCAAATTTCTATTGGGGACTCATCAATCTCTCGGCATGGTCCCCGGGCGCTGGTCAGGTCAGGATCGGGCAGGGGTCAGTCGACACACACACCGCCGCGGAACGTCCGGCGGCGATCCCCCGGGGGCGGGCGCGCGTCGACCCCTGCTCCGCCGTGAGTTCAACAAGAAGTAATCCGTCCCCTGTCCTCCGCTCCCCCGGCGTCCCCAGCGTGAAACCCCGAGAGCTGGATATCAGAAGAAGTGTGGGTTCCCCCCGGTTGCGCATGGCCGGTACGGGCGAGCATCGTGTCGCGCGCGGAAAAGCGCACGCTCCCGATGGACAGGACAGGAACATGACCGACCGGAACGGTTCGTCCGCAGGCGTTCGCCTGTCGATCATGATGTTCCTCCAGTACGCGGTCTGGGGCGTGTGGCTGCCGTACCTCGCGAACTATCTGCAGGGTCCTGTCGAGCAGGGCGGTCTCGGATTCACGGGCGGGCAGGTCGGCTGGATCCTCGGGCTGGCGGGCTCGATCGGTGCGGTGGCCGCACCGTTCCTGGCAGGTCAGGTGGCGGACCGTTTCATGCGAGCGGAGCTGTACCTCGGACTGCTGCTCGTGACCGGCGGCATCATCAAGTTCATGACGTACTACGCGCACTCGTACAGCGTATTTCTCTGGCTGTCGATCGCGTATTCGATCGTGTACATGCCAACGCTCGCACTGACCAACTCGGTAGCATTCGCGCATCTGGACGATCCGGAGAAGAAATTCCCGAGGGTCCGGGTGTGGGGCACGATCGGCTGGATTGTCGCATCGAATGCGTTCCCGCTGATCTGGCTCCAGTCGAACCTGAGTCTGACCGCACTGCCGCCATTCCTCGAGGGGATCCCGAAGGACAACTCGGTCGGTCTGATCGGCGACTGCCTGCGCGTGTCGGGCGTCATGGCGGTTCTGTACGGATTGTGGGCCATGTTCATGCTGCCGAAGACGCCACCCACGCGCAGCGTCGACAGTCCGCTCGCGTTCACGAAAGCGTTCGCGCTGCTGCGGCATCCGGGCGTGCTGATCTGCACGCTCGCGGCGCTGCCCATTTCCATGATCCACCAGGTCTATTTCATCCGGACGGGGCCGTTCCTGAGCTACATCGGTTTCGCTGACGCGCACATCGGTCCGGTCATGTCGATCGGCCAGTTCGCCGAAATCGCCGTACTCGCGATGCTCGGCTGGATCCTGTCGCGGTCGGGATACCGGTGGACACTGTTCCTGGGCTGTGTCGCCTACGGTCTGCGCTTCGGCATCTTCGCGATGGCCACGGAAGAAACGCGCTGGCTCGCGGCCGCCGCCATGGTGCTGCACGGACTCTGCTACGCATGCTTCTTCGCGGCGTCCTTCATCTACGTCGAGCGCGTCGCGTCGCCCGACATCCGGCACTCAGTGCAGACGGCCTACGGTATCATCATTCTCGGTGCTGGCCCGATTCTGGCCGGGCTGTACAACGAGTGGCTCGACCGGTTCGACGCGCCGTCCGCTCTCGGTGGCAACTGGACGGCGCTGTGGCTGACGCAGGCGGCGATCGGCGCGGCAATGGCGATCCTGATCGCGGTCGCGTTCCGCGCGGGCATCCGTCCGCACGAACCGGAGATTGCCGCCAGTGAACTGGTCGGTATGGAGGAATTGCCCGAGTAGGCGACACGGTCGTTCCGATGTCCCACTGACGGATGGTGAAGAATGAAGTGGAAAAGGGCCAGACGCAGCACCAACATCGAAGACCGGCGAGGCATCCGGCCGGCTACAGGCATGAAGGTCGGCGGTGGCGCCGCCCTCATCCTCGTGATCGTCACACTTGTAATGGGTGGCGATCCCGGTGCGATTCTCCAGATGCTCGAGACCGGCGGAGGAACGGCGCCCACCGAGGCGGGCTCGATGGGAACACCGGACGATGAAGCCGGCGAGTTCATCGCCGCCGTGCTCGGCGACACCGAGGACACGTGGTCCGCGATCTTCGCTGCGTCCGGCTCGACTTACCAGCCGCCGACGCTCGTGCTGTTCACCGATGCCGTGCAGTCCGCGTGCGGCACGAACTCGGCCGCGGTCGGGCCGTTCTACTGTCCGCCCGACCAGCAGGTCTACATCGACCTGTCGTTCTTTCGCGACCTGCACGAACGATTCGGCGCACCAGGTGACTTCGCCCAGGCGTACGTCATCGCGCACGAGGTCGGCCACCACGTCCAGAACCTCCTCGGCATCGCCGAACGAGTCCATTCGATGCGCAGCCGCTCAACCGAAGCGCAGAGCAACGCTCTATCCGTGCGCATGGAACTGCAAGCCGATTGTTTCGCCGGCATCTGGGGGTACCACGCCCGCACGCAGCGTGACCTGCTCGACCGTGGCGACGTCGAGGAAGCGCTGGCCGCCGCCGCCGCCATCGGCGATGACCGGCTCCAGCGCCAGTCGACCGGCCGCGTCAGCCCCGAGTCCTTCACGCACGGAACATCCGAACAGCGGATGCGCTGGTTCCGGTCCGGACTCCAGAGCGGCAGCGTCGATCGCTGCGACACGTTCTCGGAAGGCTGAGTCCGGGACCCTGTCGGGCAGCCCGGTGGCTCATTGTACCAGGTCGTTTGACACAAGCACACCTGCCCGTTATTGTTCATTCCAATTGGTACAAGCCGATACGCTGCCGGAGCGGGTTCCGGAGGTGGTCGGCGTACAGGGAGCGACGGGAGGCGATATCATGCGGTACGACTTCGCGGACGAGACGCGCAAGATGCTGGCAGTGGCACGTGAGGAAGCGGCCGGGCTCGGGCATGACTACGTTGGGACGGAGCACGTGCTCCTGGGCCTGCTGCGGTCATCGACTGGTGTGGGAGCGGTCCTGGATCGGCTGGGAATGGAACGCGGGAAGGTGCGCGAGCGCGTGCTGGGCGTGGTCCGGCGAGGGCATTCGAAGTTGGCGTTGTCCGCGGAGCTTCCGTACACATCGCGGGCGAAGAAGGTACTCGAGTTCGCGATGGCGGAGGCGCGCGATCCGACACCAGCGCCTGTCGGCTGGGAGCACATGCTGCTGGGGCTGTTGCGGGAGGAGAAGGGTATTGCGGCGCAGGTGCTGACGAGTCTGGGAGCGACGCTGGAGCGCACGCGAGCCGCGATCAGGCAGGGGGGCGAGTGGCAAGCAGGGGCGCCGCTTTTCGCGGTCGAGATCGACGACACTTCGGAGACCTCGATCTACGAGCAGATAGTGGCGCGCATACAGGAAGCGATCGCGACGGGTGAGCTTGCGCCGGGCACGCGTCTGCCGGCGGTTCGCCGGTTGGCTGATCAACTCGACATCGCGCCGGGCACTGTGGCGCGTGCGTACAGCGAACTCGAGGCGCTGGGACTGGTGGTGACGGACGGCGCACGGGGGACGCGCGTGGCGGAGCGGAAGCCTGTGCCGAGGCCCGAAGCCATCGACGCCGAAACGCTGGCAGGACTATTCCGGCCGGTTGCCGTGGCAGCGTTCCACATGGGTGCGGCAGCCGCGGATGTGCGGGCCGCACTGGAAGAAGCGATGACGGGGATCTACTGAGGCGCCGCTCGCATGGGGCCGTCCACAGCAGATCCGCCGGCGCTCCACCAGGAGGTTACTTATGCAGCACGCCACCAGAGTACGGCTGGCCGGGTCGTACGTGGCCGGCGCAATGGTATTTGCCGCGGCCGTGGCGCCCGACGGAGCGAGTGCGCAACGGTACGTGTCCTCGCCTGCGGCCGTGTCGTCCGAGGTCCGTGTGATGTCGTTCAACATCCGGTACGGCACGGCGAACGACGGCGAGAACGTGTGGCCGAACCGCAGGGCGCAGGTCGGGCGCGTGATCTCGGAGTTCCGTCCGACGGTGCTCGGTGTTCAGGAGGCGCTGGCGTTCCAGGTGCGCGAGCTGGAATCGATGCTGCCGGGCTACGGTCGCGTCGGTATCGGTCGCGATGACGGCGTGGACGCGGGCGAGTTCTCGGCGATACTGTACGACGCGTCGCGGCTCGAGGTGATCGCGGAAGGAACGTTCTGGTTTTCGGAATCGCCGGGTGAGCCGGGCACGACGGCGTGGGGTGCGACGATTCCGCGGATCTGTACGTGGGCGCGGTTCCGTGATCTGTCGAACGGCCGGACCTTCTTCGTCTACAACAACCACTGGGACCATCAGGCGCAGGAGTCGCGCGAGCGGAGCGCGGCGCTTCTGTTGCAACGCATTGCGGCACGCGATCCAGCGGGTGATCCGGTGATCGTGACGGGCGACTTCAACGCGGGCGAGGACAATGCGGCGTTCGAGAGGCTGGTGCGTGACAGCGTGGTGCGTCTGTCGGACACGTACCGGACACTGCATCCGTCGGTGACTGTAACAGGCACCTTCAACGGGTTCGAAGGAACGTCCGACGGTCCGAAGATCGACGCGGTGCTGGCGACGCCGGACTGGCTGGTCGTTTCGTCGGGGATAGACCGGGCGAACACGAACGGTCGATATCCGTCGGACCATTTCCCGGTGACGGCGGTGTTGCGCTACCGAACGGCAGTGCGCTGAAAGAAGTCACGTCCAGAACGCGTCACCCGGCGGATCCTCGATGACAACGTCTTTCAGGAACGCGACGGCCTTGCGCAGTCCTTCGGGGCCGGACATCACGGTGTCCTCGTGCTCGATGCTGATGACGTGGTCATAGCCGGTGAGTCGAAGGTTGGTGACAATGTCCTTCCATACAGTGGCGCCGTGGCCCCATCCGACGGTGCGGAATATCCAGGACCGTTCGAGTTCGCGGGTATAGTTCTTCGCGTCGAGCACGCCATCGACGGCGGTATTGCGCGCGTCGATACGGCAATCCTTCGCGTGACAGTGCTGGATACAGTCGCCGAGCGCCCGGATGGCGGCCACGGGGTCGATGCCCTGCCAGAACATGTGTGACGGGTCGAAATTGCAGCCGATCGTGCCTGGCGCAACGTCGCGCAGCCGCAGCATGGTATGCGGATTGTAGACGACGAAGTTGGGGTGCATTTCGATGGCGATTCCCACCTTCGCGGAGCGTGCCAGCTTCGCTGTTTCCTTCCAGTACGGGACGACGCGTTCGTTCCACTGCCATTCGAGCATTGCGGAGAACTCGGGCGGCCATGGTGCGACGATCCAGCTGGGCTCGCGCGCGGACGGGCTCGCGCCCGGGCAACCGCTGAATGTGACAACAGAGGCCACATCGAGTCGTTGCGCGAGTCTGACGGTCTTCTCGAACACGGCATGATCGCGCTTCGCGATCCGGGCGGCCGGGTGAAGCGGATTGCCGTGACAGGAAAGGGCGCTGACGATGAGGCCGCGGTCATCAATGGCACGGCGGAACGCGTTCAGCTTGCTCCGGCTCTCGAGCAGTGCATCAGGTCTGCAATGCGCATCGCCGGGCCAGCAACCGGTACCGAGCTCGATGGCACCGAGGCCGAGACCGGCGACGAAGTCGAGCATGTCCTCGAACGCAAGGTGTCCGAGGGGGACGGTGAAGACGCCGAGTTTCATGAGCGCTTTGGCTGTTGGTGTCTGTTGTGCGTCGCCGCGAGTCCGCGCGTTGCGGTGCGGCGATCCGTCGAGCCGCAGTTCCTGCTCGCGTCCGCTCCGCAGTAATGGTATCCCCCATACCCGATCGTTGTCATGACCCCGGGCTGATGGTCCGCCGGCCCGGCGTCTTCCGACGAGCATTGCGCAACCGGTATCGGCCGGCCAACCTCACCGGCCTTCCAGGGGGAGACCGGAACGACCGCGGGGATGGAACCGGATGATCGAAGTACACGAGCGAGACGGAACAACAGTGCTCGAGCTGGTGCACGGCAAGGCGAATGCACTGGATATCGACCTGTGCACGGACCTGATCACGAAGGTCGAGGAATTGCGCGGGCGAGGTTCGCCGGCGTTCGTGCTGACAGCGAGAGGCGGGATCTTCTCGGCGGGCGTGGATCTCAAGCAGCTTCTGTCGGGCGGACTCGACTATGTGCGCGAGTTCGTGCCGCTCCTGATACGCTCGATTCGCGTCCTTTTCGAGTACCCCGGTCCCGTCGTGTCCGCGGTCAACGGCCACGCAGTGGCGGGCGGCTGCATTCTGGCCTGCACGGCGGACCGTCGCATTCTGGTCGATGGCGAGGCGCGCATCGGGATTCCGGAGCTGCGGGTGGGCGTACCGTTTCCGGCCGTCGCGATCGAGGTGATGCGCTCGACGCTCTCACCGGCACGGTTCCGCGGTCTCGTGTACGGCGGCGCCACACTGGATGCGCGCGCGGCAGTGCACTGGGGCCTCATCGACGAACTGTCCCCTGCGGCGACGCTGGTGGATACCGCGATCGGCGCGGCGAAGATACTAAGCCGCATACCTGCCGGTACGTTCCGCGTGACGAAAGCGCAGCTCCGGCTGCCGGCACTTCAGCGAATCGATGCCGCCGACGTTGTGGTGGGCGACCATGTGCTCGCATTGTGGGCCGCGCCCGAAACGCTGGCGGCGGTACGCCGTCACGTCGAGCGGACTCTGAACGGTCCTTCCTGAAGCCAGCGCCGTCTGTCAGGCTTCAGATCGCGACCCAGGTCCGGTTCGCGGCGGCGCTCTCCATCGCATCGAGGACGCGCTGGTTGCGTACACCATCCTCGAAATCCGGCTTCGGCGAGATACCGTCGGCTACCGCTTCGAGCAGGTCGAACACGGTGTGGGTGAAAGTGTGCTCGTAGCCGATGATATGGCCGGGCGGCCACCATGCATCGACGAACGGATGTGACGGGTCGGTCGCGAGGATGGTGCGGAACCCGCGCTGTTCGGCGGCGTCGGATTCGACGTACAGTTCGAGTTCGTTCATGCGTTCCTGATTGAACACAATACTGCCACGACTGCCGTTGATCTCGATGCGATGGAAGTTCTTGCGGCCGGGCGCCATGCGTGTGGCTTCGATCGTGCCGATGGCGCCATTGGCGAAACGTACGAGCGCGGCGGACGCGTCGTCGACGGTCACGGCGCCTGACCGCGACGTGTCGTCCGGCAGCGGCCGCTCGCGGATGAACGTCTCGAGCATGGCCGCGGTCTGCGTGATCTCGCCGACGAGATAGCGGGCGAGATCGATCGAGTGTGACGCGATGTCGCCCAGCGCACCCGATCCGGCCGCCTCCTTGCGCAGCCGCCAGACGAGCGGGAACGCCGGGTCGACGATCCAGTCCTGGAGGTAGGTGCCGCGGTAGTGGCGGATGTCACCGATCTCGCCGGCATCGATCAGTTTCTTCGCGAGCGCCACGGCGGGCGCCCGACGGTAGTTGTGGCACACCATGTTGATGACGCCGTTCCTGCGCACGGCCCCGAGCATCGATTCCGCTTCGATTACGGTGTTCGCGAGCGGCTTCTCGCAGAAGACGACCTTGCCGGCGTCGGCCGCGGCGATCGCGATCTCGTGGTGCGTGTCGCCGGGCGTGCAGATGTCGACGATGTCGATGTCGGCTCGCCTGACGACATCTCGCCAGTCGGTAGCGGACTCGGCCCAGCCGTACCTGCGGGCGGCGGCGTCCGCGGCCTGCGCGTTGCGCCCGCAGATCACCTTCATGACGGGTTGGAGGCGCGGCGAGAAGAACGCGCGTACCTGGCGATACGCGTTACTGTGCGCCTTGCCCATGAAGGCGTAGCCGATCATCGCGATGCTGACGGAGCTCATCGGGCGCGATCCTGTGGGGAACGGTTGCGAGCGGCCGTTCGCGTCAGTCCTCGTAGCTGACGCCGAGCCTGGCCAGCGCTTCGGGCGGACAGCCGTTCCAGTTCGGATTGACGGTGTTGCCGATGTAGCGCAGATCCTCGATGCCCATGCGGCTGGTCCAGAAGCCGCTCGCAGTGAGGTCGCGGAACCGGTTGAAGAAGGCGACGCCGTCGGAATCCGCGGCGTCGGCGCGATCCGGCCAAGCCACGGCGTCCAGCACCTGCCCGCGCTGCTCCTCGGTGCAATTGACGAAAGTCACAGCGAAGCTTTCGCTCGAGCGAGTGTCGAGCCACGTCAGCCAGTCCGACATCCATGCCTGGTCGTTCGGCCGGTCGATCATCATGAAGTCCATGAACTCTGGAACGCCGGCATCGGTCGCGCTGCCGGACCGGTCATCCGCGGGGATGATGATGTCGGTGAGCACTCGAACGGTCTGATACTGGTGATCGTCGAAGAACTGCGGTGTGAACGGCTCGCCCGACGCGATCGCGCGCTGAGCGTTGCGTGCAGCCGTGCCGCATGCAGTCCAGGACCACGTGATGGCGAGCGGCGCGCCGGCCGCCAGCTTGAGCGCGGTACGACGATCGATCGGTTTCATGACCACAGCGTACTGCCGCGGGGCCGTCCGGTGCAATGGCGGCCGCGGACGAGGGAATTGACGCGCGGACTCACGGGCGGGTTGTCCATGGCGGCATCACACGAGCGCGTCAAGATAGGCGAACCCCGTGCGCGCAGTGATCCACGCATCCGCAGGCCGGTCATGCTCGACGAACCAGTGACGGATGCCCGCCCGTTCGCGGGCCGCGTAGATTCCCGGAAAATCGATCGTGCCCTCGCCGGGATCGACCATGCGCTTCTCGGCCGAGCCATCCATGTCCTTGACGTGCACCATCGAGAAACGGCCGGGATGACTGTTCAGGTACGTGACCGGATCGTGGCCTGCCAACGAGATCCAGTACAGGTCGAGCTCGAACGTGACGAGGGCGGGATCGGTTCCGTTCACCAGGATGTCCATGGGGAGTCGGCCGTCGACCGGGCGGAACTCGACATCGTGGTTGTGGAATCCGGCACCCACACCGGCGGCCATGGCCTTCTCGCCCGCGCGATTCAGGATGCCGGCGACCTGGGTGTATCCTTCGACGCTGCGCATGCTGCCGGGCAGGGATGGGACGACGAGCCAGCGCTGCCCGATCGTGCGGGCCGAGTCGATGCTGGCGTCGAGATTGTCGCGTACCTGTTCGATCCCGAGGTGCGTAGCGGGCGAAGTCAGGCCGAGCCGGTCGAGTGTCGCGCGAACGCGGTCCGGCGTGCGGTCGAAGTAGCCGGCGAACTCGACCTCGCGGTAGCCGATCTCCGCGAGGCGCTCGAGCGTGCCATCGAAGTCGCTTGCCATCTCGTTGCGCATCGTGTACAGCTGGATGCCGACGCTCGCCAGCCGCGGCCGGCCCGCAATCGACGGCTGCGCACAGCGCAATCCGGACGGAACCGTCGAAGCCATGGCAGCGGCTCCGAGAGCGTGCAGGAACGATCGGCGATCTGTCATGGGTGCCTCGCTTTCAACGGCGTCGGGTGAACCCCCAGGGCGCCGGCTGGCGGCCAGCCCGGCGGCGAAGATCGAAGTCGACCCGGAAGTCGACGGTCCTCGGCGAGCGCAGCCGGTACGTAATTCTATCGTCGGGCACGATCTCGAGCACCCATTGCGTTCCGTCGGAGGTTGGCACGTTCGACAGCGTCCCCCGATCGGGCATGAACGTCTGCGCGGTCGGAGTTCCCGGCGATGCCGTTTCGCCGCCATAGCCGGAATACGGCTGAGGCTGGCCGTCCGGACCGTGGAGCGCGTGCTCGAGGACGAGCCCGTCAGCCGATGGCGAGAGCAGCCACACGCGAGAGTGGTCGTCTGCGGCATGGAACGCAAGGCGAAGCTCGTCGGAGTAGCACTGCCAGACGTCGAGGACGAGCGGAGCGCCGAGGGCGCTGCTGTCGGCGGCCGAGCCTTCCACGAGCCGGCCCTCGAACGCCTGGCCGCACAGCGATCGCATCGATCGCCAGAACGCTGCTTGCGGATCATCATCGGCCGGGCCGGGCGAGCAGGCACCGGCCGCGACGACGATCGCCAGGATCGAAAGCACGATCGGCGATGATCGGTGAGGATGCCGGACTGAACGTCGCATGTGCAGTTCCCCGCGTGAGTTGAACGCCTGGTCGCGGCTCTCACCCTACGGGACGTAGAGGGTTGTTCCCCGCACGAGAATCAGGTTCTGGACGATAATCGCGCCGGCCGTCCGGACGAAACTCCTAGTCACACCGTCACTCGCCGCAATCGACCGCGGCACCGACGAGACAAATAGACAAAGAGCTGTGGCGGTGGCCCTTCGACGGGCCGTTGGACGCGCCCGCCACAGCTGACCGGAGGCCGGCCATACAAACCCCCGGGCCTCTTCCGGACAACGGCGGTACTGGTGCCAAAGCCAGTGCCGCCGTTTCTCCTCCCTCGCCGAGGGGCCTCCATCGTCCGAGCCGTCTGTCCTCTCGCGCCGGCCGGGCCGCGCCGGCATCCTGAGTGGTCGCGACTCCAACATGAAATCGAGACCGTGAGGTCAGGGATGTCGACAGAACGTCGGGCGTGGAGCGTGCCGGATCCGGGGCAGGGCAGCCCGAAGGCCGCCGGAGCGTATTCGCCCGTGGTGCGCGCGGGCGATCTGCTGTTCGTGTCGGGACAGGTGCCGAAGGACCCGGACACGGGCGAGATTGACGGCGACGATGTCGTTGCGCAGACGAAGACGGTGTTCCGCAATCTGCGCCTGCTGCTGGAATCGGCCGGCGCATCGTTGTCGGATGTGGTGTCGGTGACGGCGTACCTGTCGCGTATCGAGGACTGGCCCGCGTTCAACGCGGAGTACGCGAAGCAGCTGGAAGCGCCGTATCCGACGCGCACGACACTGGGCGCCGGGCTGCACGGGTTCCTGGTCGAGATCAGCGCGATTGCGTACGTGCCGGATCCCGGTGGCTCGTCAAGTGGTTCGTGAATCGCGATCGCCAATCCGTGAATCGCGGTCCGCTCAGACGATACCGAAGGCCAGCATGGCGTCCGCGACCTTGACGAACCCGGCGATGTTGGCGCCGGCCACGTAGTCGATCCAGCCACTGTCGGTTCGGCCGTACTCGGCGCACTGGTCGTGAATCGAGCGCATGATGTCCTGGAGGCGGAGGTCGACGTCATCGCGGGTCCAGGATAGGTGGATCGCGTTCTGCGTCATCTCGAGGCCGGAAATGGAGACGCCGCCGGCGTTGGCGGCCTTGCCGGGCCCATAGAGTGTACGCACCTCTTCGAAGGTCTGGACGGCCTCGGTGGTAGCGGGCATGTTGGCGCCTTCGGCGACGAGGCGGCAGCCGTGGTCGATGAGGGTGCGGGCGTCGGTGGCAGTGATTTCGTTCTGTGTGGCGCACGGGAACGCGGCGTCGCACGGCACGATCCAGGGCTTGAGGCCGCGGCAGAAGTCGATGCCGCTCGCGCGGGCCATTGTGTCGAGGTTGCCGCCGTTCGTCTTGAGGTCGATGATCTCGAGGAGCTGGTCTCGTTCGAGGCCGTCCTTGAAGTGGAGAAACCCGGTGCGGTCGGACAGCGCGAGCACTTTCGCATCGAGGTCGAGAAGCTTTTCCGCCGCGTACTGCGCCACATTGCCCGAGCCCGACACCACACAACCCATTCCCGCAATGTCCTCGCCCTGCGCGCGGAGCATTTCGCGCGCGAAATAGACGCAGCCGTAGCCGGTGGCTTCGGTTCGGATAAGGCTGCCGCCATAGGAAGCGCCCTTGCCGGTGATGGCGCCGCTCCACTGGTTCTCGAGCCGCTTGTACATTCCGAAAAGGAACCCGATCTCACGGGTGCCGACGCCTATATCGCCGGCGGGTACGTCGACGCTCGGGCCAATGTGACGGTGCAGTTCGGTCATGAACGCCTGGCAGAAGCGCATGACCTCGTGCTCGGACTTGCCCTTCGGATGGAAGTCGCTGCCGCCCTTCGCGCCGCCCATCGGCAGTGTGGTCAGGCTGTTCTTGAAGACCTGCTCGAAGGCAAGAAACTTGAGAACGCTCAGGTTGACGGATTCGTCGAAGCGGAGCCCGCCCTTGTACGGGCCGATCGCATTGCTGTGCTGGATCCGGAACCCGCGATTGATGTGCAGTTCGCCCGCGTCGTCTTCCCACGTGACGCGGAAAATGAGGATGCGGTCAGGCTCGGAAAGTCGCTCGAGGATCTTTGCCTTGGCGTATCGGGGTCGGTCGCGAACGAAGGGGACGAGCTTGCCGGCGACATCGTGGACGGCCTGCAGAAACTCGGGCTGGCCCGGGTTCCGTTCGGCCACCCAGTCCATGAACGACTCGACATCAGTCATCGGTCCTGCGCCCCGCGGCTGGTGATCAGAAACGCGGAAGGATGTGCAGGTGGCCGCTGATTGGCAACCGGCACAATGTCCGGAACAATGATGCGGTTGGCGCGTTCCGGGCTGGACA
This sequence comes from Longimicrobiales bacterium, assembly GCA_035513345.1. GTDB lineage: Bacteria > Gemmatimonadota > Gemmatimonadetes > Longimicrobiales > RSA9 > DATKCF01. The sequence goes on from DATKCF010000041.1 coordinate 19,892, forward strand.
GCGGACCCGCGCAGGCTCGATGTTGCGGGCGATGGGAACGACCGGATCGACAGTGGGCCCGGCGGCGCTGGGGGCGCTTGCGCGTGCGGCCGATGAAAGCGCCGTGTTACGGAAGGTGCTCGTCGGGCCGCGTCGAGGCGTGTGCCGGGAGGTGCTGCGGCGGCTGAGTCTCGAGCGGGGCGGCTGGGTCGGGTTCGAGCCGATGACGTCGCACGACGTGGCGGCTGGCCTGGCAGCAGGCGCGCTGGCATCGCGGCGAGTCGGCGTTGTCGACGAGTTCGGCGAACTTGCGCTCATCGATGAAGCGATCGACGAGGCGATGAACGCGCGCGCCGATGTGTTGCGTCCATTCGTCGAGGGTCTGGGCCTGCGGGAGGCGATGGCGCACTCGATACGCGCACTTCGACACGCGGGCATCGACGCCGCGATGCTCGGCCGTGCAGGGTTCCGCGACCGTCGCAAGCGGGAGGCGCTCGTGCGCGTCCTCGAGTCGTACGAGCGGCTGCTGTATGGGAGGAGCGTGACGGATTCCGCCGGCATCCTGCGACAGGCGGTGTCGGGACTGGAAGCGGGTGCGATCGAGCTGCCAAAGGCAAGCTACATGCTGCTGCCCGGCCAGTCGGGTCGCGGCCTGGCGGGCCGGCTGCTGCTGCTGCTGATCGAACGAGGCGCCACGGTGCTGGACGACGACGCGGTCGAAGGCCTCGAGATTCCGCCCGCGCTGCTCGCCGGTCGCGTGGTCCACGAGAGCGCGCTGTCGTGGTTGCATGACGTCGACGGGCTGCCCAACGACGCGGCGCCGGGGACGATCTCGATATTCGCGGCCGGCTCGGTGAACGACGAGATCCGCGAAGTGCTGCGGCGAGTCGTCGCGTCGAATCTGCCGTGGGACCAGGTCGAGATCGTGGCGACGGATCCGATGACGTATGGCGCGGCGCTCGACACACAGGCCAGGCGACTCGGCATCGAGGTCAGCTACGCGGCCGGCCTGCCCGTCGGGCGAACGCGGCCGGGTCGCGCGGTCGATGCGTGGTTGCGGTGGGTACGCGACGACTTTCCCGAACCGACGGTGCGTGAACTGATCGATCGCGGTGATATCGCGGCGCCGGGCGGCCGGACGAGCGGTCCCGCACTGGCCAGACGCCTCCGCAGGCTGTTGATCGGACGGGGCCACGGGCGCTACGAGGCCGCGCTGAGGCGGGCGGAGTACGCACTCGACCGGCCGGAGTGGTCCGGCGACGACCGAACGCAGGAGGAGATCGATGCGGCGTGTGAAGGCGACCGTGTCGTCCTCGAGGATCTGCGCGCGGTGCTCGACCCGCTGCTGAGCGCGGTCCCGCCACTCGACCACCGGCCGGGGCAGGAGCCGCCGCTCGTGGCACCGGCGACGCTCGCTCGCGGATTGCTCGCATGCCTTGCACTGATACCGGTCGACGACGATGGCGGGGACAATGACCGGACCGCGCGTGACGCATTGCGGGATCGGCTCGAGCGACTGGCGGCAACCGCGACACGCCAGACGACGGTCGATGGCTCGATCGCGTTGATCGCGGCCAAGCTCGATGCGCGCGTGCCCGCTCCCGCTGCGAAGGGCGTGGCGCCATGGACCGCGGCCGGCGGACGGCTCCACCTGTCCGACATCGAGCACGGCGGCTGGACGGGACGGCGAGCGACATTCGTCGTCGGCCTCGATGCGGTCCGGTTCCCGGGCGCGACCACACACGACACATTGCTCAACGACGAGGATCGTCGCCGCATTGTTGGTGACGCGTCGTTCCATCCGGTCCCGACGACAGCGGACCGACTGGACGAGCGGAGGTACGCGCTGGCGTCAATGCTCGCGCGGCTGCGCGGCGAAGTCACGCTCAGCTACGGCGCATGGGATGCAACCGAGGCGAGGACCGTCGCGCCGGCGCCCGAAATGCTGCAGGCACTGCGACTGAGGACACGCAACGCATCCGCCGACTATGACAGCCTGCGGAAGGAAGTCGGTTCCTTCGCGTGCGCCGTTCCCGGCGGCGCTGGTCGCCTCGATGATGCCGACGTCTGGTTCGCGCTGCTGGCTCGCGATGGCGTTCTCGTCACGGGCACCGATGTAGTGCGGGAGGCGTACGCCGGTCTGGATCGCGGGCTCACCGCCATCGACGCGCGCGGCGCTCCCGAGTTCAATGCGCACCACGGCCGGCTCCGGCCGCGGCCCGGTCTCGATCCGCGGGGCCGGCCCGGCCAATCCGTTTCGGCGAAGCGGCTCGAGACGCTCGGCACGTGTCCACACCGGTACATGCTGCGCTACGTGCTGGGAGTGGTACCGCCGGAGGAGGCCGAGTTCGCGCCGGACCGCTGGCTGACGCCAATGGAGCGCGGGCGAGTGTTGCACGCCGTATACCGGCGCTCGCTCGAGACGGCCAGGGCGCTCGAGCAGACGCACGAGTCGGACGCGTTCGAATCGACGGTGCTCGAGGCTCTCGACACCGAGATCGAACGCGTGCGCCAGCGACTTGCGCCGCCCGGCGATGCCGTCTTCGACCTCGAGCGCGAGCGGCTGCGCGATGAAGCAGGATTGTTCGTCCGCATGGTGCGACGGCACGGCGCGCCGTGGGTCGACCTCGAGCGGCGGTTCGGCGGCGGGCCGGCAGAAAGGACTGTCGAGATCGATCTGCCGGGCGGCGTCGTGCGTGCCTCAGGCGCGATCGACCGTATCGACCGCGAAAGTGATGGCCGGCTCGTCGTGATCGACTACAAGACCGGCAGCCCGGGTGGGTTCGGCCGCGAGGAGGCCGTGTTCCACGGCGGCCGTCGCATCCAGCACGCCCTGTACGCCGCGGCGGCCAGACGACTGCATGACGACCATGTGGCGCGCGCGGAATACCATTTCCCGACGTACCGCGGCGAGAATCAGCGCGTCACATATGAGGAGAAATCGCTGCGCAAGGCGAGAGGCATCGTCAACGCTCTGCTCGACGTCGTTGCCGCCGGCCGGTTCTACCCGACGGACGACGCGAATGATTGCCGTTTCTGCGACTACCGCGAGATATGCCGTGTCCGGGACGCGACCGCGATACGCACGGACTCGCCGCTGGCCGCGTGGTCACACAGCGCGCGCGACCACCTGGAAGAGCTGTGGGTGCTGCGTGCGCTCAGGACCAGGCGTCTGTGATGGACGGACTGCCGCAGATCGATCTGTTCGGCGATTCGCGATCCATCGCGGAACAGCCGGCCCCGATGGTGCCGCAACGACCCGTGCACGGCTTGCCGGACGGACCGGAACGCGCCCGCATCGTTGTCGAACTGGATGCGAACCTGCTCGTCGAAGCGGGCGCCGGCGCGGGCAAGACGACCGAGATGGTGAACCGGATGGTCGCACTGGTCGGGGCGGGCTCGCCTGTCGAGCGGATCGCCGCGGTCACGTTCACGCGGAAGGCGGCGGCCGAGCTGCGCGAGCGATTCCAGACCAGCCTCGAGAACGAATTGCGGCGCATCCGCGACACGGGCAACGAGCAGGCGACACGGATCGTGGACCGTGCACTGCGCGAGATCGACCGCGCGTTTATTGGCACGATCCACGCATTCTGCGCGCGGCTGCTTCGCGAGCGTCCGCTCGAGGCCGGTGTCGATCCGAGCTTCCGCGAGACGTTCGCGATCGAGCAGGACCGGCTCCGGCACGAGTTCTTTGCCACCCACATCGAACGACTCGCGGCGGCCGGCGATCCCGGCCTCGCGCACCTGGCGAACGTCGGTCTGCGGCCGGATCAGCTGCGCAGACTGTTCGACGAACTGACCGAGCACGGCGATGTCGAGTTCCCGGTCGAGTCCGTCGAACGGCCGGATCCCGCCGAGGCCAGGCAGGCACTCGACGAGCTGCTGGATGATGCGCTCCAGCTAATGCCTGATGAGGAGCCGGACCGCGGGTGGGACAATCTCCAGTCCACGATCCGTCGTCTGCGGTTCTATCGCGATGTCGTTGGATGGGATGACGACATCAGGTTCCTCCACGTACTTGCCGAGAACCTGGCCGCCATGCCGCGCGCGACCTACCGTCGATGGGCGTCCGGCAGCGGCGTGATCGACGTCGTGAAGCAGCTCGAGACCAGGTTCCGCAACTACGCGGATGCCGGTGGCGAGGGCGGCTGCGTGCTGCGGCAATGGTGGGCGCACCGCTATCCGATCGCGATCGCGTTCGCGCGACAGGCAGCGTGTTCATTCGAGGTCGAACGCCTCAGGACCGGCGCGCTGTCGTTCCAGGACCTCCTGATCTGCACGGCCAGGCTGCTGCGCGAGAACCCGAACGCGCGGCTCGACCTCGGCGAACGGTACCGCCATATTCTCGTCGACGAGTTCCAGGATACGGATCCGATGCAGGCCGAGATCCTGTTCCTGCTCGCTTCACCGCCGGACAAGGATGGTGGTGGGCCACCCGACTGGCGGCGAGTCGTGCCGCGACCGGGTTCGCTGTTCGTCGTGGGCGACCCCAAACAGAGCATCTACCGGTTCCGCAGGGCGGACATCACGATCTACAACCAGGTCAAGCGTCGCTTCGAGGACGTTGGTGGCGTCGTGTCGCTCACCGCGAACTTCCGGTCCGGCCCGCCGATCGAGGTGCTGGTCGACCGGGTGTTCGCCGAACGCTTTCCACGCATCGCGACGGAGCATCAGGCCGCATTCGCACCGCTCCAGGTGCAGAAGGCGAGCGAGGCAGGGCAGGCCGTGTACTCGTACCGCGTCGAGAAGCCGGGCGACCGGCCGAGGGAAGCAGAACTCGCGGATCGGGACGCCGCACGCGTCGCAAGCTGGATCGAGTCGCGCATCGCGGAAAGCAATCGCCGGCCCGGCGATTTTCTCGTGCTGACACGCAAGAAGAAACACCTTGCGACGTATGCGCGCGAGATCGAAGCGCGCAACCTCCCGGTGCAGGTGACGGGCGGTGGCGTCGGTATCGAGAACGAGATGTCGGAACTGCGCCTGCTGCTTCAGGCGCTGGCCGATCCCGGCGATCCGACGTACACGGTGGCGACGCTGATCGGCCTGTTCTTCGGCCTCGACTACGAACAGCTTGCCGTGCACGTGCTCGACCGCGGCGGCCGCCTCCAGTTCACCGAGCCGGCGCCGGAGCCCCAGACGCCGGTCGAGCAGGCTCTCGCGAAGTTGCACGCATGGTGGGGCAGCGCCCGGTCGGAGCCGGCCGATGTGTTCGTTTACAGGCTCGTCTACGAGCTGGGGCTGCTCCAGTACGCGGCGGCGGGCGACCTCGGCGAAAGCCGCGCGGGCGCACTGTTGTTCGTGCTCGAGGCCGTACGCGGTGAGGCCCTGCAGGGCGACGCTTCACTGCGCGGCGCCATCGGCGCGATCGATGCCGCTCTCGGTACCGAAGAGGCCGAAGCGCCGCTCGAGCCCGGGCGTGCGGACGCCGTGCGCGTCATGAACCTGCACCAGGCCAAGGGCCTCGAAGCGCCCGTCGTGATTCTGGCAGCGCCGTTCGGCGAATGGCGGCCGGCACCGACGCTACACGTGACGCGCAAGGAATCGGGCGTCGCAGAAGCCCGTATCGTCGTCGCCGAACGACGCTGGCGATTCAATGACACGGTACTGGCAAGGCCGCTCGACTGGCCCGAACACGAGGACGCGGAACGCGCGTTCGATGAGGCCGAGCGCGACCGTCTGCTCTATGTGGCCGCAACGCGTGCGCAGCATGAACTCCTGATCTCGCGCTATCCCGACGCGAGCGAGTCCCCATGGTCACCGTTCGAACCGCACCTCGCCGGGTTCCCGATCCTCGAACTGCCGATACGGCCGCAGCCGCAACGCGAACATCTGGGCGTTTCCGCCGAACACGTGCTCGCGCTGGTCGCGGAAACGAACGCGCACCGTCAGACGCTCGCAACGCCGAGCTGGGAAGCGGCCGCTGTGCGCGCACGCGTGAAGACGGACACCGCAATCGTCGAAGTGCCCGCTGGACCCGGCACCGAAAATCAGGCGCCGGAGGATGCCGACGATGAGGCCGGCATGGCGTGGGGCCGACTCGTGCATGAAGCGCTCGAGGCCGCGGGTCGCGGCGCGGCCGGCGATGCGCTGGCGGCACAGTGTCGCACGATCCTCCTCGCGGTCGAGGATCCACGAATCGACGAGCACGGCGAGCCGGTCGACCTGGATACCCTGATCGATGTCGTCACGTCAGTCACGGGATCCGACATCTGGCGGCGGGCGTCCGCCGCCGACACGATGCTCGTCGAAGTACCTTTCTCGATCGCGCTGCCATTGTCGGACTACAGAGCGGTTGCGAGAGATGAGCGGACCGCCGCTGTTCAGGTCATAGACGGCGTCATCGATCTCGCGTTCCGCGAACAGGACGGCTGGGTCATTGTCGACTACAAGTCGGATCGCGCCGGGCAAGGGGTGGCCGGTGAAGTGCTCGAGACATACATGCGGCAGGTCGAGCTGTACGCGCAGTGCTGGTCACGACTGACGCACGAAGCTGTGCACGAACGAGCGATCCTGTTCACGACCGATAGTAAGGTCGAATCGTGGTGAACCCACGAGATCGGGGAGAACGATGTCGATAGTGGAAGCGTTGCGCGCGCTCAGGACGCTCGGAAAGGGCACGATCGGCGGACTCGGCGAACTGCGTGCGGGCGATGACCCCATCGCGCTGTTCCGCGAGTGGTTCGACGCCGCCAGGGCAGCCGGTGTCTATCTGCCCGAAGCGATGACGCTGGCAACGGCCACGTCCGACGGCCGGCCGTCCGCGCGCATGGTGCTGCTCAAGCGGTTCGATCCGGACGGCTTCGTGTTCTTCACGAACTACGGCAGCCGGAAAGCGGGCGAACTCGACTCGAACCCGCACGCAGCGCTTTGCATGCACTGGGCCGCGTTGCAGCGGCAGGTGCGGATCGAAGGCGTGGTTGCTCGTGTCAGCGAGGCAGACTCGGTCGCCTACTTCCGGACCCGGCCGCGCGACGCGCGCATCGGCGCGTGGGCATCACGACAGAGCGCGCCGCTTCCGGACCGCGAAGCGCTCGAGGCCGCCGTCGCCAGATACGAAACCAAGTATCCGGGCGACAACGTTCCACTGCCTCCGTTCTGGGGTGGCTACTGCGTCGTGCCCGAACGCATCGAGTTCTGGCAGGGCCGGGCCAATCGGCTCCACGACAGGCTTGTCTACGAGCGCGCGCCCGACGGCTGGTCCGTCACACGGCTTTATCCATGAACCTTGCGTGTGCAGTGAACTACACTGGGGATTGGGGGGACCTGAACGGCGATCGGGAGACGGGAGATTCAGTTCATGATTCTGTTCCTGATGGGATGCTTGATCTCGCGGCGATCCTGTGCAAGCAACGGAATGAAGAAATTGAACTGCGGATTCTGCGGGCTGATTCAGGCCGCGCATACTCACTCATTCAGGTTTGTTTGAACCTCCCGTCCCCAGGTCGCCGTCAATGTCCCCCGGTCCCCAGTGCAGTTCACACGCCCGGGGTGGTGGCTGGCGCCGGCAGCGCAGATTGTGCGGCCATCGGCGTTCGCGGCGTGATCCGCGGCCGGTTCAGACCACATCGAGGGAGCGACCTTGACGATTTCGGCGAGTGAAGCGCTGGAACGGCTGCGGGAAGGCAACCACCGTTTCGTGACGGAGGGTGGCAGCCGCGACCCGCTGGCGGACCAGGCGCGGCGCACCGTGCTTGCCGCGGGCCAGTATCCGATAGCGGTGATCCTGGGCTGTTCGGACTCGCGCGTACCAGTCGAGCTGGTATTCGACCAGGGCCTCGGCGATCTGTTCGTGATCCGCGTGGCCGGCAACATTGTCGCGCCGTCGCAGGTGGGGAGTGTCGAGTTCGCGGCGGAACGGTTCGGCACGCGACTGGTCGTGGTGCTCGGCCATTCCATGTGCGGCGCGGTGCTGGCGACGCTCGAGGAGCTGGGTCGGCCGATGGACGTTCAGTCGCCGAACCTGCGTTCGATCGTGCATCGCATCCGCCCGGCCATCGAGCCGTTGTTCGAAACGGAGCTGCGGCGCGATCCGGAAGCGCTGGCGCATCATGCGGTCCGGGCGAACATTCGTGCAGCGGCGAACCATCTGCGAAGCGGCTCTCGCCTGCTCGAGCAGTTGATCGAGACCGAAGGTCTGATGGTCGTTGGGGCGGAGTATTCGCTGGAAACCGGCGTCGTCGATTTCTTCGACGGTATGCCACCGGCCAGCCCGCCGGAGGCTGGAGGGCCCGGTCAGCGGTCAGCCGATCGTCGTTCCTGAGGGCAACGCACTGGTTGGGCAGGCGGTCCGCCCAGCGGGGTCGGGCGGCCGTCGTCGTCAATGAAGCCTTTGTGCGGAAGTGTTCGGGAACGCAAACGTAAGCTGAAATGAGCCCTACCCTGGCGACACTTGTTGGTACGTCGGTGCTCCGGAGCCCCTGGCGGCAAGCGACATACGCTGCGTTGCTCGTTGCGTTGTTCGGCTGCAGCGAGTCTCCTTACACACAACGGGCTTTCTCTCGCGATAGCGCAGGAATCCAGATCGTGGAGAATGGACCACTGCCGGACCGCGCTGCGCTTCGGCTGGGCGCGCCAGAGTACCTGATTGGCTGGGAACCCGGTGGCCATATCTGGCAACGCGTGCAATCGGGCGCCCTGCTGACTGACGGTCGTGCCGCAATTGCGGATGTCGGGTCCAGTCAAGTCGTGGTCCTGGATCCGTCCGGGAGAATCGAGGCTGTCCTCGGCCGGCAGGGTGAGGGTCCTGGCGAGTTCGGTTACCTTTCGTCGGTGTTCGACGTAGGTGGAGATAGCATTCTGGCCGTTGACACTCGCGTTGGTCGTGCCACGCTGTTCAGCGAGATGACAATCGCACGTGAGTACCAGCTTGATCCAGCCGTGTTTTCCGCGATGTCAGCGATCAGCACCGACCGAAACGGTGGCCTCATCATGTCGACCTCGCAGTGGTGGCCGTACGTCAATGAACCGTGGGTCGTTGCGGTGGTCGGTCGCTACGATCTCGCAACTGGGCAGATCGACACGCTGACACGGTACCACTTGGTGCCGCGCGGGATGGAGGGTCGGACGCCGAACCCGTTCAGGCCGCGAGGTTGGGTTGCCGCAAGCTCACGTAGCATCGTTTCAACCCGTGGCGACCGGACGCAGGCCGAACGCTATGCGTTGAATGGTCCGCTGAAACAGCTCATCCGGTGGACAGAAGATCGCATCCCGTTTGACGATAGCATCTGGGCTGATTACGATGACTTCAGCCGCAGCAGACAGCCGCCCTCGGACGAGCTCGATCGCGTGCTGGCCAGACTGCGCAGTGCCGCTGACGGTCCGCTTCCCTACTCTACAGGTTTGCGCACGGACGACAGTGGCACCGTGTGGGTTGCTCAGTACGCCGCCGACTGGCGGTATCCTCCTCGATATCGTGTGTTCTCGGCTACGGGATCATTTCTAGGATGGGCGATAATGCCACCTCGGTTCGAGATCCTCGATTTCAACGGGAACTTCCTGCTCGGGGTGCATCGCGACGAGTTGGACGTCCCCGCAGTCGCCCTGTACCGCCTCCAGGAGTGAGGCGATCGCAGCTTTGGCCAGGTGTGAGCGTCCGGGCGCACGCAGGGTTTGCCGAGCAGACGGCGTCCGCGCCCGGATGTCGCGGGCCCCGTAATCCGGTGTACGTTGACACCCACACCCGTGCGAGTGAATGCCCATGCGCGCCATCCTGATTGCTGTTGTGGCCCTGCTCGTGTCGGTCCAGGCCGGACCACCGAGATTCGAGCCCGTGCAGCCGGACCTGTTCGGCGAGGGCGGCAGCCTCACGAACGCGTGGGCCGACTTTGACGGCGATGGCGATCTCGACCTTTTCGTAGGATTCAACGGCCAACCGAACCGGCTCTACCGCAATGATGGCGGGCGTTTCACGGAGGTGGCTGCCGCGTTCGGCGTGGCGGATGCGCGGCCCACCCGAGCGGCGGCATGGGGAGACTTCGACGGCGACGGCGATGCCGATCTGCTCGTTGGATTCACACCGGCGGATGGTCCCGTGCTGCGGCTGTATCGCAATGATGGCGCGCGCTTCACGGACGTCACGGAGGTAGCCGGCCTGCGCCTGGATTCGGCGGCCGTGCGCCAGCCCGCATGGGTCGATTTCGATGGCGATGGCGATCTGGACCTCTTCGTCGCGTTCCGTGACCGCGCCAACGCGCTTTTCGAGAACGAAGCCGGCGTGTTTCGTGACGTCGCGGCCGATGTTGGCCTGGACGACACCCGCCGCAGTGTAGGGGCCGTGTGGTTCGACTTCGACAGTGACGGTGACCTGGACCTGTACGTCGGGAACATGGACGGTGACGCCAACGGTCTGTTCCGCAACGATGGCGGAGTGTTCGCCGACGTTGCCGAGGCGGTGGGCGTGGCGTGGGGCGGCCGGGCGCCGGGCGATCCGGCAAACGGCACGGTCCGGCCCTGTGCGGCCGATGTCGACAACGACGGCCGCCTCGACCTGTTCATGGCCAACTACGGTCCGAACGGGTTGTTCCTGAACCGCAGCGGCGGATTCGAGGATGTTTCGGTGGCGTGGGGCATTGCCATCGACTCGCGCTACGACGCCTGCGCCTTTGCCGACTGGGACAATGACGGGCGGCTCGATCTCTTCGTGAACGGCACCATCACCGGCGGTGTCGCATACCGCGATCACCTGTTCCGCAATCGGGGCGACCGTTTCGAGGACAACACACCCGCCGTACTCACGGACCTCGATGGTGACCACAGTGTGCAGTGGGCGGACTTCGATGGTGACGGCGCGGTCGATCTGGCGCTGACCGCCGTGCCCGCCGAGAGCAGCCACGCGCTGCTGCGCAATGTCCTGCCGCCCGAACAGGCCCGGCAGGGACTCGGCATCCTCGTGAGGGACGAGGCCGGTCGCCCGCTTATGCCCGGCGCGGAGGTGCGTCTTCGATCCACGGATACCGGCGAACTGATCGGGATGCGGCTGGCCGATTCAGGCTCCGGCTACAACGCGCAGAGCGTCACGCCGCTTCACTTCGGTCTGGGCAACGCCTCCGTCGTCGATGTCGAAGTGACGGTGCCGCAGGGCGGGCGCAGGATCACCGCCACCCTGCGCGGCCTGAACGTGCGCGACCTCGAAAGTCGGACTCTCATGCTGCGGAGCTTCAGCGACGGGCGCCTCGAACGGGAAGTACGGTGACCCGGACGTCGTAGCGCAAGCGTTCTCGAAGCCCTGAACCGGCGCGGCGGTGGCGTTGCCCGTCGCGTCGGAACTCGTACCGTCCCCATTGGTCCCCCTTGCGCTCCTTGCTCCCCCTTGCATTTTCTGCTCAATCTACTATAGTAGACGACACTATAGTTTCCACCTTCACCGGGCCGGGGCCGATGACCGACTCCAACGATGACGGCCGAGCACCAGTCGGCGATCTGCCGTTTCACATCCTGCTTGCACTCGGGGACGGTCCCGCGCACGGCTATGCGATCGGGAAGGACGTCGAGGATCGATCTGGCGGACGGCTGGATCCGACGACGGGTGCGCTGTACCAGGCGCTGAAGCGGCTTTCGGAGGAAGGTCTGATTGCGCCGGCGGCGGCGCCGGAGTCGGAGGAGTCCGCGGACGCGCGGAGGAAGTACTTCGCGCTGACGGCACACGGACGGAGCGCGGTAGCGGCGGAGGCGAGGCGTCTGGAGTCGCTGGTGCGAGCGGCGCGGGAGAAGAAGCTGTACCCGGCGTCGGCGTGAGGGTGGGATGAGGGAACGCGACGAGGGCCGGCGGCTGGCACCGGGGCATCGGCTGCTGTTGCGGCTGCATCCTGCGGAGTACCGGGCTGATTTCGGGCAGGCGATGGAGGAGACCTTGGCGGCGAGGTGGTTGGAGGCTCGGCGTCGGGGGAGAAGGGCGCGTGCGCGGTTCTGGACGCGCGAGACGATCGGGCTGTTGACATCGGCGGCAGTGGAGCGGTTGCGGGCGGCGGGCTACACTCGCCGGCCGCGCGAAGGAGCACACCGAACGAAGGGCGGCATTCGCATGATGGAAGGGATCGGGCGCGAGGGTCGGCATGCGGTACGGCGGCTGGTGCGTTCGCCGGCGTTCGCGCTGGCCGCGGTTGTGACGCTGGGTCTGGCGATCGGTGCGAACGCGGCGATCTTCACGGTTGTCGAGCGGGTCGTGCTGTCGCCGCTCCCGTACGCGGACGCCGATCGGATCGTGTATCTCGATCATGGAGCGCGCGGTCTGGATCGCATGCGCGGCCTGAGTACGACGAGTGGACTGCACTGGCAGTACGCGCAACGTGCGCGCACCGTGCGGGACGTGACGCTGTACCAGAACATCGAGTTGACGGCGCCGGGCGCCGAGGGCGCCGTGAACATTCCGGTGGCCCGGACGACGGAGGCATTTACGCGCGTGCTGGGCGTGGTGCCAGCGCTGGGCCGGTGGTTCGATGCGGAGGAGGCCCGGCCGGGTGGAGCGCCGGTCGTTGTCCTGAGCCACGGCTACTGGCAGCGGCAGTACGGCGGTGCACGGGACGTGCTCGGCCGCACGCTCATGCTCTCGGGTGGCGCGCACGAGGTGATCGGCGTGATGCCGCGTGGATTCGCGTTTCCATCGCGCGAAACGGAGATGTGGATCGCGCATCAGCTGGATGAGACGAACGTGCGGGTCGCGAGCTTCAACTTCGAGGGCATCGGGCGGCTGGCCGATGGCGTAACGGTGGAAACCGCGCGCGCGGAACTGGACGGTCTTATCGCGCAACTGCCGCAGGACTTTCCGGGCGACGAGTCCTCACTGGCCGTGGTGGAACAGGCGGGCACGTTCTCGAGCGCCGTCCCGCTGAAGGACTGGGTGGTCGGCGCAACGGGGCGGACGCTCTGGATCCTGCTTGGCGCGGTCGGCATCGTGCTGCTTGTCGCCTGCGCGAACGTGGCGAACCTCTTCCTCGTACGAGCGGAGAACAGGCAGCGAGAAGTATCGGTGCGGCAGGCGATGGGCGCCGGTCGCCGCAGCATCGCGGGCTTCTACCTGGCCGAGACAGCGATCCTCGCGGCGGTGGGTGGCGCGTTGGGCTTCGTGCTGGCGGTGGGTGGCGTACGCCTGCTGGTCGCGCTCGGACCGGAGAGTCTGCCGCGTCTGCACGAGGTTGGCATCGACGCGTCCGTCATTCTTTTCACAATGGTCCTCTCACTGCTGGCGGCGCTCGTGCTCGGCGCCATTCCGTTGCTGCGCCGAAGCGCCGGCCTTGCCGCGTCGCTGCACGAGAGCGGCCGCGCGAACACGGCGACGGTGCTGCGCATGCGGGCGCGCAACGTCCTCATGGGTGCGCAGGTCGCGCTGGCGCTGGTGCTGTTGATCGCTTCCGCGCTACTGGGCCGGAGCTTTCAGCGGATGCGTGCCGTGGATCCGGGATACGTCGCCGAGAGCGCGCTGCTGATACGGCTGGGCCAGCTTACGACGATGAGCTATGAGACACGCGAGGAGGCCGTCGCGTTCTACGAGACCCTGCTTGCGCGCATCCGTGCCATGCCGGGCGTTCGCGCGGCGGTGGCCACGACGTGTCCGCCGCTCAGCAGCTACTGCCACGGCGATCCGGTCTCACTGCCGGGCAGGCCATGGAACGTGGGTGACCTGCCGCCGATCGCGAGTTTCCGGCGAATCGGCGATGGCTACTTCCAGGCGCTCGGCATCCGCCTCATCCGCGGCCGGTTCTTCGACGAGCGCGATCACAGTTCGCCGACACGCGCGGTCGTAATCGACGAGCGCATGGCCGAGCTGTACTTCCCGGGCGAAGACGCGCTGGGAAGGCAGATCTACGCGATGAACGAAGAGGATGCGCCCTACGAGATCGTCGGCATCGTGAACCACGTCATGACGTGGGGCGTCACATCGCGGGACCAGCCGCCGCAGATCTACCTGCCACTTCTCTCGCACACGGCCGATAACACGCCGCGCGTCCACGCCATGTCGCTCGTGATCCGGACGGACCGCGATCCGATGGATCTCGTCCCCGCGATCCGCGCCGCGACAACGGAGCTGGACGCCGCAGTTCCGCTCGCACTTGTGACGACGCTCGATGCGATGCTGCGCGCTGACCGCGCACCGATGGCATTCGCGATGACGCTGATCGCGATCGCCGGTGCCGTCGCGTTGCTGCTCGGCCTCATCGGCATCTACGGCGTAATCTCGTACCTCGTCGCGCAACGCTCGGCCGAGATCGGTGTGCGGATGGCGCTCGGCGCCCGGCCCGGCGATGTCGCAGGCATGATCCTGCGACAGGGTGCGAGCGTGGCGGTAGCGGGGCTCGTGGTCGGCTTCGTCGTCGCCGTGGCGGGCAGCCGCCTGTTGAACGCGCTGCTGTACGACGTGAGTGCCACCGATCCAGCCACCTATTCGATCGTGGCCGCGCTACTTCTTGGCGTCGCGCTGCTTGCGTGCTGGCTGCCCGCCCGTCGCGCGGCGAGGCTCGACCCGGTAGATGCGCTGAGGAACGGCTGACGTGCTGTTCATCTCACTCGACGTGCCGCGAGCCCCTGCGAAGCGCACGATACCGTCCTGGCGGCAGCCCCCAGTGCCGTTTGAACGCGCTCGTGAAGTGCGCCTGATCCGCGAACCCGGCCTGCAACGCCACGCGACTCAGCGGCTCCTTTCCCGAGCAGAGCCGCTCGGCAGCCCACTCGAGCCGCAGCCTCCGCACGTACTGGCCGGGCGATGTGCCGTAGCGGTCACGGAAAACGCGCGTGAGGTGCGCGGGGTGGACGCCGGCCTCGGACGCAAGGTCATCGATACTCACCGGCTCGCGGAAACGGTCGTGGATGAGAGACGCGACCCTTTCGAGCCACGCAGGCGCGTTTCCGGAGCGAACGCGAGCCTGTTCCAGCCGTCCGGCGCGCGCGAGCATCTCGAGGGCGAGTGCCTGACACTCGAGCGGTGTGAGATCATCGGGCCGGCTCAGTTCGCGGGCCATCCGCCGACCCAGTCGCGCGATCGCGGCGGAGTCGAAATGGCTGACGCGATCGAGCAGGTGCGCACAGGTCCGCGGGAACTCCGCGGCAGGATCGGGCTGCATGACGAGAACGTGCGCGCCGCCGCTGCCGATCGCGTTGGCGTGCACCTCGCCCGCGGGCTCGGTGAACACCGTGCCGGGCAGACAGGAAAGCCGCTTGCCGCCGATCAGCAGGTCGAACGAACCGGCCAGCATCACGGCGAATGTGACGCGCTCGTGTGTGTGCCGCTCGAGTCGCTCGCCCGCCGGAAACCGTGCGTCGATCAGGTGCCACGGCCCGAACTCGTGCTCGCGTGCATCCCGAGCGCCCATCGTGACCGGGACGTGAGCTTCATCGTTCGCGACGTTGTGCCGCGCGGGCCGTGATGCGGACATGCACGTTGTAACCCGACGGAGCCACTCTGTTCGCGGCGGGCCGCGGGTCCGGCCGCACACGGGCCTGCGACTCAGCGTGCGGTCGCGCGGGGCTCGTGTACCAAAAGGCGGCCGGACCCGCCATCCAGAGTGCGGCACCTGTTGCAGCCGCTGCTCCGCGACTACGGCACCTCGGCGTGCACTGCCTTCACCGACGCGCTCAGCCGCGCGACCACACGCGGAGGTTACCCTTCGTCAACGGCCCGGTGCGCGCGTCCTGCACGTCGTCCGGCGGGCCCGGCCAGATCTGCATCTGGCAGTACTCGATCGACGTGATGATCCCGGCGCCGCCCTCGAAGCCGACGAACGTGGTCCGGTCCGGCTGTGACGCGTTGCGACCCTGGCCGTAGTCCACCGCGCGGAACCAGATGTCGCGGCCCACTTCGTGAATCGGTGTGGTGAACGACGGATGCGTGCTCTCGTTCCGCGTTACCACACCACCGATCCACGCGCGGTTGTTCTCGCCGTCAATCGAGAGACACGTCGCGCGGCCCGTGAAATCGATGGCTTCTCCACTCAGCGTCGTCCTGAAGTGGAACACGCCATGCGCGTCGAAGTGGTTGAACTGAACGACGCCGAACGCGAACGACACGTCCACACCCGCGTCGAAGTTTCCGCCTCCGGACGCGATGCCGGTCGCACCGGGATGCGAGGAGAAGGCGGGATCGATCGTTTCGATCAGGTCGCTCTGCTCGGTCGGCGCGACCGGGTCATTCGCGGCGTCGCAACCGGCGAGCAGCGCGAGGGTAAGTGGCACCGTGAAAACCGAGAGTCTGCTACGGGCTGACATAGGGCAACACCTCCCGCAGGTTCCGGAACCGGGTCGGGCTCGCCGGCAGGACCTGCGGGTTGCTGCCGGCCATCGGCCGCCCGGCGAGACGCCAGCGGCACCGACAGCGTAGGCGGCTGCGCCGGCTGCGTCTTGCGTGAAAGTGGCCTGTCTTGAAAAAAACGAGCGTCCCACCAGGAATGCTGTCAGCAGGCGATCCGCTCGACGTCGTACATCTCGAACGCTGCGTCCGCCGTCATGATCGGCAATGCCTCCAGCTGCGCCTGGGCAATCAGCATACGGTCGAACGGATCGCGATGATGCGGCGGCAGTCCGCCTGCCGCGAGGGCGTGCTGGTGGGTGATGCTCATCGGGGAGACACCGCTGCGAAGCAGCAGATCCGGCACGACCAGCTCCGCGGCCCCACCGAGATCGAGCCGGCCCAGCCTCTGCTTGACCGACATCTCCCAGCCGCTCGCTGCCGACAGATACAGACGCGTTTCGTTGGAGGAGAGTAGCGCCCGCGCTCTGGCCGACAGGTGCTCCGGTGCGGCGACCAGCCACAGCCACGCATGCGTATCAAGAAGTAGTCGCATCGAACGCGTCCAGCAGGTCAGTCGGCAGCGGCGCGTCGAAATCCTCCGAGATCGTCACCCGGCCGGCCGCGAAGCCCAGCTCGCGGGTCCCCGACGATGCCTCGATCGGCACCAGTCGCGCCAGTGGATGCCCGTCCTTCGCGATCACGATCTCTGTCCCGCTGGCGACCTCGCGCAGAAGGCGGGACAGGTGTGTCTTGGCTTCATAGATATTGACGATCTTCATGAGGCCAAGGATAACGGCGATTCTGGTCTGGTCAAGTGGTCTGATCAAGAGTCACCCCGGGCTGGATCGCGTGCTGGCTCGCCAGGTCGAGCATCTGCGCGGACAGGCCAGGCGGGACACGCGCTGGCCGAACGGCTGGACAACCTGCGGCGGTGGCTGCGATCGAACGACTCGGTGCCGGTCGACGCGCTCTTCGAGATCATGGAGGCACGGGCGGCGACGCCGGTATCACGCAGTCTTTGTCGAACTTCCACCGTGAGCGCGTGCAGACGGGTGCTGCCTTCATGGGCCTCGACGGATCGCTCATCGAGTACGTCGGGAAAGCGATGTTGAAGTGACGGACGCCGGGACGCAACGAATTCGGGCCTGCGCTGTGGAAGCCGCAGGCCCGAGTTCGTTTCCGGGAGAGAGGTCGCGGGATCCGTGTCGCCTACCGCTCAGCCACGGGTGCGCGTGGGAGTCCGGTTGCGGTCACGCTCACGCTCGCGGCCGCTATCGCCGGCACCTGACAGGGTGAACTTGATTGCGCTTGCCGGCACATCGACATCGGCGGCAAGGCGCAGGACCTCGTGTGTGGCGTCACGGCCGTCCACGGCCACGACGATCCGGTTCAGCGGCACGGAGATGCCCATCCGTGCGACGCCCGGGAAGCCGGCGGCCGGGCTGAGTTTGCGCAGCCAACTCGACAACTGGCCCCAGTCGTACTCGCCCTGGTGCACCACGATCGATGCGTTGGCCGGGCAGCGGTTGTTCTCGACGTAGCGACGCAGGTACGGAGTCAGTACATCCTCCGCGACGGCGCTTTGCTGGTCGGGCCGTGTCAGAACGACGTTCAGGTTGCAGCGCCGGTCGAACCAGAAGCCGGCGAACCCCGGGATCTCAGCCGCGAGCTGATCGAAGAGCGAACCGTCGCCACCCGGCAGATCCAGCACGGCCAGATCGATCGTGCCCTCGACGGGCAGCCCGGCCGCCGAGATGTCCGGCCCGGCGCTGTCGAAGGGTGTGGTGATCGATTCGTTGCACGCACCCAGCGTAACCACTGCAACCGTGATCGTCGCGAGCATCATCGCACGCTTGAACATGTGATCCTCCTCCCGTTCGGTACTGCGGGCGCCGGCCCTCCGACGCCATCGCAACAATGGAATCCGCGGGAGGCGGGCTTTCTGACAGGAATCCGTAAATCGTTGTACGAGCGTTGGTTGTGGGCGAGCCAGGCCCGTCCGTCTAGCGGGCGATCGTCATGACTCCCATCTGATACCGCAGCACCGCATGCGTGAGGACTGCGCCATCGGACTCGATCTCGACGGTGTAGTTCCCGACCGCGCCGGTCGCGCTGCCGCGCAGGACGATGTGCCCGTTGTTGTCCGGCGCGCGTTCGACGGACCACGCTTCGGGCACGAGCCGCAAGTCACCGGACTGCGTGTCGAGGGTGATGACCGTCACAGTGGCGGACTCGCCGACGCCAAGAGAGCCGAAGCGGGTCGCAATCGCGCCGAGGCCGCTCGCCATGGTTCCGAGGATGACGAGGGGATTTCCATCGGCGGGGATCTCGGCGGCGATGGCGTCGCCTTGTGGATCCGTTCCCGTGAGCACGACGTTGCCGGCGGCGACCGCGACATCGAAGCGGTGCTCGCCGCGCGAGTCGGTCAGCACGCAGCGGGCGGAGGCCAGCGATCCATCGGTGCGGTATCGCAGGGAGCAGTCGTTGATGACGCGGTCACCGGCAGCGAACACGGCTTGCGCGGCGACGGCACGGGCGGTGTCAGCTAGCGGTCCGCTCGCGGTCCGCACGGCGCCGATAACGGCTCCATTGAAGTCGAAGTCGTACTGGGCGGTGGTCACCGAGTCGACCGCGGGCGAGGGCATGTCGAGGCCTGCGAACCAGTCGGAGGGCGTGGCGTACGCAGCGGCGACCTGTTCCAGCGCGGCGTCCAGCTCCTCGCGGGGATGCCAGTCACCTCGCAGCACGACGCCGATCGGCGAAGCGAGCGCAGACAGGTCCTCGAGCGGATTGCCGCTCGCGACTACGAGGTCCGCGCGGCGTCCGACCTGGACGGTGCCGAACGCGTCGGGCGTGCCCAGGAACTCCGCGGGCGCGCGGGTAGCGGCGACGAGCGCCTCGAAGTTGCTGAGGCCGGCTTTGTGCAGCAGCGCCAGCTCCTCGTGGATCGAATAGCCGTGCAGAACGTGCGGGTTGGGTGCGTCCGTACCGGCGAGGATGGGTACGCCGGCCTCGTGCAGGGCGGCCACGCGGCGCAGGTCCTCCTCGAAGAGGATCTGCATGGTCTCGAGGTCTTCATCGGAATGGCCGCGCAACCGGAAGTCCGTGTCGGGATTCCACGACGCGAGCGCGGCGGGCGACATGAAGCGGACACCCGGCCGCTGCATCAGCTCGACGGCCTGCCGGCGGGATGTGCGGATGCGCTTGCTGACGATCAGGGTCGGGACCTGGAACGTGCCGCTCTGCGCGACAACTCGGGCGACCTCGGCCAGCCGGGCCGGATCGTAGACGTCGCTCCATTGGACTTCGCCATTCACCAGCGCCCTGGCCGTGGTCAGGGTAGCCCGGCCCTCCGCGGACGGGCCGCCTTCCGCGCGTGTGGATCTGGTGAAACCGGTGAGGTGCTCGACGGTCGCGAACCCCAGCTCGAGCGCGCGTTCGAGCGGGACTGCATCCGGCACGTGCCCCGCCACCGGGATTTCCTGCGCCCTCGCCTCCTCGACGATCGCCTCGAGCGCATCGGCAGGCACGCGGTTGTACACCTTGATGAAATCGTAGCCGGCCGCCTTCTGTTCGGCGACGATGCGGCGTCCATCGTCCGGCGATGCCGCGACATCGGAGCCATCCCAGACAGGCGGGTCGCCGTCAACGATCGGGCCCGCCGTGATGATCGTCGGACCGAGCACCTCACCCGCGGCGACACGCGCCCGGAGGTCGAGGAGCGTCGGCTGGCCCCACATGTTGCGGACCAGCGTTACACCGTTCGCGACGTGCGCCACGAGGTCCTGC
>DATKCF010000042.1:0-101672 GCA_035513345.1 Longimicrobiales bacterium
TTCAACGCGGCCCACGTCACATCCGCGCCGCCACTGCCGACCTGGCCGCCACCATTGCCGATTCGTGAAAGCCAGTCCTGCTTCACGGAGACGGGGACCAGCGCGTCGGACCAGTCAGCGATGTCGCTGAGGCCCACCGGACCGAGCCCGCTCGCGCCCCGGACGGCGAGCGTCACGAACGACGGACCGCCGCCCGGCAGCCCCAGGGACGCCGGGTTCCATGCGACGGCGTTGAGGCCGCGCGCCATCGCCGTATAGTTCTCACCCAGCCCCAGCGCGGCAGGGCTCGCACTGGCGACCTGCGCCGAGGCGGCACCGCCGCCCAGGACCAGCACAGCCAGACCGGCCACGATCGGACGACCGAAGAAACGGGCCGGCCACGAACGCTGCCGCGAGAGCGGACAGCTGTCGTTGTCCACCCGGATCCCGAATGCCGGCGAGCCCGGTGAGAGATCCCGCGTCAGCCGCGCTGCCCCCTCGTAGACCATTCGGCGAGCTATTGCCCTCGCGTTGCCCGGATCCGTCGCGGCGAGATCCGCCACGGCCAGCGCCGGGAATACTCGCTTCGGGTGCCTCGTCTCGATGCTCATGATCCGCTCTTCCCACCAAGCTGGACCACCAGCTCCAGCATGTTCTCCAGCGTCACGTTCGGGAACGGCGGTGCGGACAGGCCGCAACCCGAAGAGCGGCACAGCGTGCCAGCGGCCTCGATCGTCACAGGCCCGGCCAGCAGCAGCCGGATCTCCTCGCCTGTCACATCGATCGCCTGGTCCGCGCCTCCCGCCACGTCGACCGTGCCCGTCACTGTCACTCCATCGCCCATGAGTCGCACGGTCAGAATGCCCGTCGAGCCGGCCGCGTTCGCCGGCGTCACCAGCACCCTCCCTCGCCTCACGTCCTCGATATCGATCCCGTCGAGCTCCGCAACGATCGACGCCGTAGCGCCGACGCCAGTCACCGGAACGACTACATCGTCAATCGGGAACCGGAACGTGGATTCGATCCGTGGCAGACCCGTCGGCAGATCACACGCCGCCAGGATCAACAGGCAGACCACAGGGATGGTCCGGGCTCGCGCCGGCAGGCCGCCGGAACGGGATCGATTCGCGCCACTGCACGCGGTCATCATGAGGCCTTGTTGATCGTATGATGGGCCCCAGCCGCGCCGCCCTCGCGACGGCGTGGTGTCCGGACCCGGGATTCTACCTCCCATTATCGACCAGCCTGTCGCGGGACTTGAATCGGGTACGATCGTTTAATATATTGATATATAAAGACTTACGGTCCTGCTTCGGGCTGGCATGTGCCTTCCATCATGGTTACGGGCGGGTGGACCGGTTACGGCGGGTGGAGGATGGGTGGCCCGGTCTGCGCGGAAACGTCCAGGGTACAGAGAATCGAGGAGTCGGATATGATATCCAATGAAGCCCATGGAGGGACGCGAGGCTGGCTGAGTGTGATCGGGGCGGCGGTGCTCGTGCTGGCGGCCGGACCGGTCGCGGCGCAGGAGGCCGCGGTCACGATGACGCTCGAGGAGGCAATCAGCCTCGCTCGCCAGAACAACCCGGTATACCGGCAGACGGCCAACGACGAGTCGGTCGCCGACTGGAATGTGCGGCAGGCGTACGGCAGTTTCCTGCCATCGCTGAGCGTCAATGGCAGCATGTCGTATTCGGCGAGTGGCACGCCTCGCATCGGAATATTCAGCAGTGCGGAGCTCGGTATCTCGCGGCTTCCGGCGAACTACTCGTCGGGTTACTCGATCGGGATGGGCCTGAGTCTGAGCGGGAGCACGATTTTCCGTGCTGTCGAGGCGAAGGCGAATCAGGGAGCGACGGAGAAGCGGGTCGCGGCGGCGGCGTACCAGTTGTCGACGGACGTGACGCGGCAGTACCTGGCGGCGCTACGCGCGGCCGACGGCGTTGAGATCGCGCGATCGGCACT
Organism: Longimicrobiales bacterium; assembly: GCA_035513345.1. Lineage (GTDB taxonomy): Bacteria > Gemmatimonadota > Gemmatimonadetes > Longimicrobiales > RSA9 > DATKCF01. The sequence continues at coordinate 1,945 of DATKCF010000042.1, forward strand.
GGAGAGTACGGAAGAAGCGCTGCGGCTGGCGCAGGCGAGGGCTGCGGCGGGCGATGCGACGCGGATCGACGCGGGCCAGGCGGAGGTCGACCGTGGTCGTACGGAAGTACTGCTGCTTCAGGCTGAGAACCTGGCAAGGACGGCCAAGCTGGGGCTCCTCCAGACGGTCGGGATCGAGCTGGAACGGGACTTCGAGTTGACGAGCACGTTCGAAGTGTTTGAACCGCGGTATGATCTGGAGCAACTGCGGTCGATCGCGGGGACAACGAATCCGACGCTGGCGGCGGCGAGGGCGGACGAAGCAGCCGCGAATGCGGCGTCACGGGCCGCGAAGACGGCGTACCTTCCATCGTTCAACATCAACGCCGGCTGGTCGGGCACCATCCGGCGGACGGGAACGGACCAGTACCAGATCGATCGAGCGCTTTCCTCGGCGACGTCGCAGGCGGAGAACCAGATCGAGAACTGCCAGTTCATGAACCAGCTGTCGGCGCGGCTGAACTCGCCGCTTCCGGGCTACCCGGTCACGGACTGCACGGGCGAGTACGCGGTGACGCCGGCGCGTGAGGCGGAGATCCGGGGGGTGGTGCTTGCCGAGTACGACCGGTTCCCGTTCGACTATGACCCGAACCCGTTTGGCGTGAGCCTGAGCGTGTCACTGCCGATCATCGACGGGTTCACGCGGGAGCGGAACGTCCATCAGGCACGAGTGCAGGTGGAGGACGCGGAGCATCGCCGGCGGGCCCAGGAGCTGAACCAGCGTGCCGAAGTGACAACGAACATGCTGGCGCTGGAGACGGCGTGGCGCACGGTCGCGCTCGAGGAACGGAACTCGGCAACGGCAACGGAGCAGCTCGAGCTTGCACAGGAGCGGTACCGGCTGGGCGCCGGCTCGATCCTGGAGCTGACACAGGCGCAGGAAACGAAGATCCGGGCCGACTTCGCGCAGCTCGATGCGGTGTACACGTTCCATGAAACGCTGGCCGCGCTGGAAGCGGCGGTCGGTATCCCGCTCCGTGCAATGACAAATGCGGCCGGTGACCTCGAGGTCCCGTCGTCGCGGGAGAGATAGATCAATGGCAATGGACAAGCCACGCGCGAATCCGCCGAAAAAGCGGGGCAAGCTGTACGCGAGTATCGCGATCGTCGCGGCAGTGATCCTGACGGTCGGCCTGTCGCAGCTGAAGCCCGCGCCGCCGAGCGTCGACCGCCAGCTGGCCTGGACGGACACGGTCGAACGCGGCACGATGATTCGCAACATCCGTGGACCGGGCACGCTCGTACCGGAGCAGATCCAGATCATCGCGGCCGTCACCAACGGCCGGGTCGTCGAGAAGCTTGTCGATCCGGGTGTGACGGTCGAGCCGAATACGGTGCTGCTCCGGCTCGAGAACCCCGATGTCCAGCTGAACCTGCTGGCCGAGCAGCGGCAGTTGACGAGCGGTCGCTCGGCGCTGGTCAGCATGGAGACGACGCTGGCGTCGAACCGGCTCAACCAGGAGGCCGCCGTCGCGCAGATCGTTCAACAGTACAACGAGGCCGCGCGTACGGACTCGGTCAACGAGGAACTCTGGTCGAAGCAACTCATCACGCGAAACGAGTATCTAACGGCAAAGGACAACCTCGAGCAGTTGAAGACGCGCGTAGACATCGAGCGGCAGAAACTGGCCATGCAGGTGAACTCGATCGAGGCGCAGCTCGAAGCCCAGCGCGCGGAGATCGAACAGCTCCAGCGCATGGTTGCGTTCCGACAGGACCAGCTCGAATCCATGAACGTGACGGCCGGGTCGAGCGGCGTTCTCCAGCGCCTGGGTCAGAACGGCGACCTCGAGATCGGCCAGTACATTCTGTCAGGCCAGGAACTGGCCCGCGTGGTCCAGCCTGGTAAGCTCAAGGCAGTGTTGAGGATACCGGAAACGCAGGCGGTCGACGTCGTGGTCGGACTGGCGGCCGAGATCGATACACGAAACGGAGTGATCCATGGACGCGTAGTGCGTATCGACCCGGCGGCCCAGGGCGGTACGGTCGGCGTCGATGTGGCACTTCCGGACGATCTGCCGCCCGGCGCTCGTCCCGATCTGAGCGTTGATGGCAGGATCATCATCAGCCAGCTCGACGACGTGCTGCACGTCGGACGGCAGCAGTACGCCAATCCGAGAAGCACGATCGGACTGTTCAAGCTCGAGCCGGATGGCAATACGGCGGTCCGGGTCCCGGTGCAGATCGGCGAAGCCTCCGTCAACGAAATGGAGGTCGTGAGCGGTCTCAGAGAGGGTGACGTTGTCATTCTCTCGGACATGTCGCAGTGGGATAGTTACGATCGCATCAGACTGAGGTAGGCATTTCTGGGGCGAGCCAACAAGCACCAGAGACCAGACACCACAAACCCGGAGCCGCTGATGGACGCGTTAATCGAGCTGAACAGTGTGAGCAAGGTGTTCTACACCGACGAAGTGGAGACGCATGCGCTCTCGTCGATCCACCTCAAGCTCGATCGTGGGGAGTACGTGGCGATTGCGGGGCCGTCAGGGTGTGGCAAGACGACGCTGCTCTCGCTGCTCGGCCTGCTCGACTCGCCGACGGAGGGCGAGTACCTGCTGGACGGCAAGAACGTATCATCGCTGTCGGCGTCGGAGCGGGCGCGCGTCCGCAACCGCGAGATCGGGTTCATCTTCCAGGCGTTCAACCTGATCGGCGACCTGACGGTGTTCGAGAACGTCGAACTGCCGCTGACGTATCGCGGGATGCCGTCGAGCGAGCGGAAAGAGCGGGTCATGGCCGCGCTCGAGCGGGTCGGCATGGCGCACCGGACGAAGCACTATCCGTCGCAGCTCTCGGGCGGTCAGCAGCAGCGGGTGGCGGTGGCCCGCGCAATCGTCGGCAAGCCGTTGATCCTGCTGGCCGACGAGCCGACGGGTAACCTGGACTCCAAGAATGGCGAAGCCGTGATGGACCTGATGAAGGAGCTGCACGCGGACGGCGCGACCATCTGCATGGTCACCCACGATCCGCGTTACGCACGGTACGCCGACCGCACGATCCATCTGTTCGACGGCCAGGTCGTGCGCGACGAAGCGACCAGCCAGGCCCACGAACTCGAAGAGAGCGGCTTCGAGGTGCACCACGGGCCGGAGTCGCAGGACTAGTCCAGCGGTTTCGTCGGTCGTCGCCACGGCGCGATGATCGGACATGATGAGCCGGATAACTCGGGATCCGGCTCCTCCGGGCGGGCGTCGGGTTGCGCGCGAGAAGTATCAAGCCGGCGTCCGCCCACTCCCCATCAAACGACGTGACACGGAGCAAGCGAAATGGATGAGGACATCCTCATCATCCTGATGAGCGGACTGGTCATCCTGGTTCCGGTTGCGGGCCTGACGCTGCGGTTCGCGCTGAAGCCGGTGGTCGATTCGATCGCACGGCTGCTCGAGGCGCGCAACGGTTCGGCGGCGCGCAGCCTCGAGGCGATCGACCTTGTCGACAAGCGGCTCGCGCTGTTCGAGCAGGAGTTTCAGTTGCTGCGCAGCGAGGTTCGCCAGCTCGACGAACGGCACGACTTCTACGACAAGCTGACCTCGGGGCGCTGAGATGGACCGTTTCCGACAGGACATCCGGTACGCGATCCGAACATTGCTGAAGAGCCCGCTGTTCGCGGTGACCGTGGTGCTGACGCTGGGCGTTGGCATCGGTGCGAACACGGCGATCTTCAGCTTCGTCGACACGATGCTGCTGCGGCCGCTGCCGTATCCGGAACCGGACGACATCGTGGTGGTCTGGCAGGACTTCGGTTCGACCGGTGGTCCGCGGCAGGAGTGGTTCACCCCGCCGGACTATGCGGATCTGGCGAGTCAGCCGACGACACTTGCGGCGGTTTCGACAATCGCGGGCTGGAACCCGAACCTGACGGGCGTGGAGCAGGCGAAGCGGCTGACAGGGCTGGCCGTGTCGCCGGGATACTTCACGATCGCGGGCGTCGCGCCGGCGATGGGCCGGTCGTTCACGGCCGAGGAAGTCGCGGCAGGCGAGACGGACGTGGTGGTGATCAGTGACGACCTGTGGCGGACCACGTTCGGCGCGGACCCGTCGATCATCGGTTCGGCGGTACAGTTGATGGGCTCGCAGTACACGGTGGTGGGTGTGATGCCGCGCGGGTTCGAGCCGCCGTTCCAGCCGGCGGACGTGTGGCGGCCGTACTCGGAGACGTTCTTCGGTGCCGGCTGTACGGCCAGCCGCGGCTGCTACGTGACGCAGGTGCTGGCGAGGGTTCGGCCAGAGGTGACGCTGGAGCAGGCCAGGTCCGAGATGGCGGTGTTCTCGCGCGGGCTGAGAGAAGCGGATCCGGCGGAGAAGGCGGGCGTCGAGATCAGACTGGTCCGGCTGCACGATCAGATCGCAGGTCCGGTGGAACCGATGCTCGTCGCGTTACTGGCGTCGGTCGGACTGCTGTTGCTGATCGCGTGCGTGAACGTAGCGAACCTGCTGATCGCGAGGGCGGCAGGCCGGGAACGGGAAGTTGCGGTGCGCGCGGCGATCGGCGCGAGCCGTGGCAGGCTGATCCGGCAGCTCATGACGGAGAGCGTGATCGTGGGGCTTGCGGGAGGCGCGGCGGGCGTGCTGATCGCGTACTGGGGCGTGGACGTGCTGGTGGCGATGAGTCCGCCGGGCGCGCCGCGGTTGTCAGCGGTGGGCGTCGATCCGAGAGCACTGGGCTTCGCGTCCGCGCTGTCGCTCTGTGTCGGCCTGGTGTTCGGGCTCGTGCCGGCGCTGCATCTGTCGCGCGTCGAGTTGAGCGTGTCGCTGAAGGAGTCGGGCGGTGCGCGCGGCGGCCGGAGTCGGACGAGGATGCGGAACGTACTGGTGGCGGCCGAAGTCGCGATTGCGCTCATGCTGCTGGCTGGCGCGGGCCTCATGGTCCGCAACCTGGTGGGCCTCAACGCGGTCGATCCGGGCTTCGAACCGCGGCGAGCGGCCGCCGTACAGTTGCTCCTGCCTCAGGCCGGCTACGCCGGAACGGAGCAGGTGAACGCGTTCATCGACGGGCTGGTCGATCGGCTCGAGGGTCACCCGTCGGTGAGTGCGGCCGGCGCTGTCTCGATTCTGCCCATGACCGGCACCACGTCGGACACGGGCTTCCGTATCGAAGGCCGGCCGCTGACGGACGGTCGGGGCTCGCCCGCGGCCGACTATCGGTCCGCAACGCCCGGCTACCTGGAGGCGGCCGGACTGCGCCTGCTCCGCGGCCGCTGGCTGACGGCAGCGGACCGGGCGGGCGCTCCGGAGGTCGTGGTCATCAACGAGTCGTTCGCGGAGCGCTTCTATCCGAATGAGGACCCGATCGGCCGTCGGATCTCGTACCGTGGTGCGGACGGCCCGTGGTCGACGATCGTCGGAACGATCGCGGACGTCCATCATCGCGGGCTCGACCAGCCGACGCGGCCGGAGATGTACATGTCGCACCTTCAACTGGCGGCCCGGTCGATGTACGTGGTAATGCGCACGACCGCAGCCGACGCGTCGGCGCTGATCGCGCAGGTGCGCTCGGAAGTCAACGCACTGGATCCGGACCTGCCGCTTGCGGGCCAGACCACGCTCGAAGATCTGGTCGGCCAGTCGATCGCGATTCCGAGGCTGTTCGTCGCATTCTTCGGTTTCTTCGCGTTCGTCGCGCTGCTGCTCGCCGCGGTCGGCATCTATGGCGTGACGGCGCAGGCGGTCGGACAGCGCGCCCAGGAGATCGGCATCCGGATGGCGCTCGGCGCTGATGCGCGCGGCGTCGTCATGCGCATCGTCGGCCAGGCAATGGTGGTCGCGCTCTCAGGCCTGGCCATCGGGCTGGCCGCCGCACTGGCGCTGGCCGGCCGCATGCGCGGGCTGCTCTTCGAGCTGAGTCCCACGGATCCAGCGACCTTCGCGACCATCGCCACGATCCTCGCTGTAGTTGCATTGATCGCGGCGTGGGTACCCGCGCGGCGGGCGGCGAGTATCGAACCCATGAAGGCACTGCGAACGGAGTAGCCGGCGAACGGACGTGTACGTGGTGGGACGCTTGCCTTCGACCGGCGGCTCGTAGCGCGGCAAGGCATCCTACTGGCGTCCGATCGGCGCGTCGCGTTATTCATCCCGGTTGTTGCGCGGGTCGCGGTTCGATCCGGCGAGGTACGGACGCTGGCGGCGGAGCGGAGCCCATCGAATCGGTTGAACGACTGCTTCCTGCGCTGGCCGATATCCTGGTCGCTGTCCCGATCGCACTGATCGCTGCGGTAGCATTCGGCCGGGTCGCGTCATGGCAGCGGCTCGCGCGGCGGGTGGCGGTGCCGTACACGCGGAAGCTGTTCCACATCGGCATCTTCAGCATTGCGGCCGGGGTCCACACGATGAGGGGCGCCCCGGCCGTCGTCGTGTACGGCGCTGTTGTCGCGTTGTTCGTCGTGCACGCGACGTGGCGGGGAGATGGGCACCCGTTGTACGAAGCGCTCGCGCGACCAGGCGATTCGCCGCACCGCGCGCTGTTTGTACTCGTGCCGCTGGTCACGACGGCAGTCGGCGGCGTGACGTGCAGTCTGCTGTTCCCGCGTTTCGCGGCCGTCGGCTATCTGGTTGCGGGCTGGGGCGATGCGGCGGGTGAACCGGCCGGTCAGCGGTGGGGCCGACACCGGTACCGCGTGCCGTCGCTGGCGGGCGTCAAGGCGACGCGCAGCATAGAAGGCAGCCTTGCGGTGTTCGCGGTCGGTACGGTAGCGGCGGTACCGGCGCTGCTGGCGGCGAGCGTGTCGGCTGGCACACTGATCGCCGCGGCGCTTGCGGCGGGCGCGGCCGGCGCGATGGTGGAAGCGGTGAGCCACCACGGTCTGGACAACCTGACGGTACAACTCGGCGCGGCGGGCGCAGCGGCACTGGTAGCGGGCTGAAGGCGACACGGTCGGCGCGAGTTTGGGGACGTATCGAAACGATAGGGAGACATGGCGGGGAAGAACCGGGTCCTGGTGGCGGACGACCAGGCGGACGTGCTGGAGGCGCTTCGCCTCCTTCTGAAGGGCGAAGACTTCACGGTCGAGACGGTGTCATCGCCGGCGGCGGTGCTGGCCGCGATCGAGTCGCGCGACTTCGACGCGCTCCTGATGGACCTCAACTACACGCGTGATACGACGTCCGGCAAGGAAGGCTTCGATCTTCTGACGGAGGTGCAGAAGCTGGACACATCGCTGCCCGTGATCGTGATGACGGCGTGGGGCAGCATCACGGGTGCGGTCGAAGCGATCCGTCGTGGCGCGCGCGATTACGTCGAGAAACCGTGGGACAATGCGCGGCTTCTGTCGACGCTGAGAACACACGTCGAACTGGGCCGCGCGCTTCGCGAAAGCCAGAAGCTGCAATCGGAGAACCAGCTTCTGCGCGGCAAGGAAGGCATACCGGAGCTGGTCGTCGAATCGCGCGCGATGAAGGCGGTAGTACACGTGATCGAGCGGGTCGGCCCATCTGAGGCCAACGTGCTGATCACGGGTGAGCACGGCACGGGCAAGGAAGTGGTAGCACGTCTGCTCCACGCTGCGTCCGCTCGCGCGAAGAAGCCGCTCGTCACGGTCAATGCCGGCGGATTGTCGGAGGGCGTATTCGAGAGCGAGCTGTTCGGTCATGTGAAGGGCGCATTCACGGACGCGAAGACGGACCGTGTCGGCTACTTCGAGCTGGCCGATGGCGGCACATTGTTTCTCGACGAGATCGGCAACATGCCGCCGAAGCAGCAGGCGAAGCTGTTGCGCGCGCTGCAGAGCGGCGAGTTTCAGCGGGTCGGCTCGACGAAGACGCGGCGAGCGGATGTGCGTGTGTTCTCCGCGACGAACGTCGACATCGGGCAGGAAGTGGCGCACGGTCGGTTCCGCGAGGACCTGCTGTATCGTCTCAACACGGTCGAGGTACACCTGCCGCCACTGCGGGACCGGCACGATGACATTGCGGCGCTGGCCATGCACTTTCTGCGGCGCCAGGTCAGCCGCTATCAGAAGGACGTGACGGGCATCGAACGCGAGGCCATGCACGCGATGCGCGAGTACTCGTGGCCGGGCAACGTGCGCGAACTCGAACATGCGATCGAGCGCGCGGTACTGATGACGCAGAGCCCGCAGATCCGGGCTGACGACCTGGGCCTGCGCGGCCGCGCCGACGGTGCGGCCCGGCTCGAGGAAATGACGCTCGAGGATGCGGAGCAGCACCTGATCAAGAAGGCGATCGCGCGATTCGATGGCAATGTCAGTCGCGCCGCCGACGCGCTCGGTCTCTCGCGGAGCGCGCTGTACCGGAGGTTGCAACACTATGGGATCTCGACGTGAATCGGCGCACGATCCGCCGGCCGGTCTGATCGACCCGCGGCAGCCGTACGGGCGCGGTACCTGAGCCCGCGACCCGGCCATGCCTCTGCCCGCCCCTGTGTCAACGCCCGGACGCCCGGCAAAGCGTCTCAGTTACGAAGCGCGCGTGCTGGTGTTCGCACTGCTCGCCGGTCTGCCCGGCGCGGCACTGTCACTGTACCTGCTGCTCACGCAGGGCTTCGAGCCGAAGGTGCAATGGACGTTCGGCCTGATCGTTGTCGGCCTGTGGCTCGGATTCGCGTTCACATTGCGCGAGCGTGTGGTGCGCCCGCTCCAGACTCTGTCGAACCTGCTGGCCGCACTTCTCGAAGGCGACTACTCGATCCGATCGCGCGGCGCGACCACGCACGATGCTCTCGGACTGGCCATGCTCGAGGTCAATGCGCTGGGCCAGACGTTGCGCGAGCAGCGGCTTGGCGCGCTCGAAGCGACCGCGCTGCTGCGCAAGGTGATGGACGAGATCGACGTTGCCGTATTCGCGTTCGACGGTGAGGACAAGCTGCGCGTGGTGAACCGGGCGGGTGAAGACCTGATCGGGCAGACGGGCGAACGGATGCGCGGCCGCACGGCGAGCGCACTCGGACTCGAGAGGTTCCTCGACGGCAAGCGCCAGCGGATCTTCGATGGCGCGTTCCCGGGCGCATCGACCGGCCGCTGGGAGATCCGCCGGTCGGAGTTCCGCCAGGGCGGCCTGCCGCACGAGCTGCTCGTCATCTCCGACGTGAGTCGCACACTGCGCGAGGAAGAACTGATTGCGTGGCAGCGGCTGATCCGCGTGCTCTCGCACGAGATCAACAACTCACTGGCGCCGATCAAGTCGATTGCGGGCAGCCTTCAGTCAATGCTTGCAAAGCCGGAGCGGCCCCGCGATGCGGACGAGGACGTGCTGCGCGGACTCGACGTGATCGCCGGTCGGTCCGATGCGTTGTCGCGTTTCATGCAATCCTACGCGCGACTGGCTCGCCTGCCCGCACCGAAGCTCGCCCCGCTCAACGTCGAGACGTGGGTTCGCCGGGTCGTCAGCCTCGAGACACGGCTGGCCGTCGAAGTGCAGCCGGGCCCGCCCATGACAATCAGTGCGGACGGCGACCAGCTCGATCAGCTGCTCATCAACCTGGTGCGCAACGCGGTCGACGCAGCGCTCGAAACGCGCGGTGGCGTTCGTGTCGGCTGGACGCGCGAGAACGGACACGTCGCCGTCTGGATCCGCGACGAGGGACCCGGCCTGGCCGACACGACGAACCTCTTCGTACCGTTCTTCACGACCAAGCCGAACGGGAGCGGCATCGGACTCGCGCTGAGCCGCCAGATCACCGAAGCGCATCGCGGCGCCCTCACGCTCGAGAACGTCACCAGTGGCACGGGCTGCCTTGCCAGGCTCAGGCTGCCTGTCGCCAATGGGCCGTCGCCCAACTGACGCACCTGGAGGACGCGATGGGAAGGGAAGCGAAATGCAGCGCGGTGATCGGGACATGGAAGGGAGAGGGCAGGGTTCTGCTGGAGACGGACGACCTGATATTCCGTGGTGAGAGTCGTCTCGTGGTCGCGCGTGCCGATATCCGGTCGGCAACGGTGCAGGACGGCTGGCTGGAGATCGTGCATTCCGCCGGTAGTGCGCGTTTCCTTGTCGGCCCGTTGGCACCGCGCTGGGCCAACGACATCCTTCATCCGAAGACGCGCATCGAGAAGATGGACGTGAAGCCGGACACGAACGCCGCCGTCGTTGCAATGCGCGACAGCGCGTTCGTCGACGAGCTTCGTGCACGCGCCGCGGAGGTGACGACCCGGCCGGGCGCCGGCCCCTACGATATCGTCTTCCTTGCAGTCGATGACCCCACGGACCTGGCCCGCCTGGCGGACCTGCGCGGCCGTATCACGGAGAGCGGCGCAGTCTGGATCATCACGCCGAAGGGCCGTCCCGAACTCGGGCACGGGCCGGTCGTTGCCGCCGCCAGGCGGGCCGGCATGGTCGATGTGAAGACAGCGCGCTTCTCCGATACCCATACCGCCCTCAAGCTGATGGTGCCCAGGAGCGAGCGGCGCCGCTGAACCGATCCCGCCGGCGAACGATCATATAGGGCGGAGGCTGGCCCACGGATTGCATATGGCCCGGCGCTCGGATCATCCCCGGGCGGCCGATTTCGGGCGTTGAGACACACCAATCAAGGGATGTCACGGTTTCGAGACATTCCTGGGTCATATCGGGAAATAGTGGAACCAAGCCAAGGTCTGGCAGAAAGCGACAGGAATGAGCGCGTCCTGCGCTCGCTGGGCCCGCCGCTGGCGATCCCGATGTATCTCGGCGTGATAGTGAAGGCCGACAACGTCGTCAGTGCCGGCCAGACGGATGGCGGTCTGGTCGCGATGGTCGGCGCCCACTTCTTCGAGTACGCGCTGGTCGCGCTGCTGACCGCAGGCACGCACGGCTTCCTCCGGCGGACGGCAACGGACGCGTGAGCATACCACCGAATCATCCGGGCGCCGCGCCCGCCGAAGAAGCGACGAGGCCGGCCTCGCCGGCCCGCGGGCCGATCGGTCCCGGCATCGTCCGCATCGTTCTGCCGCTCGCGCTTGCGGCCACCGTGATCGCCGCCGTCGTGCGGCTGGGTCTCAGTTTTCTGCACCTCGTTCGGCCTTGGGCGGGCGAAGGCGGCTGGGATCTTCGACTGCGTATGCTGGAAGTGAAGACGTGGTTTGCCGGCATGCCCGTGTACGGCGTCGTCGAGTCCGCCGACTATCCACCCGCGAGCTATCCGATGCTCTGGCCGTTCGTGGGTTGGACGAACGCGTTGACCGCGCGCTGGTTCTGGGCCGCCACGACGTTTGGCATGCTGATCTGGCTGGGCTGGACTCTCGCGCGCGAAAGTCCGGCACGGACGCGAAAGGGACTCGTGTGGTTCGCTCTGCTGCCCGCGGCGAGCTATGCGACGTACGTGTGCGTGCTCACCGGACAGCTCACGATTCATGTGCTGGCGCTGCTGGCGGCCGGGACGCTCGTGCTCGTCCGCGGCCGCACGTGGAGCGACGACGTGCTCGGCTCGGCGGCGATCGTCCTCGCGCTCGTCAAGCCTACCCTCTCGGTGCCACTCGTCTGGATTGCGTTCCTTGCTCCTCGCCGGCTCCGGCCGACACTGCTCATTGTTGCTGGATACGCCGCACTGACCCTGTTCGCCGCGCGGTTCCAGTCGGAATCGCTGGCGGGGCTACTGCGTGCCTGGCTGGGCCAGGAAGCGCAGATCAGCGTGATGCAGAGCACGGTCAACCTGCAGAAGCTGCTCTTCATGGCGGGCCTGAACGGATGGTTCCTGCCTGCCGCCCTGGGCGTGGTCATGGCCACGGGGTACTGGGTCTACCGCCACCGAACGGTCGACGTGTGGCTGCTGCTCGGCGTCACCGCCCTGGTCGCGCGGTTCTGGACCTATCATCGACGGTTCGACGACCTGCTGATCCTGTTCCCGATGCTGGCCCTGTTCCGGCTGGCGGAGACGAGTGATCAGGACGAAAGCGGCAGGATACTGCCGGCGATGCTCGGTGTGCTGATCGGAGCGCTGCTGCTGGCGCCTGCCCGCCTGCTCCTGGACAACGGATTCGAGATCGTTCTCGAGGCCGTGCAGGGAACGTCGTGGCTGGCCGCCCTGATCGTCCTGATGCTGGCCGCCGCGCGCGAACAGCGAGCCATCGCCGCCGGCACGCCGGCGACGCCGTTGAATGTGGCACCCGCGCGGCCGCCTTTCCTGTCCGGTCCGGCGACCGAGCGGATGCGTGCGTGGCTCGCGGTCCGATCGTTCTGGCCGCGCGCGTGCATCGCGCTGCCCGTCGTAGTGCTCATCGCGATGTACGCGTGGATGGCCGTCGACCATGGCACGCTCTGGTTGTGGAACGTCACGGTGCACGAAAGCGGACGCTACACGTTCGGGGCGACGGTCCTCTATTTCGCTCACTTTCTGCGTGAACTGCCCACACTGATCGCGATGTGTCTCTTCGTCCTGGCCGCCTACGGACTGCAGTCCCGCCGCGCCGCCGATTCGAACGCCGGCCGGTACGCGATTCTCGCTCTAGTGGCGGCCGGCCTGCTTTGCGTCGTCGCTTTCACTGTGTCGGTCGGCCAGCACGGCGCGGATGAGGCGCTCCGGAATCTGTTCCAGTTTCACACGCGGGACGATCAGAGTGCCTATGGATCACACTGGCGATACCATTGGCTGAGCACCGTCTGGTTCGGTGTCGCGATACCTCTGGTCGCGCGTCTGGGCGCGTTGTGGCTGGGCGCGCCGATGCCTTCGCCTGACCGGGATCGCCGGCCGTTCGTAATCGCGGCCTGGGGCTGGTTCGTTCTGTTGACGGTCACGTTCGGCCTTTCCGGCGCTATCCTGTCGGACGGACTGTACGTAGGCCATCAGGCGAGAGAGATCGCGACACATGCGCTCATCACGATGCCACTCGCGCTGGGGATCGTCGCATGGGTCACGCGGCGCGACCGGCACGCTGGAATCGATGCCTCCGGTCCCGCGGGCGGCGAGCATGCGAGACGGACCGCCACGGGCGAGGGCCGCGTTTTCAGGTTCGCCTGGTATCAGTTCGCGCTGGTGCTGGCGATTCCGCTGTACTTCGTTCTGCCGATTCAGTACGGCGACGTGATGTATGTGGGCCAGACCCGATTGGGACTTGCATCGATGGTGGGCGCCCACTTCTACGAGCACGCGCTAGACTACCTGTTCGTCGCGTTGATATTGATCGGCACGTATGGCCTGGCTTCGGCAATCCGACGAACGCCGGCACGGTAGCCAGCGTTGAGGCATCCGGCCCCTTCCACGTAGATTCAAACCCACGGTCATCGACCGGCATCCTACCGACAGTGACGATCGGAACCGGGCACCAGGGCACGCGAGTGCCGACGGACCATGTGAGCCGTGCACAGGCCGGCGACAGAGCGGCTTTCGATGCGCTCTACGACGAGCACGTGGGCCACGTATACGCGGTGTGCCTGCGAATGACGGCCGACCCGCGCCGCGCGGAACGGCTCACGCAGGACGCGTTCGTACGGGCGTGGCAGGGGCTGCCGCGGTTCCGCGGTGACAGCCGGTTCTCGTCGTGGTTGCACCGGCTGACCGTCAACGTCGTCCTCGAAGATGCACGAAGGGAACGGCGTCGTGAGAAGCGGGTTACGGTCGTCGCGGATCTCGCGGCTCACGAGTCCGGGGTCGTCGCGGGCGATGCGGATGGGCGGATCGATCTGGAACGGGCGATCGCGGCGTTGCCCGCGGGTGCACGACGCGCGCTCGTGCTGCACCATGTGCTCGGCCACCCGCAGAAGGAAGTCGCCGAAATGCTCGGCGTTGCGGTCGGCACGGTGAAGGCGCAGGTCCACCGGGCCCGCCGGCTGCTGAGGGAGATGCTGTCAGAATGAACGAACATCCACGCGATGACGTGCTCCAGGATCTGGTGTCGGGATCGCTTGACAGCGGTGCGACATCACGAATCGAACGTCATCTCGAGGCGTGCCCGGACTGTCGGGCGGAAGTCAACGCGCTTCGCTCGCTGGTCGCATCGCTCGGCGATCTGCCGGCTGCGGTCCTGCCGGGCACGGATCTTCGGGCGGGCATCTGGCAACGCATCGATGGGGAAGCAGCGACTCGGCCTTCGGCAGCCTCACCGGAAGATGGGTCCGTAGCATCGGCGGCGTTGTCAACGCCACCGCGGTTGCGCTTCGCGACCGGTGCGTCCCGCTGGCCACTGGCCACGGCCGCGTTGGTGCTGATCGCGGTCACGGCGACAGTTTCGATCGCGATTGACCGCGGGATCAGCGGCCGCGGTGAACCGGCCGACGGGGCCGGCGGCGAACGGGCGGGCGCGACGATGCGCGCGGCCGAGGCGAGGGTCGAATCCGCGGCGCGCGAACTGGAGGCCCTGCTTGCCGAGCAGACCGGGATGCTTGCACCGGCCACGCGCGAGGTGATCAACAACAGCCTGAGCGCCATCGATGCGGCGGTCGCCGAAGCACGCACAGCGCTGGACGGCGACCCGGGCAATCCGATGTTGTCACACATGCTCATGGCCGCCTGGGAAAAGAAGCTCGGCGTCCTGCGCGCCGCGTCGCAAGTACCGATCGGGATCTGATCATGAAGCCGATACGTCGCCTGAAATCACTGGGTCCGTTCACGTTCCTGCTGCTGGGGTACGCGAACATGCTGCTCGCCGCCGTGCCTGATCGGCTGGCGGGTCAGACGCTGGTCGACCGGCGCGCCGCCATCGACGCCGATGCGTACATACGCATTCACAACATTGCGGGAACATTGACCGTGATCGGGTGGGACCGCGATTCGGTGGCGGTGAGGGGAACGGTGTATGAACCGGCGGGCCGCGACGGGTTCTACTTCGGTGCGGGCGGGGACGTGGCGAAGATGGGCATCTGGTCCGACGATGCGACATCGCTCGAGCCATCGACACTGGACGTACGCGTTCCGGCCGGCGCCCGGGTCTGGATCAAGACCGGGAGCGCCGATGTCCGTGTAACGGGTGTGAATGGCGGTGTCGACGTCAGTTCCGTCACGGGCTCGATCGCAGTCAGCGGCAGTCCGGGGGAACTGTTCGCGGAGACGCTGGGCGGAAGGATCGACATCGATGCGGACACGCGTGCGGTCCGTGCGAAAACGGCGAGTGGCGCGATCGTCGTGCGTGGCGCGATCCGCGATGTGATTGCGACCAGCGTGAGCGGCAATCTGGACATCGAAGGCGACCGTTTCGAGCGTGGCAGCTTCGAGTCCGTCGATGGCGACATCCGGTACCTCGGCAACGTCGGCCGCGCAAGCGCGCTCGACTTCACGGCACACAGCGGGCTCATCGACTTCGCTCTGCCAGCAGACGCCAACGCGGATTTCGTCGTGGGCACGTTCTACGGTGAGTTTCAGGACCGCTTCGGCGTGGCGGCCCGCGTGACCGGTTCGAGGCTGAAGGGGCAGGAGTACCGCTTCACACTCGGGTCGGGCGGAGGCCAGGTCACGGTTCGCAATTTCAAGGGGCGGGTGGTGCTTCGCGGCAAGGGTTGAGCCGGCGATACTCCGTTCACCGACAGAGCGACAGGTTCAAACCGGAACGTCACGGGCGACATCTCATCACCGATCCAGCGACACCCAATCGATCGAGGAGATGAGACCATGCGGAGTCCGATGCGTACGGCAGGCAGGACCGTGACGGCAATTGCCGCACTGCTGATGGCAGCTTCACCGGCGGTGGCGGGTCCGCCGTGGATCTCTGTCGAGTATCCGACGAATCCGCATCATCCGTCAACGCGCGACGCGGCGTTCCTCGTGCGGGTCTATCACCACTCGACATCGATCACCGCCAGGGTGACGGGCCGCGCTGAAGGACGAGTGGACGGGCGGCGGACATCGGTGCCGCTCACTGTCGAGGCTACGGCGACGGCGGGCGTGTACGCGATCAGTGGCCTGCCCGAAGGCGACGGCGACTGGGTGGCCGTGATCGCGATGGCGGACCAGACCGCCACGGCCTCGGTGGTCGTCGCGCTCGGTCCGGACGGCAGTGTCGTTAATGTGCGGGTGCCGAGCGAGCGCAGTCCTGATGGCTGGTTGATACCGCGTGCGGTGTCGGATGCCGACATCGAGACCGGGCTGCGGCATGCCGCAGCGGTCGCATCGGCCACCCGCAGTCTCGGCGATGCACCGTCCGGACCAGCGGGAGCTTCGGTGCCGATCCTGCTGCTGATTCCGGCGGGGATCGTTGCGGCCGCCGGTGTGAGGCGGGCACGCACCCGCTGACGCGGGTCGCCGGCGGGCTGCACGCGGCGGTTCGCTCTCGAATACGGACGTGGTGCTCGCGGTCTCAGCCGAGGAGCGCCACGTCCGTCTTCTGCTTCAGGTCGGTGTAGCTTGGCGTCGAGTCGGGTGGCGCGTCCGGCAGCCACAGGGTGAACGTGGAGCCGGTGCCGGCTTCGGTTTCGAGCGTGAGTTCGCCTCCCAGCAGTCTTGCCATTCGTCGCGCGATCGCGAGGCGGAACCCGGCGTTCTCACCTCGCCGTTCGATGCGATAGACCTCTTCGAAAATGAGGTCCTGGTCACCAATGCCGGGCCCGGCGTCCGCAACCTCGATACAGAGGTATCGGAGCGGATCGGACTTGCGCCGGCCAGGCCGGATGTCGGCACGGACGGTGACGCGGCCACCCACGGGCGAGTAGCGAATCGCGTTGGAGAGCAGTGTGTCGAGGATCTGGCGGACGTAGTCGATGTCCGTGCTGATCAAGGGCAGGTCTCCGGGCACGGACACGTCGAACTCGAGGCCGATCGTGCCGACCGAGAGCTGAAAGTCACGAACGATGCCGCGCAGAAGCACGGGAAGGTTGGTGGGCTCCGGTCGGACCGCGAGGTTTCCAGTGTCGATGCGTGAAAGCTGCACGAGGTCGCGGATGATACGGACGACGGCATCGATGCTCTGCCGGCTTCGTTCGATGTAGTGCTGCTCGCGCTCGGTCAGCTCGCCCTCGGTATCGAGGAGCTGGACGTACTCCGATGCGACGCCCAGTCGTTCTTTCAGCTCCTCGCCGACGCCGCTGATCAGCCGGTACTTGTCCTCGACGATGCGCCGGCATTCGTCACGCGTGTCGCGGACGGTTGCATTTAGAGCGGACAGCCCGAGCGACAGCGTGGCCAGCGTGGCCAGGTCACTGACGCGCTCGAGCGTCGCCGAATCGACGGGTGGCGAGTGCTCAGGCCGGAACAGGACAATGCTGCCAATGCGCTCGTTGCGGCGGCCAAGCGCGATGACGATCCGGTTGGCACCGTCCAGGTTGCGCCTGCGCTGGTCGGGGTCGCCCGGTACGCCGGCCGACACGACCACGACGCCAGCGGCGTCCGGGCCGCTGACGCGCTCGATCTGGACGGCCAGAGCCTCGGTTGCGGCGCGCACCTTCTCCGCGACGTCCCGAAGAACGTCCAGCGCATCGCCCTCGCCCGCCAGTGAACGCGTGAGCGCGCGGTATTCCTCGAGCCGGTCCTGCGATCCGCTGCCGGGGGCTTCCTTCTTGTCGGACTGCATCGAGAGGGGGCTCCACCATCCTGGGCCATACGCGGGACAATCCCTGTCCCGGAGAGCATCCGCCGTGCCATTCCCGCGGCCCGGCACCGCGGTCGCCACGCCCGGCGGGTCGGTTGCGAGGGACCGGCGCCACTACGTCGCGTCGCTACGCATACGGGCCGGGTCGCGCGGCGAGGCCGAATTCTGCGAAAGGAAGTCCGCAGTCAGCGAAAAAAGTAGCGCCTGGTCCGACTCAGCGCCGGTTGGTCGCGGCGGCTTCGCCTGCCGATCCGACCCGCTGTCCGCGGTAGGCATCGGTGAACAGGTATCGGCCTCTGGCGTCGACCGAAACGCGCGGCACGACTCGATTCCTCTCGAAGTAGAGGTAGCCCGGCTGGAGGTTGCGCCAGAAATCGACGAGCGTCGGCGAAGCCTCGAAGGCACCCTCGAGCATGGCAAGCTCCGTATCCGTCAGCCGGGATGGAAAAATGTGCACCGGAATGCGCTCCTGTCCCGACGACCGGGCTTCGACCGCGATCCAGTACAGCTCCTCGATCGCCTCGTCCGTGATAGCGATGCAGCCGAGCGTCTTGCAGCCGCCGTGGATGAAGATTGCGCCGCCCGGGCTGGACCTGTCACTCAGCACGCGATCGGATGCATTCGGGTAATCGACGTGGAGGGAGAGCAGGTACTCGCTGTTCGGATTGAACGAGTCGATCTCGTAGAAGCCTTCGGGCGTCTGGTTGTCACCCTGTTTCCGCTTCGGACCGATCTCGCCGGCAAGGGCGCAGATCGCGTATTCCTTGAGTAGCGCGAACCGGTCGCCGCCCGCCGGCCTGGCCCAGAGTTCGAGAATGCGCTCGCGTTTGAAAACGCGCATGAATACTTCGGCGGCCGGATACGGGATGTCGCGCTCGCGGAACAGCTTCTTGATGCCGTGGCGGGCATTGACGCGGGCGTCGAACACGCGGGGGTGCCGGAGCTGGGCCCGCGCGAAATCGCCATGCAGGGGGTTGGTCGCGCCGTCCGCTGCGGCATCGCGCGAGAGCAGGCCCATGAGGAACGCGCTCTGCTGCGCTGCGCTCTGGCCGGCCGAAGCGGCCGACAGCACAGCCACGACGGCGGTTGCCGTCAGGATCCGAAACCTGGGCGTGAGCTTCATCGACTCTCCCGATGGGATGCGGCATCGCACGGGGCAAGGATCACGCCCGTAAAACGAACTCCACAAGAGAAAGGCCGACATGACCCCCGTCAACCCCGGTCGAGCGGCCGCGCGCGCTGACCTTGACGCGATGCGCCTGTCGCCGGCAGGTTGTCCCGCCATGCAGGCAAGTCCGAGGCAGTCGATGCGGTGGTCCGCGCGCGGCTCTGCCCGGCGGCACCTCCCCGGAGTATCGTGAGTTCCACGGTGCCGGTCCAGCCGCGTGCGGCGACGTTGGCTGTCGCGGCGATTCTCGGTCAGGGACCGGAAGAGGCGTTCGACCGGCTCACCCGTCTGGCCACGCTTGCGCTCCACGCTCCGCTGGCGGTCATCTCGCTGATCACGGACGGCCGGCTTCTGCTGAAGAGCCAGGTCGGCATGCCCGAGCCATGGGCGAGCGACCGGGATGTACCACTTCCGCACGCCATTTTTCGCCACGCCGTAGCAACGAGCAAGCCCTTCATCATCGACGACACGGCCAGGCATCCGCTCACGCGCGACATGCTGCTCGGCGACGAATGGGCGCATGCCGCGTACTGCGGGATCCCGCTCGCGCTCGAGGGCCGCCGCGTCGCCGGTGTCCTGTCCGTGATGGATCGGCGGCCCCGCCAGTGGACGCCGCGCGAGATCAGTTTCCTGCACGACCTGGCCGCGACTGCGGTTGACGAGATTGCGATGCGGCTGTCGCCACAGCGGTCCGAGCCGGCCGCTTCGCCCGTGCCCGAGCCGACCACACCGACGCCGGACGCGTTGGTCAGTGTGAACGCCGAATGGCGGATCGACGCCGTCAATGCGCGAGCCGGCACGCTGCTGGGAAAGACATCCCTCGTCGGACACGGTCTGCTCGAACTGTTTCCGGGCCTGACGGACAGCGTGTTCCATCAGCAGTGGCGACGTGCGCAATCGGAATCGGTCGCGGTCGAGTTCGAGAGCTGGTGCGGCACGCTGGGCGCATGGATCGAGTCACGCGCGGTGCCGATGGGCGGCGGCCTGGCGATCCAGTTGCGTGATGTCACGGCCCGCCGCAATGCCGAGGACGCACTGCGCCAGAGCGAGGCGCGTTACCGCAGCGTGTTCCAGGAATCGCGCGACCCGATCTTCTTCACGACGGAGGACGGCAGGATCGTGGAATGCAACCGCGCCGCGATCGAGTTGCTAGGCCATTCCCGGGAAGCCCTGTTCCGGCAGCGTTTCACCGATCTGGTGGCGGACTCGGAGGCCAGGGACGCGCTGCGCGCGGAACTCGAGAAGGGTGAGGTCAGTGACTTCGAGGCGCAGGTGCGGACGAAGGATGGTGAACGGATCGATGCGGTCATGGGCGTTGCCGCACGGCCAGGCGGCAACGGCGAGCCGGCCGGCTACCGGATCACGCTGCGCGACAATACGGAACGCAAGCAGATGGCCCGGCAACTGATCCAGAACGCGTTCCACGATCCGCTGACCGGGCTGGCCAACCGCGCGGTGTTCCTGGACCGGCTCGAACGGCTGTACATGCAGTCGCAGCGGCGCAGCGGCTACCGCTTCGCGGTGCTGTTCATCGATCTCGACCGTTTCAAGATGATCAACGACACGTTCGGCCACATCACCGGTGACGAGCTGCTTTCGACGGTCGCTCGCCGGCTCGAATCGTGCCTGCGGCAGGAAGACAGCGTCGCGCGCTTCGGCGGTGACGAGTTCGGCATTCTGCTCGACGGCGCGCAGGACGTACGCGACGCGACGCGCATCGCCGACCGCATCAACAACGAGCTGGGGTTGCCGATTCGCGTCGGGACGCGGGAGATCGCGTGCTCGGCGAGCATCGGTATCGCGATCAGCATGGCTGGCCACGAGCGCGCGGAACAGGTGCTCAGCGATGCGGATGCCGCGATGTACCGCGCGAAGGCCGGCGGTGGAGCGCGTTACGAGGTGTTCGACACGGACATGCACCTGAATGCGCTCGAGGAAGTGCGCATCGAGAGCGACCTTCGGCGTGCGGTGCGCGAGATCGAGTTTCTCGTACACTACCAGCCGATCATATCCGTCGAGGGCGGATCGATCGCGGGTTTCGAGGCGTTGCTGCGGTGGAGGCACCCCGAGCGCGGCCTGCTCCAGCCTGCCGAGTTCCTCGGCGTCGCGGACCGGACCGGTCTGATCTCCGACATCGGCTGGTTCGTGATCGAGCGCGTGTGCTCACAGTTCCGCGACTGGCGCGATGTGGCCGCGGAAACGACGCTGGAACTGGGTGTCGGCGTCAACCTGTCGCAACGGCAGTTCCAGCACCCGGACCTGTTACGGCGTGTGCGCGACCTGATCGGCGAGAACGGGACAGGCCTGCGTTTCGAAGTGGGCGAAGATACGCTGATGGAGGATGCCGGTTTCGCCGAGAGTCTGCTCGAGCAGCTCAGGGAGATCGGCGTGAGTATCAGCATCGACAACTTCGGGACCGGATTCTCATCCTTGCAGTACCTGCAGCGGCTGCCGATCGCTTCGCTCAAGATCGACCGGTCATTCATGCGCGGGATCGACATGGACCCGTACAATCGAGGCGTTGTCGAAAGCGTGGTCGCGCTAGGCCAGTGCATGGGCATCGACGTGATCGCGCAGGGCATCGAGACACTCGAACAGTTCGGAGAGCTGCGCCGCATCGGCGCGCGCTACGCTCAAGGTTACCTTTTCTCCGAACCGCTGGACCCGCATTCTGCGACGGATCTCGTGCTCGAACGCTTGCGCGTCTGACCTGATCCGGCAACCATTCGGCGATTCGCGCCGGGTCTCACCCCGACACCGATCGAAGCAAGCGGCCGGGCGGAGCCACACAGGAAACCGGAAACGATACCGACGATGGCCGTAAGGAAAGTGCTTCAGCCGGCGACGAACCTCCTGCTGCGCCCGTTCCAGTTCTTCTTCGCGCATGAAGCGGCGGGCAGCATCCTGCTGCTGCTGTGTACCGGCGGCGCGCTCGTGTGGGCGAACTCGCCGGTCGCCGAGAGCTACCACCGTCTCTGGGCGACGTACATCGGCTTTGGTGTCGGCGATTTCGAGATCCGGATGTCACTGCACCACTGGATCAACGATGGTCTGATGGCAATCTTCTTCTTCGTCATCGGTCTCGAGATCAAACGGGAGGTGCTGGTCGGTGAACTCGCGACGATGCGCAGGGCCGCACTGCCGCTCTTCGCAGCCGTGGGCGGCATGGTCGTGCCCGCGCTGCTGTATGCGGTATTCAACGCGGGCACGCCGGAGATCGCTGGCTGGGGCGTGCCGATGGCGACGGACATCGCGTTCGCGCTCGGCGTGCTCTCGCTCATCGGGCCGAGCGTGCCGATCGGCCTGAAGGTGTTCCTCGCAGCGCTGGCAATCGTCGACGATCTGGGCGCGGTCCTCGTCATCGCCATCTTCTACACGGCCGAAGTAAGCCTCGTCGCGCTCGGCGTCGGCGGCGTGTTCCTGGCCGCCATGTTCCTCGCCAACCGGATGGCGGTCCGGTATCCGCTGATCTACGCGGCGCTAGGTTTCGGGTTGTGGGTCGCGCTACTCCAGTCCGGCGTGCACGGGACGGTAGCTGGTGTGCTGGGTGCCATGGCGATACCCGCGTGGCGCCGTATCGACGGTCTCGAGTTTGCCGGTCGTGCGCGCTTGCTGCTCGGTACGTTCGAGCGCGACATCGACCCGGACATCGACCGGCTCACGATGGATCAGATCGACGCGGTGGCAGCACTGGAAGTCGCCTGCGAAGCGGTCGAGACGCCACTGTCCCGACTCGAGCACACGCTCCTGCCGTGGGTCGCGTTTTTCATCATGCCGGTGTTCGCGCTGTCGAACGCGGGCGTCGACATCGGCGCCGGGTTCCTCGATGCGCTGGTGGGTCCCGTCTCGCTCGGTATCATGGCCGGTCTGTTCGCCGGGAAGCAGGTGGGCGTGGCGCTGTTCGCGTGGGTGGCCGTCAGGATGGGCATGGCGGAGCTGCCGGCCGGTGCCACGTGGAAGCAGCTCTATGGTGTCGCATGCCTCTGCGGCATCGGCTTCACCATGTCCCTGTTCATTGCGAACCTGGCGTTCCCGCAGCCGGAGACGCTCGACGTAGCAAAGGCGGGGATTCTGGTTGCTTCGCTGGCTTCGGGCGTTCTTGGCTACGTGCTGCTGCGGCCATCCAAATCGCAGGCGTGAGCCGGTTCAGCCGGTGTCCTCGGGCGAGGCGGCCGGCGGAATGATGCCGCCCGTACGGAGCCGCAGATCGAGAGCCCGCAGGAGCCCCTCGAGGGCACGGGTTCCTCGGCCGAGGCCCCAGCGATACAGCGGGCGGTAGCCGGCCACGGTCAGTGCGGCGGTGCCGGTGCCAGCGACGATGGCGGGCAGTATCGCGAGAACACCGAGGCCGAGGGCTGCGGCGCCGACAGCGGCACCGGCCGCGGCGCCGCCCGACGCGGCGAGTGTGGTGAAGACGCCGCCGACGCCGAGGTTCAGGCGGCGAGCGTAGTTGAGGCTTGCGACGAGGACGATTTCGGTTGCGTCATCACGGTCGGCCGCCGGCCGGACCATGATGAGGAGTTGCTTGATGTCGGCCAGAAGCATGTCCCATGAGAACGAAGTGCCCGCCTCGTTGCGGCGAGTGACGTCGAACACCATGACGCCGCCGGCACCGGGCTCGCCCAGCGTTTCGACCAGGTTGAGGTAGTAGGGGTTGGCGGGGAAGACGCGGCCGATCGTATCGAGGAGGCGGGGCGGCGGGGCAACGAACGTGCGCGATATCTCGATGACACGGCGGTCGTTGCCCAGCAGCCTGTCCGTCAGGCGGTCCCAGCGAGGCGACATCGGCTTCGCACCGTCCGCGATCGTTTCCGCGCGTGCGAGCCGGATGAATTCCGCGTCGATGCCGGCTTCCTGGCCTGCCGCTTCCACGTCGGAAACGTGGATCGCGGCATCGGGCGGCTCTTCGCCGGCGGCGAGAAGGCGAGTCCGATCGTCGCGTCGGTCCGCAGCGTCCGCCTGAAGCTGTGCGGCCCGCTGCCAGAGCGCGCTCGCCTGCTCCTCGGTAAGGTACCTGTCGTCGTGCGGCGGCATCGCGGGAGCCGGCTCCGTCAGGTCGCCGGTCCGGCCAGTCCCGCCATGGCGATGCCGATCAGCAGCGCGATCTTCGTGGCCGGCAACGCCGGCTCGATGTCGGCCCATTCGGACAGAGTATGCTGGTCGCCGCCGGTTGTTCGGCCGATCGAGATCGACGGGATGCCGCGCACGACGCCGGCATTCGAGTCGGTCGAGCCCGTGGGCAGGGCGCGCGATTCGATGCCGAGGAACCGGTGTGCGTCGAGCGCGGTGAGGATGAGCGGGTGCGTTGCGCGGTCGGCCAGCATCGCGGGCGTGCCGCCGGCGGGAAGGCGCTGCACCGTGTCGCGTGACCAGCCTACGCCGTTCGCGGCCGCCGCGGCGGCAACGCGGCGAGTGATCTCGCCGTCGAGCGAGTCGAGCAGCTCCGGGTTGACCGATCGCAGGTCGACCGTGACGGAGACATCCTCGGGAATCGCGTTGAATATGCTGCCGCCATCGAGCATACCGACATTGAAGACGGCGCCGCCGCGACCGTCCGGAATACGGATCTCGTAGATCGAGCGGACGGCGTCGGCGAGCGCGCGAACCGGGTGCGGCTTTCCCGCCGACGTGTTCGTGTGCGACCCCTCGCCGGTGAAATGGTACCGGCTCCAGTAGATCCCGAGCGCGCCGTAGTTCACGGTCGGCAGCCCGCCATCGAGGGCGATGAGTGCGTCAGCGACGTCCGGGTTCGTGCGCAGCCAGTAGTTCATGCCGATCAGACCGAGCTCCTCCTGCACCGTGCCGATGAAGATGATGTCACCACGCGTGCGAACGTCCGCGGCCTCGAGTGCGCGCGCCACGGCCAGCATGTTGGCGACCGACGCGCTGTTGTCGAAGATGCCGGGCGAGCGGAGCACACCGCCGTCGCGCGTGACCGTCACGTCCGTGTCCTGCGGGTGCACGGTGTCGATGTGCGCGGCGAACACGACGGTTTCGCCGCCACCCGTGCCCGGCCGGCGAGCGACCACGTTGCCGATCGAGTCGATCGTGACCGCCAGCCCGAGCGCTTCGAACTGCGCGCGCACGTATGCCGCACGTTCCTGTTCGAATTCCGATTTCGCCGGGATCTCGTTGATCAGGATCCATTCCTCGACCTGGCGGGGAAAGCCGGCGTCGAGCGACGCAAGCGCGTCGCGAACGACTGTCGCGCCGGTAAGAGATGATGTGAGCCGGGAGGACTCCGCAGCCTGCTGGGCCGCGACATCGGCCGCCGCACCAGCGAGCAGGACGGCCGCAAGAACTCCATGGAGACGGCGGGCATGCGGCCGCATGGCCGGGACTGTCACGGATTCGAGCATTGGATCTGCCTTGTTTCGAGCGTTATCGTCCGCCGGTTCCGTAGCCGGCTCGAGTCACCGCAATGTCGGCCACTCGCGCCGTGTCGGCAACGGCTCAGCGCACGCCGACAAGCGCGATCAGTGCCCCATCCGGGCTCACGGCGATACGGCTGATGCCGCGAATGCCGCGCGCGCCAAGGTCCGGTCCCGGCACCCACGTGACATCGGTCCCGGGCGTGAACGTATAGAGACGGCTGTCGCGCGCCGTCACGATCATCGCTGGCGAGACCCACGCGTGGTACTCGTTCTCCGGAAACGGTGGCACGAGGGGTTCCGTGTCGCCCGATGCGAGATCGAGGATCTCGATCGTGGACTCCTGGCCGGTTCGGTGCACGAAACTGACGGCATCACGGCCGGGCACGCGGTGCAATGACCGGCCGATATCCGACGCCAGGATCGGGGCCTCGCCGGTCGCGAGATCGGCCAGCCGAAGTGTTGCCGGGGATCCCAGCACGAACAGGGCGACACGGTTGGCATCGAGCCATGCATGGTACCCGACCGGCCGGACGTCCTCCAGCACAACGCGGGCGTCGGAGCCATCCATCGCGAAGCTCCACAGCCGCTGCGCCGAGTCGGCTTCAACACGGATCGCCGAGAAACGCGGCTGGCCGGGCATCGGTGTGGCCGAATACTCGCTTTCCGGCGAGGTCCGTGTGATGGGTCGGGTCCGGCGAGTGGCCAGGTCGAACCGGTGGATATCGGCCTGACCGGCGTCATCGATCGTCGTGAAGAGGATCGCACGCCCGTCCGGCGTGAACGACGGCTGGTTGTCGTAGCCGGCGCGGTCCGTGATCCGCGTGACCGAATCGGCGACGAGTCCCGCGGCCGTCAGACGAACGTGAACCAGGAAAATGTCCGACTCGGCCTGCGCAATGACGGCAGCCGGCGCGATGGCGAGCAGGGCCAGAACACCGGCCATCGGGCGGGTCCCGCGGAAAACGTGTCGCATTCTCGGTCTCCCCCTGTTGTTCGCGGCAGTGCCGGAAAGTGTCCATTCCCCCGCGGGCGGCGCCAGTGCCGCCAACGAAAGTGACGGGTTCCTCGTCAGTATTTGTCCGGACTGCGGCCCTGCTCCAGGGCGCGGCGGACCGCGGCCCTTCCGGGCCCATCCACCTTTGGAACGCAAGGAGACAGGGCATGCGCCATGCGTGTCGCGGTATTCCCCACCGCCTCCTCATCCTGCTGTCGTGCCTGCTGGTGCCGGCGTCGGCGTTTGCACAAGCGGAGCCGCAGGATCCACCTCCAGTCAACCGGGCAACCGACCCGCTGCTGCGCGGCTTTCAGTGGAGGGCAATCGGGCCGATCGGGCAAGGCGGCCGGATCGACGATATCGAGGTTGTCGAAGGCAATACATCGACGTACTACATCGGATTCGCGACCGGCGGCCTGTGGAAGACGACGAACAACGGGACCACGTTCGAGTCGATCTTCGATTCGTACGGCACGCATTCGATCGGCGACCTTGCGATCGCGCCGTCGAATCCGGACATCGTTTACGTCGGCACGGGCGAGCCGAACAACCGGCAGAGCTCGTCGTTCGGCGACGGCATGTACAGGACGACCGATGGCGGACGGACCTTCACCCATATCGGGCTGCGCGAGACACAGTCGATCGGGCGCGTGATCGTGCACCCGACCGATCCCGATATCGTCTGGGTCGCCGCCGTCGGCCAGCTGTACGGGCCGAACGCGGAGCGTGGCGTGTTCAAGACGACGGATGGCGGACGTACATGGCGAGCCGTCCTCCAGGTGGATGCGAGTACAGGTGCGACGGACATCGTGATCGATCCGGTGAACCCGAACTACCTGCTTGCGGCGATGTACAAGCGACAGCGTACGGCATGGGGCTTCGCCAGCGGCGGCGGCGGCACCGGCATCTGGCGCAGTGAGGACGGGGGCGAGAACTGGACCCGCCTGGCCGGCAACGGTCTCCCGGCCGGATCGCTGGGCCGCATCGCGCTGTCGTTCGGCCGGTCGAACCCCAACGTGGTCTATGCGCAGATGGAAGTCGCGCCCGATCGGGAGCCCGTGGATCCCGCGGCGGCCGGCGGCGGCGGACGCGGTGGCGGTGGTGGTGGTGGCCGCGGCCAGGCACAGCCGCCGGATCCGAACTATCACGGCGTGTGGCGCTCGGCCGACAAGGGGCGTACCTGGGAGTTCCGCAGCAACCAGAACGTCCGGCCGATGTACTTCAGTCAGATCCGCGTCGATCCGAACGACGAGAACACGGTCTACGTGGGCGGTGTTCAGGGCTACAAGTCGACGGATGGCGCGCGCACGTGGCAGACACTGAACAATCACGGGCACGTCGATCACCACGCGATCTGGATCAACCCCGCCAACAGCCAGCATGTGATGTACGGCAACGATGGTGGTCTCGACGTGTCGCACGACGGCGGCCAGAACTGGGAGTCGCTTCGACTGTGGCCGGTCGGCCAGCCGTATCACGCGTCGGTCGACATGCGCCGGCCGTACTACGTCTGCACCGGCCTGCAGGACAATGGTACGTGGTGTGGCCCGAGTTCCGTACGGACCGGTCCGATCCTGAAGGAGGACTGGTACGGTGTGGGTGGAGGCGACGGCTTCTACACGGCCGTCGATCCGCGCGACTGGACTGTCGTATATTCCGAGTCGCAGAACGGCAACACGAACCGGTACAACCTGCGCACGGGTGAGAACCAGAGCATCAGGCCTCGCGCGCCGGGCGGTGGCGGTCGCGGCGGCAACGTGCCGTCGAACATCGTGCCGACGCCGCCGGAGGGCACGCAGCTGCGGCACAACTGGAACACGCCGTTCATGCTTTCGCCACACAATCCGGACGTGGTCCACGTCGGTTCGAACCGGTTGCACACGTCGTACAACCGCGGCGATACGTGGACCATGAGCGAGGACCTCACGAAGAGCAACGACCGCGAGGCGTTTTCGATCATGGGCATGAGGGGAGACGTGCCGGGGTGCGGTCGTGGCCGCGTCGGCACCTGCATTCTCTCGAAGAACGATGGCGTGAACGTCTGGGGCACGATCGTGTCGATCACCGAATCGCCGATCGTGCAGGGCCTGCTCTGGGTCGGCACCGATGACGGCAACGTGCAGGTCAGCCGCGACGGCGGTCAGACATGGACGGAGGTCGGCCGCAACGTGCCGGGCGGAACGAAGGAGTACTACGTCTCGCGGGTCGAAGCGTCGCACGCCGATCCGGCGACAGCGTACATCTCCGTCGACGGCCATCGTCACAACGATCTGCGACCATACGTTTACGTCACGAAGGACTACGGCCAGACGTGGACGTCGATCGCTTCCGACCTGCCCGCCATGGGCAACGTGAACACGGTCAGGCAGGACCCGCGGAACCCGAATCTGCTGTATGCCGGCACGGAGTTCGGCTTCTTCGTCTCGGTCGACGAGGGTGCGTCGTGGAAGCGGTTCATGACGAATCTGCCCGTGGTCCGGGTTGATGACGTGCTCGTGCACCCGCGCGACAACGATCTCGTGCTGGCGACACACGGCCGGAGTATCCAGGTGATGGACGACATCACGGCGCTGCAACAGCTGACGCCGGAGATCATGACGGAGCCGTGGCACCTGATGCAGCCGCGCGTTGCCGTGTTGTGGAAGAACGACCGGCGTATGGCCCGCGCCGTCACAGGGCAGAAGGTGTTCGAAGGAGCATCCGCGCCCACCGGCACGTTCATTTCGTACTACCTGGGCAGCGTTCCACCGGGTGACGTTCAGCTCACGGTCACCGACATGTCGACCGGTGAGCTGTTCCGCTCGATCGATACGACGAGGCAGCAGGGACTCAACCGGATCCAGTGGGATCTGTGCAGCGATCGCCGTCCGGTCGATCCGGCCGGCGGTGGTGGCCGGGGCGGGTTCGGCGGATTCGGTGGCGGCTGCGGCGGCGGTGGCGGTGGCCGGGGCGGCCAGGGTGACCCTCCGACGATAGCGACACGCGCGACACCGGGCGTCTACCGTGTGACGCTGACGATCGGTGGCCGCTCGCAATCGGTCAATCTGAACGTGCTCGACGACATCTGGATGCACGAACGGTAGACGTCAGGATCCACGAGGCAGCCGGCCGGCGGAGCCCGCGCGATCCGCCGGCCGGCACCCCTGAATGACAAAGCGGGACGAGCATGAATGAGCAGTAAGCCGATACAGCCCTTGCCGCCGGGACGAATCCACATACGGGGCGCGCCTGGCATCGCGCCGCTCGCGCCGCATCACTGGAAAGCCGTACGGTCGATCCTGCTCGAAGGCATGGCTACGGGTAACACGACCTTCGACCGCAAGGCTCCGGAGTGGCAGGAATGGGACAGTGGCCACCTGGCCCGGTGCCGGGTCGTCGCACTTCACAACGGCCATGTCATCGGCTGGGCAGCCATCTCGCCCGTATCGCCGCGTCCGGCATACGCCGGTGTCGGCGAAGTCGAGGTCGTTGTGGCGTCCGCGGCCAGAGCGCAGGGCGTGGGCCGCGCCCTCATGAGCCACATCGTCGATGCATCCGAAGCCGCGGGCCTGTGGATGCTGCAGTCGTCGCTGTTCCCCGAAAACGAAGCCGGCATCAAGCTGGCCACCGGCGCCGGGTTCCGCGAAGTCGGGCGCCGCGAACGAATCGGTAAGCATTTCAGCCGCTGGCGCGATGTAATCCTGCTCGAACGCCGCAGCCGCCGCGTCGGTACTCCGCCGCCACAGGGCGGCCGGCCCTGAAGGCGAGCGACCCGCCATCGAGCGGTTGGACATCCCCGTCCAAGCGGGGACGGCGTCGACCGCGGTTCGTGGCGGCGTAACACCGATCGGCTCCGGGCCCTTGCGCTGCGACGCCCTGTCCTCGACTCTCCCTGAATCCAACCCTTGAACCAAACGAGATGACGGAGCCTGTCATGAAGTCGCCGGTCGGACCCGACCTCGCTGTGGGGGTCGAAGCGATGCGGGTCGAAGACTGGCCGGCCGTGGCCGCGATCTATGCGGAAGGCCTGGCGACCGGCAAGGCCACGTTCGAGACCGAGGTGCCGGAGCGCGAACACTGGGATGCGACGCGGTTGCAGGCGGGCCGCCTCGTCGCGCGTGACGCGGTCGGCACGATTGTCGGGTGGGCGGCGCTCGGTCGCGTTTCACGCAGGCAGTTCATGTCGGGCGTGGCCGAAGTCAGCATCTACGTGGCAGGCGCAGCACAGGGCCGCGGCGTTGGCAGGCAACTGCTCAGCCGGCTCATTGATGAGTCCGAGGATGCCGGCATCTGGACCCTGCAGGCGGCCGTCTTTCCCGAGAACGAAGCAACGATCCGGCTTCACGCGCGCGCCGGGTTCCGAGTCGTCGGCCGGCGCGAGAAGATCGCGATGCTGGACGGCCACTGGCGCGACACCCTGCTTCTCGAACGGCGCAGCGATCGCGCCGGCCTGCCCGGAGACTGAACACCATGGCATACACGGGCCGCCCGGCGGCTGGCGAGTTCAGCGCGTTCTACACCGGCTACGTTGCTCGCGTGCCGGCGGGCGACATCGTCGCGATCCTGCGCGACCAGCTGGCCGACACTCTGTCGCTGTTCGAACCACTCGCGGAAGCGGACGCCGAACGGCCGTACGCCGAAGGGAAGTGGACGCTGAAACAGATGCTCGGACACCTGGCCGACACGGAGCGCGTCATGGCATACCGTGCGCTCCGCATCGCCCGCGGCGACACTACGCCGTTGCCCGGTTTCGACGAGAACGACTACGCCCGCGCGGCCGGCTCGGATGCGCGATCCGTCGACGATCTGCGCAATGAACTGGTGACGACGAGGGCCGCGACCGTCGCACTTCTCGCTGGACTGCCCGCCACTGCGTGGGAGCGGACCGGCACGGCAAGCGAGGCGACTGTCTCCGTCCGCGCGATGGCGTGCATCATCGCAGGCCACGAGCTGCACCACCGCGCGATCATCCGGACGCGCTACCTCGACATGGAAGCCTGACGCGACTCCTCTACACGGGTTTCGGGCGCTCCCCGCTTGCGTCCTGCGCCACGCTTGCCAGATTGACACATCGCCTGCGGCGTGCCAGGGCCCTGCCCGCGCAAACGCGATACCGACCTCCATACAGGAGCAGACTGATGCCGATGCCACGCGCACGGACGCCTGCCCGCACGCTTTCGCTCGTGCTCGCGACCGTCCTCCTTCTGCCGGTCGCCGCGCACGCGCAACGCAATCCGGTTGTCATGGACACCGCGCGTGCTCGCGACCTGTACGTCAGTGCCCGGCCGGAGGACCATCCGGCTCGCGATTTCGCGCGCGACATGGAGTCGAAGGCGAGGACCGACAGTATCTACCAGGCCGTGAGCGAGGGTGTCGTCGATTTCCGCAAGGTCACGTACCGCAGCCGTATCGGCGACATGGAGATCCCGGCCTACGTGTTCCAGCCGATCGAGAAGCGCGGGCCGCGCGGTCATGCGGCGATGGTCTGGGTCCACGGCGGCGTGCACAGCAACATGACGGCAACGTACTGGCCGTTCATCCGCGAAGCGGTCGAGCGCGGCTACGTCATCATCACGCCGGAGTATCGTGGCAGCACCGGTTTCGGCGAGGAGCACCACCGCGCGATCGACTATGGCGGGTACGAGGTCGATGACAACATCAGCGCGTACGACTGGCTCGTGCAGAACCTGCCGCATGTGGACCCCGACCGGGTCGGCATGATGGGCTGGAGCCACGGCGGTCTCATCACGATCCTGTCGGTCGTGCGCGAGGACCATCCGTTCGTTGCGGGCGCCGCGATCGTACCGGTGACGAATCTGCTGTTCCGCCTGTCGTACAAGGGGCCGGGCTACCAGCGCAGCTTCTCGACGCAGCGTCGCATCCAGGGCCTGCCGTTCGAGAAGCGCGAAGAGTACATCGCGCGCTCGCCGTACTACCAGGTGGACGATCTCGAAACGCCGCTGCTCGTTCACGTCGCGACGAACGACCAGGACGTCAACTTCGAGGAAGCGTCGATGCTCGTGTACAAGCTGCGCGCGATGAAGCCGGACATCACGGAGACCAAGATCTACGAGGATCCGACGCCGTGGGGCGGGAGTGTCGGCCACGCGTTCAGCCGGCGAGTCGATCCGGAAACGCTCGAACGTGTCGAATCGCCGGAAATGCGCGATTCGTGGAACCGGACGTGGACGTTCTTCGACTGGTTCCTGCGGCCGTGGGAGGACGGGTCGTTGCCCGCCCGGCCGGATGGGGCCGGATCCCCCGAACCGCAGCAGCGGTAGAAGGGTGTGGAAGGCCCGGTTGTGCCGGGCCGTTGCAACCGGAAACTCGAAAAATGACGAGCCGACTCAGGATTTCGGGATTCGTTCTGGCCGCCGGCCTGTTCGTGGCGGCATGCGGTTCGCCTTCGGCTGATCCAGCGGACCCCGGTGTCGGCGCGATCATCGTCGATGCGCGGGCCGGCCAGACGTTCGAGCTGGGGCCGGGCGAGATCGCTCGCATCGAGGGGCTCGGGATCCTGGTAGGGTT
This sequence comes from Longimicrobiales bacterium, assembly GCA_035513345.1. Lineage (GTDB taxonomy): Bacteria > Gemmatimonadota > Gemmatimonadetes > Longimicrobiales > RSA9 > DATKCF01. The sequence continues at coordinate 34,414 of DATKCF010000042.1, forward strand.
CCGCGGCGTGGCGTCGGACAGCCGCTGTCCCACGGACGTGACGTGCGTCTGGGCGGGAGATGCGGCCGTGCGCATCCGCGCGACGGTCGGGCGCGCGGAGTGGACGCCGTTCGATCTTCACACGAATCTGGATCCACGCAGCGCCAGCATCGGCGGTCACACGATAACGGTCGTCGGCCTTACGCCCGAACCCGTGTCGGGCAGCACGATCGCAGGCGAGCGTTACCGGGTCACGCTGCGGGTCGAGTAGCGACGGTCGCACAGGCGCGGGGCGACCGGAGCGTGCGCTACGTCGGCACCTTTCTCGCCGTCCTCAGCGGCCTCCCGATCATCCGGTGGTCGTATGCGACGACGTGGCGACCCAGGCTGTCGCTCGCCGAATGGATCCTCTTCATCGGCCTTCTCGTCGTAACCGTGCTCGCTGTCATAGCGATCCACGAGTTCGGGCATCTGCTGGCCGGCCGGTTCGCAGGGTTCCGGTTCCGCCTTCTCGCCATCGGGCCGCTTCGCGTCGTTCGCGTCAATGACAGGATCCGCGTCGGGCTGAATCGCGACCTGCTTCAGTATCCCGGGGTTGCCGGCTCATCGCCGGATGATCCGACCGACATGCGGCGGCGCATGGCCATCGTTCTTGCGGCCGGCCCACTCGCGAGCCTCGCAGCGGGTGGCATTGGGCTGGCGCTGATGCTGGTGGATGGTCCGGACGCTCTGGCGCGGGACCGCTTCGCGGAGTTCGCCGTGTCGCGCGCACTCGCCCTTTTCGCCGCCGGTTCGGTCGCAACGGGCGTGATCACGTTGCTGCCGGGCGGGACCCGCCTTCGGCCGACCGACGGCAGCCGGATTCTCGAGCTGCTCGGCAACGGCCCCGAAGCCGAACGTGCGGCCGCCATCCTCAGCCTGAACTCGCTGGCCCTTGCCGGCCGCAGCCCTGTCGAATGGCCGGACGCGCTGGTCGAACGCGTCCTGTCACCGGCGGATGGCACACCGACCGAATTGCGCGCGCTGCTTCTGGCTGAGGCGGCCGTGGCGGCGAAAGGAGACCTGGCCAGGGCCGAATGGATCCTCGAACGTGCAGTCGGCATCGAAGACGCGCCGCACGCGCTGAAGGCCGAAGCGCGCGAGCGCTTCGCCCGCTTCGGAGCCGAACATCGTGGCGACCAGACTCTGGCCACACAGCACGCGCGGCGCGCGGAGCGACCGACCAGCGGCGAGTGAGGATCCGGGCAGTGCGGCACTCACGATCCGGTGTCGCGCGCCGTGCGGACCCATGCCGGCGGGTTTCCACCCCGCTCCCGGCACTGTATCCTTCACGCCCTTTGATCAACCGCCCGGTCTGACGGAGCAGCACTCGCCCATGGCCAGACAGCAACGGCCGGCGTCCGTGGATACGCACGCGACCCGCCGTTACCTGCCCGCACTACTCTTCCTCTTCGTGGGAAGCGGCAGCGCCGCGCTCATCTACGAGATCGTCTGGTTCCAGATGCTCGAGCTGGTGATCGGGTCATCCGGCGTCTCGCTCGGCGTGCTGCTGGGTACGTTCATGGGTGGAATGTGCATCGGCAGCCTGCTCCTGCCGCGGTTCGTGCCCGCGGGCAAGCACCCGTTGCGCGTCTACGCTGCGCTCGAAGCTGGCATCGGCGTGCTCGGCGTGCTGCTGCTGTTCACGATCCCGCTGGTCGGTGGCGCCTATAGCAGCATTGTCGGCCACGGCTTCGCCGGTATCCTGCTGCGCGCGTTCCTTTGCATGCTGCTGTTGCTGCCGCCCACGATCCTGATGGGCGCGACCCTGCCCGCGATCTCGCGATGGGTCGAGACGACACCGCACGGCGTGTCGTGGATGGGCTTCTTCTACGGCGGCAACATCGCGGGCGCCGTGCTCGGCAGCGTGGCAGCCGGATTCTGGCTGCTTCGCGTCCATGATGCGTGGATCGCCACGTTCGTCGCGGCCGCAATCAACCTGGCCGTCGCGGCGCTCGGTTGGAGCCTGGCCGCAGTAGCGGGCACGGACGCGGAAGCGGCCGAAACGAGTATCTCGCCGACGCCCGTGTTCACGCGCGTGTCTCGCCTCGTCTACGCGACCATTGCGCTGTCCGGACTGACCGCGCTCGGTGCACAGGTTGTCTGGACCCGGCTGCTTTCGCTCCTGCTGGGCGCGACCGTCTACACCTTCTCGATCATCCTTGCCGTGTTCCTGACCGGCCTCGGCATCGGCAGCAGCATCGGCTCGTTCATGGCCAGGTCGCTGCGGCGACCCCGCCTTGCGCTCGGCATCTGCCAGTTTCTCATTGTTGCATCCATCGCGTGGTCCGCCGCGATGCTCACCCGGTCGCTGCCGTTCTGGCCCATCAACGTGTCAATCACGGCAAATCCGTGGTTTCTGTTCCAGATGGATCTCGTGCGAACACTGTGGGCAATCTTCCCCGGCACGATCCTCTGGGGCGCCAGCTTCCCGCTGGCCGTCGCAGCGGCAGCCGAGCGCGGCCAGGATCCGGCCCGCCTCGTCGGCGGCGTTTACGCGGCCAACACGGTCGGCGCCATCGTGGGTGCGATCGGGTTCGGCATGATCGCCGTGCCGACGATCGGAACGCAGGGCGCGCAGATGCTGCTGATCGCGATCGCGTTCGTTGCGGCCGCACTGATGCTCGTGCCCGAACTGTTCGCGCGCACTGCGCCCGGCCAGGACAGGAAGCCTGCTCCGGTGGCCGGCCTTGCGTGGGCGGCCATCTGCAGCATTGTCGCCTTCGGTCTGATCCGTACAGTGGCACCGGTGCCGCCCGTCCTGATTGCGTACGGCCGGTACGCGGCCACATACGATCCGCCCAACGCGTTGTACGTGGGTGAGGGCATGAACGCGTCCGTTGCCGTGACGGAACTGGCGAACGGCGTCCGCAATTTTCACGTCAGCGGCAAGATCGAGGCATCGACCGAGCCGCAGGACATGCGGCTGCAGCGCATGCTCGGTCACATCACCGCGCTCCTGCACCCCTCGCCGAAGACCGTGCTCGTGGTCGGGTTCGGCGCGGGCGTAACGGCGGGTACGTTCATCGCACACCCGGGCGTCGAACGAATCGTGATCTGCGAGATCGAGCCGCTGATCCCCGACGTCGTCTCGACCTATTTCGGTGAAGTGAACTACGACGTGCTGAACGATCCGCGCGTCGAAGTAGTCTATGATGATGCGCGACACTTCATTCTTACCACGGACGAGACGTTCGACGTCATCACGAGCGACCCGATCCACCCCTGGGTGAAGGGCGCCGCCACGCTGTACAGCACGGAGTACTTCGAACTCGCGAAAGCGCACCTCAATCCCGGCGGCGTCATGACACAGTGGGTGCCGCTGTACGAGAGCACCGAGGACGTCGTCCAGAGTGAGATCGCCACGTTCTTCGAGGTATTTCCGAACGGCACCATATGGGGCAACGACATCAACGGCAGCGGCTACGATATTGTCCTTGCGGGTCACGCCGAGCCGGCCGCCATTGACCTCGACGCGATGGAAGCACGCATGAGCCGGCCAGACCACGCTTTCGTCGCACGGTCCCTCGCCGAGGTCGGATTCTGGAACTGGATCGATCTGTTCTCGACCTACGCCGGCCGGGCCAGCGACCTCTCGCCATGGCTCGCCGGCGCCGAGATCAACCGTGATCGCAGCCTCCACCTCATGTACCTGGCCGGCATGGCACCCAACGTGTACGAGAATGCGCAGATCTACTCCAACATGCTCCGCTACCGGCGGTTTCCGGAGGATCTGTTCACCGGGTCGGCCGCTTTGAGGGACGGTCTGCGCGCGAATCTTCTCGGGGAGTGAGCCCCGACCGTTGCCCCCTTTTCATGGAGTCCGCAGTGAAGACGAATCTGTCATTTGCATATCCGACGCTGGCAGTTCTCCTGCCGGTTGCCGTTTTCCTCGGCTGGCGGCAGCAGCCGCCGGAACCGGCCTTGCCGGATCGAGTCGCGGCGGTCGTGCCGGCGCCACTCGAGCGTGAGTTTCGGCTCGTCGTTGCGGAGGATGGCAATGAAGTCCGGTACCGGGTGAGGGAGCAGCTCGCGCGTATCGAGTTTCCGAGTGACGCCGTGGGTGCCACGACCGCGGTGACGGGTGCGCTCGTGATAGCGGATGACGGCTCGGTCATGCGCGATGCATCGAGGTTCGTGGTCGACCTGACGGGACTGAAGAGCGACAGTGACAGGCGAGATGGCTACATCCAGCGGCGCACGCTCGAAACAGAGACGTATCCGAACGTCGAGTTCGCGCCCACGGCCATCACGGGGCTTGCGACGCCGCCGCAGTCGATGGGCGATCTGACGCTCACCGTCGTCGGCGACATGACGATTCACGGCACGACGAAGCCGGTAACGTGGGCTGTGACTGCGCGAGCGGCGGACGGCGACTACACGGGCACGGCGAAGACGGCGTTCACGTTCGAGGACTTCGGTCTGACGAAGCCGCGGGTCGCGTCCGTGCTGAGTGTGGTCGACACGATCCGACTCGAGTACGATTTCAGGCTGGTCCCGCAGCGGTAAACATCGCGGCGAGCCGTCAGCATTGACTGCCGGGTTGGAAGCGACGACAGCACGGTCCTGAATCGAAAACCGGGGCTGACCTCGATCGAGGCCAGCCCCGGCCTGGTTCTCCTGCAGGTCCCGGTCAGTCGTTGCCGAGGATCCTGTCGATCTCCATCACAACGTCACGCAGGTGCAGCCTGGTCATGGCATCGCCTGCGCGGCCGACCGCGTTCTGTACGGCCTGACGCAGGTCGACGAGGTGTCCGCGCATCGCGGGCCTGACGTCGGAGATGAAGTTGGCGGCGCCGCCGCCACCGCCGCCACCGCCAGCCGGTGCTTCGGCGGCTGGCTCTTCAGGCACCACGAGTTCCTCGATGGCTTCGATGTAGGCGCGCTGGAGGTTCCGCCTGTATACGTTGATGCGGATGTTCTGGCCGGACAGTTCCGACCAGACGCCCGCTCGCGTGCCATCGAGCAGATCGGCGATCGTATAGGACTGGCCGGCGGGCATCAGCGCCTCGTACTCGATCAGCCGGTTCAGGCGGTTCAAGTTGAACAGACCGTTGATCACTCCTGCCTGGGCCTGGCGGATTCGTGCGACCTGGCCTTCCGCCTGAATGCGGAACAGTATCTCGTCGTCTAGCAGGAACTCCGGTACCAGGAATGCGTTCTGCCTCAGGTATGCAAGGGCTTCCACCTGCCTGGCCTTCGTTGTGGGCGCGAAGCGCGGACCGGTGCCGTAGCGCTCCTGCGTTTCGGCGCTGCCGACGATCGCGGCTACGTGGCCGTTGTAGCGGCCCCACTGGCTCACGATGTTGCCGTACAGTTCGTTGAGCAGAGAGTAGTCCTTGCCCGGTCTCTCGGCGACACGGATCAGCATGCCCGCGACACGCTCGAGATTGCGCATGCCGAGCCCGCTCGACTTGACCGCGTCCTCGTCACCGACAGCCTCGGTGAGGTTGAACGGGTCGTTCGGCGAATCACTGGTCGTGAACCGGAACCACGGGACCGTGTCCTGCATCCGCGACCACTGATCCAGCGTTGCCCATTCCTCGTCCGGCGTGTGCGCCCCCGGGATCGGCTTGTGGCCCCACATTACGACGAACTTGTCGTAAGGCCCCACGCGCGGGATCAGCAGTTCGGGCGGGATGTTGTCCTCCGGTTGCACGACGTAGTTGAAGCGCGAATAGTCCATGAGCGTCGCGACGTGACCGCCCATGCGCCGCAGGAACGCCTCGCTGCGAATACTGTCCGCCGGATACATCGCACTGGCCTTCATGTTGTGCGGATAGCCGATCGAGTGGCCCACCTCATGGGCCACGACGTACTCGACGAGTTCGCCCATCAGCGAGTCCGGCAGCGGCAGGTTCTGTACGCGCGGATCGAGCGGGCCGACCTGTGTGAAGTACCAGTTGCGCAGCAGATTCTGCACATTGTGGAACATGTTGACCTCGCCCTTGATGATCTGGCCGGAGCGAGGGTCGACGGTCTGACCGCCTGTTGCGTTCTGCGTGCCGGACGGCCGCCAGTAGATGATCGAGTGGCGTGCGTCCCAGATGCGCCAGTCGGGATCGTCCGCAGGTGGGTTCAGGCCGAGAATCGCGTTGCTGAAGCCGGCCTCCTCGAACGCGGGCTGCCATGCCTCGATGCCGCTCTTGATCCACGGCTTGAGCCAGTCGGGCGTGGCCGGATCGATGTAGTAGATGATCGGCTCGACCGGGTCCGACACGGCGGCCGCCGGATTCCGCTTCTCCAGCTTGAACCGGCGGATGTAGCGGCGCTCCTCGGCGCGGTGCTCAGGCCGGCTGAAGTCGATGTACGTGATCGAGTTGAAGCCGACACGCGCGTCATGCAGCCTCGGCATCATCGGTGTTTCGGTCAGCTTGTAGATGCTGTAGTGCATGGGCACGCTCACGGCGACCTGGGCACCGCCAGGGGCGGCAGCACCTCCGCGGCCGCCGCGGCCACCGGCTGCTGGTGGAGCCTGGTTGGCCGTCTGCACCGCTTCCACGTTGACGACATCCGGATACGCCGACACGTGCTCGATGAAGCTGCGGTCGGTCTGAACGCTCGCGATGCCGGCGAGTTCCGTGATGTTGGACGTGAAAAGCCGTGTCGCGTCGATCACGGCGGCGCTGTCCGGACCCCATGACTCGACGTTGAAGCTGGCAATGATGCCACCCGTCCGGATCGGCTCGACCGCCTGTGCGATCGCGCTCGACGGATCGGCCGTCTGGTTGTAGGCCATCCGGCGCAGCAGGATCCGGTTGCCTTCACGCTCGAACCGCACGAACACGTTACGGTTGGTGCCGGAACCGAAGGCCCTCGACCGGCCGAGGATCAGCATGTCCTTGCCGAACTCGCTTTGCGGGATCTCGAAGAAGAGGTCGTCACCGATGCGGTGCGCCTTGAACAGCCCGGCCACAGACCTCGCCTCGGCCGTGATGACGCGGTTGTACGCACGTGGCTGGGCAGCCGCGCCACCGCCGCGACCACCTTGCCCGCCCGCGCGGCCCTGCGCCGCTGTATCGGTCTGGGCCGGCGAGGGCGCCGCCGGTTCGGGGCTCCGCGAGCACGCCGCCACCGCGACGATCGTGACCGCGAACGCCATCATTCGCATGGGCTGGTTCGAGCGACTCATGTTCTCACTCCGGTATCGGGTAGGAACGGGTTCCGCTTCGGCATTGAACGGCAGCGGGTACATCGGGTTTTTCAGGTCCGCACATCGGTTTCCAGACCCGGGGGCCGGTAAGATCGCGATGCATGCCATTGTTGTAAAGGCGAGATGCGCCGACATCGGGTACGGACGCGTCCCTGGCGGCGCATCCTTACATGGAACATACATTCACCGTACGGCTTCCGATCGGCAGGTCGTTGCGGCTGCCACCGTGTCGGCTCTACGATGGACGGTCCTCAATCGGTAGATTGCGTTGATGAGACCCGGATCGTTCCTGCCATCGTTCGACCGGCGTCGCCGGCTGCTGCCCGGCACGACGCTGCTGGTGCCGCTGCTGGCGGCCACGCTGGGGCTGGCCGTGTATCTGGGCTGGCAGGCCATCGATGCGGTACGCTCGCACCGGACGGCTGCGGAGTCAGCATTGCGCGACTACGGGCGCATGGCGGCGTGGCAGTACGCAGGCATTGTGAAGGACGAGCTCGACGGTGTGTTCCACGACCTGATGAGCGACGTTCCGCGGGTCCGGCGGACCGGGCGGCCCAACGGCTATCGCGGAACGGACGAGTGGATCATCGCCGAGATGCGTGAAGAGATGCGCGACCTGCGGTGCGCATGTCCGACGCTGCGCGATCCGGCGCTGGTATTCAAGGCGCAGATCGAGTCCCGGCAAACCACGGCGTTCGGAGAGACGAGCGTGTCGGCAGGAGCGCTGACCCGCCTCGCGGACGCGCTGGCGGAGCGGTACGACGAGCTGTACCGTCACCGCTACGCGGTCGTGTCGCTGGCACCGGGCACGGTTCTGGACGGTGCGACTGCGGTTGCGTACGCGGCGACAGAGGAACAGGACGGCAGCATCACGCTGTTCGGGTTTGCGACGCCGGTCGCGGCATGGGGCGAGTTGTTCGACTCCTGGTTCGACCGCGCTCCACTGCTGCCGCCCGCGATCACCGGAGATCTGCCCAACGACTCGTTGTTGCACGTGATCGTCAGCGGTCCGTACGGCGAGATCGTGTTCGAGTCCACAGCGTCGTTTTCTCCCGCGCTCAGCGCGTTCGACACGCTGGTTCACGAGTTCGGCCCGTTCGTCGTAGGCGCCGCCGTGCGGCCTGACGCGGCTGCCCGGCTCATCATCGGTGGGTTGCCACAGTCGAAACTGCCACTGATCCTGGGCCTGCTGCTGTTGACGGTGCTGGTCGGGTTCGCCGCACTGTTCCAGCTCGCTCGCGAGCGACAGCTGGCTCGTCTTCGTGACGACTTCGTTTCCGGCGTGAGTCACGAGCTGCGGACGCCGCTGGCGCAGATCCGGATGTTTGCCGAACTTCAGGAATCGGGGAAGCTGCGATCGGAAGAGGATCGAGCGCGCGCGATCTCGGTGATTCACCGCGAATCGCGACGCCTGACGCACCTGGTCGACAACATCCTGCGCTTCTCGCGACTGCGGCGCGCCATCGCGACACGGCTTCTGCGCGGCGAGATCCAGGTCGATTCCGCCGTCCACGATCTCATCGAAGGGTTTCAGCCGCTCGCGAACGCGCGTGGCATGGCCATCGAATCGCGCGTCGATCCCGGTCTCGCCATTGTAGCGAACGCCGACGCGCTCAACCAGATGTTGCTCAACATGCTCGACAACGCGGTCAAGTACGGGCCGCGCGGCCAGGTCATCGCGCTGGACGTCGAGCGCAGGCGAGACACCGCCGTGTTCACGATTCAGGATCAGGGCCCCGGCATCCCGGCAACGGAACGGCGTCGCATATGGGATCCCTACTACCGTCTTGGCCGGGATCGTGAGTCACCCGCGCCCGGCACCGGCATCGGGCTGGCCGTCGTGGCGCAGCTCGCGGAGCTCAACGGCGGTGGCGTGTCAGTCGACGACGCACCCGGTGGCGGCGCCCGGTTCACGCTGCGGCTTCCCGCCGTGCCGGCATCGCCGCCGTTGTCATCGTCGCGCTCGACGGACCGGCAGGAGGTCGGTGCGTGAACCGCGTCCTGATCATCGAGGACAACGAGGACCTTGCCTTCGGCCTGCGCACGGCGCTCGAGTTCGAAGGGTATGCGGTGAACGTCGCCGGTGACGGCAAGGTCGGTCTCGAAGCCGTAGTCGCCGACCCGCCCGACCTCGTGGTCCTCGACCTCATGCTGCCCGGCCTGGACGGGTACGCCGTGCTGCGCGAGCTGAGGCAACGGGGCGTCCACGTGCCCGTTCTGATCCTGACGGCGCGCGGCGAGGAAGCGGACGTAGTGCTGGGCTTCGACTGCGGTGCCGACGACTACGTCACCAAGCCATTCAGCACCGCCGAACTGCTGGCCCGTGCGCGCGCATTGCTGCGCCGGTCCGGCATGAACGCGACCGGCCAGCCCGAGACGGAGCGGTTCGGCGAAATCGAGGTGGACCCCGCGGCAAGGACGGTCAACGCGGAAGGACGGCAGGTAGACCTCTCGCCCAAGGAGTTCGATCTCCTGCTCGTGCTCCTGCGCCGGCGAGGCGCCACCGCGACTCGTGCCGAACTGCTCAAGGAAGTCTGGCGCTACGAGAACACCGACGTGATGACGCGGACCGTCGACATCCACGTCGCCGAATTGCGCCGCAAGCTCGAAGCCGATCCCTCGAATCCCCGTCACATCCTTACGGTCCGCAAGGTCGGATACCGGCTCAAGCCGTGATGCTGCCGGACACGTTCCTTACAATCCGGACGGATTCCTTACGACACCCGGACGACAGTCCGTTGTGCCGCGGATTGGCGTACGGATACCTTTGGAGATGACACGCCGCACGGACGCAAACCGTGCGGCGTGATCACGAAACAGGGAGACTTCGGGCATGCTGCTGTCGAACAGAATAAATTGGATCATACGACTCACCGTCGTGCTGGCGGCCGCGACGTTTTTCGCCGAGCCTGCGGCGGCGCAGGAGCCGGACACGGCAGCCTCTTCGGCACTGCGTGTCTACCTCGACTGCCGGCGGTGCGATTTCGACCATTTCAGGCGTGAAGTGACGTTCGTCGACTACATGCGCGACCAGGGGACGGCGGAGGTCCACGTACTGGTTACGTCTCAGGGCACCGGCGCGGGTGGCCAGCAGTACTCGTTCTTCTTCATTGGCGAAGAGCGATTCGCGGGCAGGCAGGACACGCTGTACTTCACGTCCAGTCAGGACATGACGGACGATGAAGTGCGGACGGGCCTGACGCGGACGTTTGCGCTCGGACTCGTGCCATACGCTGCCAGGACCAGCCTGCGCAGAGGAATGGCGGTATTGTACGAACGTGGCGAGGCTGCGGACGGCGCGCGTTCGACGATGCAGGTCGATCCGTGGAAACTGTGGGTTTTCCAGACGCGACTAGGCGGGTCGGTCGAAGGGGAGAGTCGCCAGAGTTCGGTCTCGATGGATGGCTCGCTGTCGGCGAACCGGACGACCGAGGCCATGAAGGCGGACTTGAACGTGAACGCTCGCTACGAGGAAGAACACTTCGAATTGAGCAGTGGCGAGGAGATCACGAGCCTCACGCGTAACGCCACCCTGCGATCGACGATCGTGTTCTCGCTGAGTCCGCACTGGTCGGCGGGATTCCGCGCGACGGCCGAGACGTCGACGCGCTCGAACCACGATCTGTCGCTGCGCGCATCGCCGGCCATCGAATACAACATCTACCCGTATGCGGAATCGACGCGTCGCCAGATCACTTTCATGTACACGCTCGGGCCGGTCTATTTCCGCTACGATGAGGAGACGCTGTTCCGCGAGACCGAGGAACTGAGAGTGCAACAGAGTCTCGACGTTTCGGCGAGCTTCCGGCAGCCGTGGGGCGACCTCAACCTCTCTGTCGAGGGCAGCAACTACATGCATGATTGGGAGCGGCACCGCGTCGAGCTGGACGGCGGTCTCGACATTCGCCTGTTCCGCGGTTTTAGCCTCGACGTCCGCGGCAGCGTGGCCCGCATCAAGGACCAGCTCAACGTGCCACTGGAGGATGTCAGTGACGAGGACATCCTGCTCGAGCTTCGCGAGCTGGGCACGGACTTCGAGTACGAGTTCAACATCGGTATCAGATACACGTTCGGCTCCGCCTTCAACAACGTGGTCAATCCGCGGATGTGGCGAGACGGTAGGGGGGGCGGGTTCTTCTGATCAGGCCGCTTGCTTCAGCCGCAGTAGTCGAGGATCGTTGCGGCGAGCACGGCGGCCGTCTGGTGCACGGACTCGAGATCGACCCATTCCTCGGCGGCGTGCGCTCCATGGCCGTGCGGACCGAACACGATGGTATCGATGCCGGCGGCGGCGGTGAATGCGGAGTCCATCCACGGCGAGTCGCCGACGCGGTCGGGCGGCCGTCCGACCACGACGCTGGTGGCGCGCGTGAGCGACTCGGCGAGCCGCGAATCGGATCGCGCTTCGAACGAGTCACGCACGAGTTCGATGTCGAGCGACGCGTCGAACCCGGCATCTGCGGCGGCCAGCTCGTCGAGAATCTCGCGGATCTGCGTTGTCGCTTCCGATTCCGTTTCCCCGGGTATGGTCCTGCGTTCGATGCCGAGCCTGCACTGCGCGGCGTAGGTGCTGAGCCCGGTGCCGCCGGCGATCGTGGCGGCATGAATCGAGGCGGGTCCGACGAGCGGGTGCGCCCGTCCGGTCGCGAGCGTCCATGCGAGGCCGTCGAGCCGGGCCAGGACCCGGCCCATGTGCAGGTTCGCGTCGACTCCAAGGTCGGGCCGACTGCCGTGCGCGGCACGGCCGCGTGTCACGACGCGGTACCAGACGAAGCCCTTGTGGGCGAGGCAGAGCCGGAGCGAAGTCGGTTCGGTCACGATTGCGCCATCGGTCACATACGATTTCAGCACGTCCTGCGTGCCGATGCTAGCGGCTTCTTCGTCCGCGACGGCGGCGATAACGACCGTGCCTGCTGGCCGCCGCCCGGTCCGGACCAGCGCCTCGACGGCGCCGACGCAGGCGGCCAGACTGCCCTTCATGTCGTAGCTGCCGCGACCGTAAAGGCGGCCATCGCGGATGTCGCCGGAGAAGGGGTCCGCCATTCCCTCGACGCCCACAGTGTCGTAGTGTGCATTGAGCATGAGCGATGTGCCACGGCCATCGCCGGCCATGCGGCCGACGACGCTGGGCCGGCCGGGCACGCTCTCGAGGATCTCGACATCGAGTCCGAGGTCGCGCAGAACGCCGGCCGTGAAAGCCGCGATCTCCGCTTCGCCGGGTCCGGAACCGGGATCGAGCGTTGGATTCACCGAATCGATGCGCACGAGTGCGCGCAGCAGATCATTGATCCAGGTCGAGTCGATCATGATATCTCGTTCCGCCCTTCAACGTGGCGGGCCAACGCGCAAGGCGGCTTGAGCGTCGAGATTCAGCAAGGACAAAGGGCCGCGGGCGCGGAATCTCGGCGCTCGCGTGCCGCCTGTCCAGCACCGGGGGGCCTGGCGGTCGGCGTGCCGCACGTTCCGCCATCCGGCGCGTGCCGCTCGTCGCGCGTGCGGATTCACCCGCCCCACGGTCCGGAACACGGTCCGCGTGGAGGCAGTATCTCGAAGGTGACAGGATCCCCCCGAACCAGGAAGGAGCGGACCCGGTGCGCCGTCCTCTGATGACGGTCGCGGTCGCGTCAGCGGCCGTGACTCTCGTATTCGCCATCCGGTCGGGCACGTCCGCCGGCGGATCGGAGTATGCCGGCGAGCGGGGGTCCGCCACGGTGGCGTTCCCCTATGCCACATCGCCGAACGCCCTCTCAGCCCGGCCGTCCGGAACGCCCGGACCGATCGGCCAACGGCCAGCCGCGCGTCCCGGTCCGGAGACGTCGGCACCTGCGATGCCACGTGCGAGGCCCGGCACAGTCAGACCTCGCCTGGCGCCTCCTGCTGCCTTGCGGGCGCCGATCACACCGCTGGCGCCGCCGCAGCAATACTACGCGCCGGCGCCGGACGGCAACCACGCGTTCTACTTCACACGCGGCATCTACTCGAGCTACAGCGGATGGGGTCGCAGGGGCGGCGGAAGCTGGTCGGTCGACTGGCCGAAGTCGGACCGGCAGTTCAACATCGTGCTGCGGCGGCTGACCAACATCGATTCATTCCTCGAGCCGCACGCCGTGGCGCTCGATGACCCCGCGTTGTTGCGGTACCCGTACGTTTACATCCTCGAGGTCGGCCGGATCGCGCTGTCACCGGGCGAGATCTCGAACCTGCGCGATTTCCTGCTGAAGGGCGGGTTCCTGTTCGTCGACGATTTCTGGGGCAACAACGAATGGTACCCGTTCGAGGACGCGATGCGGCAGGTGCTGCCGGAGTATCCGATCGAGCCGCTGCCGCTCGAACACGAGTACTTTCACGCGTTCTACAGTGTCGACGAGGTACTCCAGGTACCGAACGTCGGCAATGCGCGTCGCGGCATCACCTCCGAATGCCCCGGCTGCTACCCGGAGGTCTACGGTATATTCGATGACGAGCGCCGTCTCATGGTCGTGATCAACTGGAACACCGACCTCGGCGACGCGTGGGAGTGGGCGGAGCAGCCGGACTATCCCGTGAGGTACTCGACGTACGCCTTCGAAGTGGGCGTGAACGCGATCATCTACGCCATGAGTCATTGAAGACGTGTTTCAGACGATCTTCGAGTTCCTGTTCAAGTATCGCCCGCTGGTCTTCACGGAAGGCCGGCTGACGTTCCAGTCGCCGATCGGGATCGCGCTGTTGATTCCGGTCGTTGTGCTGGTCGTCGCATTGGCGATGTGGACGTATCGCAGCGTTGCCGGCAAGGCCACGGATCGCGACCGCGTCGTACTCGCGACACTGCGGGCGTGCGCGCTGGCGATCATTGCGTTCGCACTGCTGCGCCCGGTACTGCTGGTTTCGTCGGTCGTGCCGCAGCAGAACTACGTGGCAGTCGTGTTCGACGATTCGCGCAGCATGCGCATCATCGATGACGACGAAGCGCGCTCGGCGTTCGTCGCGCAGGCGTTCGGTCCCGGCAGTGCGCTGGTTGCGCAGCTCGAGGATCGTTTTCAGCTCCGGTATTTCGGATTCTCCGCGTCGACCGAACGTCTGAACGATCCGGGCATGCTGTCATTCGCCGGCAGCAATACGCGGATCGCGCCGGCGCTCGACCGGGTCCGCGAGGATCTTGCTGCGCTGCCGCTGTCCGGCATCGTGGTCGTGACTGACGGTGCGGACAACTCGGCGCTGGGCATGACGGAGTCGCTGCTGGCGCTGCAGGCGGCGCAGGTTCCGGTGTACACGGTCGGGCTGGGCCACGAGCACTACGCGAAGGACGTCGAGTTGAGCCGTGTGTCGACGCCGCGCACTGTCCTGAAGGGCGCATCGCTGGTCGTCGACCTGCTCGTGTCGCAGAGCGGCTACACCGGTAAGACCGTCCGGGTCGTGGTCGAGGACGACGGCCGCATCGTCGGCTCCGAGGAAGTCACGCTGCCGCCCGACGGCGAACCGGTGCCGGTCCGTGTCCATTTCACGGCGGAGGAAGCGGGGGCTCGCCGGTTCAGGTTCCGCGTGCCGGCGCAGGCCGACGAGATGGTGCTCGAGAACAACGAGCAGGAAGCGCTGATCGACGTTCGGGACGACCGCCGCAAAATTCTCTTCTACGAGGGCGAGCCGCGTTGGGAAGTCGGGTTCATGCGCCGGGCGGTCGACGCCGATCCGAACATTCAGCTGGTCGTGCTCCAGCGGACGGCCGAGAACAAGTACATGCGTCTGTCGGTCGACGACTCGACCGAGCTGTTCCAGGGTTTTCCGCGCACCCGGGAGGAGCTGTTCACGTACGACGCGATCGTACTCGGTACGGTCGAAGCCAGCGCATTCACGCACGAGCAGATGCGGATGATAGCCGATTTCGTGGGCGATCGTGGCGGCGGTCTGCTCACGTTCGGCGGGCGTCGCTCGTACGCCGAGGGCGGGTGGACGGGCACGCCGGTTGCCGAGATCATGCCGATCGACATCGAATCGTCGAGCCCGATCGACACGCTGTTCTTCGATTCACTCGTGGTCCGGCCGACACGAGCGGGGCAGACGCACCCGGCTATGCAGCTGGCAGGCTCGGAGGCGGCGTCGAGAACGCAATGGGAATCGCTGCCGCGTATCTCGACCGCGAACCGGCTCGGCCCGCTGAAGCCGGGCGCGACGGCGTTGCTTACGGGCAGGGGCGACATTCTCGACGAGCATCCCGTGCTGGCATTCCAGCGGTTCGGCAGCGGGCTGTCGATCGCGCTGGCGGCGCAGGATACGTGGCTCTGGCAGATGATTCCGCCGCTCGAGGACATGTCGCACGAGACGTTCTGGCGCCAGATGCTGCGCTGGCTGGTGAACGATTCGCCCGACCAGGTCACCGTCGCATTGCCCGCCGACAGGTCGTCGCCCGGCGAAGCCGTGCGCATCATCGCGAACGTGTCCGACGAGGCGTTCGTCCGGGTGAACAGCAGCATGGTCACCGCGAAGATCACGTCGCCAACCGGCCAGGTCAGCGAGTTGCCGCTCGACTGGACCATCGAGCAGGACGGCGAGTACCGCTCCGTTTTCACGCCGCAGGAAACCGGCCTGCACCGTATCGATGTCGAGGCGGTCTACGGTGACCGGACCGTGGCGAGCGATCCGGCGTATATCGACATAGCGGAAAGCCGCAGCGAATACTTCGGCTCGCAGCTCAATGCGACGCTGCTCCAGCGAAT
The DNA here is from genome assembly GCA_035513345.1 of Longimicrobiales bacterium. Lineage (GTDB taxonomy): Bacteria > Gemmatimonadota > Gemmatimonadetes > Longimicrobiales > RSA9 > DATKCF01. Next base: position 50,278 of record DATKCF010000042.1, read on the forward strand.
CTCGAGGGAAACCGGCGGCCGACACTACACGCCGTCCACGGTGAGCTCGCTGCCGGAGGATCTCTCGATTACCGGCCGCGGTTCGACCGTCATCGAAGAGAAGGACCTGTGGGACATGCCGATTCTGCTGCTGCTGCTGCTTTCCATGATGGCGGCGGAATGGCTGTATCGCAGGAGGAAGGGACTGGCTTGAGGGTGATGCAGGGGACCGGAATCGTGGCGGGACTGCTCGCGCTGCTGTCGGCCTGGCCGGTGGCGGCGCAGTCGCGAACGCATGCCGTCATCATTACGGGCATCGGCGGCGAGCCGCGTTTCCAGGCGGTGTTCCACGAGTGGGGCGCGACGATGGTGAAGGCCGCCACCGAGCGCTGGGGCGTGCCAGCGGAGGACGTCGTTTTTCTGACGGAACAGCCTGACCGCGCCCCGGATCTGGCGGACGGCCGTTCGACGAAGGAAGAGATCGCGAAGACGCTGGCAGCGATCGGCAGGACAGCCGGCCCCGACGACGTCGTCTTCATTCTGTTCATCGGACACGGCAGTTTCTCGAACAACGAGGCCAGGCTGAGTCTGCCGGGGCCTGATGTGACTGCGCAGGAGCTGGCGGTCATGATCGACGGGCTGGGCCAGAGCCGGGTCGTGTTCGTGAACGCGGCCAGCTCGAGCGGCGCGTTCCTCGAACCACTGAGCGGTGCCAACCGGATCGTAATCACGTCGACCCGGTCGGGCATGGAGCGCAATCTCTCGAAGTTCGGCGGCTGGTTCGTCGCAGCGTTCGCCCAGGACGTTGCTGACACGGACAAGGATGGCGCCGTGTCGATGGCAGAGGCGTTCGAGTACGCACGCGTCGAGACCCGTCGCGCGTACGAGGCGGAGCAGACATTGCTGACCGAGCATGCCGTCCTCGATGACAACGGCGATGGCAAGGGTAGCGGGGAAGTGAGCCGGGAGAGTTTGGACGGCGCACTGGCCATGGTCACGTTCCTCGGTCGCGGCGCGGTCGTTGCAGGTGTTGAGGCGCCGCCGGATGCGAGCCCGGCACTGCGCGCACTGTACGAGCAGAAGCAGGCGCTGGAACGGCAGCTTGCCGACCTGCGCGCAGTGAAGGATACGATGGATCCGGAACGCTACGAGTCCGAGCTTGAACGGCTGCTCGTCGACCTGGCCCTGAAGAACCAGGAGATCCGGCGAATGGAGGGCGGCGGCGCATGAGAACCATCGCGTACCGCTCCGGCTTGGCGCTGACCGCCGCGACCGTCGCATCACTGCTCGCGCAACCCGCCTGTGCAACGCAGGATGCTGGCGGTCAGACGAGTTCGCGTGCCGACCCATATGCCGCGTACCTGGCCGGCGAGTACGACGACGCCGCGCGGGGACTGCGCGCGCTGATCGAGGCTGACCCGTTGGATACACGGGCTCGCCGCACGCTCGTGGCCGTGTTTGTCGAGACGGGTCAGTACGAGGAGGCCGAGCGCGCGGCACGGTCGAGCGAGACGCGCGAGCTGGCCAACGCGCTCGGCGAAGTGCTGATGCGCACGGGGAAGCTCGAAGAAGCCGAATCATCGTTCCGTCGCGCCGTACAGGCCGGCGCATCCGATGCCAACACGGCCCGGCTCAACCTCGCGACCCTCGACTGGAACAGGGGCGAGCGCGACGCCGCACTGAACGCGTTCGACAGGTTCATCGACATCTACAACGACTCACCGGACCTGAGTGCCCGCGATCTCATCGCGGTCGCGGAGGCGGTGCGTCGTCTTGGCGCGCGCAACCCGCAACTGTTCCAGGACGCGGTCAAGGCGCTCGACGAAGCAATGGCCGCGGACCGCGGCATCGTCGATGGCGCGCCTGATGGCTTCGAAGCACGCGTTCGCATGGGCCATCTGTTTCTCGAGAAGTACAACAGCATCGAAGCGCAGCCGCTGTTCCGCGAAGTGCTCGCGCAGAATCCCCACCACCCCGGTGCGCTGCTCGGCATGGCGAAGGCGAAGAACTTCGACGGGTCGTCGGAATCGCTCGAGCTGGTCGACCAGAGCCTCGAGACCAACCCCAACAGTGTGGACGCGCTCGTGTTCCGCGCCCGGTTGCGGCTGGATCTGGAAGAGAACGAGGGCGCCCGCGAGGACATCGACAGGGCATTGTCGATCAATCCGCTCTCGCTCGACGCGCTGACGACGAGGGCGACGGCCGAGTGGCTTGAGGCCGACGTCGCCGCATACGAGCGGACGCGGGCGGAGGTCATGGCGATCGACCCCGCACACTCGAGCCTGTTCAATGAGATGGCGGAGCTGGCGGTCCGTCAGCGACGCTATGAGGGCGCGGTCGAGCTGGCGCGCGAGGCCGTCGCGCTGAATCCGCTGGATGGCGCCGCGTGGGGCACGCTCGGTCTGAACGAGTTGCGCATCGGCGCTGTTGATGCGGCGAGGGCGAACCTCGAGATGTCGTTCGAGCGGGATCCGTACAATCCGTGGATCAAGAACACGCTCGATCTGCTCGACACGTTCGGCGAGTATCGTATCGTGAGGACCGAGCGGTTCGAGCTGATGCTGCACCAGAGCGAAGCGGACCTGCTGGCGCCGTACGTGGGTGAGCTGGCAGAGGAGGCGTACACGGCTCTCGCCGAACGCTACCAGTACAGCCCGCCTACGCCGGTGCGCGTCGAGGTCTATCCGCGGCACGCGGATTTCTCCGTACGTACGGTCGGGCTTGCCGGTCTCGGCGCGCTTGGTGTGTGTTTCGGCAACGTGCTGGCCATCGACTCGCCAGCGGCTCGCGAGCCCGGCGAGTTCAACTGGGGCTCGACGCTGTGGCACGAGCTGGCGCACACGATGACGCTGGGCCTGTCCAACCACCGGGTTCCGCGCTGGCTGACCGAGGGCCTGTCCGTTCTCGAGGAGCGCCGTGCCCGGCCTGGCTGGGGCGACGATCTGACGCCGCAGTTTCTCGCCGCCTACAAAGCCGGCGATGTTTTCCCGGTCAGTCGGCTGAGCCAGGGTTTCGTACGGCCACGCTTCCCCGAACAGATCGGCTATTCCTACTACCAGTCCTCGCTCGTCGCCGAAATGATCGAGGAGGAGCGCGGCTTCGACACGATCCTCGACATGCTGCGGGCCTACGGTCGGGGATTGTCGGACGCCGAGGTGTTCGAGCAGGTGCTGGGTGTGCTGCCCGAAGCGTTCGATGACCGGTTCGACGACTGGTTGAAGCGCAGGTACGAGACACAGCTGGCATCGGTGCCCGCCGCGCGGCGCGAGGAAGGCGGCATGATCGAGCGCGCACTGGGCGCGATGCGTGGTGGCGGCGGTGGCGGTTTCCCGGCCGCAATGGCGCGCGGCCGCGAACTGGCGGAGGAAGGCAATCTCGAGGAAGCGATCGAGGCGTTCGAGCGCGCACAGTCGATGTTTCCTGAGTACGCCGGTCCCGGTAGCCCCTACGACGAGCTGGCGAAGCTGCACCAGGAGCGAGGTGATACGGCGGCGGCCGCCGCGCAGTTGCAGGCACTGACCGCGATCGACGAGAACCGGTACGGCGCGAACATCGCGCTCGCGGACCTGCTCGAAGGCATGGGCGACGCTGGCCAGGCCGTCGCGGCGCTCGAGCGCGTCATCTACGTTTCACCCTACGAGAAGGCACTTCACGAGCGGATGGTCAGACTGTACACGCAGATGGATGACAGGCAAGGCGTCGTGAGCGCACGCAGGGCACTCGTCGCGCTCGACCCCGTCGACCGTTCCGATGCGCTCTACCAGCTTGCGCTCGCCTACGAAGCCGCCGGCGAACCGGCAGCGGCACGGCGCGAGGTCGTGCGTGCGCTCGAAATCGCACCCAACTTCGTCGGAGCACAGGAGCTTCTGCTCAGGCTGCGTGGCCGCTCGCCGTCCGGAGCGCCCGAATGAGGACCGCACTGGCAGTTGCGATTGCGTGTGTCCTGGCCGCTGGCGGTGTGCTGCTGGCAGCCAGCGTACGCCAGGATGATCGGACCGCACACAGCGCACCGGCTGCCGCTCGCGCGGGCGTTGCGGAGCGAGGGTTGGGGCCGGCGGGTTCGCAGCCATCGATCTTCGAAGCGAGCCGCAGCGACATCGCCTCGAATGCGATACAGGATTACCAGTACTACCCGTACGATGCACGGCTGACATTCGTCCGGATTCGTCCGGCGGAAGCCAGGGGCAACCGTGGCGGCTGGGGGGTCCGCGGCAATCGTGACCCGCCCTGGAGGCACGACTACCCGACCGCGGAGCACAACCTGTCGAAGATCGTGCGGGAGCTCACGTTCGTTCGCATGCGAGTGGAGAACTGGGGCGGCAATGTCCTGACGCTCGAAGACCCGCGGCTCATGCAGTTTCCGCTCGCGTACATGTCCGAACCGGGTTTCTGGACCGTGACACCTGGAGAGGCCGACGCGCTACGCGCGTACCTGCTCAAGGGTGGCTTCATCATCTTCGATGATTTCGGCGGCAACCAGGGCCGCTACGACATGGAGAATCTGGCCCAGCAGATGGCGCGCGTTCTGCCCGAGCTCCAGTGGGTCCGGCTGGATGCGACCGCGGCCATATTCGATTCGTTCTTCCAGATCGATCCCGACAACCTCGCGCTGGCCGGCGACTCGTATCGCGGTGTTCCCGTGTTCTACGGAATGTTCGAGGGGAACGATCAGGTGGATGGCCGGCTGCTGGCGATCGCGGCCGACGCCGGCGACTTCGGTGATTTCTGGGAGTTTTCCGAAACGGGATACTATCCGGTCGACATCTCGAACGAGGCGTACAAGGTGGGTATCAACTACATCGTGTATGCGTTGACGCACTAGCGGTCAATGTCCGAGGCGGGTCGAGCTTGAAGGCCATCGGACATAGTGGACGAGTGGCCAGACCGGGACCGGACGAAGTGGAGACGTGAAGCGGCCGCGGGCGAGGGCCGGCGGCGAACTGACACACCCCATGGAGGGATAGTGGCGTTCACGACGAATGAACCGACGGAAACGACGGAGCCAGCGGCTCTGGAGCACCCTGATGACATCGCGCTCGCGGATCGGCTGAAGTCAGGTGCGGACCAGATCCGTACCGAGTTGCACAAGCTGATCATCGGCCAGCACGGTGTGATCGAGCACATGCTGCTGACGCTCTTCGTGGGTGGCAACTCACTGCTGATCGGCGTGCCCGGGCTGGCGAAGACGCTGCTCGTGCACACGATGGCGAAGGTCCTGAGCCTGAAGTTCAACCGCATCCAGTTCACGCCGGACCTGATGCCATCGGACATCACGGGCACGGACATCATCCAGGAAGACCACGGTACGGGCACGCGCAGGATGGTGTTCGCGCCGGGACCGGTGTTCGCGAACATAGTTCTTGCGGACGAAGTCAACCGGACCCCGCCGAAGACGCAGGCTGCGCTGCTCGAGGCGATGCAGGAGCATCGCGTAACGATCCAGGGGCGGACGTACGAGCTGGAGGAGCCGTTCTACGTTTTCGCGACGCAGAACCCGATCGAGCTGGAGGGGACGTACCCGCTGCCCGAAGCGCAGCTCGACCGGTTCATGTTCCAGATCAACATCGAGCACCCGCCCGAGGATGAGGAACTGGAGGTCGTCCGGTCCACGACTGCGGTGATGGATCCGAAGTTCGAGCACGTCGTGACGGGGCCGGACCTGATCGCGTTCCAGCGGCTCGTCCGGACGGTGCCGGTGTCGGATCCCGTGCTCAGGTACGCGCTTTCGCTGGTCCGCACGTCGCGTCCTTCGCGTGATGGCAGCAGTCCTGACTTCATCCAGAAATGGGTGGCGTACGGCGCCAGCGTGCGCGCCGCGCAGTATCTGACGCTGGGTGGCAAGGCGAGGGCGCTGATGCACGGCCGCTACCACGTGAAGTTCGAGGACATTCGCGCACTGGCGCACCCGGTCCTGCGGCACCGCATTCTGACGAACTTCCATGCGGAGTCGGAGCGTGTGACACCGGACGACATCGTCGACAAACTGCTCGAAGTGGTATCCGTGCCGAAGTCGGGGCTGTGATGACGGTATCGCGGCACTGCGGGCCGGCGGGGACTCTACTGCCATGAGGCTGTCGCACCAGGCGCAGGGTTCGGTGTCGAGCGCTGGGTTCATCGACCCGCGCACGCTCGCGCGTATCAACAACCTCGAGCTGATGGCGCGCATAGTCGTCGATGGCTTCATCAACGGCCTGCACAAGTCACCATATCTGGGGTTGTCGATCGATTTCGCGGAGCATCGGCCGTACATGCCGGGGGACGACATCCGCCGAATCGACTGGCGCCTGTACGCGCGCACGGACCGCTACTACGTGAAGGAGTTCGAGGCCGACACGAACGCGAACTTCACAGTACTGCTCGACGTATCGAAGTCGATGCAGTTCGGGTTGAAGGGCATCAACAAGTTCGACTACGCCCGGTACCTGGCGGCGTCACTCACGTACTTCTCGAATCAGCAGCGGGACCGGGTCGGGCTGATCACGTTCGATCGCGGAATCGTGGACTATGTGCCGCCATCGGCGAAGCATCTGGACATCGTACTGCACACGCTGGACAGGGCACAGCCGGCAAAGGGCGGTGAGCTGAAGCCGGCGCTCGATCACATCCTAGGCACCCTGTCGCGGCGCGGCATCCTCGTGATCATCTCGGACCTCTACGAATCGCCCGAGCGGGTCCTGGACGCGATCAAGCCACTGCGGTACCGCGGCAACGACGTGATCGTGTTTCACGTTCTGGATCCGGCCGAAGTCGATTTCCCCTTTGAGGAAGCGGGCAACTTCGAGGATCTCGAAACTGGCGAGCGGATCCCGATTGTGCCACAGACGCAGCGGGCCAAATACAACGAGCTGGTGCTGGCGCACATCGCGGAGCTGGGTCGTCTGTTCTCGCACGACCAGATCGACTATGCGCTGTTCGACACGAGCACGCCGCTCGACTACGCACTGTTTCACTATCTGAGCAATCGGGTCCGTCTGATGAAGACACGCTGATATGCCACTGGCCTTTCTGGCACCGCTGTTTCTCGGCGCGCTGGCGGCGCTTGCGGTTCCGATCATCGTGCATCTCATTCAGCGCGAACGGAAGGAAGCGCAGGCGTTCCCATCGCTGATGTTCCTGAGTCAGGTGCCGTACAAGTCGACGCGACGGCGGAACATCCGCAATGTGGCGCTGTTCCTGCTCCGGAGCGCGGCGCTGGCGTTGATCGTTCTTGCGTTCGCGCGGCCGTGGTTCGAGGGTGAGCTGGACGCGTCGAGCCCGCTCGCGACAGCGACGGAGAAGGTGATCCTGGTCGACCGATCGTACAGCATGGGGTACTCGGATCGGTGGGACCGCGCGCTGGCGGCCGCGAACGGCGCGATCGACGGTGTCGGTCCCGAAGATGTCGCCACGATCGTGTTCTTCGACGGGGGAGCGATGGCGCTCAATCAGGCGACATCCGACCACGCCCGCCTTCGCGCAACGCTTGCTGGCGCGCAGCCGGGTTCCGGCGTGACACGCTACGGACCCGGCCTCAAGCTCGCGCAGAGCATCCTCGACACGTCGGACAAGCCTCGCCGGCAGGTCATCGTGATCAGTGACTTCCAGCGCGCGGGCTGGGACGGCGGTGATGGCGTGCGCATGCCGGCGGGCACGGAGGTAACGCCGGTCGCGATCACGGACGAGCAGACGGCCAACATCGCAGTGGCGGGCGTGACGCTGCGGCGCGAGGACGTTGCGGGCCGCGAACGCGTTACCGCTATCGCTCGCCTCATCAATACGGCAGTGGAGCCGGTTGCGGGCGTGCGGGTGACGCTCGAGCTGAACGGCCGCGACCTCGAAACGATGACGACCGATATCGGCGCGGGCGACGCGGCGACGGTCACGTTCGCGCCGTTCACGCTGGCCGATGGGAGTCAGCGCGGCTCGATCCGCGTGGATACGGACGCGCTGCCCGCCGATGATGCGTTCCGCCTGGTGCTGTCGCCGGGCCAGGCCGTCGACGTGCTGCTGGCGGACGGCGGAGGCCAGCGTTCGACACTGTACCTCGAGCGCGCGCTCGGTATAGGCGACCAGCCACGATACCGGACCACGACAAAGCCGGCGAACAACGTCCGTGCCGCCGACTTCGAGGGCCAGGACGTCGTCATCTGGAACGATGCAGCGTTCCCGGGCGGTGCGACGGGTGCAGCTCTCGGCGAGTTCGTCCGGGCCGGCGGCGGCCTGATCCTTGTGCTCGGGCCGCGCGGAAGCTGGGAGTCTGCCGGCGAGCTGTTCCCGGCGACGGTCGGCCGCGTGGTCGATCGCGACGATCCGGGTGGTGCTTTCGGCTTCATCGACTACGGCCACGCCATGTTCGAGGTGTTCCGCGCGCCGCGCAGCGGTGACCTGTCCGCGGCCCGGTTCTTCCGGTACAGGCCCGTTGCCGGGACGGACGCAGCCACAGCGGTGCTGGCCCGCTTCGATGATGGCGCTCCGGCGATTCTCGAGCGACGCGTCGGTGCCGGCCGTGTTGTCGTCGTGACGAGCACGCTCGACAACTACTGGAGCGATCTGCCGGTCCAGCCGGTGTTCCTGCCGATGGTTCACCAGATGACGCGCTACTCGGCCGGCTGGATCGAGCCGAGTCCATGGTTCACGGTCGGCCAGGTTGTCAACGTGGCAGGCCCGGCCGCGATCGTGACAACGACGGCGCCGGACTCGGCGGAGGGCGGCGCAGCCGTGATCGCGGCACCGGTGCCCGACCTGGTCGCGATCGCGCCCGGTGGCGACCGGATCGAGGTCCCGACCGGGCTGCTCTCGCTCGAGGAACGCGGATTCTACGAGCTCAGGACCCCCGGCTCGTCAGTGATCGGCCGGATCGTGGCAGTCAATGTGGACCTCAACGAGTCCGATCTTGTATCGATGGATGCACAGGAGTTGGTGGCCGCCGTCCGTCCGCGAGGCGATGCGGCCGGTCGGGCCGCCGACGCCAGCCGCGTCAGTCCGGTGGACAGGGAGCGGCGGCAGGCGGTCTGGTGGTATCTTCTGATCGTGGCGTTCGTATTCCTGGCCGTCGAGACGGTGTGGGCCAACCGCATATCCCGACGCCGCACAGCCGCAGGGTAAGTGAGGAACCGATGATCAACCGATCCAGCCTTTCGGAGTCGGCGCAGGTGCAGCTCATGGAGATCATCGCGGATCTGCGATCGCGGTGGCGCATGAAGATCGCCCTGCGTGGCGCGGCCATCGTGGCAGCCGCGGGCGTGTTCGCTCTGCTGGTCGCGGCCGTGGGGCTCGAACGCTTCGGTTTCTCGGCCGGCGCCGTCATCACGTTCCGTGTGCTCACGTACCTGACTGTCGTTGTGCTCGCCGTGCGGTACCTGATCCGGCCGCTCATGCGGAAGGTGTCGGACGAGTCGATCGCTCTGTACATCGAGGAGCACGAGCCGACGCTCGAAGCGACGGTCCTCAGCGCGTTGAGCGTGGGCGACCCGTCGAACAACGCGCACATCTCGCGTGCCCTCGCCCTGCGCACAATCGAAGATGCCGTTGCACGGTGCCACGTGATCGACGATGGCCGTCGCATCGACCAGCGCGCGATCGCACGGTTCTCGACGGCACTCGGCGGCGCGGCCGCCCTCGGCATCGGCATCATATTCCTGAGCCCCGGCTTCATCCGCCACGGGGCGAAGACCGTGCTGAATCCATTCGGCAGCGTGGCCGCCGCGAACCCGTACGCCATTGAAGTCGAGCCTGGCAACGTCACGATACCGCGCGGCGCGGACCAGTCGGTGACCGCTCACCTGCGCGGATTCGATGCGATGCAGGCGGACATCGTGATGCAGCGAGGCGGTGACTCGCTGTTCACCCGGCTGCCGATGAACGCGACGGATTCGGCCGCGTTCGACCTGCTGCTGTTCGCGCTCGATCGGGACACGGAGTACTACATCGAGTCGAACGGAATCCGCTCGCCGGTGTTCCGCATAACGGTCGCGGACATTCCCTACGTCGATGGCCTCACGCTCGAGTACCATTTCCCCGAGTACACGGGCCTGTCACCGCAGGTGATCGAGAACGGCGGTGACATCGCGGTGCTGCGCGGCACGACCGTGCGCGTTCTGGCGTCGACGACTCTGCCCGTGCCTGGCGGCCGTATCGTCCGGCAGAATGGCGACACGCTCGAGATGTCGCTCGACTCGACCGGAGCGCTGGTCGGAAGCATGCGTGTCGATGCTGACGGCTTCTACCACATCGAACTGGAAGGCCCGAACGTCCAGGCGTCGAGCAGCTCGCCGCAGTACACCATTGAAGTGCTCGATGACATGCCGCCGATCGTCCGCTTCACCAAGCCGGGCCGCGACACGCGCGCATCGGCCATCGAGGAGGTGTTCGTCGAGGCCCGCGCCGAGGACGACTATGGCGTCTCGAAGCTCGAGATCGTCTACACAGTGAACGGCGGCGCCGAGAACACGATCACCCTGCTCGACTCCAATCGGTCGCTCAAGGAAGCCATCGCCGGTCACACGTTCTATCTCGAGGAACTCGATCTGCAGGCGGGCGACCTCGTGGCGTACTACGCCCGCGCGACCGACAACAACGCCGCCGGCCAGCGCAAGTCCGCGACCAGCGACATCTACTTCATGACGATCCGGCCGTTCAATCTCGACTACCGCCAGACCGATGAGGCGCCGCCGGGCGGTGGCGGCGGCGGTGGTGGTGGCGGGCAGAACGGCCAGCTGTCCGAGCAGCAGCGTGAGATCGTCGCGGCCACGTTCAATGTCCTGCGTGACAGCGCAGCCGTAACGACGAAGGAACTCGAGGAGAACCTCGTCACCATCGCGCTGGCCGAGGAAGAACTCAAGGCGCAGGCCAGAACGCTGGCCGAGCGCATGAACAACCGCGGGATCACAAACGACTCATCGTTCAATGCGATCGCCGAGCTGCTGCCGCAGGCTTCGGTTCATATGGACGAGGCGGTCGAGGCGCTGCGTGATGGTCGGCCGACCGACGCGTTGCCCGCCGAGCAGAAAGCACTCCAGCTTCTGCTTCGTGCCGAGTCGATCTACCTGGAAGTCCAGATCGCGTTCGAGCAGCAGCAGGGCGGCGGCGGTGGCGGCGGAGGGGCCGCGAATAGCCCGAATGCGGAGGATCTGGCCGACCTGTTCGAACTCGAACTCGACAAGCTGCGCAACCAGTACGAGACGGTGCAGCGCGGCGAGCAGCAGCAGGGTGGCGCCCAGAACGACGAGGTCGATGAGACGCTCGAACGCCTCCGCGAGCTGGCCAGACGGCAACAGCAGGAGAACGAGCGGATGCGCCAGCTCTCACGGGCAGGCGGCGCCAGTGGCGGCAACGCCAGCCAGCGTGATTTGGCCGAGGAGACCGAAGAAGCCGCTCGCCAGCTCGAGCGCCTGGCCCGCGAACAGAGGCGGCCGGAACTACAGGATGCGGCTCGCCGACTCCAGGAAGCCGCCGACGCCATGCGCCGCTCCGCGGCCAATGCCAGAACCGGCAACACCGCGGACGGCCAGAATGCGCTCGACGAGCTCGAGGAAGCGACTCGCCGGTTGCAGCGCAATCAGCAACAGGCTGTGGCTGAACAGGCTCAGTCGGCCCTCGAGCGCGCCAACCAGCTGGCTCGCAAGCAGGACGAGATCGGCGATCGCATGGACCGCCTCAATGAAATGAGCGGCGCCCAGCGCGCCGAGGAAGCACGCCGCCTCGTCGAGGAGAAGGAACGGCAGGACGCACAGGTCAACGAGTTGCAACGTGACCTCAGCGAGATCGCCAGCACAACGAATCGCGAGGCTCCCGAAGCGGCCCGCGACCTGCGCGAAGCCGCCAACTCCATCATCGAGAATCGCGTCTCCGAGAAGATTCGCTACTCCCGCACACAGACCATCGCGGGCGCCAATCGCGAATACTCGCGCGCCCTCGAAGAAGAGATCGGCGCCAACATCGACGAAGTCCGTCAGAACATTGCCGACGCCATCGACGGCTTCGAACAGAGTGCGCGCGGCGACCAGGCCCGCGAATCGCTCGACGAGGCCCGCAACCTCGCCCGTAGCCTCGAATCTCTCGAGGAACGGGTCCGCGCCGCCCAGGAGGGCGATCGCCGGCTCGGTGACCGCGCGGACCAGCAGGGCGAGGGCCAGCAGGGGCAGCAGGGCGAGGGTCAGCAGGGGCAGCAGGGGCAGCAGGGGCAGCAGGGCCAGGGAGAGCAGGGTCAGCAAGGTCAAGGACAGCAAGGTCAAGGACAGCAAGGTCAGGGACAGCAAGGTCAGGGACAGCAGGGTCAGGGACAGCAGGGTCAGGGTCAGCAGGGTCAGGGACAGCAGGGACAGCAGGGTCAGGGTCAGGGACAGGGACAGGGTCAGGCTGGCCAGCAACAGGAAGGCGGAACGGGCGGGCAGAATCAGGACGGCGGGATCGCCCGCGGCGCGCCGAGCGGCCCGGGCGGAGCGGCCGATGCGCGTCCTCCGCGGGGCCTGTCGTCGGATGAGGTCCGTCAGTTCCGCGGCGAAGTCCGGCAGCGGATGGACGAGGCGAGGCAACTCAGGGAGCAGTTGGCGCGTGAGGGCTTCGACGTGTCCGATCTCGACCAGGTCATCCAGGACCTGAGCCGGCTCGATGACGAGCGCGTGTACGGCACACCGAAGGAACTGGCGCTGTTGCAGGCGGCGGTGGTGGACGGCGTGAAGCAGTTCGAGTACCGCTTGCGCCGCGAGCTGGCCGGTGACGCGGAGGAACGGCTGTTGCTGGGCGGCTCGCGCGAGGTGCCCGAGGGCTTCCGCAAGTACGTCGAGGAGTATTACAAGACACTGTCCCGCCGGGAGGGTGGCCGGTAGCAGGTCGCGGGGACCAGCGCGCAAACGGCGACTGGGGCTGGCTCGACGCATTGGGCCAGCCCCGGATTGCATCCCGCAGCCGACCGGCCGACACGTTCAAGCGACGAAATCGACATGCACATCTTCGGCACGCACCCCGTCGACACGGGCGGCATCGACATGGCGGTTCGCCGGTCAGCGAACGCCGGCCTCGAAGCGCTCCAGATCTTCACCGCGATTCCCAGGTTCTACGGCGACAAGTCGACGATCCGCGTGGAACGTGTCGAGCGCTTCCACGCCGCGCTTGAGGAGACCGGCATGAAGCCGGAGCATGTGATGGTGCACGCTGCGTACGTGCTCAGTGTCGCCACTGCGGATCCCGTGATGGGGCAGCGTGCGACGGCCGGCCTTGCGAAGGAGATGGAGCGGTCGACCTTGCTCGGCATCGGACAGGTCTGCTTCCATCCCGGCTCGGCGACGGACGCGAATCCGGAAGCTGCCGCGAAGCGAGTGGCGGCGGCAATGGTGCGCGCGCTCGAAAGCGTCGAACCCGGCGTGCGGCTGCTCGTCGAGAATACGGCGGGCGCGGGCCGGACACTCGGGCGGAGCGCGGAGGAGGTGGGTGCAATACTGTCGCATGTACCGGCGTCACTGCGTCCGCGCTGCGGCTACGGCCTCGACACCTGCCACCTCTTCGCGTCCGGCTACGATCTGACCGAGTCCGAAGCGCGCCTCCGCGCCATCCTCGATGAGTTCGAGGGAGCGGCAGGCGAACCGCCCGCGTTCATTCACCTGAACGACAGCGCCGGTGCGCTCGGCTCCAATCGCGACCGCCATGTCCTGCTCGGCGAAGGCCACATCGGTACCGAACCGTTCCGCTGGCTGCTTGCCGACCCACGCTCGCACGGCATCCCGCTCGTCCTCGAGACGCCGCAGCAGAACAACGAGCTGGAGCGCAACGATCCAACGCCGGATCCGAACGACATCGCGATGCGCGAACTGCTGCACTCGCTCGCCGGATCCGCCTGACTCGCATTCGCCCTACACCCGGTCCGGGATCGCCCGACTTCGCCGGAACCTCACAGGTCGCATATTCCGGTCGGGTTAGAGCCGCATCGGGCCCCGTGGTCCCGTTCATGCACGCGAATGGCCGGGGAGGCTGTGCGGAAATTCCCGACCCGGCGTACGAGTAACCCCTATGACGCCGGGCCCCAATCGTCCGTATGTTGCCTGAAGGGTCGCGTCCAGCATCCTCTGGGACGGCCGCCGGGCCGCGGAGGCGAGCATGATGGATACGGTGCAGTCTGCGGAATGGGTGGCCCGTCTGCATGCGTTCACGAACAGGAACGCCGGCCGCCGAACGATCATGGAGATCGATATACCGGAGTACGGCGCCCAGGCTTCAGAGACGGACTACCCGCTGTGGGGCGTGGCATTCGATCCACGCGACGGCAGGGTCCAGATCATGCTGGGCGAGCAGGGCAGTGTCGAGCAGCATCTGACACACTCGGTCGTGTCACCGGAGGGGATCGAAATCCTCACGGAGGGCGGCCGCGACAGGGCACTCCGGATCGCGCACGGAGGCGGCCAGACGCTGCTGACGTTCATCGAAACCGGAGCGGACGGCCCATAAAGCCGCCCGTGACCGCCAGGCGACGACGCCGTATAAAGAGCGGCGGTGGGAGGTTGATGGTGAACAATGCGCTGAACGGAGCCCGTCCCGGCGGGCAGGGCAGGATCCTGCCCGGAAGCGAGCCAACACAGCGCGTGCCCGTGCTCGACCGCATCCTTGGCGTACCGCTCTTCTTCAAGCTCTTCCTTGCCAACAGCGCGATCATCATCGGCGTCACGCTCGTGGGCGCGCTGCTGTCCGGCCGATTCACGGGTGCGCAGGCCGATGCCGTCGCGCCCTTCGTGCTACTGGCCCTTGCGGGCATCGTCCTGACTCTGGCCGTGAACGCCGTGATCGTCTGGATCGCACTGACTCCGGTCCGGACGCTGGAGTCCGCGGCGGCGCGCATCAGGGCGGGCGACTACAGCGCGCGTGCGGAGAGTTCACGACTGGCAGATCGCGATCTCGAGCGGCTGACGCGCACTTTCAACGACGTAGTCGATGCCGTGGCAGACCAGACCCGCCGCCTGCGCGAGATGGCGGCACGGGCGCAATCGGCTACGGAGGAAGAGCGTCGCCGGCTGGCCCGCGAGCTGCACGACGGCATCGCGCAGAGCCTGGCCGCGCTCAATATCAGGGTGAAACTTGCCCGCAAGACCACCGACGATCAAGTTCGTGCGTCGGATCTGGACGAGATCAGTGGCGGAATATCCGATGCGATTCTGGAGATCCGCCGGATGGCACGCGGGCTGCGCCCGCCGGCGCTCGAGCTGCTGGGACTGGCGGCATCGATCGACTCGCACGCCCGCCCGGCCGCCGAGGCGGCCGGGCTGGAGGCGACGATCGCGACCGAGAACGTGACGGGCCTGCTGTCATCCGAGGTGGAGCTGGCCGTCTACCGGATTCTGCAGGAAAGCCTGTCCAACGTGATCCGGCATTCCGGCGCGTCACAGGTGAGAATCGAACTCGGGAAGACCGTTGACGGCATCGAGTTGCTGATCGAGGACGATGGCATGGGGTTCGACTCGGCCGGCATGATGTCCGGCGACCGGGGTCTCGGTATTTTCGGCATGACGGAACGGGCGTCCGTGATAGGCGGTGAACTGGTGATCACGAGCCGACCGGACGACGGGACTCGCGTCCTGCTGACCGTACCCATTCTGGAGAGTGTCCCGCATGGCGGATGATCTGATCAGGATCGTACTTGCCGATGACCACCAGGTGCTTCGTGCGGGATTGAAGGCGCTGCTCGAATCCGAGCCGGACATGAAGGTTGTCGGTGAAGCCTCGACGGGCGAGGAGGCGGTCGAGAAGGCGGAGTTCCTGAAACCGACCGTACTGGTGATGGACCTGTCGATGCCGGGTATGGGTGGCCTCGAGGCGACTCGGAAGATAACCGAGGCCGGCTACACGCGGGTCCTGGTGCTCACCATGCACGCCGAGGAGGAGTACCTGCTACCGGTGCTCGAAGCCGGCGGCAGCGGGTACGTGAAAAAGACGAGCGCCGATGTCGACCTGACCGCAGCGATCCGGACCGTGGCGCGCGACGAGGTGTTTCTGTATCCGAACGCGGCTCGGCTGCTGCTCCAGGGGTTCCGCGTGCGCGGCGAAAGGAACGAGGACGATCCGATCAACAAGTTGACCGAACGCGAACGCGACGTGATGACGATGACCGCCGAAGGGTTCAGCTCCTCGGAGATCGGCGGGAAGCTGTTCATCTCACCCAAGACCGTGGATACCTACCGTTCCCGCATCATGCAGAAGCTCGAGTTGACTCACCGTTCCGAGCTGGTCCGGTTCGCGCTTCAGGCGGGATTGCTCAAGGCGAAATAGGCCGGCTGGCGCAACCTGCCGGCTTTCTGGTCCGCTCGTTGCCTCGCCGCCGTCCAGTTCGGCAGGCGAGCGACACCCACGCGTACCACGCTTAGCCGCCGGTCCCTCCCAGCGGATCGCGGATGTGGCAGGTCCGGCACACGAACGCGTTGCGCCGACTGGCCTGCTCGGCGTCGAACATCGGGCCGTGCGGGCTGACGCGGAACGCTCCAAGCTGCGAGTGGCAGCGCAGGCAATCCGGCGGACGATGACAGCTGGCGCAGGACTCCAGGCCCTGCCTCGCGGCCTGACCGTGCCGCAGCAGCCACGCAGATTCGGCATCGTGGTAGACGGCGCCGGTCACACCGGTCGGCGCCCGTCCCGCCGTGCGATGGCACGCCTGACAGAATACTTCGGCGTCGTGGCAATTGGCGCACTCGAGGCGGCGCGCGAACGCTTCCGTCGGATGCGACTCCAGGAACTGCGGAGGGTGGAACCCGGCATTCGCGGCGGCGTCGTGGCACGCCGCGCATTCCGTCCGGCCATGGCAGGCCGAACAACTCCGAGGCGACGTTTCGGCAAGCCAGGCATGCGACGTCCCGAAAACAGGACTCGCGTGGGATTCGGGCGCCGCTCGCCGGACCGACACGCCCTGTGCCTGTACGTGCGATGCGGCGGGTAGCGCGGCGACCTCGACAGGCGGTGAATCGATGTGGCACGACGCACACGTGTCGCGGGTGTGACAGGACGAACACGATGCAGGTGTGGCCGCCTCGGCGCCGTGTTGCCACAGCCATTCGCCTGTCTGGTGACTGGGCGGCGTGAAGTACGACGCGGTCCAGCGCGGCAGCTCGAGCCCTGCGCCCGCGACGGGTAGCGCCTGCACGTCTGCGAGCGTGGCCGCATTCACGTGACAGGCCGTGCACCGCTCGCGCGTATGGCAGACACCGCATTCCGCGTTGCCTTCGTGATTCGCCAGGAAGTCGGGCGCGCCATGACCCGGCGGCAGCGGCAGAGCCAGGACGCGACCGAGATCGAATCGGCTTTCCGCGAGCGGGATGTGGCACGTCGAACATTGTGCACCGCTCAGGTGCTGCGGCGACTGGTGGCCATGGCAGGACAGACACTGTTCGACGACCGCGCGGTCAACGATCGTCATCCGGTCCCGACCTGCATCGACGTGACAGCCTTCACATGAGATGGCGTCGTTCGCCGCTACGCGGTCGTGCTGCGTGTGCGAGAAATCGAGTAGTGTCGCCTGCGGCTCGGGCGCCACCCACTCCACGCGGTCCACCACGGCTCCGTCGTGGCAGCCCGCGCACGTGGTTGGCGAGGGATACCAGTCGTCCGTCGGTCCATCCATCGTGTGGCACAATGTGCAGACCGGGAACAGTCCGGCGTGCATGTCATGCGGGAACGGCGGCTGCTGTGCGGCGGCGCCTGTCGCGATGACCGCAAGCAGCACGAATGCGGACAACGTCAGTCGCGCGATCACCGCGGACCTCCGCCCTGCCGCATACCGGGATCTCTGCCAAAGCCGAGCCGCAGCGATACGAACGCTCGCCGCTGGTTCCAGTCCGCGGTGTCTTCGCGGTCGGATGTGTGGCGGTACAGGCTCAGTCCCGCGTCGATCTCGACCTGCGTGGTGATGCGTACCGTTCCGTCAATGCCGGCGCCGAGCACCGAGCCCTCGCCCACGCGGAACTCCTCGATCTGTTCGAACACGGTTACGGAAGCGCGGATCGCCGCGGGACCGGGATCCCAGCGTACCGAGACGTCGCCTCCGCCGAACGATGCGCCGAATCCGGTCTCACGCCGGAAGGACCCGTTGAAGGTCCAATCCTTGAGCGGCTGCCACCAGCCATTCAACGAGACGCGCCGGGTATCACGCTCGAGCGTCGGGCCGATGACGTTGACGCCGGTCTCGCCGTAGCGGCGCAGTGAGCCCGCCGCCGTCAGACCCAGCCGCGCGCCGTCAGTCCACGCCACCAGCAGCTCCCCCTCGTTGTAGCCGACGGGATCGAAGAAACCCCAGATCGTCCACAGCTCGAAGTAGGGAAGATACCGACGGCCGGTGGCTTCGACCGCGAAAGCGTTGCCCACGGGCACCCGAGCGCGAACGTGTGCCTTGCCAATGCGGCCGAACGCGAAATCGTAGTCGGCCGAAGCCACTACATGGATCGGCACGATCCTTGTAATCGATACCTCCGCTGATGCGCGCTCGGACGCGAGACCCGCGCGGTTCGCGAAGATCTCGCGCTGATAGCGTCCGGCCAGATCCATACCCGGCACCGGCGAACCGGACACGGTGCCGCCAAGGAGAATTACGGACGGGTCCGGAACGAAGTCGTCAAACGCCTGAAGCGCTTCCGACCGCGGCTCGGACAGCCCGCGCGCAAGACTGCGGCCGGCATACAGCTCGGCGGAGAGCGATCGCCCGCGCCGATACAGCACGCTCGCACCGTCGAAGCTCGAGAAGCCGAGGCCGCCCATCGCGTACTGCCGCCCCACTCGAAAGCGGACAGGCGACCGGTCCCACTCGACGTACGCGATCATTGCATCGAACGCGTCGTCCGCCCGCGGCCAGACCGCGTCGCCGGCGTGGGCGCGCGCCCGCAGGAACGCCGTTGCGCTCAGGCCGGTCACGCCGAACCCCCACGCCGTGAGACGCACGTCCTGCGACAGCGTCGATGCAACCTGGCGTTCCGTCGGTCGGTAAACGATGCACGGCGTGGCCGGACGGCAGGCGATCGGCCGGCCGTCGAGGCGTACCCTGCCGTCCGCGTCGATCTCCAGCCGCGACGCATCGATCGTGTCGGCCTGGAGCGGACGGAACTCGATCAGGCGGCTTGTAGTCGAAGCGGTCCCGCGAACACCCTGCGCCGTCACGAACGCGGGCAGGGCCGCGCCGAGACAGAGCATCGCCAGCGCCAGACCACAGGAGCGGGTCATTGGCGCCCCCGCGGAATCGTTCGCGCACCCACGATCCGCCGCATCGCTTCATCGGGCGGGATCAGGAGGTGACACGTCGAGCACTCGCCGGCCGGCCTGTGATCTGCCATCGTCGTGTGGCACTGAAGACAGAACCGGCGGTCTGCGTTCTCCATTATGCTCAGCGTGGCGGGCGCATGGCACGCGCCGCACAGCAGGTGGTCCGTGCGCTCGTGCAACGCCATCAGGCCGGAACCGTGACACGCGTTGCACGTCGCCGGCGAGCGGGGTCCCGTGTGATGCGACTCGTGGCATTCGTTGCACGTGATCGTGTTCTGCGCAACGCCGCTCTGATGGCAGTCGGCGCACTCGACGGTCGCGTGCGCGTCGTGTGAGAAAGCGACCTCCCGCCTGCGCTCCAGACCGTCGCGCTGAACGTGGACCGTCAGATCCGCCTGGACCCGCAACGCATCGACGTCCGATCGCGCGTGACACGCCGTGCAGTCGCCGGCGTTCTCGATGTGGTGGCAGCTCGCGCAATCGGCCTGCATGATCAGCGTTCTGCCATGCGCCGGATCGAATGTCGCGCCATCCGCCTCGAACAGTTCGGCCTGACCGTGGCAACGGCTGCATTGAAGCGAGCCCGCGAGCACGTGGGCCTTGTGCGAGAACGTGACGTCGTAGACCGGATTTTCGATGGTCTGCACGCCATAGTGGCACCGAACGCACGTGACTACCTCCGGGTCCGGTCCGAGCGCCGGCACGGTGGGCACGACTTCACCGACATGTCGGTACGACCGTGCGGCGGACGCGAGCGCCGCGCGCAACAGACCGTCCGCGGCGGGCAGATTGTGCACGCCATCGCCATCCGAAACGTGCTGCCAGACCGACACCGCATCTCGTGCGATCGAGTCGGCTGTCGCGTTGCCACGGACCTGCGCGTTCGACGACGCCGTGCGCACGTAGCTTCCGACCAGCGCGGTGTTTCGCCGGATGCCGCCGATCCATGGATCGAGCAGCGAACCGAAACGCGCGCCGTGACACGCGTCGCATTCCTGCCTGATCAGTTCGAATCGCTCAGCGGATCCGGCCGGCTGCGCCGTCGATGCGGCCACGTGACAGGTCGTGCACGCGACACGCTCGATGAACTTGAGCGCGGGATCCACCGCCGGGTGGTGCGGATCGAGACCCGCATACAGCTCCTGAACGGCACGATGAGCCGTCGAATCGACCGGCGTATTCAGCGCAGGATCGCCAGCATCGTGGCACGACTGGCACTCGAGCCGGAGAGAGGACGCCAGACGGATGACCTGGTGCTCGACCGGCGTGTGACAGCGCGTGCACGACATGACGATCGCCGTGTCCATGTGCATCCCGTGTACTGTCGCGGCGTCCATGGCCTCGCCGCCACGCAGCGGGATCGCTCCGCCCGGCACGCCATGACACGTTCTGCACGTCGCCGCCGGCGAGGCGCCAGAGCCCGTCGCCACATCGTAGTGACACAACAGGCAGGAGATGCCCCGGTCGAGAACCGCTGCATGATCGATCGGCGCACCGCTCGTCGCGAACGCCGTGTGCCCGGGCTGGACGTGGCAGGCCGTACACGCGGACGCCGCGATCGTCGCCTGCGCCTCGCTGCCAGCCGGCGGGAGGTCCGCGTGGCAGAGGAAACAGCCGCCCGTCGTGATCGTCAGATCGACGTCGCCACTGTCGTGCGTGTGGCAGGCTTCACAGCCGAGCCGATCCGTTCCGGCCAGGCCCGCGTGCTCGAAGTGTGTCATGCTGACATTGTGGATCTCCACCGCGTCAGCAAGATCAACAGCGGCATGACAGTTCGTGCACGAGCCAGGCGTGACCGCCGTAACGAATCCCTCCGTCCCGGGCGCGGTGTGGCACTCCGCGCACCCAAGGTCCGAATGCGGGCCCGCTTCCACCACAGTGCCGGAGTCGGAACCGCCACAACCGGCCGCGAGCCACAGCACCGTACATGCTCCGGAGCAAAATCGCGTGGCCGCCGCCCACGTCATTTGAAGGTGGCCCAGATGACCAGTCCGGCTAGCGTGAGGCCGATGAGAATCGCGCCCGCACCGAATATGGCGGCGGCGATGTACAGCCCTCGTGGCGGCGGCGGCGCCACTCGCCGTTCGAGAAGCCTGTCCCTCTCCAGCCGCTCCAGTTCGAGTGGGTGCTCGTCCTCCATGTATTCGGTAGTAGCACGACCCGTGAAGATGACGAGGTCGAGCGGGAACTTCTCCGGCCTGAGCTGCCCGTTGAAGAAGTGGATCGTGAAAATGAATACGAGCGCGAGAAGCGCCTCATCGCCGTGAACGATCGTCGCGACATTGAAGGCCCAGCCCGGCAGCCAGCGCGCGAAGAACTCGGGGAACCAAAGCAGCAGCCCCGAGCCGCCGATTACGGCTATGCCCCAGAAGACCGCCCAGTAGTCGAATTTCTCGAGGTAACTGAATCGGTCGAACTGCGGCCGCGGTCCAAGACCAACGAACCACTTCAGCATCTGAATCAGGTCCTGCAGATCCTTCGGCTGTGGAACCATCGAATCCGGGCCCCAGAGCATCCGTTTCCGATCGGGCCCCAGCACGAGCTTCCTCAGAATCGAACCGACGTGCGTCACGAAATATGCGAATGTGATGACCGCGCAGATACGATGGATGACGCCCGCCACTTCGACGCCACCATGAAGCCTGATGATGAAATGCGCCCATGGCTCGTGTGAGAAGTGCAACGGAATGCCCGTTATGACCAGGCCAAAGAATGATACGATCACCATCAGGTGGAGCACGCGTTCGAGCGGCGAAAAACGCCACAGGTACGGGCCTTTCCCACGATCCGACGAGGCCACGGCGCGAACCGGTGTGTGCGTGCTCATTCGCGCACCGTCCCGTTGCCATCCCGGTCAGCGCGATCGCCCGGCGTATCGTCGACCGGCCCGTTCGTATCAGGCTGAGCCTCGCCATCGGCGCCGGCCCCGGTCCGCGGAATTGCTCCGGTCCCGGCCACGGCTCCAGCATCAGCCCGGGCCCCGGCCGCAGCTCCCGCCGTACCCCGGGCCGTAGCAGCCCCCGCCTTGCTCCCGGCCGCGAATCCCCCGCCGCCACCGCGTACTCCTTCGATGGTCCCCCGGATCAGCCAGAGGAGCGTGTGTGCGCCGAAGAAGAGGAACACGCCCACGAGCAGCGACGTCATCGCGAGCCACGTCCAGTAGAGCTGCGGGTAGCGTTCGCGATCCCTGTGGTCACCGTGCGGCAGGTATGCGACGAAGTTGGCGCTCGCCTCGCCGTGGCACGCCGCGCAGGTCTCGACGCGGTTCACCATGTTCACGGAGGATGACGGGTCGTCCGCGGGCAGGTTCAGATGCGCCGTGTGGCAGTCGCTGCAACGTGCGGCGATCGCCGAGCCGAGACGCGTTACCTTGCCGTGGTACGTGTGGAAGTATGTTTCGTACACGCGCTCGTGGCATGCGCCGCACTCCTCGATGACGCCGGCTTTCCACGGCTCGTCCGGTGGCGCGACGCCGTGCGCCGAATGGCACGTGTTGCAGACCGGCGCCTCGTGCCCGTCCTCATCAGTCTCGCCAAGCGCGAAGGCCTGGCCGTGAGCGCTGCTGAGGAACTGCTCGAGAACACCCTCATGGCAGGCGCCGCACGTGCGCGGGACACTGTCACGCGCGATCGATGACAGCATGGAATCGGACGGCAGAACGCGGTGTGGCCGATGACAGTCGCTGCAAGTCGCCGACACGATCAGGCCGGCCTGCGAGATCGCCAACCCGTGTACGGTCTTGTGATAGAGCGACACCGCCGATCGCGCAACCGAGTCCGCCGGATCGGCGAAGTAGGCAGCCAGAATGTCCGGGTCGCTGTGGCATTCACCGCACATGGCCGCTTCGTTCAGCGGATGCGTCGGCGATGCGCGGTCCAGCGGGCCCAGCACGCGGTGGACACCGTGGCACCGAATGCAGCCGGGCGACTCGCCGAGTGGCGCCGCATCGCCCAGGGAATGCACGGACGCCAGCCAGTCCTGCTGCTCCGGTTCGTGGCACGACGCACAGGTCGCGGTGCTGGCGCTCGGCTGGTGCGGGTACGCGTCGTCATAGCCGCTGTGGCAACTGGCGCACACGAGCGTGTCATGGCTGGTGCCGTGCAGGATCGAATCGGGGACGAACATGCGCTCGTCGCCCGCGCGGTCCGTGGCCCGGCCGGCCAGGAACTCGCGATCGCCGTGGCAACGGCCGCACTGGACAGCACCCTGAGCGGTCACCGCACTGGACGGTGCGAACATCTGCGGTGCTGCCGCGCCCAGCAGGATGAGCAGGAACGCTGTCGGGTGAAGCCGCCGCGATCCGCTCACCGCAGTGCCGGCGCGAAGATGGGCACGCGCGACACGCGGCTACCGGCGACGAGGCCGTAGTCCGATTCGATCTGGCGGATGCTCGCGATCAGAAGCGACTCGATCAGGAACGGATTGTGGATCGCCGAGCCGGGATAAGCGGCGAGCTGCATGTTGAAGCGCGAACCCTCTGCGGTCGTGTAGCGCGCGTCAGTATTGTCGAACTCATCGGCCGGAACCTGAGCGAGCAGTGCGCCCAGCACGACAACGAGGTCCGCGGCCCGTTGTTCGGCGAGAACCATGGCCCCGCGCGCGTCCGCCTCGGACGCATGACAGGCCGCATCCACACAGCTCCGGAACGTGCGCGCCGTGATCTCGCAGTCGCCCGTCGTCGGAATACCGCTTGCGTCAAGGCACGGCACCGCCTTGAACAGGTGGCCGGTCGCCCGGAACTGAACATCACCAGTCGCCGGATCCGTTACGGTGAACGCGTTCACGTGGCAACCCGCGCACAGCCGGGGATTCCGCTCCGTTCCGTGCGTGGCAATGATCTCACCGCCAGTGAACTCGAACGACGGCGGGAACCAGCCGGCGTAGCCGAGCAGTACCGGCCCCTCGGGCGAGTGCGGGCCGCGGAACGTCGTCGGGTCCGGCTGGCCACGCTTGTGATGGCACTTCATGCACAGGTTCTCTTCCTCGCTCGGTATGTCGATGGGGAACCTGAGCTGCGCAGGGTTCGTGCGATCGTGCGGATCGTGGCAGACACCGCACGTAATGGGAAGGTGCGCGCCGCCCTCGAGTACGTCGATCTTCTCGAGGTACTCCGCCCGCACGCCCCACGACTGCAGCGCATTCTCACCCGTGTGGCAGGCCTGGCACTCGGGCCGGCCAGCGGCACTCGTCTGTACGCTTCCATGGCCCGACTGCACCCACTCGTCGACGAACGGATGATGCGCTCCGCTGTGGCACTGACCGCAACCGAGGGTCAGTTCCGTGCCGACAGCGAGCGGAGCCAGGGGTTGTGTCGCATCCGGATTCTCGATGTGGAGCAGCCCCGCGCCATGGCAGCTTTCGCACTGGACATCATGATATCGGCTGCTTCGTGTCGTCTCGAAGCCGCCCGGCTCACTCGACGCATTGCCGAGCGAACCGACCGTGTGACAACCTTCACAGAACGCCTGCGCGTGGCCACTTTCCTGGAGTGTGGCCCATGCATCGGCGTGGGCCGTTTCCGCCCAGTCCGACTGCTGGCCGACATGACAATTGCCGCAGACCGTGCGCTTCGCGGCTTCGTCCGAGTATCCGATGTAACTCGCGGCACCCGCAGGAAGGGAGGGGAAGCGCACGTCCTCGTAGACGACACGTTCGTCAATACAGCCCGCGGCGGCGAGCAGCGCGACCACCACGGACCACGTGGGGCGGAACGACTTCGAAGGCAACTGTTGCCTCTGGTTGCGGGTGCCCGGGAACTGACCGGGCGGCGCCCGGCACACAGACAGCGCGCAAAATCCTCGGCCGGCAGCCCGGCGCCGGTCACCCGGATGAAATGCCACGCGCCACCCGAACCGTCAAGGCGGTGCTCAACGTCGACATTGCATGCCGGTGGATGGCAGCACAAACAAGCGACCCCGGAGAGCGCAGAGCCGCGCCGCCCTCCGGGGTCGCCGAATGCAATCGGTAGCGCCTCAGTTCGTCGTCGAGTTCTTCTGAAGCAGGTTATCCAGCACCACACCCGGCGGTGAAGTGATTCCGTAATCGGTCGTGACCTGCTTGATGCTCGACGTGATCAGCGCCTCGATCAGGAACGGGTTGTGGACCACCGCGCCAGGCGACAGAGCCAGTTGATGATTGAACTTCGCGCCCTCGCCAGTCGTGTACCGGCCATCAGATGTGCTGAACTCGGACGCCGGAATCTGGTCGATCATTGCCTGCAGCGTTCCCGCCAGCAGATCGATGCGCGCCTCCGATGTCACCATGGCCGACCGGGCCGACACCGCCGTGTGGCAGCCGATCGCATCACAGCTCTGGAACGTACGAGCCGTGATCGCGCAGTCCCCGGACGTCGGAATGCCCTGCGCGTCGACGCATGGGATGGCCGCGAACAGATGACCGGTCGAATTGAATACGAACGCGCCCGTCTCCGAGTCCGTCACCTGGAAGCTGTTCACGTGACAGCCCGCGCACAGCGTCGGGTTCCGATCGCTGCCGTGCGTGGCAATGAGTGTGCCCGGCGGCAGTTCGAACGACGGCGGGAACCAGCCCGCGTTGCCGAGCAACGTCGGTCCTTCCGGCGCGTGCGGTCCGCGTGACGAACCCGGGTCCGGATTCGCCCGCTTGTTGTGACAGCGCATGCACAGGTTCGTATCCTCGTCCGGTACATTGACCGGGAACCGGAGCTGCGCCGAATTGTCACGGGCGTGCGGATCGTGGCATACGACGCACGTCGTTCCCAGGTGGACGTCCGGATCGCCCTTCTCGATGTAATTCGTGTTCACACCCCACGTGGCCAGCGCGACAGTGCCGACGTGACAGACCGCGCAATCGGCCCGCTCCGCCGCGTGCTCCTGCACGTTGCTGTGACCGGACGCCGCCCACTCTTCGACGAACGGATGGTGTGTGCCCGAATGGCATTCTCCACAACCGGATTCCGCGTTCAAACCAACGCCGAACGGCGCGAGCGGCAGATTCGTCGATTGCGGATTCTCGACGTGCGTCTGCCCCGCACCATGGCAGCTCTCGCACTGCACGTCGTGGTAGCGCGGATCGCGGGTTGCGTCCCATGCCACCTGCGCCGATGCCGCATTGCCGCGGTCGCTCACCGTGTGGCAACCTTCACAATGTGCTGCCGCGTGCCCGCTGCCTTCGAGCGTCGCCCACGCATCTGCGTGCTGCGTGTCCTCCCACTCCGATTGCGCGCCGATGTGGCAGTTGCCACAGACCGTCAGCCTGGTTTCCTGATTGCTGTATCCGAGGAAGTTCGCGGCTCCGGGAGGTGGGTCCTCGAATAGCTCGCGGTCCCGGAACACGATCCTCTCCTCAACGCACCCGGCACCCGCCAGTCCGAGCAAGAGAAGCACACCGAAACGATGGAACACTCTTGTGCCGAACGACATTGCTTCCCCCTTTTTCCGACGCTCCAGCACCTGCTCCCGCGTCCTCATCGAACCCGCCGTCACTCGCTGAGTCCGGCTCTGCCGGCCCGGTCACTGCGAAGTACGCCGGTTGTCCGACCTCCCGCATCCCCGGTTCACGGGGACGTCCCCGCTTCGGGATAACGGTATCGCCTGGCCTCGAAGATAGGTAATCTCCCGGGGGCGCAATGCCGGAGATTGTCCGAACCCCTTGTCGGGGTTATCCCTACGGGCAAGTATGGAGTTGGCGCCGTCAGTCACGGATGCAACCGTTCTGGAGCGCGGGAGATCGTGCCGACCGACACCGACTCAAACGCCGATCGGGTCTGGCGTACTGTAGCCACTCGTGCGAACGAACCGCATCATGTCCGATCGGCACGGCAGTCAGGAGTGATTGATGGAAGCTGATTCAGGGCCAGCGACCGGAACGCCGGTGCCCACAAGCGTCGGTGTCGACGACGGATGGGACGCCAGTGCAGAGAAGGACCGCCGTCACGGTCTCGAGATGGTGATTGTCCTTTCGCGCAGCGGCGCGGTGCTGGATGTGAATCACGCCGCCCTCGAGTTCACGGGCTGGCAGCGAGGCGCCGTCATCGGCCGGCCGCCACGGCTGGCCTCGGTTTCGCCAGAAACGAGAGCCCGGCTGCGTGCGGCGATGGCACGAGTGGCCGCTGGTCATGACGTTTCCATGCTGGAGCGGATCCCGGACATTGCGGGGCGCCACCGGTTGCTCGAGATCTCGCTCAGCCCGCTGACCCTGCATGGTACGACGACCGGGCTGCTCGTTCTGGTCGCTCGGGACGTGACCGAGGCGGCGGCCGCGCACCGCGAGCTGGTTGCTTCACGGGAGAAGTACTTCGGCATCGTCAACATTGCGGCCGATGCGATCATCTCGGTCGACGAGGACTACCGCATCACCGATTTCAATCGCGGTGCCGAGCAGATCTTCGGGTACACCGCGGCCGAGATGACCGGTTGTTCGCTGGACGTGCTCATCCCGCACCGTTTCCGCAGGGCGCACGTCCAGCACGTGCGCGTATTCGGCCGTTCGGCGGGCAATGCAAGGCGAATGGGAGAGCGAAGCGAGATCTCGGCTCTGCGCAAGGGCGGCGAGGAGTTTGCCGCGGAGGCATCAATCTCGAAGCAGGTCGCGGACGGCAAGCCGTTCTACACGGTTGTCCTTCGCGACACGACGAGACAGAAACGAGCGGAGCGCTCGCAGCGGCTGCTGGCCCGCGCGGGCAGCCTGCTGGCGTCGTCGCTCGACGTCTCCACCACTCTGGAGAGCATCGCGCAACTTGCCACGAATGACGCCATGGCCGACTGCTGCGTCATATTCGACGCGAGCGAGGACCACGTCGTGCGGCGAGCCGCGCTGGCATCCACCAATGTGGGCTTCTCCAGCATGCTCGAGGAGCACCGCGGCGAATCACTTTCGCTGGAATCCGTGCATCCGGTCAGCCGCGTCCTGAAGGCGGGCCTGCCACTGCTCATTGCGGACACCCGGGAGTTGCTCCGTGCGAACGGCAACGACCGTGACCTCAGCCTGATGCGCGAGCTGGATGTGAAGTCAACGGTCATCGTGCCCCTGCTCGCGCGAGGCAGGACGAGCGGCGCGATCGCACTCTACAGGACGTCCGCGGATGGCGTATTCGGCGAGGCCGACATGGCACTGGCCGAAGAGCTGGCGGCCGTGTCCGCACTGGCCGTCGACAACGCCCGCCTCTACGAATCCGCTCGTCGCGCGATCCGGGCGAGGGATGACGTTCTGGCGGTCGTGTCGCACGACCTCGGCAATCCACTCGCGGCCGTGCGCATCGGTACCACCGTGCTCGCAAGCGCGCTCACCGACATGCACCTGCCCGAAACAATACTGGAACATCTCAGAGGCGTAAGGAAGTCCGTCGATCAGATGGACCGGCTCATCGGTGACCTGATGGATGTCGAGCGCATGGACACGGCCGGGCCGCTCGCGCTCGGTGCGAAGCCGGTCCGCGCCGCCACGGTGATATCGAGTGTAATGGAGATGTTCAACGTGATCGCGGCCGCGAAGCAGGTCTCGCTCCATTCGCGCGTGCCCGTGAGCGTTCCCACAATCCGCGCAGACCGCGACCGGCTCGTGCAGGCGCTGTCAAACCTCGTCGGCAACGCCATCAAATTCACGCAGCCGCTCGGTGCTGTCGAGATCGCCGTCGAATTAGTCGATCACTCGCTGCTGTTCTCGGTCACCGACGACGGTCCCGGCATCGATCCGACCGACCTCGAGCACGTCTTCGACCGATTCTGGAGGGCATCGCGCGGCGAGCGCGGAGCCACGGGCGGACTCGGCCTGGGCCTCGCCATTGTGAAGGGAATAATCGAAGCCCACGGTGGGCGCGTATGGGCGGAGAGCGAACTCGGCGCCGGAACCCGGATGCGATTCACGGTACCGCTGTCCGGCCCGCGATCGTCCGCTCCTCCCCGACGCCGCACAGGGACATCGCCTTACAGACGACCAATAGACCAGAACCCAGATTCGCATTGACCGCGACACGCCGTCGGCCGAAGGAATGGTTGCGCCGGCAGAACTGCCAGGCGATGCCGCCCGGTCGAACAACGTAGGCGTCCATTGCCGGGTCGAGCCCCGGCTCACGCGCGCTTCGTCGGGAGGAAGCGATGCTCAGGCTCAGGGACATCATGACGCCCGACCCGGTGACGGTCGGACCGGAAACGACACTGCGCGAGGTGATCGATCTGCTCAGCGAACGAGCAATCAGCGGAGTGCCCGTCGTGAGCGGCAGCGGTCAGCTGGTGGGAGTCGTGTCCGCCAGCGACATCCTGTCGTTCGCATCATCGACCCCGGGCGTTCCTGCCGACCGGTCCGAATCGTACGTGGAGTGGGGCGAGTCCGATGCCGCAGTCGACGAGGATGAGTCCACGCCGGCCTGGTTCGCGACGCTATGGTCGGATTCGGAGGCCGCGCTCGTCGAACGGATCAGCGGCCCGACCTCACCCGAATGGGACATCCTCGCCGACCACACCGTCGATGAGGTGATGACGCACCGCGTGATCACCATGCCGGCGAACACACAGCTGAGCGACGCCGCGGATCGCATGATCGAGGCCGACATTCACCGCCTGCTCGTCACCGACGGCGACCGTCTGGTCGGCCTGGTCTCATCGACCGACTTCGTACGCGCCATCTCGCGCAAGGGAGGCGGCCGCGGCTGATGGTTGCGACGGCCGCACCGTGACTCAGGTCGTGTAGCGCAGCCTGGCCCCGATTCCGCCGCCGTCGCTGTCCAGCCGCGTCGCTGCGTCGCCGCCGATCTCCTCTACATCGGCGTCCTGCTCGAGCGCGGCACCCACACAGTGGTCGGCGAATACCGGGTTGTGTAGCGAGAAATGCCGCGACAGCAGCAGCATCTCGACTTGCCGGGCGGCGAGCGCGCTCTCCGTCTTCTCACGGCCGAGCGATCCTCGCCCGCCGGACGCCGCCAGGTCCGCGACCTGCCCGACCAGCGAAGCCTGGCGCGCCAGAGTTGCCTTCGATGCACTGGCCTCCGTCGCCGCGCGCAGCTCCGCCGACGACATGTGGAACGCCAGCGACGAGTCCTCCACGACCCGGCCGTCCATCTGCTTGCGGAGCCGTTGAACCAGCTTCGTGGCCATCACCGCCGGTCCACCCACGATCACCGTACCATCCGCTCCCGCCTGGGCCGGCACCGACTCGACAAGACTCTTCAGCAGTCGCTCGACGCCGACTTCCTCGATGCGTTGGGCCGCATCGGTGTCCGTCATTCCGCGAACACCCGAGTGCGTCGTCGCGCGCTTGGACATGTTGACGTCGGAAAGGTCGCCGAAGAACCTGTCGGCGTCGACGGAATCGATCTCGGCGAAATCGCCGTGCCTGTATTCATAGAGTTGCGCATGGCGGCTGTCGACGAGGACCGTGATCACGGGCAGCGCCTGCTTGAGCGCGCGCACGTAGGGAGCGGCGCGAAGGCCGTCCTCCCAACACCCGAGGTCCGGCATTGGTACCGGCAGTGCTTCCGCGTACAGCAGGAGATCGGCCGTCGCGAATCCTGCCCATCCCCGGCCCGGCAGGAACGCGTCGTACTGTCTGAGGTCCTTCTTGAGCAGGGCTTCGGCGCGCTCGAACGCATCCAGTTCGCCGGTGCTGTCCGCCGTCTCGCGAGCGCTGTCGAGCAGCTTGTCCAGGCTGCGCCGCCACGCCCTGCGCCTGGCCGGATCGTGCTCGTCCGCGTCGAGATAGATGCTGAGGACCCTGCTGTGGCGATGCTTGGTGTAGAGGGCGGCGAGGTCGCTTCGTGTAAGCATGTCAGTGCTCCGTACCGTATGAGACACGTTCATCATAGTCGGCTGCGACGGGGATGGCAAAGCCCACGCCAGCGCGCGCTGGCGACCCGGTTCAACGGAACGGGTTTCTCCGAACGATCCGCGGGGAAAAGCCGCTTGCGCTCGATCGCGTTCCGGTGCGGAACGCACCGGAAAACCGTCGTTCAGATTCTGAGAAGGTAGCTCAGCTTGATGAAGAAGCCATCGTCGGCGCGGCGAAGTGCGCCCAGCGAGCTGCGGGTCGCGGAGGCGAGCGTACTGCCGTACCCGACGAACAGGACGGTTCCGGGGGTCGGCTGGTATGAGAACAGCCAGTCGGCGCGGAACCGGCCTCGGTCGAAGCCGGTCGCACGCGTGCATGCGGTCGGACCAGGGTTGCAGAACAGAATCGGCAAGCCGGTCCGGGAGTCATCGTAGAGGTCGTCCTGGCGCTCGGAGTCGTACTCGCCGACGAGCCGGACGAAGATAGGCCGGGAGAGCTGATACTCGAGCTTGAGGCGGGGGATCTGGCGCAGCCCGACCGTCGAGCCGTCGGACGTCCGCCGGTAGCTCTGCACGACGTAGGTTCCGTTGACACGCATGCGGTCGCTCGGCCGCCACGTCACGCCCGCATTGCCGAGTACGATCCAGGCCGGCGCCCACTCGAAGAAGTTTTCGTCGCGGCCCGCGGCAACGAACATATTGGCCGAAAAGGTCGAGAACTGTGGCGTGGCGACGGTCAGCATGACGTCGTAGTTCGTGATGCGCTCCGTGCCGACGTAGGGATCGTGTCCGTGCCCGCGTCGATCCAGTAGTCCGTGTAGAGAGCTTCGGGGTAGCGGAACGATTCGAGCAGGAGCGTGAGCCCGGTTCGCCGCGCAGGGCGAAGCTGCCACCGAGGTGCAGCTTCTGGTCGTCAGGCTCGGTGCCGGCCACGAAGCGGTCCCAGATCCAGGTGCCGTCGAACGTCAGCGTACCGGTGAAGCTCTCGAGGAACGCATCGCGTTCGCCATGGAACGTCAGCGATGGGCGGAAGCTCGCGTGCGACGCCGGCCCGGCCGATGAAGCCCGACGCGGCACGGAACTCGTCGTGCGTTCCCTCGACGATGGATGTGAAGCCGAATCGGCGGCCGCGTCGTGAAGCGTTCAACTCGAAGATCGGTCGCCACGCGGTCGATGTCGTACCGTTGCCGGTGAAGCTCAAGCCGGACTGTGCGAGGACCGTGTAGATGCCGCCGAAAACGAGCCTGGTGTCCGCTGCCGCGAGGCGGTTGTACGACGACCCCTCGATACGGTCGGTGTAGGCGATACCGAGCGTCGAGTTCGCGCCGAGGTCGCGGCGTACGCGCAGAACGTTGAACAGCGCGTTGTCGCCCGATGCCGACAGGCCGTCATCCTCGACGGCCGTGAGGAAAGCGACATCCGTGTTCGACAGCTTGCCGGTGAACTTGGCGGCCGCTACGGGATCCACGATGCGGCGAGTGTAGATCAGCTGGTTCGGTGTCGCGAAGTTCTCGCTCGCTTCCAGAAAGAACGGCCGCTTCTCCGCGAAGAACAGGGCCCGGCGAGGGTCGAAGCTCAGCTGGCCGGCGTCCGATTCGACCTGCGAGAAATCCGGATTGATCGTCCCGTTCATTGTGAGATTCGACGTGATGCCCCACCGAATGTTGACGCCCGGCTCCGGTGTGCCGGCGTCATAGTCCCAACCGTCGGGCCCGCGTGCGCCATCAGCCCTCGCCGTCAGGACCGGATTGATGTCGAGGACCGGACCACGGCGCATGTCGCGCAACTGCTCGAGCGTGCCGCTCTGCGCCAGGAACGATGCGCGGTCGCGGCGAGCCGCCGTCCACGTCTGCTGATGGCCCGAGTGCTGAACCTGCCGAACGATGTTGATGCCCCACGTCTGCTCGGTCTCCGGCTGGTAGCGCAGGCTCGCGAACGGAATGCGGATCTCGACCTCGTAGCCCCAGTCCGTCAGCCTGCCGCGCGACTCGAAGACGAAGTCCGGATTCAGGTCCTCGGCGGAACCCTCCGTCCAGACACCGTCGGCCTGGACGCCCTACGGATTCACGCCGAACGCG
Organism: Longimicrobiales bacterium; assembly: GCA_035513345.1. Classification (GTDB taxonomy): domain Bacteria; phylum Gemmatimonadota; class Gemmatimonadetes; order Longimicrobiales; family RSA9; genus DATKCF01. Next base: position 83,273 of record DATKCF010000042.1, read on the forward strand.
AGCGCGCGCCGGCGGTCATTGAATGTGTCGAGCAGGATCCTGACGTTATCGTCCGTGTCGATGCGGTCACGGTCCGCCCGCGTCGCGTTCACAACGCCGTGCGGCTCGAATGCACGAACGCCGAAGTACAGCTCGCGCTCGTTGTACCAGACCAGCACCTCGGTCGAGTCCGCTGCGTCGACGCCATCGATCGGCTGGTAGTGCGAGAAGCCTGTGAGGATCGCCGCCTCGGCCCATGCCGCCTCGTCGAGGACGCCGTCGATCGTCGCACGGCCCGCGATACGAGGCGCCACGACCGCAGTGTTCACACGGCCATCGTAGATGTTGAACGGCGCTGGCGGCCCGCCCGGTATGGTACCACTCAGCACAGCGAGTTCCAGCAGCATCGCGGCCTCAGCGAACTCCGCCCGAGACGTATTTCGCCGGAATCGGGTTGTCAGGCCGCTCCGAGTCCCAGAAGATCGTGATCATCCACCAGCGCTCGCCATCATTGCACAACTGGTCCCTGGCCTCGCCCACCGGACCCGAGATCACGTCGTGGACCGCCGTGATGATCGCATTCAGAGAGCCTGCGTCGGCCGGCTTCGCGGAACGGACCTGTTCCTGGGCCGCTGTCGGCGATGCAACGAGGAGTGCGGCGATCAACACCACGACGGCTTGCCGGACCAGTGCGAGCGGGCGTTCCATTCCGATTCGGCTCCATGTTCCTTGGGAGGAGCCGCAAGCGTAGGTGAGAAAACAGCGGCGCGCAAACGGGCGGGGACGAACGAACCGGAAACGAGGATGGTCGGGGCGCCGCACCATTCGTGTCGTTCTCGCCGCCGACACGATTTGCGTCCTCCCGTCGGATGAAAGCGAGGGCGACCGTCCTGGACGATCGCCCTCCAGTCCGTCGGACGGCAGGTACCGCGCGAATCCCCGAACCCGCGGTGACCTTCCGAACGCCGGATGCTACTCCATTACAACCGCCGGATTCGTGTCCAACCGCGACGACGTCTTCGTCCCTCTCGCAGCCGGTGGTCGGTACAGCATCACCGGCATGACCGACCCGCGGAGCACCTTGTCCGCGACACTGCCCAGCGCAAGACGCGTCCAGCCGCCACGACCATGCGTTGCGATCGCAACCACGTCCACAGCGTTCTCCGCAGCAAACTCCAGAATTGCCGCCGCCGGCGCGACATGGTTTACGATGGCAGTCTCGACCTCGTGACCTCGCGACCGCAGTCCCGACGCCACTCCGTCCAGGTACGCCTGCGCGTGCTGCTCCTGCTCGACGATCAGCTTCGCCGCGAACCCGTCCTCCGACATCGGCCCCGGACCCCGTAGAACCGGCACCGGCACCGTGACCCGGACGAGCGTGAACCGCGCACCCGTCAGCGAACCCAGCCATGCCGCCGGTTCGATGATTCCGTGCGATAGCGTCGACCCGTCCAGCGGAACCAGTATGTGATTGGGGCTCAGTCGCGCTTCGTAGTCCACCTCTGCGTCCGTCGGTCGCATCAGAAGCACCGGCACGCCGCTCCGCCGCACCACGCCGTCCGCCACGCTGCCGAGCCACAGCCGGCTCAGGCCGCCCCGGCCATGCGTCGTCATGACGATCAGGTCCAGCTCCATCTCGCGCGCGTACGTCGCCAGCGCCATCGCCGGAACGCCCTCGAGCAGCTCCGTCCGCACTGTCACACCCGCTCGCTCCGACACCCGATTCGCCATGCTGTCCAGATACGACCGCTCGTTGTCCCGGATCGCACGGTCCCATTCCGCATCGTACGGCATGAGGATGTCCGGCGAGGCAGGGATCGACGGCGGTTCATGGGCCTGGGCGAGATGCACACGGCCACCGGATGCCCGCGCCAGGCCGAGCGCTACAGGCAATGCGTGCTCCGCGAACGTCGATCCATCCAGCGGCACCATGATTGTCCGGGCCATCGGCACCCATTCCCTTTCAGTCAGCGCCATTTCACCTCCGCCAACTTGACTGCCCTCCCACTCCCATGCTGTAGGGAATCCGCTGATCCGCGGGCGCCATACCACCATAGCCCGCGTTTCTACCTCAGCACACCCCCTCCGGCCGGAGTTCCGACAGCGCCGCCCGAAGGTCCGAAAGCTCCGCAACTTGCCGCGCGCCGATCTCCTCGAGCACAGACGAATAGCTCGCAGCCGCCTGACCGCCCACCAGGATCGTTACCTCCGGCAACATCGACCGCAGAACCTTCAATTCCCGCGCGATCCGCGGCTCCCGCGGCGGATATACCAGACTCAGCGCAACCACTGACGCGTTCCGGACCGCCGCCGCCCGCGCAATCTCGTCCGCCGGCAAATCCGCCCCGAGATACACCACCCTCCACCCTTCCTCCCCCGCAACCGCCGAACACAGCAACGCGCCCAACTCGTGACGCTGACCCGCCAGTGTTGCGATCACGATCGACGGGCCCTCCCGGTTCGGCGTGCCCGACCACAACAGCCACCCCAGAACACGCTGCGTCGCCGATGACGCCAGATGCTCGTGCGCTACACCGATCTCACCACGGTGCCACGAGTCACCGACCTCGCGCAGCAGCGGCACCGCAACGTGCTCCAGAAACGACGCGCTGCCCAGCCGCAACGCCGCCTTCACCAGCACCGCGTCCAGATCGCCCGCCTCCAGTCCGCGTACCGCCTCCAACGCAGACAGCAGATGACCCGCCGCTTCGTCGCTCGCCTCGTCCACCCGCATCCGCTCCGATTCACGCCGATGCGCTGCGTCCTCCTCGACCAGCCTGCCAAGCTCCCCCAACTCCAGCTTCACCAGCTGCCCGATCGAACGCCCGGACTCCGTCGCCCGCCGCAACTGGCGCAGATGCTCTACGTCCGCATCCGTGTACAGCCGCTGCCCTGTCTCGGACCGGACCGGCTTCACTACGCCATATCGATTCTCCCACGCACGCAGCACATCCGGCGTGAGCCCCGTCCGCTGCGCCACGACCCGTATCGGGTGCCTCGCAGCGCCATCATCGGTTGTGGTTCGGTCAGGTGTCATCGGTAGAAAGTAAGTATCGTCCAATGCTTGTCAACCATATGATTTCGACAATCACTTGACAAACACCTTCAGTCTATCCAGATTTGCTGGACATTGATTGGACGGATCACCAAACCAAACCACGAGATGACGGATATGACCATTTGGCGAGTGCTCGGCGCGGCAGCCATGGCCGCAACACTGCTGATCCCCGGCAGCCGTGCGAGCGGCCAGGAGATGGGCACGAAGGACATCGTTGACACGGCGGCGGCGGCGGGCGGCTTCACGACGTTGCTGGCGGCGGTGCGGGCTGCGGGTCTCGAGGAGACACTGCGGAGTGCGGGGCCGTTCACGGTATTCGCGCCGACAGACGCAGCGTTCGCGAAGTTGCCGGCGGGAACGGTGGAGGCGTTGCTCGGGGACAGGGAGCAACTGGCGGCGATCCTGACGTACCACGTTGTGGCTGGCAGGGTGATGTCGACGGACGTTGTGACGCTGGAGTCAGCAAGTACGGTGACCGGCGAATCGGTGGACATCCGGACGGTGAACGGCGCGGTGATGATCGACGGAGCGACGGTCGTGAAGGCGGACGTGACGGCGTCGAATGGCGTGATCCACGTGGTGGACACGGTGATTCTGCCTGGCACGAAGAAGTAATGTGTGATGGGCGTGGGGGCGCGTGTGGCCCTCACGCCCGGCTTCGCGTCTGGTGGCGAGCGCGTTGTCGAGTTTTACTCCGCTGCGCTTGCGAATGGGTTCACGCAGGAGCTATCTCGGCGTGGTGAACCCGCAATCCACGCGAAACGGGAGCGTCGAGCATTGCCGATCGTCAAGGCGGCGGTATTACAGGCGGAGACGTGCGCTGACCTCGAGTCCGGCCTGGCGAGGACGGCCGGTCTGATCGAGGAGGCAGCTTCGCATGGTGCGAAGCTGGTGGCCTTTCCCGAGACATGGATTCCCGGGTATCCGGCATGGCTGGACGTCTGCCGATCCGCGGGGCTGTGGGACAATCCGGCGGCGAAGCGCGCATATCGCGTGATGGCGGAAAACGCGGTATCGGTTCCGGGGGCGGCGGCGGGCCGGCTGGGAGAGCTGGCGTCGGCGAACGGGGTGACGCTCGTGCTGGGAGTGATCGAGCGGGTCGAGTCCGGGCCGGGGCGCGGGACGCTGTACAACGCGCTGCTGACGTTCGGCCCGGACGGCCGATTGCTGAACCATCATCGCAAGCTGGTGCCGACGTACACGGAGCGGCTGGTCTGGGGCCCCGGCGATGCGGCGGGCGTTCGTGCGGTGAGCACTCCTGCTGGCCGTGTGGGAGGTCTGGTCTGCTGGGAGCACTGGATGCCGCTGGCCCGGCAGGCGCTGCACGAATCAGGCGAGGACATCCACGTGGCGGTATGGCCGACGGTGAAGGAAATGAATCTGGTCGCCTGCCGCCAGTACGCGTTCGAAGGTCGGTGCTGGGTACTCGCGGTGGGCTCGCTTCAGCGGGCATCGTCGCTGCCCGACGGACTCGACCCCGATCCGTCGCTGGTGGCGGGGCCGGACGCGTGGGTCGTGCGCGGCGGCAGTGCGATCATCGGGCCGGACGGCGCGGTGGTGGCGGGACCCGTGTACGATGAACCGACGCTGCTCCTGGTCGATCTCGATCTCGACCGGGTCCGCGAGGAGAGCATGGCGCTCGATGTGGCGGGGCACTACGACCGTCCGGATTGCTTCCGGCTCGAGCGGGTGCCGGACGGCACGCGTCGCGGGGCCATCTTGCCTCCGTAGGGTGTGCGACACAGCTTGACGTGCATGCGACGACTCGCCGCAGCGTACGCGACTCGTCGATTGTCCTCGAGATTACCCGCGCACCTTGACCGACAGCACTGCATGCGACGACTCCACTTCCTGATACTCGCGGCCGCGACCGTTCCGGGAGCCGCCTGCTATCCGGCGTTGAAGCTGGAGCCCAGTGACGCGAACATCGTGCTTGCGAACCACACGATCGATGCGCCGGACCCCGGCGCGCGCGGCCCGTTCGCGATCGGCCGGCTGTACTACGGCAGCGGCACAGACCGCAACCGCGCGGAGTACCGCGACTCGGTAACGCTGCGAACGGATTCCGTCGATGCATCGAAGTTTGTCAGCCTGGCGGCCGCGGCGCGCAGCCGCAACCCGTACTGGGGCTTCACGACGAAGGGCATGCCGCTGAACGGGCGGACGTGGTATCCGCAGGGGGATGGTCCGTTCCCGCTCGTGCTGATGGTGCATGGCAACCACAACCCGAAGGACTTCTCGGACCCGGGGTACGCCTACATCGGCGAGCTGCTCGCGAGCCGCGGTTTCATCGCCGTCTCCGTCGACATGAACTTCATCAACGGCACGCGCGGCGAGAACGATGCGCGCGGATGGTTCCTGCTGAAGCATCTCGAGCAGTGGAAGAAGTGGAACGAGATGGCGGGTAATCCGTTCGCCGGCCGCGTCGACATGGAGCGCATCGCGCTGATCGGCCACTCGCGCGGCGGTGAGGCGGTTGGTCATGCGGCCGCGCTGAACCGCATCGAGCGATACCCCGATGATGCGACCGTGAAGCTCGGTTTCGATTTCAACATCCGTTCGCTGATCGCGATTGCGCCGGTCGACGGCCAGTACCGCCCGGCGGATCGGCTGGTCCCGGTCGAGAACGTGAACTACATGGTGTTCCACGGCTCGCACGACGGCGATGTTTCGTCGTTCATGGGGATCCGCCAGTACCAGCGCGTGCAGTTCACTGACGGCAATCCGTACTTCAAGGCGGCCGTGTTCGTGTACCGCGCGAACCACGGTCAGTGGAACACGGGATGGGGACCGAACGACAACGGACCACGCAGCGCGCGCATCCTCGACCTGCGCACACTCATGCCGCCAGAGGACCAGCGGCGGTTCGCCGAGATCTACATCCCCGCCTTCCTCGAAGCGACACTGCGCGATGACAAGCGGTACCTGCCGTTGTTCCGCGATCATCGCGTGGCTGGCGACTGGCTGCCGAAGACGATGTACATCACGCGCTTCCAGGAGAGCACGTTTCGTCCGGTTGCCGCGTTCGAGGAGGATGTCGATGTGACGACCGGCTCCTCGCCCGGCGTCCGCATCAGCGGCGACAGCCTTGCAACGTGGCGGGAAGGGTTGCTTCAGCTGCGCACAGCCAACTCGCCCGCAGAGGGCAGCTCGCAGTACAACAACGCCGTCACGCTCGGCTGGAACAACCGCATCGCCGGATCCGACACTACCCGGCACGGGCCGCCCGCCGTGTACACGGTTCACCTGCCGCTGGCAATGACGGCGGAGCGCGGCATCGGTGAGAACTCGTCGATCCAGTTCCTGCTCATGCCGACCGACGCGATGCCCGGTCCTCGCCGCGATCCGGCAGCGCGTGACACGACGCGTGCGGGACAGTCGCCCGCCGACGAACCGGACCGCGACGAACGGACGGATGACGAAGACGATGAGGCGAATGAAAGCGATGATGACGAGAAGCCGCCGATCGATCTGAGCATCGAGGTGGTCGATGCCGTCGGCCAGAGAGCAAGCCTGCCACTCAGCCGCTACGGTGTGATCAGGCGTCCGCTCGAGACCTGGATCCTGCGCCGGCGAGGCATCGAGGAGAACCGCTTCGGCGCGCAGTCGGAACTGGTGCTGCAGACGTACATGCTGCCGCTCGCCGATTTCGTCGCGACGAACGTATCCCTCGATCCCCGCCGTCTCACGGAGATCCGGTTCGTGTTCGACCGCGCTGTCGCCGGCACTGTCGTCATCGATGAGATCGGATTCGCGAATCCCGATCCGGCGTTCGCCCCGCCAGTGACGCAGCAGGTGCAGCCCGCGGACCGGCCCGTCCGCCGCTGATGGTTCCGGACGACACGTTCAGTCGGCCGGTCGTTGACGCCGGACGCCGCGGCGTCCAGGTTCCGCCACCCACTGTCCGCTCCCCTATCGCAAAGGACTCACATGCAAGCCGGAACGCGCTGGATCCTTGCCGTCGTGCCCATTCTGCTGGCGTGCTCGGCGGAGACGCCCGAGCAATCCGCTCCGCTGTCAGCGCAGGACACCTTCTGGAGCGCCATCGAGGAGCTGTGCGATCAGGCGTTCGAGGGCACTCTGATCGAGGCGCCGGCAGGTGACACGACCTTCGCGGGGAAAGCGCTGGTCATGCATGTAAGGCAGTGCGCAGCCGATGAGATCCGGATCCCACTGCACGTCGGCGATGATCGATCGCGAACATGGATCCTCTCACGCACGGCCGACGGCCTGCGGTTGAAGCATGACCATCGCCATGAGGACGGTTCCGAGGACGAGGTGACACAGTATGGTGGCGATACCGTGGGCCCGGGCAGCGCTCAGGTTCAGGAGTTTCCCGCCGACACCGCCACGGCATCACTGATTCCGGCCGCGGCCACGAACGTGTGGACCGTCGAGGTCCATCCGGATCGTATCTTCGTCTACGCGCTACGACGGGAGGGAACCGACCGGAGGTACCGGCTCGAGTTCGACATTACGAGGCCCGTCCCGCCGCCGCCAACGCCCTGGGGTTACTGATCGACCAGGAGGCGAAGGCTTTCCGTCTCCGTAAACCTTTGCCTCTTCCCGAGCTGTTGTGTGGGGGAGGGGGGCCGGAGAGGGAGATGGGTCGGACGATGGAGGCGGAGTAGTTGGGGGAGGGGGATCGGGGGGAACGGCCGGGGACATCGGCAACAGGTGCGGGGCACCACGGACCCTCTCGAACGACATTCCAGCGTCCGGTTGCTCGCGACGAGCCACTCCAGCTCGACAGTGTCACCCTGTCGCCGTTCAGATCACCGCATCCCCAGTGTAGTTCGCGGCGTGTCGTTCGCGGCTCGTCCAGTCGTGGCCGGTGGCGCGTCACGATCCGGCGACACGTTCGATGCGCGTCGCGACGTACCAGATGTGGCCGAACGGGTCGGTCACGCCGCCGCTGCGATCACCGTACGCCTGGTCCGCGAGCGGGAGCAATTCGGTCGCGCCGGCGCCGACCGCGCGGGCGAACCACGCGTCGGCATCGTCGACGTACGCGTACAGGTGGACGGGTGTGCCGCCGCGCGACAGCGGGCCCTTCCATTCGGGCCAATCGGGCGTCTCCTCCGTGATCATGACGACGGAGTCGCCGATGCGGAACTCGGCGTGCCGGACCTTGCCGTCTTCGTCGGTGTGACGTGAGAGTTCCTCCGCGTCGAACGCTCTTCGGTAGAAGTCGAGGGCCATCGCCGCGTCGTGCACGATGAGGTATGGCGTGAGGGCGTAATAGCCTTCGGGCACGCCATTCGGTGTCGTCATCGTCTGCCTCCTGTGGTTGTCGTCCGCCGTTACAGGATACGTGGCATCGGCGACCGCGTCTTGGAGAAAAGGCAGCCTACTCGGCGAGGCTTGTTGCGTGCGGGCGGGCGGCGGACAGGAACTCACGCGGAGTGAGACCGCTGAATTCGCGGAACTCGGCGTTCATGTGAGGCTGGTCGTAGTAGCCGCAAGCGAGAGCCAGTTGCGCGAGCGAGCGAGGTCCTTGCCGGAGCGCGGCCGTAGCGCTCCTGAATCTGACGATGCGCGCGAACCGCTTCGGCGTCACGCCGATCTGCTCGACGAAGCCCGCAACGAGCCGGGCCTTCGAGAGGCCCAGCCGCTCGCGCAGTGCCGAGATACAGACCGCACCCTCAGCCCGCTCGATCTCGCTCGCGGCGTATGCGATGCGGGAATCTGTCTGTCCCCCGCGCACGAGTCGGTCACGGACCCACTCGCCCGCGGCACGCACGCGTTCATCGTCGGACGCCGCCTCTTCGCAGCGTTCGGCCAGCTCGTCCGCCGCCCCGCCCAGCACAAGGCGCAGGTCGACGGTCTGATCGGTCAATTCACAGAGCGGCAGGCCGAAAAGAGAGAAAGCACCGGCGGGCAGCAGGCGGATTCCCAGAACCCGGCACGGACCTGGCGGCGCTTCGATGACCATTGGCCCGACGAGCAGGCCGCCGACCGACGCCATCGCGCATGGCCCGGGCGGGTTGCCCTGAACGATGCGGTATCGATCGGACAGGCTACCCAGATGCACGATCAGGTCGAGCGTTCCGGTCGGGAAGTGGCGTTCCCGTCGCTGCGGCGTCGCTCCGCTGAAGAACCAGATCGACTCGACGAGCCCGTCGAATTCACGAGGTCGCCAGTCGGTCAGCGTCCAGCCTGCGTCGAGGTTGGTACTGCGCGTGATCGCGGCCATCAGCTACGCTATGGGGCGACCCGGGCGCGAATCAAGGCCTGTCGGATGGCAAGGCTCTGGCCCCACCCCCGTCCACGCCACAGCTTACATGGCGGTTGACATCAGGTTGAGGATTCCGGCAAGGGCAAGAGCCAGGAGACCCAATGGAGTGGGTGACCGACCCGCAGATCTGGATCGCGCTGGCAACACTGACGGCGCTCGAGGTCGTTCTGGGCATCGACAATGTCGTGTTCATCTCGATCCTCGCGAGCAAGCTGCCGGCGGCTCAGCAGGGCAAGGCGCGTCGGCTCGGGTTGTTGCTGGCCATGGGAACGCGCATCGCCCTGCTGTTCGCCATCACATGGGTGATCCGGTTGACGGCGCCGCTCTTCACCGTGATCGGCCAGGAGATCTCCGGCCGCGACCTCATCCTGATCGGCGGCGGCCTGTTCCTGCTGGCGAAGAGCACGCACGAGATTCATGACAAGCTGGAAGGCGAGTCAGGCCGCACTGCCAAGCGGATCCCGCCGTCGTTCGCGAGCGTGCTCGTGCAGATCATGCTGCTCGACATCGTCTTCTCGCTCGACTCGGTGATCACGGCCGTCGGCATGGTCGACGAGATCGCGATCATGGTCGCTGCCGTCGTCATCGCGATCGGCTTCATGATGCTCTTCGCAGAGCCGGTCAGCAGTTTCGTCGAGCGTCACCCGACCGTGAAGATGCTGGCGCTCAGTTTCCTGCTGCTGATCGGCATGGTGCTCATCGCCGAGGGCCTCGACCAGCACATCCCGAAGGGCTACATCTACTTCGCGATGGCCTTCTCGGTTTTCGTCGAGGCGCTGAACCTGCGGTTGAAGAGAACGAAGCAACCGCCCGTGAAGCTCCACGACCCGTATGAAACCACTCCGTAAAACCCGTGACGGACGTGTTGCGGCGAGGATCCCTGTGAGATCAGCGAAAACGGATCGTGAGGCGGTGGACCGCGTCGCCGGCTTCGATGTCCTCGAAGGCCCAATCGATTGCGATGCGGTCGCCCGTGAACCCCGCACCGACCGTCAACGGCTGCATGTCCGAGTCCTCGATCCAGCGGTAGCCCGCGCGGCCGGTGAACGTGCGGCCCTGGATCGGCCAGTACGACACCTCGACGCCACCGCCCGCCGCCCACGTCTCGTCGCGGTGCCATGACGCGGATGCCGCGACCATCAGGTCGAGCGGGCCGGCCTGGCGGGTACCCGTCGCGGCGCCAAGCGTGACCTCCGTCGGCAGTTCCGTATCGAGCGCGTCCAGCGCCGGGTCACGGCCGAGGTTGCGGCCGGTCAGGCCCAGCGTGAGTGGACCGACGGCGCGCGCAACGCCGATGTCCGCGGCCGCCGTCACGTCCCGTTCGGCGCCTGCCCGGTAGTCGATCATCTTGCCGGCCACGCCCACACGAACGCCCAGTACCGTTCGCGCATAGGCCGCGCTCAGGATCTGTTCGGACGCTGCCGAGGCGCCCGAGCCGGAGAGTCCGGCTTCGCCGCGCGCAAACGCACCGTCCGTCAGGCTCTGTGCGCCGTACGAGAGCGCCCGGAGTCCGAAGCCGACCCCGCCGTTCCACCATTCCATCGCGCCCGACACACCGAGCAGCCGGCTCCCCGAACCGTACGCCGCCACCGAGCCCGCAATGCCCCTCGCCGTGCTGAGCAGCGCGGGGTTGTAGAAGATTGCGTCCGATTCCGCACTTGCCAGCGGATACGCGTTGCCCAGCCCGAGCGCCCGCGTGCTGGCCGGCGAGCGCAACGCAATCGGCGCGACCACCTGCGCTGCCGCCGGCCCCACCAGGAACCCGGCAAGGACAAAGGAAACCGCCCCCGACGGCCATCTCGCCCTCCCCGCCCATTTCACCTCAACCCTCGGGCATGAGCGAAACACGTACGTATCTGGTAGCGGGCATGTGCATTCGTGCCGCCTCCGCGATCCTATCGACACTCAACGCATCGATCAATGTCGGGACATCGAGCAGCTCGTCGGGCGCGAAGCCATGGAGCGCGGCCGATGACAGCCGCGACAGCCAGTAGGCGTTCTGCCGGAGATTCGTTTCGTGGTCGCGGCGCAACGCTTCCTTGACCTTGTCGAGCATTTCCGCGGACGGACCCTCGGTCTGGATCTTCCGGATCTCGTCGAACACGACAGTGGTCAGCGAATCGAGGCGAGCGGGATCGGCGCCGAAGTAGACCTGGACCGCATAGTTCGGCCATGGATCGCGGGCGACTGACGTTGCGACCTGAACGCCGTACGTGCCGCCGAGTTCTTCGCGCAGCACATCACGCAACTGGATGTCGAGTGCGTCGGCCAGTCCATTGAGGAGGAACGCCGTCTGCCGGTCGTACTCGATCGGGCCCGTGAATATGATGGCTGTCTGGCTGCGGGGCTCGAGGCCCCTGCGGACAGTCTTCTCGACCACGCCGTCAGGCGGCCGCACGCCACGGTCGCGCCAGGTTTCGTTGCGCGTGCCGCCGGGCAGTCCGCCGATCCAGCGTTCGACAAGCGGCCTGATCGCTTCGATCGTGAAGCTGCCGACGAACACGAACGTGAAGTCGCCCGCATCGGTGAACCGGTCCTCGAAGATCTCGAAGGCGCGGTCGCGATCGATGTCGTCCAGTCGCGCGGCGGTGACCGGACGGATGCGCGGATGGTGCTGGGCCAAGGTGACGGACAACGTGTCGGCGAACGCCTGGTCCGGACTCGCCTGCTGGTTCTCGAGGACGCTGCGCAGGCGAGTGACCAGCGAGCTGAATGCTGTCGTGTCCCGGCGGGGAGCGGACAGGTTGAGATGGATGAGCTGGAACATCGTCTCGAGGTCGCCGGGCGATGCGCCGCCATTGAGGCCCTCGGTGAGTTCGTCGATGCCCGCACGGACGGCAACGGCCTTTCCGGCCAGTGCCTTCTGAAGCGCGGTCGCGTTCATCGTGCCGAGTCCGCTCGCCGATGCAAGCGATGACGCGAACACGCCCGTCAGGTACTCGTCATCCGACACGTGCGAGAGGCCGCCCGGACTGAACGCGCGGAACACGACTTCGTCGTCCTTGAAGTCGGTCGGCCGGAGCAGGACGCGCGCGCCGTTCGACAATGTCCACTCGGTCACGCCGACATCGGCGTACACGGTCTCCGCCGTGACCGAGCCGGGCGCTGGCGGATTCGCGACCAGTTCGTCTTCGGTGACAATGTCGACGTACGGCTCGATCGCGCTGTTCTCGACCGCCGCGAACACGCCCAGCAGATCGCTTTCGGACGGCAGCTCCAGACCCTCCTTGCGGGGCGCCTGCAACACGATCACGCGGTTACCGTCCGGCATCCATTCGCCGGCAAGCCGGTTGACATCAGCCAGCGTGATGACCGGGAGGTACTGCTTCACCAGATCGAATTCCGCGGCAATGCCCGGTACCGCTTCGCCTTCCATGAATGCACGGGCGTACTCGTTCGCCAGTTGTGATGACTCCGTGTGTTCACGCTCGGCGAACGCCGACTCGTAGTAGCGCAGCAGGTCCGCCTTCTCCCGATCCAGTTCCGATTCGGTGAAACCGTGCCGCGCAACGCGCTCCGCTTCGGTCATTATCGCTTCGAGACCGCGCAACACGCCGCCCTCGTGGACCGCCGCGCCCACGGAGTAGGCTGCCTGTGTCCGGACGATATTGCCTTCCGACGAGCTGGCCGCCACAAACGGCGGGTCCGCTTCGCGCGCAAGTTCCGCCAGCCGCGCGTTCAGCATGCCGTTGTACAGGATCTGCACGAGCGACTGGCGGAACGCACCATACGTGCCCTGCTCCGGAACCGGATGCTTGTAGTAGACGTTGACGCTCGTGCCCGTCGCTTCCGGGTCGGTCGCAATGACGACCAGCGTGGAATCATGGGCATCGACGCCGTACACGGACCGCGGCCTCGACTCCGCCGGTGGGGTCAGCGCGGAGAACCGGGTCCGGATCTGCTCTTCGATCCCGGCCGCGTCGAAGTCGCCCACTGCAATGACAGCCATGAGGTCCGGACGGTACCACTCCTCGTAGTACCGCACGAGCGCTTCGCGGGAAGCGGTCTGCAACGATTCCTGCGACCCGATCGGCAGGCGCTCGGCATAGCGAGAGCCGCGGAAGAGGACCGGGAAGACCTGGTCGCGCAGCCGCGAACCGGCGCCCTGACCCTGCCGCCACTCCTCGATCACCACGCCGCGCTCCTTGTCGATCTCTTCCGGATCGAAGGTGATGCGGTGCGCCCACTCCTCGAGGATGTCGAAGCCGCGCGCCACAGCGGTACCCGTGTCCGTCGGCACCGTCAGCAGATAGACCGTTTCGTCGAAACCCGTGTACGCGTTCAGGTCCGCGCCGAACCGCATCCCGATCCGTTCGAGATAGTCGACCAGTGCCTGCTTCTCGAAGTTCTCGGTACCGTTGAACGCCATGTGCTCTACGAAGTGCGCCAGACCACGCTGGTCGTCATCCTCGAGAATCGAGCCGGCGTTCACCACGAGCATCAGCTCCGCCCTGTGCTCCGGCTGCCGGTTCGCACGGACGAAGTAGCGCAGGCCATTGTCCAGCGTGCCGGACCGCACGGCAGGATCGAGCGGAATCGGAGATGCCGGCGAGGGCTGCTGCGCGAGCGCAGTACCGGGGACCGCGAACAGCGCGATCAGAACCGAGCGGCGAAGATTCTGCATGGTAGTCTCGTAATCCTCTGATGGTCCGCGTCGCGACTCGCGTCGGTCTACTCGCGAGTTGCCGAACGGATCCGTCACCGGGGGAAACAGGTTGCCGGCGGCGCGTTCTGGACGGCCGACCTTACGTGTGCCGCAATGGGAAGATACGATAGGGACGCGACGATGGCTAAGGCGGAGCCAGTCGCTGCGTTTCACCTCGGTTGGTGACGGGAGTGCCGCTCGGGCCGCGATCATGGGAGGTCTGCTGGTGGTTCTGATGCTGGGTGTGCCGGATACGGGCCTCGCACAGGCGAGCGACAGGTGGACGCGCGCTGCGGCCTCCTTTGTCCGGCTGCTGGAGGAAGAAAGGTTCGACTCCGCCGCGGCTATGATATCCGACGCGGTGCCCGCGGATGCGTTGTCGCCTGAGCGGCTCGGCCAGATCTGGACGCAGATCACGTCGACGTCCGGGCCACTCCTCGGCCTCGTGCCGCAGTCGGTGACCGAGCAGAACGGGCAGCACATTGTCGACGTGCAAGCGCGTTTCGAACGGCAGCCGCTCAGGATCCGGGTCGTCCTCGACGACGACCTCGAGCTGACCGGCCTGTGGTTCCTGCCGCCGGAGCCGCCGCCGTATACGGCGCCCGAGTACGTCGACACCGCCGCGTTCGGCGAGTTCGATGTCACCGTGGGCGAGGATCCGTGGGCACTGCCGGCCACACTGACCCTGCCGGTGTCCGCCGGTCCGCATCCCGTCGTGGTCCTGGTTCACGGGTCGGGGCCGCACGACCGCGACGAGACCATCGGGCCGAACCGGCCGTTCCGCGACCTGGCTGAAGGCCTCGCGTCACGCGGCGTCGGCGTGCTGCGTTACGAGAAGCGGACCCGCGTTCATGCCGACCGGATCGATCCGGCCAGCTTCACGGTCGACCAGGAAGTCATCGAGGACGCGCTGGCCGCTCTCGAAGCCGCACGGATCCATGACGGCGTGGATCCCGGCCGCGTCTATCTGGCCGGCCACAGCCTCGGCGGAATGCTCGCCCCCGAGATCGCCCGACGCGACGGTCGCGTGGCCGGCGTCGCGCTGCTGGCCGCGCCCGCACGGCAGATCGCCGTCGTGCTCCGCGACCAGCTCACGTACATCGCTGCGCTTGCACCGACCGACTCCGCCGCTCGCGCCTCCATCGAGGCATCCCTCGACACCATCGCGCAGCTCGAACAACGAGCCGTGCCGCCCGCCACGAACGTCATGGGCGCACCCGCGTCATACTACTACGACCTCGATGGTCGGGACCCCGTCACCACCGCGGCCGCGCTCGACGTGCCTGTCCTCGTCATCCACGGCGGGCGTGACTATCAGGTGACAGAGCGCGACCTCGCACTCTGGCGCGAACGGCTGTCAGGCCACGATGTTACGATCCGGGAGTTCGCCGCGCTCAACCATCTCTTCATCGACGGTACCGGCCGCGCGACGCCCACCGAGTACTACAGCACGCCCGGCCACGTCGCCCGGTCGGTCATCGAAGCCCTCACTGCCTGGATATCGGAACCGCGGTGACTGGAACACCAACCGAAGTGATCGCATTCGCCGGACGGCGAGTCGACCCCGACGACGCCGAAGAACCGCGCTTCCCGCAACGCGCCGAGCCCGCTGTCGCTCACCGCCTCCGTGAGCTGTTCCGACAGATCGGCGCCGGTTCCATCGTCGCCTCCGCTGCTTGCGGGTCCGACATCCTCGCACTCGAAATCGCGGCCGAACTCGGCATGCAGCGTCGCGTCGTCCTCCCCTTCGACCGTCCGACGTTCCGCGAAACCTCCGTCACAGACAGGCCCGGCGACTGGGCCCCCCGCTACGATGCCGTTCTCGACAGCCTCGGACCCGACGACATCATCGTGCTTCGCCTTGCCAAGGGCGCCGGCGCGTACGAACGCACCACCAACGCCATCCTCGACCTCGCCGTCGACCTGGCAGGCCGACCGGCTGCCGCCCGGGCCGTCATCGCGTGGAACGGCGCGCCACGCGGCGATGGCGACATCACCGCTCAGTTCGCGGACAGGGCCCGCGGCCGCGGCATGAACGTGACTGAAATCGATACCCTGAGCGCCGACCTGTCTGACTGAGGCATACCGATATGGGCCAGAGCCTTCTTGTGCCCGACCGGCCCCGCCATACTTCGGGATCACGACCCGCGAGCACTCATGCGCGGTGAGGGTGCAGCCGAACATCAATGGGGCGCGCTGTCGAAAGGGGCAGGGCGCCACCAACGGAACGAGAGAATGACGAAGTTCTCGAGGGTCTTGAACGTCGCGCTGCGCGTCGGCGTGCTATGCGCCTGTCTCGGGGCCGGCACAGGCGTGTCGGCACAGACGGTGCCGATGAGTCCGGAGCTGGCGCTTGCGACGTTCGACAGCGCGTGGAACCGGATCAATGCGACGCACTACGACTCGACATTCGCGGGCGTCGACTGGGACGCGGTGCGTGCCGAGTTGCGGCCTGTAGCGGCGCGTGCGGAAACGATCGGTGTTCTTCGCGGCGTGATCCGGAACATGCTGTCGCGGCTGGGTGAGTCGCACTACACCCTGATCCCGTACGACCTTGTGGATGTGGTCGATCCGGGCGGCGAGAGCGGTGGAGCGGGCGGTCTCGGCATCGAGATGTCGCTTGTGGACGGCCGGTTGGCGGTCTGGCGAGTCGACAGCGCGGGTACGGCGGCAGAAGCGGGAGTGCGGCCGGGCTGGTTTGTGGAGTCCATCGGCGAGTTCCGTCCTGCGGAATCGCTGGAGCGGCTGTCGGGTATCGAGGACTCCCGGGAGTACCGGGACGCGTTGACGCAGTTTCTGTTCGGTGCGAGGGGCCAGGCGGAAGGTCCTGCGGGTTCGGTCGTCGGTGTGACGTTCATCGATGGGTCGGACCGTCGTGTGGCGATGCGTCTGGAACGGCGGCTGCGCCCCGGCGAGGTCGTGCGGTTCGGTTCACTGCCGCCGTTCGTGTCGAACCTGGAGCAGTGGCGCATCGAGGACGGGTCGGGCTGCATCGGCGTGATCCGGTTCAACGTGTGGATGGCACCACTGGCCCGGAAAATCGATGAAGCCGTTGATCAAGTGCGCGATTGCCGTGGCATCGTCATGGACCTGCGTGGCAATCCGGGCGGTGTCGCCGGGATGGTGATGGGTGTGGCCGGCCATTTCACGAACGAACGCGTGGCGCTGGGCACGATGCGGAGGCGCGAGGCCGAGCTGAACTTCGTGGCGAATCCGCGACGGGTGGACACGCAGTCACGGCCGGTCGAGCCGTTCGCGGGCGCGCTGGCGATCCTGATCGATGGCATGAGTGTGAGTACATCGGAGATTTTCGCTGGCGGTATGCAGGCGGTTGGCCGTGCGCGGATCTTCGGCCAGACCTCGGCGGGCCAGGCGTTGCCGGCCGGGACATACAGGTTGCCGGATGGCGACGTTCTGATGCACGTGATCGCCGATTTCACGGCAGCCGGCGGCGCGCGCATCGAGGGTAGCGGCGTGGTGCCGGACGTGACCGTGCCAATCGAGCGGAAGGCATTGCTCCGGGGCGGGGATCCGATCCTGGAATCGGCCGTACGGTGGATCGGGAGCCAGCCGCCACGGCATCACTGACGCGCGGGCACGATTGCGGCTGCGGGTCGACGTTTTCGCGTACGCATGCGGGAGGCAGTTCAATGAGGATATCGGAGGCGACGATTCCGGGTTCCGACATCACGTTAGTCGCCCGATTGGGCGCCGTATTCATGGTTCTCGTGGCGGCGGTTCCGGCGGCTGCGCAGACACCGCATCATGACGCAGCGCAGGCAACCGTTTTGCCGGCAGCTCAGGACCTGGTAGCGCGGCACGTGAAGCTCGTGAACGCGGACGCGATCATCGCGCACGGTTCGTTCCGTACCGTGAGCGAGTTCTCGATGCCATCGCTCGGCATGAGTGGCAAGATCCACGTCGTGGGCGCAGCCCCGGGCCGCATGATGATGACCATGACGCTGCCCGGGCTTGGCGAGATCGCGTCAGGCTTCGACGGCACGACGGGCTGGTCGATGAACCCGATGGAGGGGCCTCGCCTCATGTCCGAGGAGGAGCTTTCGCAGATCCGCGATGAAGCCGACTTCGATGCCAACATCCGCTCGTCGCGCCTCATCGAGAGCATGGAGACCGTCGAACGCGCCGACTTCGGAGGCAAAGCGTGCTGGAAGGTACGGCTCGTGTGGAAGTCGGGCCGTGAGACGTTCGACTGTTACGATGTCGAGACCGGCTTTCTCATTGGCACGATGATGCAGACACAGACCGCCATGGGAGCCATTGCTTCCACGATCCTGTTCGACGAATACACCGACTACCATGGCGTGCTGATGCCGCGTGTGAGCCGGCAGCAGGCCTTTGGTCAGGAAATGACCGTCACCCTCGAATCGATCGAGTTCGGCGGCGTCGATGCAACCGCCTTCGAATTGCCCGACGCGATCAGGGCGCTCGTCGGCAAATGATCCCTGTTCGCGTACTGCAC
>DATKCF010000043.1:0-2257 GCA_035513345.1 Longimicrobiales bacterium
TGTACGGACCTGTTCCTGCTGCCGAGCGTCAACGAGGCATTCGGCCTGGTCGCACTGGAAGCCATGGCGTGCGGCGTGCCCGTGGTGACCACTGATGTCGGTGGCCTGCCGGAGGTCGTTCCGCCGCCGCCCGCCGGTCACATGCTGCCCGTCGGCGACGTCGATGGCATGGCCGCGGCCGGCGTTAAGCTGCTGTCGGATCGCGATCTGTGGTTTGCGGCCAGCGCCCAGGCACGGGACGCTGCCGAGCGGTTCAGCACCGACCGCATCATTCCCATGTACGAAGTGTACTACGAGGAGGTACTGCGCAGGTGACGGGAGCCGCACGCGAGGAGCGCAGCCGGTCGATGCTGTCGACCGTCGAGGACGAAGTGCTCCACATGATCGACCTCGCCCTGCTCGAGGACCGCGGGCCGGGTGACCTGACCAGCCGGTGGATCGTGCCGGCGCGGTCCCGGCTGCGGGCCCGCGTCATCGCGAAGTCCGACGGCATAGTGGCCGGACTCACGCCATCGCTCGCCGTTTTCGTACGCCTCGATGGCCGCATCACAACCAATCGCCTGGCCGAGGAAGGACAGAAGGTCGCGCCCGGTGACGTGCTCTACGAGCTGAAGGGACCGGCACGCGCGATCCTCACTGGCGAACGAGTCGCGCTCAATTTCCTGCAGCGGCTATCCGGTGTCGCGACGCTCACACGTCGCTATATCGACGCCGTAGCCGGAACCGGCGTGAAGATCCTCGACACGCGCAAGACCACACCCGCATGGCGAACCCTCGAGAAAGCCGCCGTCGTCGCCGGCGGCGGCGTCAATCATAGACGCGGCCTGTTCGACGCCGTGCTGATCAAGGAGAACCACATTGCCATGGCCGGCGGCGCGAAGGAAGCGCTCGGGCGCGTCGCGGAGAACAACGTGCGCGGCCTCACGGTGACGATCGAGGTCCGTACACTGGACGAACTCGATGAAGTACTCGCCGCCGGTACCGATCGCGTTCTGCTCGACAACATGGATCTCGACACGATGCGTACGGCAGTGCAGCGCACGAGAAACGCGGATGCTGCAATCGAGATCGAAGCGTCCGGCAACATGACGCTCGACCGGGTCCGCGATGTGGCCGCGACAGGCGTCGACTGCATCTCCGTCGGCGCCCTCACGCATTCCGCCACCGCGCTCGACGTCTCGCTCCAGGTCGTCACGCCTTGAACGGGGACGTCATCGCGACCGCATGGGAAGGTCGTCCACCCGACCAGTGGCGCGAGCAGTGGCGCATCCCGTCGCTGCTGATCTTCGAAACGACGACATCGACGAACGATGTCGCGATGCGGCTGGCCGCCGCGGGAGCGCCCGCCGGCACGACCGTCATTGCCGACCGCCAGACGCAGGGCCGTGGCCGCGACGGCCGGCACTGGGCGGACTCGGCCGGTCACAGCCTGCTCCTCTCTGTTGTCATGCGCGCGGCCGACGAACCCGCCGATCCGAGCACTATGCCGCTCCGGACCGGACTGGGCGTCGCACTCGCCATCGAACACGTTGCCGGCATCGCCACGCGCATCAAGTGGCCCAACGATGTGCTGTCGGCCGACGGCCGCAAGCTCGCCGGCGTTCTCTGTGAGGGATCGTCCGGCGCAGGACTCGCCTGGCTCGTTGCAGGCATCGGTGTCAACGTGTCGCAGCGAGCCCGTGACTTCGAGCCTGCCGTCGCGCCGACCGCGACCTCGATCGCCATGTGCGGCGCAGCAGTCGCCAGACACACGCTGGCCGGCAGTATCCTCGATCTGCTGCGGCCGTTTCTCATCGAGCCGCCACCTCTCGATCAAACGACACTGAAGGCACTCGAAGCACGCGACGCACTGCGGGCACGACAGGTCTCGGTGAACAATGACGTCGCCTGCACCGCGGAAGGCATTGCGGCGGATGGCACGTTGCGCATACGCCGCCATGGACGCCACGACACGCTCCGCTCCGGTACCGTACGCCTGATCCATCCCGATTCGCCCGGTCCGGCGCCCTCGCCGCAACCAGCCACGACTCGCAAAACAGCTCCGAGGCCAACCGATGCTCCTGACCATTGACGTCGGCAACACCGAGACCGTGCTCGGCATGTTCGATGACCGCAGGCTCATCGATCACTGGCGCTTCTCGACCGGGCCCGAACGGACCGTCGACGAACTCGGACTCCTCGTGCGCGGTCTCATTCGCGAATCCGGCAATGATCCCGCCGCGCTCACCGCCGCAGCCCTCGGTTCCGTCGTTCCGCC
>DATKCF010000044.1:0-7131 GCA_035513345.1 Longimicrobiales bacterium
GAAACCAGAAACGAGTACTCAATTAGCAATGACGGTCCGTCCGTGCGCCCATTGGCGCAACGCGGCGATCCGCTCGGCCATGACCTCCGACAATGGCCTCGTCGCCTCGATCTCGGCGACGAGCAGCCCGGTATCGATCGCTGCCGACCCGGCGAACGCGGTGTAGAGCGCGGCAACGATCGCCTGCTCGATTTCGGCGCCACTGAATCCGTCGGTGGCGGCGACGAGTGCGGCGGTGTCGAACGTGTCGGGGTCCTGGCCGCGCTTGCCGAGATGGATCGAGAGGATCGCGCGGCGCGCGTCCGCGTTCGGCAGATCGACGAAGAAGATCTCGTCGAATCGGCCCTTGCGCAGGAACTCGGGCGGCAGGCGGGAAACGTCGTTCGCTGTCGCTACCGTAAACACATCAGCCGTCCGGTCCTGCATCCAGGACAGGAACGTGCCGAGCACGCGCTGGGACACGCCGCCATCTTCGCTGCCGGCTGAGGCGAACGCCTTTTCCAGTTCGTCGATGAACAGGACGCAGGGCGCCAGCCGTTCGGCCGCCTGCATCGCGCGTCTGAAGTTCCGTTCGCTCTCACCCATGTACTTGTTGTAGAGGCGGCCCGGGTCGAGCTTGAGCAGCGGCAGCCGCCATTCCATGGCGACGGCCTTTGCGCACAGACTCTTGCCGCAGCCCGGTACGCCGACCAGCAGTACGCCCTTCGGGAACGACAGGCCGAAATCGGCTGCCCGTTCCGGTGCGGTGATGAAGTTTGTCCGTTTCGCGAGCCACGCCTTGAGGCCGGCCAGGTCCGCGACCTGGTCCATGGTTTCTTCGACCGGGTAGTACTCGAGGACGCCTTCCCGCTCGACGATCTCCTTCTTGTACTTGATGACGTGGGCAATATCCTCGGGCGTGAGCTTGCCGTCCTCGACGATCGCGCGCGTGAGGATCTTCTCGGCCTCGATCATCGTCAGGCCCTGCAGATTCGCGAGCAGGCGAGCGATCTCCGACTCGGGCAGGTCGATGCTCACCTGCATCCGCTGGCGCAGGTCGCGCACGAGCTCGTCGATCAGCTTGCGGTGCTCCGCCGTGCTCGGTGGCGGAATCTTCACGGTCGCGGCCAACCGCCGGAGCGATTCAGGCAGGTCGAGCGTCTGGCCCGCGAAAATGAGCGCGCCATTGCGCTGCGTCAGACCGGTCGCGATCTCGCGCAGTACGTCCACCGTCGGTCCGTCCGACAGCAGGTTCTCCGCGCCAGCCAGGTAGTACAGCGCGTCCAGGCGAGCACTGTGGATGTGCGAAAGCGCCTGTCCGTGATCGGTCGTGCCGTACACCGCGTTGGCCGAGCCGTCACGGCGCAACCCGCGCGTGCGTGACCACAGGAAGAACGGCAGCGAAACATGGTCCGCAGCCAGCCGGAGCATCGTCTCGGCCCTGTCATCCTCCGCCGTCTCGATGACGATGAGGCCGTAGCGCGACCGGATCAGCAGTTCCAGATCGTGCAGCGGATCGTTCTTCGTCATGTCTAGTCCGGATCGTCCCTGATTGCCAGGATCATCGTTTCGCCATGTCGCAGTATCGTCAGGTCGGCGTCATCACGTTCGGCTTCGGCCCACGCACGCCGGGCCCTGGCCGGTGGCTCGAGGACCGGTTCGTCCGTCAGTACGAAAGTGCCCCAGTGCATGGCAACGAAGCGACCCTCGCCGCCCAGGTCGGCCCACGCCCGTACCGCTTCCTCCGGATTCATGTGCGCCGCCTCCATGAACCAGCGTGGATCGTACGCGCCGATCGGCAGAATCGCGGCATCGAATGGCCCGGCGCGAACACCGATCTCGGCGAAGCCGCCGAAGTAGCCGCTGTCGCCGCCGAAATAGATCTTCGCGCCCGGTCCCGCGTCGATCGAGAAGGATGCCCAGCGCCTGTCGGGATCGTCGAACAGACCGCGCTTCGTCCAGTGGCGGGCAGGCAGCGCGGTCACCTCCACCCCCTGGCCGTCCGATCCGCCCGGTACACGCGCGGCCTCCCACCAGTCCAGTTCGACCACCGACGTGATACGCCGCCGCGCGAACCACGCGGCGTACCCGAGTGGCGTGATCCAGCGGGTCCGATCACCGAACCGCGAGTGCAGCGCGCGAACCGACCGTTCATCGAGGTGGTCGTAGTGGTCGTGGGAGAGCAGAACAGCATCGAGCGGCGGCAGATCGTCGATCCGCAGCCCGGGAGGCACCAGCCGGCGAGGCCCGATCCAGCGCAACGGCGACGCGCGATCGCTGAAAATCGGATCGGTCAGCAGGTTGAGGCCGCCTGCCTGGACCAGGAACGTCGAGTGCCCGATCCATGTGATCCGCACCTCGCCGGTTGGCGAGGCCGGATGCGCAACGCGCGACTCCGCAACCGGCAAATCCGACGGTCCTGGTCTTGATGCGCTCGCCTGCCCCATGCGTTGCCATCGCCAGCGCAGGAAATCGGTGAATGACCTCGTATCCGTCACTCCGTGGCCGGCGGCCGTGCTTCGATGCGCACGGGAAGGCGAAGCGTGAACGTACTGCCCTTCCCGACCTCGCTGTCCACCGTCACATCACCACCCAGCATCCGGGCCAGCTGCCTCGCCACGCCCAGCCCGATGCCCGTCCCGCCGTGTTGCCGGGTTGGCGACTGCTCCACCTGCCAGAACGGGTCGAAGATCCGTTCCCGATCGTCCGGCGCGATTCCAATCCCTGTGTCCCTGATTTCCGTCATGACCTCGTCGCCATCCGTGCGGACATCGACCTTGACGGATCCCTGCGCCGTGAACTTCGCCGCGTTCGACAGCAGATTGTGGAGGATCCGGATCAGCTTCGCCCGATCCGTGCTCATCGTAATGGCATCCGGCAGGCGAACGCCCAGCTTCAGACCCTTGCCCGCAGCGAGCGGCTGTATCATGGCGACGGCCTCGTGCACGACCGCCTCCAGCTGAACCGTCTCGACCTGGACACGGTCCCGTCCGGCTTCGACACGCGCGAAGCTCAGCACATCCTCGACCAGCTCGAGCAGATGCGCGGCCGAGTACCGGATCCGCTCCACCTGGTGCCGTGTTTCGTCCGGAACCCTCGCCGGAATGCCCAGCAGGATCAGATCCGCGTAGCCGAGTATCGCGTTCAGCGGCGTCCGCAGCTCGTGCGACATCACCGCCAGGAAACTCGACTTGGCACGGCTGGCATGGACCGCCGCACGGTAGAGTTGCGCCGCGTCGACCGCCTGCGCCACTCGCCGGCTGATGTGCTCGACCAGCGTCAACTCCGCCGCACCCAGTCGCCGGCCCGGTTCGGTCGACGCGACCGTGATCGTGCCCATCACCGTGTCACGGACCACCAGCGGTACGCAGATCTGCGATTGCAGGCCCAACTCCCGCAGCGCCGCCGCCCGCTCCGGTGATGCCGCGGCGTCCTCCAGCATGGCTGGCGTCACCTCCGCCAGGAGCTGCGGCTGCCCGCTCGCCAGAACCGCTGGATAGCCGAATATCGATCCGGAGCGCAGAGTGTACCGGTCCTCATCCCCACCAAACCGGATCAGACCCGCCTCGCTTGTGAACGAACCCGCAACAAGGCGCCCATGGCTGTCACGCTCGACAACGTGAATCGCGCAGAACCCACCCAGGCTCGTCGCCGAAATGTCCGCCACTTCCGCCAGGCTCCGCGTCGTATCCAATGTCGCCGCCAGCGGCGCACTGGCCAGTGCCAGAAAGCTCATCTGCCGCTCCGCGAACTGCGCCTGTACGCGCAACGAGCGCTCCGCCTGGTACAGCCTCGCTCGCTCCAGCGCCTGCGCGCACTGCTGCGCCAGCAGCTCCGCTATCGCCTGGTACCCGTCTGCCGGAGCCGCCGCCCGACCATACCCCAGAACCAGCACGCCGAATCGACGATCACGCGTCGACAGCGGCATCACGGCCCACAGGTCGCACCCACTCCGGTCCGCCACGCCATCGCCCAGATCGGCCCCGCCAACCCAGCCCGTTGCGCCACTGACCAGACGATCACGCACAACCGACGCCGACGCGATCTCGTCCGCCAGACCGTCCGGCCACTCGCCACCGCTCCTGACCTGCACTTCGTCGGAGTCCACCATGACGATCAGCGCCACCGCTGCGCCCGCCGCTGTCGCGCCTCGCCCCAGCACCAGCTCGCGAACCGCCCCGGCCGTCAACGCCGGCGGCAGAGCCGCCGCTACCTCGCTCAGCGCCCGGTAATGCGCTGCCGCTCGCCGCGATTCCGCGTTCCGACGCCGCAACCGGTTCGTCAGCCGCTCCCCGCGTCGCACTCCCCTCGCGGCGCCATGAAGCGCTGCCCGCAGGACAGACAGGCCCGCAACGATCGAACCTGCCGTGATCAGGAAGGCGATAGCCTGCACAGCGGCGGGCGACGTGAACCCATCGAACAGGGAATTGGCGAAGAAGAATCGCTCGCCGACGATGAAAGACAGCAGTGTCGAGAGGACGCCGGCCACCGGACCCGCCAGCCATGTTGACGCCGCCGTACCCACGTGAAACACGATCAGCGGCGTGAACCCCACGGTCACGGCGAACGACCAGCTCACCGCGGCCGCCGCCGCCACCGCCAGCACCGGCACAACGGCCGTGCGCGCGCTCGAGCTGCGGTCTTCCGCCTGCCGTCTGAGGGCCCGATCGCTGCGTCGCTTCACCGTGTCCCGGTTCGCCGCCACGTTGCTCGTGGCGGTCGGCTTCTCGATCGACCGTTTGTCCATGCCCCCGGATGCGTCCCGCCTGCGCAGCATCGATTGCGCCACCCGTGGCCTCCCGGACTCAGCCGATGCTTTCGTCCGTTTCTCTTCGAGCCGGGTGTCTGTCTTCAGGGAGGGTCAGTTGGCAGGCCTGCGTGCCGCTACTTCCGCCGCCGCGCCCGCAGACTGCGACGCCGCGCGTCCGCCTGCTTGCGCTTCTTTGCCTCGCTCGGTTTCTCGTAGAATCGCTTCCGCTTCATGTCCTTGAACAGCCCCGACCGGAGCATTTTCCGGCGGAACTGCTTCAGCGCCCACTCGATGCGGTCGCCCTCGTTGATCTCGATCTCGATCATGCTCCTCCTGTTCGCGTGTGCAGTTATTCAAAATAGCGGCAGCCGGCCCGCTTCGCGAGGGACCCGCCACCACCCGTCACCTCTACATCAAGCGAAGTCCGTGGCCCCGACAGGCCATCCACCGGACCGCTGGCGGTTGACGGACCGCCATCACGGCTCCATCCCGCCGGTTCGCCTTCGGCGGCCATGTGCCGTAAGGTGGTACCTTCCAGGCGGAGAACCCGATCCGATCCAACGGAAACCATGCAACGAAGACATTCGGCTGGTGCCGACGCTCGCCACCACCATCTGATCGGCATCGGTGGAACGGCGATGGCTTCGCTCGGGGGCCTGCTGCGTGCCGCGGGTCATCGTGTGACGGGGTCCGACGAAGGCGTGTACCCGCCCATGTCGGACCTCCTCGGCGATCTCGGGATCCCGTATCGCGAAGGGTACTCGCCCGGTAACCTCGAGCCGCGGCCGGATGTGGTGATCGTCGGCAACGCGATTTCGCGCGGCAACCCGGAGCTCGAGGCGGTTCTGGACGCGAGGATCCCGTATACGTCGGCGGCGGCGACCATCAAGGAGGAGTTCCTGCGCGGCCGCCATTCGCTGCCGGTTGCGGGAACGCACGGCAAGACGACAACGACCTCGCTGCTGGCGTGGTTGCTCGAAGCGGCGGGTCTGGAGCCGTCGTTCCTGGTTGGTGGCGTAGCGGAGAACTTCGGCACGTCGTTCCGGCTTACGGAGTCGGCGTATTTCGTGATCGAGGCGGACGAGTACGACACTGCGTACTTCGACAAGGGCCCGAAGATGTGGCACTACCTGCCGGATACGGCGATCGTGACGAACGTCGAGTTCGACCACGCGGACATCTATCGTGATGAAGTCGCGTACCGGTGGGCGTTCTCGCGCTTCATCAACCTGATACCGCGCACGGGAACGCTGGTGGCCGGGTTCGATTCGCCGGCGATCAGGGAGCTGGCGGAGGCGTCGTTCGCGCCGGTCGAGTCGTTCGGATTCGAAGGCGACGCGTCTGCTTCAGGCGCCGGTGGCGTGGCAGCCCCGCGCTGGCGGGCTGAACGCGTGGAGTACGGCGAGTCCGTGACGTCGTTCGACATCATCCACGACGGTGAGCCGTGGGGCCGGGTCGCGTCGCCGCTCGCTGGCGCGTTCAACGTGCGCAACGTGTTGGCCGCGGTAGCGGCGGCGCACGCGGTCGGCGCCGCACCTGGCCGCGTGATCGAGGGACTGCGCACGTTCCGCAGCGTGCGTCGGCGCATGGAGATCCGCGGCGTCGTAGGCGGTGTGACCGTGATCGACGACTTCGCGCACCACCCGACGGCAGTGCGCGAGACAATCCTCGCGACCCGGCAGCGGTATCCGGGACGACGGCTGGTCGCCGTGTTCGAGCCACGGAGTTATACGGCGCAGCGTCGTGAGTTCCAGACGAGTTACGAGAGCGCGCTCGGCCTTGCGGACGCCATCGTCATGGGCGGGCTGTTCCACCCGGAGCGGTATTCGGCGGAGACGGCAATGGATCCGCAGGCGCTGGTCGCGACATTGCGGACGGCCGGACGGACGGCGGATCACATCGTCGAGCCGGCGGAAATCGCGCGCAGGGTGGCGGACGCGGCGGAGTCCGGCGATGTCGTGCTGATCATGTCGAACGGCGGATTCGGCGGTGTACACGCCCGCCTGCTGGATCGGCTGGCCAGCCGGTTCGGGTCCGACGAGCGAAAGGCCCCGGGATCGCCCTGACGTCGGCAGGCAGCAGGCCCGTAAAGGCTGCGATCTCACCGCGAACCCGGGTCCGTCGTCCTCCGCACCCCCTGCGGCCCCATGCGTGAAACCACCATTGCGAGTCCGCGAACGGAAAAACTGTTTCGCGCAGTGGGCGCCCCCCAAAGAACCACCGGCGCGCAACCAGCCCGCGAAAGCTTCGATCCACCGCAAACCCGGCTACCGGCGTCCTCCGCACCCCCTGCGGCCCCCGCGTGAAACCACCAGCGCGAGTCCGCGAACGGAAATCTGTGCGGCGAGGACGCTACGGTTGCATCGCCCCCAGAATGACAGGTTGGCGAACACCCTGGCGAT
>DATKCF010000045.1:0-55643 GCA_035513345.1 Longimicrobiales bacterium
AGGCGACGACCTGACCGACACGAACCGGCGACCCGACCCACGGCGTCCCGCTGCGGCTCCGGAGGGCCAACCAGGAGAAGGTACGCCGGAGCGGCGAGTACGTCCTGTACTGGATGATCGCGCCCCGGCGAACCCGCTAGAGCTTCGCTTTTGCAGTTCGCGGCCGGCGAGGCGGAGCGGCGTAGGGTCCCGCTGGTCATTCTCGAGGCGATCCGTTGCGACTACCGCTGGGCGAGCGATCGCCTGCACCGCTTCGCGCTCGACGGGATGGTGGCCAAAGCGGGCCGGTTGGTGGGGCATGAGCGATGCCGCGGAGGCCTTCCTCGATCAGCTCGTCACCTGGCGCGAGCTCGTGTACAACATGGCCTCCAGGACCGACGACTACGACTCGTTCCGTTCGCTTCCCGCATGGGCTCGCGCCACTCTGAACGATCATCGCGCAGACCCTCGGCCGCACCGCTACTCGATCGACCAGTTCCAGGGCGAGGAAACGCACGATGAGTTGTGGAACGCAGCGCAACGACAGCTCCGGCGCGAGGGCCGCATCCACAACTACCTGCGGATGCTCTGGGGCAAGAAGATCCTGGAATGGACCGACGCCCCCGAGACCGCGCTCGACATCATGATCCACCTCAACAACCGCTGGAGCGTCGACGGCCGCAACCCGAATTCCTGGAGTGGCATCTTCTGGTGCCTCGGCCGTTACGACAGGCCCTGGCCCGAACGCGCCATCTTCGGCAAGGTCCGCAGCATGACGTCCGAATCGACCCGACGGAAGCACTCCGTCAACCGCTACCTCGAGCGCTGCGGTCGATAGAATGTCTTCGCCGTGCGCGCGGGAACGGGCGCGCTCGGGCGAAGCATGTGTCCGTCACGAGGTCGGCGCAGCACGGTCGCTCGAGAAGGCGGCCTACAGCATCAATCCGTCGGCGGACCTTCGCCGGGGGCAACCGGTCTTGCTGCTCGATCCGCCACGTGCGCCAGCAGCGCCGCGAACGACCGGAACTCGAGCCTCGAACCATCAAGGAATACGGTAGGAACGGCTACCACGTTCAGCGCGTCAGCCAGCCGCAGATCCGCTGCAATCCGATCCGCCATCCGGTTCTGCGACAAACATTTCGCCACCGAGTCCGCTGGCGCACCGGCCCTCGCCGCGGCCGTCAGCATCGGCTCCAGCGGGTCCAACGACGACGACCAGACATGGACCGAACGCTGCAATGCCACGTGCACTTCGCCGGCACGCCCGGCGGAAGCGCCGCAATACGCCACGGCGGCCGCCACCGACCCTCGCGTGTGCGTCCGTAGCGGACGATGGTGGTAGATCAGCGTGAGCCGGCCCGCGGCTGCCAGTGCGCGCAGAGAATCGCCTGCCTCCACGTCCAGCGCCTGGCATGCTCCGCATTCGTAGTCCCCGAATATCCGCAACACCGGCACGGCGCCACCTTTCCAGTACGTGCCGCCGGTGCGTGCCGAACCGACCCGCGGGCCGTCGATCCGGACGCCGGCGCCCTGCGTCACTTCCGGGTCGTCGGGTCCGGCAACCGGTACCACCGCGACGGCCGTCCGGGCTCGCGACGCAACGCCGACGAGCCAGCCGCCACCGATCGCCGCTGAAAGGAGCATCGCTGTCGTAAACCACGCCCTCCCCGTCACGGACCCTCCGCCGTGAGTTCGTAGACGAACAGACTGTCCCGATGAAGCACGATGAGACGGCTGCCAGCCAGTACCGCGCTCCTCGTCCCCTTCAATGGGGCCCATTCCGTGTCGTCGCGCGGCATGACGATCCGTTGCGCTTCGTACGTGTGCGGATCGATCACGAAACCCGCCGTCAGACCCACCCGCGAGAGCAGGAGCAACCGGCCATCACGCGCGGCCTTCAGCGTACCTGTGGTGATACCAACCAGTCTGTATCCGCTGCGCGCCATTGACTCGATGGTCGCTTCCGATCTGGCGTTCAGCGAATCCCGGTGCACCTCCGGCAGCGCCAGCCGCAGCCGCAGTTCGCCCGAAGGATCGAACTTGTGCAGCTGTAGCGTCGTTTCATCGAATACGTGAACCGTGTCGCCAGCCGTAACCGCGACGTGCGGCGGACGATCCTTCTGCCCGAACATGTCCGTCCCGCCGAACGTCGTGTCCCGGACCCCGAATGGCACGACTCCCGACTCGCCTCCCACCACGTACGCAAAGTGTGATTCCAGCCTCGCCGGTATCACGATCGCTCCATCCGACCGGACGCCGAACGTCATTGCCGAGTGAGGTGAACCGACCGTGCGAACCAGCGCGCCCGCGTGGTCCAACTCCGTGAACCGGCTGTTGCCGATGTCCACCACCATCAGGCCGTTCGCCGTTTCCCTGACCGCCACCGGTCCCTCGAACTCGCCCGGCCCTCTGCCCGTTCGGCCGGTTGTCCAGATCGGTGACAGCGACGTGTCGAGAAGAACGATCCTGTCGTTGCCGTTGTCGACAACCGCGATCGCATCCTCGATCAGTTCAATGTCCTGGCTGCGATACAGTTCCGTCTCCGGCCCGCCGCCGACCGGACCCTGCTCGATGATCCGCGATGCCACGAGTGCAACACCCTCTACCATCTCTTCCAGCGGCTCGCCCGGCCGACCACCGCACGCGATCGCCAGTGCCACAACCGCTGTCATGCTGCTCCGAGTGATCATCACGTAAGCCTTCCTTTCAGGTCCTGTTCGATGGAAGCCGATCTCGCGATCGTCGACCATCGCGACGACCGTTCGTTCCGGTCCGTTTTCCTGGACGGACTCACGATTGCCGGTTGCATGGCGCACGGCCATGGCAGTTTGGGCCTGATTCGACGGGTGCCTTCACACCACGCGAGTCCTGCGCACCACGTCCGGCAAACGCACTCCGCGCGCCGCGGACGTGGCCGGACGCGAGGTAGCGGGCGAGCCCCGACCCGACTCGCCCGCCAGCCCTCACATTCAGATCGGCGTGTAGGTCCGGCAGTCAATGGACCGCACATCGCCGTTTCCCATGTCGTAGTATCCGACCTCGAACGTCGATGTGATGGTGAAGGTGATGGTGCTTCCGAGGTTGCCGGGGGTGGCCTGGATCACGTACGTGTTGGTCGTTGTTCTGGACTCCGTGCCGATCAGAAAGCCCATGCCGGGTTCCGCATAGAACGCGGTCGAGATGTACTCCGAGCACGGGAGCGACCGCGCGGCTGCCGGCGTGACCAGGGCTGCGCCTGCTGAAGCGAGGAACGCGAGTGCGAACAGGATGGAGCGAATCATCGTAGTACCTCCTGTGGCGTCCGGAACCCGTCCGGGCGCATTGCTGATTCTCTCCTCCTCGCGAGATCGGCCGGCCGTGCCCGTCTGGAGAGCCGCCGACGACCGGCGACGCGTCTTTCGAAGGCATGGCGCGGACCATACCGTACGGATCCGGCTATCGTCATTCGCATCAATGTCTTGCCGCCCATATCCGGCATCTGTCGACGGGTGCTCATCGACCGTTTTCGCGCGCTTCTGAGCGGCAGTTCCGGAAGGTTGCGACGGGTCGCTGCCGGGCGAATGAGGACTGCCCGGTTACATTCCCGCGCATGAACGGAGCAACGACAACCGGGACAGCGCGACTCGATCAGTTGCGCAAGTCGTTCCGGGAAGGTGACACGGAACACGTGGTCCTGGACGGCGTGTCGGCGACGATCGCGGCAGGCGAGTTCGTCGTGCTGCTCGGACCGAGCGGATCTGGCAAGTCGACGCTCCTGAACATCGTGGGCGGCATGGACGTGCCCGACACGGGGACCGTGACTGTGGATGGCGAAAATCTGACGGCAGTGGACGAGCGGGCGCGGACGCTGTTTCGCCGTGCGCGGCTGGGCTTCGTCTTCCAGTTCTTCAACCTGATCCCGACGCTGACGGTGGAGGAGAATCTGCTTCTGCCGCTCGAGTTGAACGGGCGCGAAGCGGAACGCGGCCGTGTTGGCGAGTTGCTGGCGCGTATCGGCCTGGCGAACCGTGCGGCTGCGTTTCCGGATCGTCTTTCAGGCGGCGAGCAGCAGCGCATCGCGATTGCCCGGGCTCTGATACACGAGCCGTCGATCGTGCTGGCCGACGAGCCGACGGGCAATCTCGATGGCGACAATGCGGAGACGGTGCTCGATGTTCTCGAATCGATGACGCGCACGGCCGGCCGCACACTGATCGTCGTCACGCACAGCGACCGCATCGTCGAGCGCGCCGACCGTGTACTCGCGCTTCGCCACGGCCGACTGGAAGAGCGACGCTCGACATGACCGGCGTTGTCGGAACCGGCCGCCTTGCGAGCAGGCAACGACGCGGCTCACGACCCGGCCAGCTGTTGCGCCTGTCGAGCGCACGGTTCTTCCGCCGCCATCCGTGGCAGGCAGCCCTCGCC
Source organism: Longimicrobiales bacterium (assembly GCA_035513345.1). Lineage (GTDB taxonomy): Bacteria > Gemmatimonadota > Gemmatimonadetes > Longimicrobiales > RSA9 > DATKCF01. Next base: position 4,387 of record DATKCF010000045.1, read on the forward strand.
GTAGTCGGTATTGCACTCGGCGTCGGCGTCGTAGTGGCCGTCGATCTCGCGACATCCAGTTCGCGGCGGGCGTTCGAGCTGTCGGCCGAAGCCGTCTTCGGCACGACCTCGCATCAGGTGCTTCCCGGACCGGGCGGCCTGTCGGATACGGCATACGTTCGCATACGCCTCCAGCACGCGGTCGATGCCGCGCCGGTCGTCGAAGTGCGTGGCGCGATCGAGAGTCCGTTCGCTTCGCGCGCCGTCCGATTGCTCGGCGTCGATCCGTTCGCTGATGCGCCGTTCCGGCCGTGGACCGATGCGCGGGGCGACTTCGATGTCACGGCTGTGCTGACCCGGCCCGGTGCGCTCGTGCTGCCGCTCGAGCTGGCCGACGCGCTGTCGCTCGCGCCCGGCGATTCATTCACGATCACAGTCGCCGGATCGACACACGATGTCTGGCTGGCCGGCATCCTGCGCCCCCGCGATGCGCTGAGCCGGCGCGCGCTGTCCGACCTCGCGCTCGCCGACATCTCGACCGCTCAGGAGATCGGCGGCCGGCTCGGCCGGCTCGACCGCATCGACCTTCGCGTTCCCGCCGATGATCCCGTGCTTCTCGATTCAATCAGAGCGACACTGCCCGCTGGCGCCCAGATCGTCGAATCGGGCGCACGCACCGAGAGCACGGCCGCAATGGCACGTGCATTCGAGCTCAACCTCGGCGCGTTCACGCTCATCACGCTTGCCTTCGGCGCGCTCCTCATATACGACGTCATGGCCTTCTCCGTGGTGCAACGGCGGAAGCTCATCGGCCTGTTGCGAGCGCTCGGCGTCACTCGACGCGAGATACTGCGAGTCCTGTTGCGGGAAGCACTGCTCATCGGCATGCTCGCTACTGTGCTCGGCATGGCGCTCGGCATTGTCCTCGGCGCCGGCCTTGTCAGGCTCGTCGCGCGAACGGTCAATGATCTCTACTTCGCGGTCTCGGTGTCGGGTGTCGACATCGGGCCGTTGACAATCCTCAAGGCCATCGCTCTCGGTGTCGGCGCGACAGTCGCCGCTTCGATTCCGGCGGTCAGGGAAGCGACCGGCATCGCGCCGCGCGCCGCACTCGTCCGATCCGTCCTCGAATCGTCCGCGCGAGCGGGCGTCAGACGGGCCGCTCTCGCCGGATTCGTGCTGCTCGTCCCATCCGTTGCCCTGGCCATTGCGCCCGGCCGCAGCATCGTGATCGGCTTCGTCGCCCTGTTCGGTGTCGTCGGTGCAGCGGCGCTCCTCGCGCCGGCCGGTACCGTGGTGCTCATGCGGGTGCTCCGACCACTCGCGGCGCGTGTCGCGGGAACCGCGGGCAACATGGCCGTTCGTGGCGTGACCGCCACGCTCAGCCGCACCGGTCCCGCCGTGGCTGCGCTCATGGTAGCTGTTTCGATCGGCGCCGCGGTCGGCATCATGGTCACGAGTTTCCGCGGCAGTGTCGAGCAGTGGCTCGGGACATCGCTGGTCGCGGACATCTACGTCGCCTCGCCATCACCCGGTACGCGCGGCGAAGGCACACTCGACCCGGCCGCGATCGCGATCATTCGCGACGTGCCCGGCATCGCCGGCATCAGCACGTACCGCCACGCCGACATCGTCTACGGCGATGGCGATATCCGCATCATCGGCGTCGACCTGTTCGCACCCCACCGTGCCGCGTTCACATTCATCGACACCGATGCCGACGACGCGTGGATCGCGTTCGATGACGGAGCACTGCTCGTTTCCGAGTCGTTCGCCTACCGGCATTCGGTCGGCGCGGGCGACACCCTGATCCTCACCACTGATAGTGGTCCGCGGCCCTTCCCGGTCGCCGCCACGTACCGCGACTACGCCAGCGAGTTCGGTATACTGTTCCTCGACCGCCGGGCGTGGAACACATTCTGGAACGACAACGCCATCTCATCGCTCGCCGTCTTCGCTGACGACGAAGTGAACGCCGATGCGCTGCTCGAGCGGATCCGCGAGCGAACGGCCGCGCATGAGCCTCTGTACATCCGCTCGAATCGCGGCCTGCGCGACGCCACACTCGAGGTCTTCGATCGCACATTCGCGATCACCGGTGTGCTGCGGGCGCTCGCACTCATTGTCGCGTTTGTCGGCGTCCTCTCGGCTCTCATGGCGCTCCAGCTCGAGCGCGCTCACGAGATCGGTGTGCTGCGCGCTACCGGCCTCACGCCACGACAGGTCGGCGCCCTCGTCGCGTCACAGACCGGCCTGCTCGGCCTCGCCGCCGGCATCCTTGCCGTGCCGCTCGCTCTCGTGCTCGCATGGCTCCTGATCCACGTCATCAACCGGCGATCCTTCGGCTGGTCCGTCGACATGGTCACCGACACTTCCGGCATCGCGGCCGCCGTCGCCGTCGCCATCATCGCCGCCCTGCTCGCCGGCATCTATCCCGCGTGGCGCATGTCGCGTACGCCGCCCGCCGCCGCGCTGAGGAACGAATGAGCTGGAGTATCGGCGTGCGAACCCGGCTCGCAATGTCCCGCTTCGTCGTGGCCACGGTCGCGATCGCCGCCATCGGATACGTCGCATTCCATCTGTTCATACCGGACGAGATCTCGCCTGTACGCGCGGCTCTGTCCATCGGTGAAACGCTCGGCGGCGCGAACACGGCCGGCCATGACCTCGCGCTCGAACCGCGGCCGTTCTCCTTTCCCGCCGATCACGGACCACACCCCGGCTTCCGCAATGAATGGTGGTACGTCACCGGCAACGTCGACGGCGCCGACGGCCACCGCTTCGGTTATCAGATCACCCTGTTCCGCACCGCCCTTTCGCCAGACATGATCCAGCGCGAATCGGCGTGGGCCACACGACAGGCGTGGATGGCGCATTTCGCGATCACGGATGTGCGCGCCGGCCGCTTCCACGCGTTCGAGCGCTTCGCGCGCGGCACCCTCGGACTCGCTGGCGGCCAGACCACGCCATTCCGTGTCCACGCAGGCGGCTGGTCGATCGAGTCGGCCGATCCGGCCGGCTTCTTCCCGCTGCGGGTTCGTGCACGCGAAGGCGACGTTTCCATCGACCTGGTGCTCGGCGAGGGCAAGCCGCTGGTGCTCAACGGAGACTCCGGGCTCAGCAGAAAAGGCGGCGCGCCCGGCAATGCGTCGTACTACTATTCGTTCACCCGGTTGCCGACCTCCGGCATCGTGGCCGTCGACGGACGCAGCCACACCATCACCGGCCAGTCCTGGATCGACCGCGAGTGGAGCACCAGCGCGCTCGCGGACAGTGTCTCCGGCTGGGACTGGTTCGCCATCCAGCTCGCTGACACCACGGAGCTCATGGTGTACAGGCTCCGCCGGGACGACGGCTCGACCGATCCGTTCAGCGCAGGCACCTTCATCGCGGCCGATGGCTCGGCCGTCACGCTGCGTGCCACGGATTTCTCCATCGATCCAACCGCCGAATGGACCAGCCCGATCGACGGAACTGCATACCCGGGCGCCTGGTCCATTCGTGTGTTCCCCGCTGACCTCACGATCGACGTGCACCCCGTCATCGCCGATCAGGAGCACACGGGATCGTTCCGTTACTGGGAAGGCGCTGTCGACGCCACCGGAACGCGAGCTGGCGTGCCCGTGCGGGGTCGCGGCTACGTCGAGCTGACCGGCTACAACGGTGGCGTCAGCAGCAACCGCATCGCTCGCTGACGAACTGGAGGTCCCGATTTTTCGGGTCTCCAGAGTCCAACTCCCACAAGCGTTTCCACGATCCGACCGACCGGTCGGCACGACCCGTGCGTCCTCCGTCCGGACCGCCCGGCGCAGCGCGCCCGGCTCCCGCACCCAGCAGGAGAACAACCGATGAAACGTTTCGCCTTCCTCACGCCGTTCGCTCTCGCGGGTCTTCTCGTCGCTTGCGAAAGCGATGTCGACGCCCCTGAAACCGTGAGGCTGTCCGTGCTGTTGACTGACGCGCCGGGCGATTTCTCGGCGGCCGTCGTCACCATCTCGAGCATCTATCTGCAGGGACACGCCACCGACGATGAGCCGGGCGGCCGCGTGATCCTGCGCAGTGAGCCGGTCACGACGGACCTGCTCACGCTGGCCAATGACTTCGTGACGCTCGTCGACGGAGTGAGTGTTCCGGAAGGACTGTATGGCCAGCTCCGCTTCGTCATCGACGGCGCGTACATCGTGGTCGAGACGGAAACGGGCGAGACGGTATACGCGACGCCCGATTACGATGCGGCCCCCGCGCAGGTCGACGGCACTCTGCTGTGTCCGAGCTGCGCACAGACCGGCATCAAGGTCAACCTCGTGGGTGGCATGACGCTGGGCCTCGAGGACGAGACGATACTCGTCGACTTCGATGTGTCCGAGACGTTCGGGCACCAGGCCGGTAATTCCGGCCAGTGGATCATGCACCCGTCGCTTAAGGCAGCAGCCTTCGAGGACGCGGCTTCAATCGACGTGTCACTCGATCTGGGCGCGGGCGTTACGCTTCCGCTTCTCGGTTCGGCCCTCGTCACGCTCGCCGACTTCCGGGTCGAGCTGCGCGGCGAGGACGCGGAAGCCGCCGCGACCGGCGAGATCGCTGCCTTCACGGATGCGAACTCGGATGGACAGTTCGAAGTCAGCTTCAGCCATGTCGTGCCGGGGAACTACATGCTCGTCCTGCACGGACCACCCGGCATCTTTTTCGGCACGAGCCCCGCTCTGCCAATGAACGTGTCGATCCCGTCGAGGGCATCCGCGACGGCCGACTTCATCATCACGTCCGCCGCAACCGCCAACTGATCCGGCAGGCCGGCACCCTGCTCGCCTCAGGCTGATCGATCGGAAGGGCGGCTCCCATTGCTGCGGGGCCGCCCTTCCCGTGTCGGTCATGACAACCCGGCGATCATTGTCGCCGTATTGCGTCCACCGGGTCGGCGCGTGACGCACGACGCGCTGGCAAGCAGCAGGCGAGCATTGCCGTTCCGCCCAGGACGAAGCTCATGGCACCGAACGTGAGCGGATCGGTCGGCGCGATATCGTAGATCAGCCCGCTGAGCAAGGTCGACACGGCCCACGAAGCGGCGAGCCCCATGACGAGTGCGATCACGACGAGCCGCAGACCCTGCCGCAGCACCAGGCCCACCACTTCCTGGCGGCCCGCACCCATCGCCATGCGTATGCCGAACTCGTGCGCGCGCTGGCCGGTCACATACGCCATCACACCGTAGATGCCGACGCATGCAATGAGCAATGCGGCGAGCGCGAACACGCCAAGTACGACCGCGGTGAAACGCGGGCGAACGAGTTGCGCATCGAGCAGGCTGTCCATGGTCCGGACCGCGTAGATCGGGAGCAGCGGATCCTGGTCGCGGACCATCGCGCGCAGAATCGGCGCGAACGCGAGTGGATCGCCCTCCGTCCGGATGACCAGCGTCGCGAAATTGAAGCCCTGATGCTGATCGAGGTTCCAGTAGATCATCGAACCGGGTTCGACGCTCGGGCCATCGCTGCGAATGTCGCTCACGACACCGATTACTTCCGCCGTCAGCGTTTCGCCCCAATCCATCGAGATCAACCGCCCCAATGCGCTCGCACCCGGCCAGAACTCCTCGGCCATCGTCTCATTGATGACGACACGGAGCGTAGCATCCGCGACGTCGGTCTCATCGAACGTTCTGCCCGCGACCACGCCGATTCCCATTGTCCGGTGGAAACCGTGATGCACCCACTTGATCCCCGCGACCGGATACTCTCCTGCTGCCGGCAGCGGACGGTCGTTCACCCAGAAGCTCGTGCCGGTGCCCGGCCCCGCAAGCGGCAGCCACGTGATCGCGCTCGCATTGACGACACCCGGTGTTTCGTCGAGCCGGTCGATCAGTGCGTTGTAGAACTGTGACCTTGCCGATGCACCGTCATACCTCGTGGCCGGCAGCTGCACTTCTGCCGTGAGTACGTTGCTCGTGTCCAGGCCGACGCCCACGTCGAGCATGCGGATCAGGCTCCGGATCATGAGTCCGGCGCCGATAAGCAGTACGAGCGACAGTGCGATCTCGGCCACGATCAGCCCGCTTCGCAGCCGTCTCGTATCGCGCCGGCCGTCGTCTCCGCTCCGCGACTTGAGCCAGGCCGCCATGTTCGACCGCACCACCTGCATCGCTGGCGCCAACCCGAACAGAACGCCCGCAAGGATGGTGGCGCCTGCGGCGAACAACAGCACACTCGTGTCGATTGCCACGTTCTCGAGCCGTGGGATGTCCGGTCCGATCGCGTGTACGAATCCGATGGTCCATATCGTCAGAATGAGCCCCAGGAGTCCACCCGCTACGGCCAGTACGAGGCTCTCGGTGAACATCTGGCCGACGAGACGCTGGCGACCCGCGCCCAGCGCGGCCCGCACCGCCACTTCCTGGTGCCGCTCCGACGTCCTCGCCACAAGCAGGTTCGCAACGTTCGCTACCGCGATCAGGAGCACGAACCCGACCGCGCCGAAGATCACGAACAGCAGGTCACGCGATTCCTTGCCGACGACCTCGTCTTCGAGCGCGACCACGTTGACGCCCCACCCGGTCTGACGCTCCGGGAACTCGTTCTCGAGACGGCTCGCGAATGCCGTCATCCGGCTCTGTGCGGCCTCGAGCGGCAATCCCTCAGGCAATCGGCCGATGACCTGCAGGTATCGGCCACTGAAGGTGCGCGCATCGTCGCCGAACTGGTGTGGTAGCCATACGTCCGCCGTCCCCGGATACGAGATCGCTGACCCGAACTCGAACGAGAAATCGGCCGGCAGGACACCCACAACAGTGATCGAACGGCCGTTCAGCGTGAGCGTCCGACCGATAATGCCCGGATCACCACCGAACCGTCGCTGCCAGAACCCGTGCCCGAGCACGGCGACATCGTCAGCGCCGTCGACATCTTCCGCCTCCGTATACGAACGGCCGGATGCGGCTCGAACGCCGAGGATATCGAAGAAGCTCCCGGACGCCGTCACCACGCCGACGCGCTCCGGCTCACCTTCGTTCGTCACGGTCCCACTCGCCGCGATCACCGCCGCCAGCGACTCGAACACACCTTCATCGCGCCACGCCAGGAAGTTCGCCGGCGATACCGGGTTCCGCGTCTGCTCCCGCGGTTGGTTGTGCTCCCAGACTGACACCAGCTCATCGGGACGATCGTACGGCAGCGGCTCCAGCAGGACTCCGTCGACAACGCTGAAGACAGACGTCGTCGCGGCTATGCCCAGTCCGATGGTGACCACGATCGTGGCGGACAGAAGCGGCCGCTTGAACAGCAACCGTAGTGCGTATCGCAGGTCGGACAGCACGTTCACCTCCATTGCGGTGGTCCGGTCCGTTCAATGGAACCTGCGTGCCACAATGATCCGGCCTGCCATATCGTGGAACAACAATGTCTTACAGCGGATCGGCTGCGTGCGTGTCAGTCACCCGGGCGTCGTCAGCGGGACGCGTCGTCCCGTCCCCGGACACCGAGCCTGCGCGCCAGACGGCGAGCAAGCGCGATGATGGTCAGGACGGTGGGCCGGCCGAGCGCTTCCGGGAATACGCTCGCGTCGCAGACGTACAGCCCTTCGATCGGCGTTTGAAGGTCCGCGTCGACCGCGTCGCCGATGCGAACGGTGGCCGACGGGTGAGTCCCGCGCAGCGGCGTCATGAAGAGGGACCCTGCCCGGCAGCCAGCTTCGACGAGAATCGCCCTCGCCGCTTGCTCGGCGTCGGCGAGGCGCTCGCGGTCGGCACTGGTCAGGCCCTTGTGGATCGTGCCGTCATCCTCGATGCCGCCGCTGACCTCGTCGCGCAGCTTGATCATGACGCCTGCCGTTCGCCCCCAGCGCGGCCACGTCAACGGCCAGCGCGGGCCCTTCGTCGCCATGATGATCGGATACATCAGCCACGGATCGATCAGCGTCGAGAACAGCACGCCCCTGGCGTCGTCCTCGCAGCTCCAGGTCATGGGCGGGTCGCCACCCATGCCGTCCGCCTGCGCGACACCGTAGACCATCGCGGTCGTGTCCATCGCGATCCCGCGCCCGGCTTCGGTAACACCCGCGCCGCGAATCAGCTCGACCGATCCGATGCCGCCCGCCGCGATCACGACGCTTCGCGCACGAACTGCAAGCTCGCCATCGGGGCCCGTCGCAACGACGCCTGTCGCCCGACCGTCCTCGGTGATCACCCGTCGCGCTCGTGTCCGCGTGAGCAGCCGGCAGCCCGCGGCGACAGCGTCGTCGACGTATTCCGCCGCGCTCCACTTCGCTCCGCACCTGCAACCGAGCATGCAGCGGGCGCCGCAGTTCATCTCCGCACGCCGCGGGAACATGAACTTGTCCTGTGGCTGCCAGTCCATGCCGAGCGCGCGACCGGCTTCCGCCAACCTCGTCGACGCTTCGCCCCGCAGTTCCGGCGGCAACGGCGCGATGCCCAGCTCGCGGGCGGCCGTTTCCGCATCCGCCTCGACGTCCACGCCGTACCGCTCGCGCAACCATCCGGGCGGCGGTGCCGCGCACCCGCAGTACATGCTCGTCGCACCGCCGAGCATCAGCGGCCGGATGATGTTCAGCCCTTCGGCGGTGAACAGCATTGCATTGCGGTCGGCGTACAGCAGCGCGCCCGGGTACGTCCCGTAGAGCGCGCTGCCACGCCAGTCGCGGCCTCGCTCCAGCAGCACCACATCGCGTCCGGCGCGCGCCGTCTCCCGAGCCAGCGTCGCCCCGCCAGGCCCCGATCCGACGATGACTATGTCCGCAGTCAGCTGCCGCTCTCCCATGCCCGCAACTTCACTGCGGCCACCCCTGATGTCCACCCGCCCGTCAGTTCCCCGCGCAACAGCCCGCCGCGGCTCGGCCTTCCGTTGTCCGGACGGGCTGGCCCCGGCCCTGCCACTGGCCTAGCCTTGACCGCCATGAAAGTCCACCTCGTCGACGGCACCTACGAGCTGTTCCGGCATTTCTACTCGCCGGCCGCCCCGAATCCATCGGTCCCCGAGGACCGCCGCGCGGTTCACGGCGTCCTCGGCTCGATACTCGGCATGTTCGATGGCGGCGCGACGCACATCGGCGTCGCCACCGATCACATCATCGAGTCGTTCCGCAACAACCTGTGGCCCGGCTACAAGACCGGAGAGGGTATCGACCCGGTGCTGCTCGCGCAGTTCGAGCCGATCGAGGACGCACTCCGTTCGCTCGGCGTCGTCGTGTGGGCCATGGTCGAGTTCGAGGCCGACGATGCGCTCGCTGCGGCGGCTGCGCTCGCCGAGCGTGACGCGCGCGTCGAACAGGTGATCATCTGCACTCCCGACAAGGACCTGTCGCAGTGCGTTCGCGACGATCGTGTCGTACAGCTCGACCGTCGCTCGGGCGAGCTTCGCAATGTCGATGGTGTGCGCGCGAAATTCGGCGTTCCACCGTCCGCGATACCCGACTGGCTCGCGCTCGTCGGTGACAGTGCGGACGGGTTCCCGGGGCTGCCCGGCTGGGGCGCGAAGTCCGCCGCGGCCGTACTCGCGCGCTACGGCCGGATCGAGGACATTCCGGCGCGTGCGATCGACTGGGACATCACGGTGCGTGGCGCAATGAGGCTTGCGGCAACGCTCGCCGAACACAGAGAACAGGCCTTTCTGTTCAGGACACTCGCGACGTTGCGCACGGACGCGCCGGTCGGCGCATCGGTTGATGCATTGGAGTGGAAGGGCCCATCAGGCGATTTCGAGAGAACGGCGATTGCGCTGGGCGACCCGGCACTGGCCGAACGTGCACAGCGCATCGCCCGCGCCCGTTGACAATTGCATCTGAGGGACGGAATCCGGCGGGTCGTGAATCGATACGCCCAGTCGCCTGCCCCGTCCGCTCCCTCTGCGCCCCCCGCGTGAAACCCCCGGGCGCGAAACTGGAGGACGGACGTGTTTCGATCAGGGGACGCAGGGGGAGCGGAGAGCGCGGTGGCCCTTCGATGAGGCGTTCCGCGCGGACCTGATCGTGGAAGGCGCCGTAATATTCCTGCGACAATCAGCCGGCCGCTTCGACGCTCTCCTCATCCGGGTCGATCGCAACCCAACCGTTCTCACGGAGCCACGACTCCGCACGCTCACGACTGGCTTCGACAATTGCGATATCCGCTTCATCGCGCTCGCGGTACGGCGTTTCGTCAGAGGCTGGCCGTATGCCTCCCGGCCGACGCGCCGTCAGCATGAGCAGGGCGTCCTCCGGTCCTTCGGCCAGGTCATGCTCTGTGCCGGCGGTCGACTCGTTCTGCGCGTCGGCGGCCGGCTCCTTCTGCGCACCGGCGGACGGCGTGCGCGCCAGACGCCAGCGTTCGACAGTTGCCTCACCGTTGTCCAGACGCTCCGACCACGTAGTGACAGGGATGCCCTTCGAGAACAGGACCACAGCGCCGGCTTCGTGCACGTCCCCGAACGGAATACTGCGCGGTCCGGGCCGCAGCGCGACGTATACGCGGGGCGCCCGCGTCTCCGCCCGGACCTTGCTGGCCCACAGCAGATTGACTTCTTCATTGGGCGTCAGCGCGATGCAGCCGAGTTTCGAGTCGATCTCGGCGCGAGCGAGCACCGAGGCGTGCAGGCCCTGACCGTACAGTGTCCTGAATCCGCTGCGCTGCGCGGCCAGCACGCGGTCCGGGTTCGCGTCGATCAGTACGACATTCGGCTGGTCCTCGCGCAGCAGTCGGGCCAGCGCGCCGGACAGCCCGTTCGCGCCCAGGATCGCGTATCCGCTCGCTCCCGGGCGGCGCACATTGAGCGCTCGCGCTACGAAGCCGCCCGTCAGGCCGTTGATCGTAACAGTAGCCGCGATCACGACGAAAACGAGCGCCCGAAGCTCGAGGCCGCCTTCGAGACCGCGCGCTTCGATCGTGTCCGCGAACAGCGACGCGATGGCCGCCGCCACGATGCCACGCGGTGCGAGGAACGCGATGAACGCGCGCTCGTTCGCCGCGAGTTCTGTCCGGGCTGTGCACAACCATGCCTGGATCGGGCGGACGACCAGCATCAGCGCGACAACTGTCCATACTGCCGGCCAGCCCAGCGCATGCACGTTGGCCAGGCGAACGTCCGCGGCCAGCAGGACGAACAGCAGGCCGATCATGAGAACCGTCAACTGCTCCTTGAACTCGAGCAGGTTGCGCAGCAGACGCGTCCGCATGTTGCCGACCACCATTCCCGCGGCGACAACGGCTGCAAGTCCGCTCTCGTGAATCATCGCGTCGCTGACTTCGAACAGCACGACCACCAGGGACAGTACGAGAACGTTCTCGAGACCTTCGGGAATCAGGCCTTTCGGGCGCAGCATCAGCGTGATCGCGATACCGCCGGCCACCCCGAGCAGGACTCCTCCACCGAGAACGATCGCCGGTCTTGCCAGCGTGCTCGCAGCAGCGCTGCCTTCGATCGGAAACAGAAACTCCAGCGCGACGACGGCGATGATCGCGCCGATCGGGTCGATCAGAACGCCTTCGGCTTCGAGAATCGTGCTCACCGACTGCTTGACGCGAAGCCGCCGTAGAAGGGGGGTCACTACCGTCGGACCGGTCACAATCACCAGTGAACCGAACAACACCGAAATCCGGAGATCCCAACCCATCAGGTAGTACGCGGCTGCCGTGCCGCCGACGCCCGTGATGATGGCGCCGATCGTGACCAGCCGGCGGATTGAGGTCGCCTCCGCCCTCAACCTGCGCAGATCGAGATTCAGCCCGCCTTCGAACAGGATGATCGCGACGGCAATGCCGACGATCATCTGGACCGCACCACCCAGTGTGTCCGGAACAACGATGCCGAGCACGTCCGGGCCGAAGATCACGCCGCACGCGAGCAGCACGACGATGCCCGGCATCTGGATGTGCCGTGCCAGAACCTGCGCGGCCATACCGATGGCCAGCGCAAGTGCGAATACCAGAGCGGCGCTTGCGTCCGCGACGTGCTCCACCGGCGCTCCCCGCTACACTATTGTCATGTCGGCAGAAGTGTTCAGTAGCCGCGCGCCTCGCCGTTGTGGCGAGGATCAGCGACCGCGATCCAGCGGCCGCCTCGCCGCATCACCATGTAGATTCGCGCATAGCCCGGCGCGAGTGATACGGGCGTCCAGCCCTTCTCCGATGCGCCCTCGAGAACCGCCGGAGCGAAGCCCGTCTCGATCTGCACTCGTCGCGTGTCAGGTGACGGGAACAGCCGGGGCATGCGGATCGCGTCGAGCGGGTCCATCCCGTAGTCGAGCGCGTACACGATGGCCTGCACCATTGACGTCGGAATGAGGCCGCCGCCCGGGGCGCCCACGACCATCACGATGACGCCACCGTGCAGCACGAGCGTCGGTGCGATTGTCGTTCGCCGTGTGATCCACGGTGTACGCGATGGCAAGTCGATATTCTGCGGCGTGAACCGGAATCCCGAGTCGTTCAGGAAGAAGCCCCCGATGCTGGCACCCGAACCGAACACCGTGCTGTTCGTCTGGGTGAGCGACACCGCGTTGCCATCCGCGTCGACGACAGAGATGTGCGTTGTCTCGGCGAGGTCGTCGGTCGATGTGCCCGGCACAGGCGACGCGGCACGCTCGACCATCCGATTCGATCGCGTCGCGCCGGCCCGGGCCGAGCCGGTCGCGCCGTTGCCTGCACCGCCCGTCCGCGACGTTATCACGGGCGTCGTGCCGTACGGCTCGAACGGAACACACTGCGGCGGCACGTCGTCCGCATCGTGAGCCGTCGCGTCCGCCTGGGGCACCGAATCCGGGACAGTTGCCGCACCGACCAGCGTTCCGCGCTCCATCGCGAAACCCTGCGACACGATTCCTGCCGCGGGGACCGGCTGCCAGTTGGGGTCACCATTAACCCGGTTGTCCGCAATGCCGACGCGCAATGCGCTCGCCATGATGTCGAACGCTTCCGCGGATCGCGTCGGCAGTCCGAGCGCTGCCATGTCGTGTGGCTCGATCAGTTCGAGCGTGTGCAGGACCTGCGATCCGGACTGTGGCGGCGGCGCCGACAGCAGCACACGGCCGCGGTAGTATGAACACAGAGGCCGTTCCCACTGCACGGTATAGCCGGTGAGGTCCGTCGCCGTTGCCGGGTTGGCGCCCGCGTTCAGGGCGGCGATCAGCGCACGCGCCGTTTCGCCCTCGTAGAAACCCGCCGCTCCACGTTCGGAAATCCGGCGCAATGTTGCCGCCAGCTCCGGATTGCGCAGCCGCTGGCCGGGCGCGAGCGGTTCGCCGCCCGGATACATCAGGCGCATGGACGCTTCGAAGCGGCTCAGCTTCTCCCGGCTCGAGATGATGAACTCGGCAAGTACCTGGCTCACGGGAAAGCCATCCTCGGCAAGCTGTATCGCGGGCGCCATCACCTGCTGGCGAGTGAGAACGCCGAAACGCTCGTGCGCCGCGAGAAGGCCGGCTACGTTGCCGGGCACGCCCACCACGCGCAGATCGGCCGGCCCACCGTCGCCGTCAGGAACACGCCCGGCCGCAAACGCGGCTCGCCACGTGTCCGCGTTCTGCGCGGCATAGAAGTCAAGGTAGTCCGCGCGGCGCACGTCCTGCCTCCAGATCGTCATCGCGCCGCTGCCACCCACGCCCGACATCTGTGGCTCCACGACGCCGATCGCGAACGCCGCGGCGACTGCCGCGTCCACCGCGTTGCCGCCCGCCCGAAGTATGTGGAGCCCCGCTTCGCTCGCGTGCGCATCCGCCGTGGCGATCGCCGCGTGCTCCGCCACCACGCGTCGGCCCACATCCGGCGGCCCGGTCCGCGCGATGCCAACACCCGAAGCGCAACTCGCAAGCAGAACAATTCCGCCCACCACCAGTCCAGCTTTCATGGCTCCCCGCTCTCCAGCGACCAACCAGATCGGACAGGCCACACCGGCCAACGCACCCTTGAACGAGCGGCCATTGTCAGGTCAGGCCGCCCAGCCCCGCCACTTCCCTTGCCACTCTCACCGTCGTGCAGTGGATCTCCACCGTGTCCTCAGGATCGACCGCGTACCCGCCCGCCAGCGTGACTGCCACGGGCACGCCGGCTCGGCGTGCCGCATCGAGGACGAGCGCATCACGGTCGCGCAGTCCATCGAACGTCAGGCCCAGTCCACCGAGTTTATCGTGTCCATACGGGTCCGCTCCGGCAAGGTAGAACGCCAGGTCGGGCGAGTGAACCTCCAGCACCACGCGCAGGCTGCTCCGCAACTTCTCGAGATACTCCGCGTCGCCCATACCGTCCGCCAGACCGATGTCCAGGTCGCCGCGCGGCTTGATGGCCGGGTAGTTGTTCTCCTGGTGCATCGAGAAAGTGAACACATCCGTGTCGCCTGCGAAAATCGCGGCAGTGCCGTTCCCGTGATGAACGTCCAGGTCGATCACCGACACTCGTCGGATCTCGCCTTTCTGCTGCAGCGTGCGGACCGCGACGGCGACATCGTTCACGAGGCAGAAGCCTTCACCGTGATCCGCGAACGCGTGGTGGAACCCACCGCCCAGGTGCACGGCGATGCCGCTTTCCAGAGCGAGTGCGCCAGCGCCGGCAGTGCCGCCGGCGCACAGCCACGCGGCCTTCCGTATCTCGTCGTCGTAGGGAATCTCGAGCAAGGCCCGCTCGGCAACGCTGAACCCGTCCAGCAGCATGCGACCGACGTACCCTGCCGTGTGGACGAGCCGGACCTCGGCATCCGTCGCCATCCTAGGCGAGACGAGGTCGGCGGCCGCGATCGTGCCCTCATCGAGTAGCCGCTCCCGCACGAGCCTGTATTTGCGGGTCGGAAACACGTGCGGTCCGATGTCCACCTCGTACGCGTCGCTCGTCACGACTGGCAATGCGTGCGCCGCCATTCCTCCGTGCAGGTGCGGTTCGATCAGCCGTCACGCGGCCGTGTCTTCGAAACGACGGGCGGCGCGATCGACCGGGCACCATCGGAACCGCCATTCACGTCTCCCGTCTTCGAACCCGCGAGCCGGCCGAAGAACGCGTCCATATCGAGGCCCATCGCGCCGGCGATCTGCTCGAGTGCGGCGATCGACGCGTTGACCTTCTGCGTCGCCGCGTTCGCCACGCCGTTGCCACCTCCGCTGTCGACCACCGTCAGGCGCTCGATGTGCACGTCCTTCATCGCGTCGACCGTCACACCGAGCAGCGCTGGCAGCTTCTCGGCAAGGAACACCTGCAGACCGGCGTCGCCGCCCTGCTGGATCTGGACATACAGCATCTTCAGCACTTCGGACTGTGCGCGTCCCTTCTCCAGGATCGGCGCCGCGAGTGCTTTCGCCTCTGCCTCGGCGGCCATGCGCCTTGCCTCCGCCGGCTGGACGATGTCCGCCTGAAGCCGTGTCTTCTCCATTTCGACGCGCTTCGCTTCCCACGCGGTCCTCGCTTCCGTCTCCGCCTGCTGTGCTACGACCATCGCGACCCGCTCCGTCGTTTCCGCTTCCCGATCCAGCTCCGCCTGACGGACGCGAAGTGCGTTCTGCGCTTCGGCGATCTTGACGTTCGCCTGTGCGGCCGCAACTTCCGCAAGCTGCTTCGCGTGCGCCTGCTGCTGCTTGATCGCGCCATCCGCGTCCGCTTCGGCCACCTCGGCCTGGCGCTTCGCATCAGCCTGCCTCTGCTTGACCTGCGCCTGCGCTTCGGCCTCCGCTACTTCCGCCAGCATCCGCGACTCGGACTGCTTCTGCTTCGTCTCCGCCTCGTTCGTCGCCTGCGCGACTTCGGCAAGGCGCTTGGCTTCCGCCTGCTTCTCGCGCGTCTCCGCGATCGCCGATGCCTTCGCGATCTCCGCGTCACGCAGCGCCTCAGCCGTCCGCTTCTCACCGATCGCCTGCAGGTACCCGACCCGATCCATCACGTGCTGGATCTTCAGAACGTCCAGCTGCAGGCCCAGCTTCTTCAGGTCGTGGTCCGCTTCCTCCGACAGATGCTTCGCGAAACCGAGCCGGTCTTCGTTGACCTCCTCCGGCGTCAGCTTCGCAAGAACACCGCGCAGGTTGCCCGTCAGCGTCTCCCGCGCGAGCGCTTCGATCTGGGCAATGTTCTTCCCCAGCAGGCGTTCGACCGCGTTGTTGAACACCGCCTCCGGCTGCGACGCGATCTTCACGTTCGCGATTGCCTTCACGGCCAGCGGGATGTTGCCCTTGGAGTAAGCATCCTCGACCGACAACTCGAGCGGGATCGTCGTCAGCGACAGCCATTGGACCTGCTCGATGATCGGTACGCGCAGCGTCCGCCCACCACTCACTGTCCGGTAACCGACGGTCCCGCCTTCGTCCAGGTTCCGCTTCCGGCCAGTGATCACCGAAGCCATGTTCGGTGGCGCAATCACGATCAGTCGATTGATCGTGACCACCGCGAGAAGGATCAGCGCCAGCACCACCACACCGGCGATCACGCCGGCCTGGCCCAGGATTCCCTGTAGTTCGGGCATGTCAAGTCTCCGATATGGGGGCGATTCTTCGTTTCTGCGAACCTTCCAGCGCCGGGTCGCCCGGCGCGACCAGCGCGATCCCGTGCTGCATGTCCAGGATCAGAACCCGGACCCATTGCTGCGCGTCATCACGGTCCTCGTCAAACGGCCTCGCCAGCAACTCGTGCTCCCGGCCGCCACGCTCCACCATGATCTTGCCCGTTCCTGCCATCGTCAGCGGCATCGTCACGACCCCACTGAGACCGATCCACCCGCGGTCCGTCGGAAGCGCACCCGATTCCGTGCGACGGACCCAACCGAACGCCAGCGTGCTGATCGCCGCGCCCGTGATTCCCAGCGCAACCGCCACCGCCGCAGTCACCAGGGGCTGCGCACCGCCCGACAACCACGTCAGCAGCACACCCGTCACGCCGAACGCGAACAGGAAGTACGTTCCGTTCCGGATCGACAGGATTCGGAAGTCGGCTCCGCCCGCCTCGTGATCCGCGCCGGCATCCACGTCGGCGTCCACGTCGGTATCGATGTCCACATCGACGTCGCCAGCGTCCACGTCGGCGTCGCCGAAAATGTCGGCCGCGAGGGAGAACACGAACATCCCCACGCCGACAATGAACGAGAACCAGTACAGTCCGTTCATGGATCCGTCAGGTTGGAGTCTCGAAGCCGGCCCTGCCGTGAAGTTGCCGGCCTCCACCCGCTCTCGGGGCACCCGCCATTCTGTCGAGACGCCTGTATCATACTACGCTTCGCGGAAGGGCGGTCTTCGATTCACAAACTGCGCCGCCGCGTGGCCGCGGTAAAGGCCTGCTCCGAATGCCGGGCTTCGCATTGCCCCACCGCACCCCCCCGCGTGCGACCGCGGACCCACTCGCCCTGGACACGACACAAGTGGTTATGTCGCATCATCTTACACTGCCAGCGGGTGGCGGCGGCGTTCCGCTCCGGCTACAATGGGACGGCGTGTCGTGACGCATGACATCCAATCCAGAGGAACGATATCGAACGCACTGGACGGCGGTGAGCGCCGTGCTCTTCCAAAAGGAGAGATCATGAAGGTCCGTTACATCACCCGGCTGTCGCAGGTCGAGGGCCTTTCCGACGAGGAACGGAAGCGGCTCGAGCCCGTGGCCGACCGCTTCGCCTTCCGGCTCAACGACTACTACGAGAAACTCATCAACTGGGACGATCCGGACGACCCGCTCCGGCGCCTGGTCGTGCCGGCCGAGGCCGAGCTGAACGACTGGGGCCGGCTCGATGCGAGCTTCGAGGCAGACTACACACCGGTCCGGGGCTGCCAGCACAAGTACACCGATACGGCACTGCTGCTCGTGAACGAGGTCTGCGGCGCGTACTGCCGGTACTGCTTCCGCAAGCGCCTGTTCATGAATGACAACGACGAGGCGTCGCTCGACTACTCGCCCGGCCTCGAGTACATCGCCGAACACGAGGAAATCAGCAATGTCCTGCTGACGGGCGGCGATCCGCTGCTGCTGTCGACACGGCGGCTGTCGAAGATCATCTCGGACGTTGCGGCCGTTCCGCACGTCCGGATCATCCGCATCGGCAGCAAGATGGTAGCGTTCAATCCGCATCGCGTGCTGGACGACCCGTCGCTCCTCGATCTGATCCGCGAGCACTGCAGTGATGGCATGCAGATCTACATCATGAACCACTTCGACCATCCGCGAGAGCTGACGCCCGAGGCGAAGGAAGCGATCCGGTTGCTTCAGCGGGCTGGCGCCCAGACGGTCAACCAGTGTCCGCTCGTGCGCGGCGTCAACGACAGTTGGCAGACGATGTCGAGCCTGATCCGCGAGTTGTCCTTCATCGGCTGTCCCCAGTACTACGTGTTCCAGGGCCGGCCTACAGCGGGCAACGAGCCGTACGAGCTTCCGATCGTCGAGGGCTTCTCGATCTTCATCGAGGCCAGCCGCCACGTCTCCGGACTGGCCAAGCGCGCGCGCTACGCGATGTCGCATCGGACCGGCAAGATCGAGGTCACGGGCATCGACGAGAAACGCATCTACATGCGTTATCACAGGTCGTACCGGGTCGAAGACTATGGACGGATGATCGTGGCCGAGCGCAACGACGAAGCATACTGGCTGGATCAGCTCACCGTCCTGCGCGGCCCGAAGACCGCATTCAGGCACGCACGAACGCACGAGGGCCGGCCGTGGCGCGACCGTCGCGAACGCCAGCACGGCGGTACCGACTGATCCGTCACTCGCCGCGCAGTACGTGCAGCGCATCCGTCCGCGACGCGCGCATCGCGGGTGCCAGGCCTGACAGCACGGCGACGCCGAGCAGGATAGCCGCCATCGATGCGAGCGTCGCGGGATCGGCCGCGGGAACGCCGAAAAGCAGGCTTTCAAGAAGTCGCGACCCGGACAGCGCCAGGACGAGTCCGGCGCCGACGCCCGTGGCGGCCAGGAGCAGTGTGCGGCCCACCACCGCGAGCCGCACGCTGCCCGCCGTCGCGCCCAGCGTCATGCGGATACCGATTTCGCGAGTGCGTTCCGCGACGGACTGCGACAGCACGCCGTAGATGCCGAGCGCGGCCAGCAGCAGTGCAACAGCGCCGAAACCGGCCAGGATCTGGAGCGTGAAGCGACGCGCGGACACCGACCCGTCCAGTGTCGTCTCGAGCGTCCAGTAGTCCCGCGTCGGCATGCCCGGGTCGATCTGCGCGAGCGCGGCGCTGACCGACGACGCGATCGTTGCCGCGGGCAACCTCGACCGCACCACGAGGTCCATGGTCTCGTAGTCGCGGATCTGCGCCATCGGGAAGTAGACCTGCAGACCGGCGGGACTCTCCGGTGTCACGTGATGGATGTCGGACACGATGCCCACGATCTCCCACGGCTCGTCGCCGCCGGCCGACCGCAACCGCCGGCCCAGAACGTCCTCGCCCGGGAACACTGTCGATGCGAACGTCTGGTTGACCAGAATCACCCTCTGCGTCGAATCCGTGTCGCGTGCGTCGATATCGCGACCAGCCACGAGGGGAATCCGCATTGCCCCGACGTAGCCCGGATCGATGACATGCGGAAAGAAGCCCGGATTCGGCTCGTCCGTTTCGGCCGAGCCGACCACCCGGAATCCCCAGCCCCGGTTCTTGCCCAGCGGAAGCGCGTCGATCAAACCCACCGCTTCGACCCCCGGCACCTCCCGCAGTCGTGACGTCAGGCTCCCGTAGAAAACGGTCGCCTCGACGATCGAGTCGAAACCACGACTCGGATTCAGCCGCCACGCCACCGCGTTCGCCGTCTCGTACCCGAGATCCACGTCCATAACCGCGCGGAAGCTCTGAAGCAGAAGACCACCCGCCACCAGCAGCCCGCACGCCAACGCCAGCTCCGCCACTACCAGCGTCTCGCGAAGACGGCGAGCGGCGCGATTGCCACTCGCCCCGCGGGTTACCGCTCGCAGCGTGTCGGACTCGCGGCCCTCCGCCACCTGTAACGCCGGCATGATGCCCGCCACCAGACCCGCCACGGCCGCCGCCCCGAGACCGAACACGAGCGCGCGCCCATCTACCGCCACCCGGTCCAGAAGTGGAATCGCCATTCCCGTCATCCCCGAGACGAATCGGGTGACGGCCACGGCCAGCAACAGGCCGACCAGGCCACCCGCGAACGATAGCGCAAGACTCTCCGCCAGAAGCTGCCGGACGATGCTGCCCCGCGTTGCGCCCAGCGCCTTCCGGACCGCCACTTCGCGGCCTCGCCGAGGACCCCTCGCCAGCAGGATGTTCGCCACGTTCACGCACACGATCAGCATCACCGCCGCCGCCGCGAGCGACAGCAGGAGCAGCGCCGGCCTCAGCGGACCGGATATGTGCCGCTGCAGAGGTATCACCCGCGCCCCGAGGCCCCACCGCTCCGGTTGCTCCGCCTGAAGGCCGGCGATCACACGCTCCAGGTCCGCCTGCGCGGTCTCCACCGTTTCGCCCGGCCGAAGCCTGCCGATGAAAAACATCGTGTTGCCCCACCGGTCCGTTTCATCGGTCACCGGAAACGGCACCAGGTAGTCCACCTGGACCGAAGGCGTGAAAACCGACGTAAAATCGAACGTCGGCGGCAGCACGCCAGCCACTTCGTGCGGCGCACCGTTGATCAGAACCGACGTGCCGACCACGTCGCGGTCTCCCGCGAACCTTCGCCGCCAGAACCCGTGCGTCAGCACGATCGCGCGCGGACCGCCCCACGCCCCTTCCTCCGTCGTGAAGTTCCGCCCCAGCAACGGCTCGACACCCACCACATCCAGGAAGTCGTGCGCCACACCGATTCCCGTCGCCTGCTCCGCCGATCCCGACCCGCCCACCGTGTTGCTCTTCGCCTCGAAGAACGCCATGTAGCCGGTCAACCCGGCGAACGACCGCGCCAGCTCCCTGAAGTCGCGCAGGTTGCCTGATCGCGACGTCACCGACGACAGACTCGCACCTTCCTGGGTGTTCTCGATCCACACCAGCTCGCCGGCATCGTCGAACGGAAGCGGCCGCAGTAGCAGCGGACTCACCACGCTATAGACCGCAGTCGTGGCGCCAACCCCGATCACGAGCGCCAGAAGCGCGTACAGGCCCGGCGACCGCCGCATCGTCCGCAACGCCGACTTCACGTCCTGTCTCACCAGGTCCGGCCGAAACAACGATCTCATCCCGCCCCGTCCGCTCATTGTCAGCACCAGATCGCGCCACCACCGGCCCGCGATCAGCATCGATACCTCCCGTCGGTACCACCACCGCGCTCGGGCAGCGCCTCGACGCCGGGCAACAGCAACGAAATCCTCCCGCACGTCGCCCATGATCGCTTGCGCCGCCGGATCTTCTCGAAGCGCTCGCGCCAACAGCCGCGCGAATCGGCCAGGCGGTGCAGTCATCATCGAGTGTCCAGCACCGGACCGAGCCCGTCGAGGAACGAAAGCAGCACGTCACGGGAACGCCGGACCGCCTCCATCCCCACCGGCGTCACCTCCAGCTGCCGCATCGGATGACCACCACGCTCCGGCGTCTCGCTCGGCGTCATCTCCCACTCGACGAAGCCCTTCTCCACCAGACGGTCGATCGTGTGGTACAGCGCCCCCCGCGTCACCCGCCGGTCCGCGTTCGCTTCCAGATCCTCGCGCACCCGGTTCGCGTACGGCGAATCCTCGTTCCGCAGGATCGCCAGCAGGACCAGCATCTCGAACTCACCCAGTTTTGATGGTTGCACAGCCGCCCTTTCGTAGTATACTTTTTAGTCTACGAGGCCGCTCGGTCTTCCGCAAGTGCCCGCGCGACGACAGCCGCGGTCGGACCGGAACGGCCTCGAACTGGAGGACCGAAAACAATTCGGCCCCGCAGGATTGTCCTGCGGGGGCCGAACTGTTTCACGACCGTTGTGGCGTGTGGATCAGGCGTCGAGCTCGTCCTCGCGCTCGACCTCGATCGAGCAATTCGCGACCAGAGCCGCGATGGCTCCGATGGCCGCCCAGACGGGGATGAGCACCGCACCGACGACGCCGATCGTGAGCGGAATCTCGATCAGCGTCCGGCCGTCCTCGTTGCGGATCGTGATACGGCGGACATTGCCCTCGCGAATGATCTCTTTCACCTTCTCGACGACGCGATCGCCGGCAACCTTGTATTGCTCGTAGCGGCGCTTCCTGCCTTCGCCATCGCCGCCGGTCTCGCCTTCCTTCTTCACGACATCCTCCGACATGATTCCTCCTCGTCCCCTCGATCTGTCAGTTGCGGTCGGGCACAGCATCAACGGGGTCGGTCCCGCCGAGCCCGACGCCCGCAATGTAGTCGATGCCGGCGGCGAACGGGATGAAGTCGTCCGGCCGATCGGTCTGGCCGACCGATGGCACGGCCGTCTCGAGGCGAATTCGCCGTACGAGGCAGACATTACTGCACGCGGCCCACGACACCTCGGCGCGTGCGGTCCCGTCGGCGTACCGCGCATCCGCGCGAATGATGTGCGCCATGATCGTGACCTCGCCTCGGTACTCGTACGAGGCCGCGACCGAACCGCCCGCGCGGATCGGTACGGGCCAATCGACATGTCCGACGCGGTCCTGCACGGGCACCGACCACACCACCCGCGTCGGCAGTCCGGTTTCGCCCGGCTCCGGGCCGTAGATGTACCAGCCGGGGGCGACTCGCAGAGTCACCGTCAGGCGGTACGTGGTGTCGTTGACGGCGGACGCGACAAGGCGAGCGGTCACCGGTTCCTCGTCGTCGGGTTGTTGCGCACGGGCCGGCGCGTTCGACGCGATCAACAGCGTGACCGTCACAATGGCGAACCAGACGGCCGGGCGTCGTGGCAATCGAGGCGCGGTCATGGTGCGACGGTCCCGCGTCCGGTCGGTCCGGCCGAGGCAGGGCCGGCGGATCCGACCAGGTACTGAAGGAACGCGCGCACGTCATCGTCGGCCCAGTCGGCCGCACCGCGATGACGCAACACGATCTGGCCATTCGCATCGACGATGTATGTGGTCGGCAACGCGCGCAGATCGAACGCGGCCGGCATCTCGCGCCGCTCTACGTGGAACGGCAACCGGTAGCCGTGCCGGTTCACGAACGCAGCCACACGCTCCACGGGTTCGGGCGACACGATGAGGAACGTGACCGGCGCATCACCGAGCGAGTCACGAAGCCGCTCGATGCTCGCCAGCTCCGCTACGCACGGCGCGCACCACGTAGCCCACAAGTTGATGAACAGGACGTCACCCGCGAAGGACCGGAGCGAAGTCGTGTCGCCTTCGAGTGTGAACAGACCCCATTCGAAGTCCGCGGGACCGTACGTCTCGAGCAGATCTCCGGAGCGCGGCACTGTTGCCGCCGCCGCGTCACCGTCCCGTTCCTCCTGGGTCTGGTTCATGGCGACAGTGCCGGATCCCGATGCACAGGCCAGGCTGAGGACGGCAACCGGCCAGGCGATCCAGAACCGCGCAACTCCCGGAATGGGCCGTCGCGACCGCGAGCCGGGCCACACACGCCGCTCTCCCGACGAGGACCGGTTCACCGGCTCAGACCCCAGCGCGCACCCACGATCACCTGGCGGCCGCGGACCGGACCCCACACCCACGTCGTGTCGAACGCGTCACCGAACGGATTCGCCGGATCCACCAGCGGAGAGCCCTGCGTGAAATCGAAGAGATTGTTCGCCGCCGCGTAGATCTCGACGCCACCGGCCAGTGTCAGCCCCGCTCGCAGATTGTGCACCGAGTGCGCCGGTGACCGCGTCCGCCGCTCGAACGGCGCTTCGTATTCCGGCAGCCGCATCGGCCCGACGAACGAACCGGTCCAGTCGAGCGTCAACGCAGGCCGCGCGAACGTCCACGTCAGCCCGAGCACTCCCTTCCACGATGGCGAATGGATCTCGGCCCGCTCGATGCCATCGCGCATCACGCGCACGTCCTGCACGGTCGCGCCCGCCGTGTATCGCAGCGGGAACCGCGCGAAGTTCTGATTCAGCGAGAACGCGAAGCCGCGCGACACCGAATGGCCACGCAGGTTGTCGTACACGATCAGCGCCGGATCCGCGTCGTAGTCGGCAACGATCCGGTTCGTGAATCGCGTGTGGAACGCATCCACGTCGATCATCATCGGATTGACACCGAAATCGACCACGCGATTCACGTTGAGCGCCACACTCCACGAGCGCTCTGGCCGGAGCGCGTCCGCGACAACCACTTCGCGCGCGCCCGTCAGAGCCGCGTGGTCCTCCGTGAACAGGTTCACCACCCGGAAACCGGTGCCCGCGTTCAGCCGGATCTGCGTCTCGTCGAACGGCCGCCACAGAACGTTCAGTCTGGGCGACACGATGCCGCCGTGCTCCTCGTGATGATCGACCCGCATTCCGCCGACCACCGTCAGCGAACCACCAATGTCGAACTCGTCCTGCACGAACAGGCCGGGAATCAGCTGGCGCTCCGGCTCGCCCGTCGCAGGCGTGTCATCGTCGTACGTCTGCCACCGCATCGCCGCGCCAGCCAGCACGTCGTGGCCGCCCGGCCGTGCTCGCCACGTCACCTGGCCCCACGCGATCGCCTGGCGAGCGTCGTACCGGACATCGCCGTACCAGCTCTCCTGGTCGTGAATGGAAAGCGACACGTCCGCCGACAACCATTCCATGCCCGACGGCCGGATCGTGCCGAGAAGCTCCGCCCTCCGCGTCTTCACCCATTCGCCGTATACGCTCGAACTGCCACGGTCCGACTCCGACCAACCCAGTTGCCCCCCGAATCGGTCCTCCCGATACACCTTCGCCGTCAGCATCCCGCGGCGTTCGCCCTCCCGCCGCCACTCGAGTTTGCCGAACACAGCCACACGATCCAGCAGCGGCGAGTCCGTGAAGCCGTCCGCATTCGCGTCCAGCCGTGCATCCGCCCGCGTCGCCGTAGCGCTCAACAGCCCGCCCAACCCGTCCCCCCGGAATGATGCCGCCGCGTTCACGTTCGTTTCACCGCCCGACGAACGGTTCCCATCGATCACCAGCCGCGGCGCAAACCGCGGGCTCTTCGTGATCACGTTCACCACACCGCCCATCGCCTCCGTCCCGTAAAGCGTCGACGCCGGACCCTTCAGTATTTCCAGCTGCTCGACCAGCCCAGGGTCGATCCCGTTCAGCCCGTACACCGACGCCAGACCGCCCATGATCGGCATGCCATCGATCAGAACCGCCGTGTACGGACCCTCCATCCCGTTGATCCGGATGTTGTTCGTGTAGCACACCCCGCAGTCCACCTGGGCGTACAGCCCGTTCACATGCCCGATCACCTCCATCAGACTGCTCGCCACCGTCCGCTGCAGCTGTCGCCCGGACACGACGTCCACCTTGGCCGGCGACTCCGACACCGTCGTCTCACGCATCAGACCCGTCACCACAATCGCATCCAGCATCACGGCCGTAGCCCGCAACTCGATCTCCACTTCCAGCCAGTCGCTACCCTGCACTTCGACCGTCCGCCGGGCCCCCTCGTGACCGAGCGCGCTCACCGACAG
Organism: Longimicrobiales bacterium; assembly: GCA_035513345.1. Classification (GTDB taxonomy): domain Bacteria; phylum Gemmatimonadota; class Gemmatimonadetes; order Longimicrobiales; family RSA9; genus DATKCF01. The sequence continues at coordinate 29,773 of DATKCF010000045.1, forward strand.
CGCGTGCCGACCGGGTGGCAGCCCCAGCCGGAACCGACCCGCGCTGTCCGTCAGCGCCGGCGCCACCCCGACCGCCGTCTCCACCGCCGCGCCCGCAACCGGCCGGTCGTTGGCCATGACGCGCCCCGCGACGCCCTGGCCCGCGGCCGTCGACGGCGCGACCGCCAGGACAAGGGCGCCGAGGCCGATACCGCTGATGCACCACAGGCCGCGATCGATCGATCGCCGGCTTGTACTGGTTGGGTGTGCCGGATAGCAGCCGCGCATATTTTAGCTGTGCCTGATTAATTGTTTAGCCATACCTAAATCTCGGCACACAACGCGCCTCAGTCAACCCCTTTCGTGGATCAGTCAAACCGCGGAGCGCGGCGGGCTACGCCCGTTTCACGACGACACCAGACCGGCAGGGGTCAGTTCGAAGACGGTGCTCCGAACCGCAGCATGACGGACGAAACGGCGCCGTCCCGGCCGATCGTGACGATGTAGAGCCGGTCGTATTCGGTCTCGGGCATGGTTGCGACGGGGTCGCCCCCGAGGGATTGCACGAGTGCCGGTGTTGTGTTGGAGTGACCGGCGACGAGGATGCGGCCGGGTCCGCTGCGGAGTGTCTGGATGAAGGCCTGCATGGCGTCCTGATCGCGCGGGTCATAGGTCTGGATGGGGACGCGGGCCCTGTCGGCAACCGGTTTCGCGGTGTCCATGGTCCTGCGGAACGGCGTGGAGTAGACGGCGGTGAGGCCGGCATCGCCGAGGATGCGAGCGAGTTCGGCGGCACGGGCGACGCCGGCGGAGGTGAGGCCGGGATCGCGGGGATCGTCATCGGCGCGCTCTGCGTGCCGGACGAGGAAGATGGTCGTTGCCTGGTCGCTGATCTGCGCTGCCGCGGGTGCTGGCGCGAGCGCGATGGTGACGAGCAGTGCCGCTGCGAAGGCGGGCCGGGCGAAGGTCCTGTGGCGGAAGTTTCTCTTTTTCATTGAAGTTCCGTGAGTCAGGTTTCCGGGGGCTGGTTTCTGGTCACGTTTCTGGGGCTCGTTTCTGGGGCTGGTTTCTGGGGTGCGGGCCGGGCGGTGTTCCGGTGGCACCCTCCCCCCCACCTCGCGAACCATCTTCGCATCCGGTCAGCCGGATCGGCCGGACCGGCACCGAATTCCCCGATCAGCGCACCCCAAGCTAGCACCAGGAACCGGCACCGGAAACCTGCACCAGACACGTTTCTGGGGCTGGTTTCCGGGGTTCGCGCCGGGCGATGTTCCGGCGCCACACGCCTCCCCGTCTCGCGAAGCATGTTCGCAGTCGGTCAGCCGGACCGGCACCGACTTCCCTGATCCGCGGACCCCGGAAAGAGCCCCAGAAACCAGCCCCAGAAACGTTTCGAAAAAAACGTGTCGAAACGTGTCGAAAAACGTGTCAGACGCTGGCGCGAACCATGTCCACGATGGTCACTTGCCACACCCGCGGTGGCAGCGCAGTTTGCACGTCAGGAACGGGCCCGCCGCCCGCGGTGCGGGCCAACGTAACGAATCTCTCGGTTCAGAGGTTTCCGCCATGCGACGTCGTGTCCTCGTCCCCGCTCTTGCGCTCCTCGCTGGTGCCGTCCATGACGCGGCGGCTCAGCAACCCCTGATGCAGTCGGTCGATCCGGCCCTGTTCCGGGGCCTCGAGTACCGACTCGTCGGCCCGTCGCAGGGCGGCCGCGTGAACACGGTGACCGGCGTACCTTCGCAGCCGAACACGTTCTACATGGGCATCGCCAGCGGCGGCGTGTTCCGCACGACGGACGCCGGCGAATCGTGGGTCCCGATCACGGACGGCCAGGTACCGGTCGCGTCGGCCGGCGATGTCGCCGTCTCCCTGTCGGATCCCGACATCATCTATTTCGGCACGGGCGCCGACGGCATGCGCAGCAACGTCTCGACCGGCCGCGGCGTGTACAGAACGACTGACGGCGGCGACACGTGGTCGTTCGCCGGACTCTATGACGTCGGGCAGATCGGCGCTCTGCGCATTCATCCGACGAACCCTGACATCGTCTGGGTCGCCGCCGGTGGCGATGCGTTCAGAAAGTCGCACGACCGCGGCATGTACAAGACTGTGGACGGCGGTCAGACGTGGCGCAGGACGCTTTTCCTCGCCGACAGTATCGGCGCGATGGATGTCGAGTTGATGCCGGGCAATCCGGATGTTGTCTACGCCTGGATGAACCGCATCGAGCGCAAGCCGTGGACAATCATCAGCGGCTCGCGCAGCGGCGGCTTCTACAAGAGCACGGACGGCGGCGAGACGTGGCGCAACATCACGAACGGATTGCCGACCGGCCTCATCGGCAAGGGCAACCTGGGTACGACGGCGGCGAACCCGCAGCGTATCTATGCGCTGGTCGAGGCGTCGCCGGGAGGCGGCGTGTACCGCTCCGATGATGCGGGCGAGTCGTGGCAGTACGTCAATGATGACGGCGCGCCCGTGCAGAGGCCATTCTACTACACGACGCTCGGCACCGACCCGACGAACGCGGACGTCGTCTATGTTGGCGCCGAGACATTCTTCCGGTCGACCGATGCCGGTGTCACGCTCACCCGCATGACGTTGCCTCACGTCGACCACCACTCGATCTGGGTCAGCCCGCACGATGGCAATCTGATGATTCAGGCCAATGACGGCGGCGCCAACGTGTCGTTCGACGGCGGCAACACATGGAGCACGCAATACAACCAGCCGACGTCGGAGCTGTACGGCGTCTGGCTGGATGACGCGTTCCCGTACAACCTGTACATGGCGCAGCAGGACGATGGCACGCACATCCTGTCGATGCTGGCGGACGGCGGCGAGCGCGGTGTGGACTGGTTCAGCGGACCCGGCTGTGAGACCGGCCCGCTGCTGCCGCACCCGACGAGACCCGAAATCGTCTATGGCTCGTGCAAGGGTCAGTACCAGTATCTGAACCGCGCGATGGATCAGACGCGCAACTACTGGGTTGGCGGGCAGTCGCTGTACGGCAATCCGGCGAGCGACCTGATCCTGCGGTTCCAGCGCGTATCACCGATGGAGGCGTCACCGCACGACCCTGACGTGCTGTATTACGGATCGCAGCACGTACACCGGACGCGTGACCTCGGCGCGACGTGGGAGACGATATCGCCCGACCTGACGTGGAACCCGGAATGCTGCCAGGGCGTGAGTGGCGAACCGATCACGCGCGATGTCACGGGCGAGGAGTTCTACAGCGCGCTGTACGCGATCCGCGAATCGTTGCATGAACCGGGTGTCATCTGGGTCGGCTCGAATGATGGACCGTTCCACATCACGCGCAACAACGGTCTCGAGTGGACGGACATCACACCGCCCGACCTGCCCGAAGGCGGCCGCGTCCAGTTCATCGAGCCGTCGCCTCACCGGCCCGGTTCCGCGTACTACGCCGTGCACCGGTTCCTGCTCGGCGACTACACGCCGTACATCTACCGGACGGACGACTACGGTCAGTCGTGGCAGCTGCTGACGGACGGCACGAACGGCATTCCGGAGGATTGGCCGACGCGGGTGGTACGCGAGGATCCGGACCGCGAGGGTCTGCTGTATGCGGGCACGGAGTTCGGCATGTTCATCTCGTTCGACAACGGCGCCAACTGGCAGCCGTTCCGACTGAACATGCCGCACGTCCCGATCTCCGACATGAAGCTCAAGAACAAGGATCTCGTGGTCGTGACGCAGGGCCGCGGTGCGTGGATCCTCGACAACGTGTCCTCGCTGCATCAGATCGGTCCGCAGATCAACGCGAACGAGCCGCACCTCTATCGTCCGCGTGACGGATACCGCACACGCACCGGCACAAACATACTCGGTCCGAATATTGACTACCATCTGCCGGGACCACCCACCGTCGGTGTCTCGATCGACATTCTCGATACGGCCGGCGCCGTCGTGAACTCGTACCGCAGCACGTCGGGCACGGCCGCGGCGGCAGGCCGCGGACGTGGAGGTGATGCGGGCGCGATGGGCGGCCGCGGACGTGGCGGTCGCGGCGGATCCGGCGCTGCTCCGTCGGTGACTCCTGACGCGGGCCACAACCGGTTCGTCTGGAACGCCATGCACTCGAACGGCCTGTTCGCTCCGCCCGGCGCCTATCACGTGCGCCTCACGGTCGGCAACCGCACGTTCACGCAGCCGTTCAACATGGTGATCGATCCGCGGCTCGAGGCCGAGGGCATCAGTGCGGCCGATCTGCGCGAGCAGTTCGACCACAATACGCGGATGCGCGCGATGGTCGAGGAAGTCAATGCGCTCGTTCAGCGCGTGCGCAACGAACAGACGCGGCTCGAAGGCGGGGCCGGCCAGGATGCGCAGCGGAAGCGGCAGATCGATGCGTTGGTCGACCAGCTCGTCGCCGGTCCCGTCCGCTACTCCGCACCCGGCCTGCGCGACCATATCCAGTATCTCGCAGGCATGACCTCGCGCGGTGACCAGAAGGTCGGCAACCAGGCCACCGAGCGGTACGCCGTGCTGCGCTCCGAACTCGATCGTATCAGGGCCGAAGTCGATCGCCTGCTTGGTCCCGGAGGTTGATCACGGCGGGGTTCAGCCATTGACGGGAGAGAGCCGATCCTCTAGTGTGGTGCTCCGACACCATACCGGAATGACGACGTGAGAATGCACTCGAGCCAGTACGCCATTTCCTATTATTACGCGACCCGAGCCACGGGCCGCGGTGAGAGGCGTATGCGCTGAGTGCACTGACCCTCGAACGACCGTAGCGGCGGCCCGTGGATCTTCCACGGGCCGCTTTTTTTGCGTCCCTTACCGCGAGGAACAGATGGATGCGACAGCGAATGCGGATGCCGACTTCTTCACCGCCCAGGACTGGTCGGCGTACACGGATGAAGACCACGAGGTCTGGGGCATCCTGTATGAACGGCGGATGCAGCAGCTCGAGGAGAACGGCAGCCGGCTGTTTCTCGATGGCGCGGCCACGATCGAGCTGCGCCGGGACCGTGTCCCCGATCTGGCCGAGGTCAACGCCAGGCTCGGACCGCGGACAGGCTGGAACGCGGTTCCGGTCAGGGGCTTCATTCCGGCGCACGAGTTCTTCACGTGCCTGTCGCAACGACGTTTTCCGACGACCGTGATCGTTCGCTCGAAGGAGCAGCTCGACTACTTGCCGGAGCCGGACATATTCCATGACGTCTTCGGTCACGTTCCGCTCCACGCTGACCCGATGTTCGCGGATTTCCTCCAGCGATTCGGCAGCGTGGCCGCGCGCGCACGTACGCCGGACGAAACCGCTCAGATGGCACGTCTGTTCTGGTTCACGGTCGAGTTCGGACTGATCCGCGAGGCGGGTGACGTGAAGGTCTACGGCAGCGGCCTGATCTCGTCGCACGGCGATGCGGCGAATGCGCTCGGCCCGGCATGCGAACGCAGGCCGTTCGACCTCGATGGCGTCATCGGCCAGCCGTTCGAGATCGACCGGTTCCAGGACGTGCTGTTCGTGGTTGACGCCTTCGATCAGCTGTTCGAGGCGGTGTCGGCGATGGAACGGCGGATCGCGTGAAGCGCGCCCGACTCAGTGGCGGAATCGCGCGACGATCCACTCGGAGATCATTGACAATGCCGTGGGCGAGAATGTTTCCTCGATCGATGCATACTCGGCTGGCACGCCGAGCGTCGCGGTCTGGAACAGGTGGTTCAGGCCGGCCAGCTCGTGGACCGCCACATCGCCGTTGCCGGCCCGCTCGAGCGCGGCTTCGATTTCCGGCAGGTTCTGTTCCGGCGGGACCTGGAGGTCGAGTGATCCGTTCAGCGCGAGGACGGGCACCCTGACGGCCTCGAGCGAGGGTCGCGGATCGTAGCGCAGGAAGTTGCGGAACCAGGGTGACGTCACCTGGCGGATCTGCGCGTCAGTGTACGCGTCGATCTGTGCTTCGGACGTCCCGATCGCGGCCCGCTCGGCGGCACTCGCCGAATCGATCGCGGATCGCAGGACTTCGCGCAGGCGCCGGGCAGTCGTTGCTTCGTCCTCATCGGCGCGTAACACATCGTGTACCCGGCGCTGCGTTGCGAGCGAGCGCGCAATCATCTCCTCGCTGGCGCCGCTCGCACGCGAGACCTTCTCGATCTGCGCCAGCAGGATCTCCTCACCCGGGACGCCGGGCCCCGCGAGCAGAACGATCCAGGCGACACCTTCGGATTGGGCGGCTGCCGCCGGCGCGACGAGCCCTCCCTCGCTGTGCCCGATCAGGCCCACCGCGTCAGCATCGATGTCCGGCCGGCCGCGCAGGTACTCGGTGGCGGCGAGCGCGTCCGTCACGAAATCGGCGGTCGTCGCGGTCGCGAAGTCGCCTTCGGAGCCGGCGACGCCGCGGTCGTCGTACCGTAGCACCGCGATGCCGTTGCGGGTCAGATGGTCCGCCAGAACGAGGAACGGCTTGTGTCCCATGAGCGACTCGTCACGATCCTGCGGCCCCGATCCGCTGACGAGCACGGCCGCCGGGTGCGTGCCCGGCAATCGTGGCTTCGTGAGCGTGGCGGCGAGTGTAATGCCGGCTGCCGCGTTGTGGAACGTGACTTCCTCGGTGTCGTATGGCAGCGGCCCGGTCGGCTCCTGCGGCCTTGGCTGGCGAGCTGGCACGTCACCCTTCGTGATCTCGAGCGCGAGCGTCATTCCGCCCTGCCTGAACTCACCGGCGAACTTCGTACTGTCCGCCGAAAGCGCGGCATCGTACTCGACGCCCAGGCCGTTGATCCGGACCTTCAGCGAATCGCCGGTAAACGTCACTTCGTCGAGCGGGATGCCGGTCGCACCCTGGTTCGGGCTGTCCAGCGTGCCTGTCAACGCGCCCGAACTGTCCGCCGCAAAATGGAAAACGAGCGTCAGACCGGGTCCGGCCGGCAAGTTGCCGCTCCATGTGCCAATGGCCGGATTCGTCAGCTGCGCTCAGGCAGGCGATGGAAGCAGTACTGTCGTCATGGTGATGATCGCCGTCGGCGCGAACACCGCCGCAGTCGTCAGTAGCGCGTGCACGATCCGCTTGCCCATCTGGCCTCCCTGTAGCCTTCAATGCCCGGCCCGCTACAGCGGCAGGCACTCACATGTAATGGTTACGTTGCCGGGCGTCAGTCCCTTCACGTACAGTGACCCGGACGTCACTGTCCGATTCATCAGGCGGACGCTGCAAGGTCACGCGATCGGGCGCAGCAAGGTCACGCGAGCATGTCAGCCGCGCAGCACTCCGCGAGAGCCATGATCGTCCACTGCGGATTTACGCCCGACGCGTCGGGAAACACGCTGCCATCACAGATGCGCAGGTTCGCGATGCCGCGAACGCGGAACCTGCCGTCGATGACGCCGATGTCCGGGTCGTCGCTCAACGCGTTGCCTCCCTGCGGATGTCCTGTGCCGACCTGCAGCAGGTGCAGCTTCTCGCGGTTGTCGCGAATGCGGAGCAGGTCGGAACGCAGCTTCTCGACATCCGCGTCGGTCTCGAGTCTGCGCCCGCCCTCGAAGCCGGCAATGGCATGGTCGACGCCGCCGTCGAGCATCGCCTTGCCCAGCAGCTCGAGCCCTGTCGCCAGACTGTCGATCTCCTGGCCGTCGATCGGCAGGCGGATGTCGATGCGGCCGTTGCGCAGTCTGATCCTGCCGCGAGGCCGCGTGCCGACGAGCGGCGCGGCGGCGACCTGGCTCGTGTACCGGCTCATCCGGTCGAAGTGCTCCGTCATGAAGCCCGGCATGGCCAGTGCGTTCGCGCCCGGCGGATTGAACCACGACTCGACAATGTACCCATCGTCAGCGCCGGGCGGCATGATGTAGTGGGCGATCTGTACGCTCGGCCGGGAGTGGACCGGCGTCGGCGTGAAGCCGAACAGTGGCGATCCGATGTTTGCGGTGAAGCGTGCGCCGACCGGGAGCCGGTTCCGTTCGATATGGTCTTCGAGGTCCTTCGACCGAAGCAGCACCTCCGTGCTGCCCACAGGCCCGCACGAAAGGACGAACTCCTTTGCGCGGACGGTCAGGCGACGACCCGAGGCAAGCGCGACGTTGAGACCGGCAACCTTCCGGGCTCCGCCATTGCCGGGGGCCATGCGAACGCCGGCGACGCGCGCGTCCGGCACGATCACGCAGCCGGCCGCGGCCGCGCGTGGCAGGTGTACCTGCAATCCGTTGCGTTTGCGTTCCGACGCGCACGCCACATTGCACAGACCGGCGCCGATGCAGCCGGCCTCCGGGTTGTCAGGGTCGAGCGGTTCGAGATTCACGAGGCACTCGTAGAAGCCGGCTTCGGGCGGATCCACGACGGACGGCTTGCGGGGCTTGCCGAGCGCGGCTTCGAGGATTGTGCCGGTCGGGTTGAGATGGTGCGTCGCCTCCGACAGCGGCACGATCGGCAGTTCGTTCGCCACCCTGGCGTACGCGGCGCGAAGTGTCGCTTCGGGTAGCGGGAACCCGACCGCGTTCCACTGCGCGAGTCGGTGGTTCGACATCTGGAAGCAGACCGCGTTGTTGATGACGCCGCCACCGCCAAGGCACCGGCCCTGGAGGACGAAGAAGGACGGGCCGGGCTGGTCGAAGATGTGCTCGGGCTGGTTCGAGCGCTGCAGGCCGGAGCTCTTGTAGAGGCGAGTGAGTCCTTCCATTTCGTCGGTCGACATCGACTTCTCGGGCACGTACGGCCCGGCTTCGAGCAGAATCACGGAGCGACCTGCCTCGGCCAGTCGGGCGGCCAGCAGGCAGCCGGCGGGGCCGGAACCGGCAATGGCCACGTCGAACTCGCGGTCCGGCGGGTCCTCCGACACCGGCAGTGTCGGCGTATGGTGGGGCCGGTGGCTCGGCCGGTCGTAACCCACGAGCGCGTCGGTTTTCGGATGCGAATAGTACGGCAGCACGACGAGTGAGTGGATCATCGTCATCACGTCGCGGACGGGCGTGAGCGCGTTGCTCTTCAGCGCGTCCGCGATGAAGCGGCGGACCGCGCCGACGTCACTTGCGATGATCGGCACGATCAGTCCGACAGCGTGCACCCAGTTCCGCATCTCATCGGCTTCGGGCGATGTCGTATTGGCGAGTGTCCGCTCGAGCGTATCGAGGATGTCATCCATCTGCGCGCCGCCGGCCGGCAGCGGGTCCGGCAGCATGCACCGGATACACAGTTCGAGCGTGCGCCGCTCCTCGAGGGTGAGACGGCCCGTTTCCTTGAGCAGCAGCGGCATGCCGGGATAGACATCGCGCAGTTCGCGGTTCATGAACGCGAAGAAGGCTTCCCTCGCGGCCCGTTCCTCGTCGGCGGATGACGCACCGCTCACGACCAGCGTGTCGAGCTGCCGGACAAACTCGGCCGGGTGAACGGTCACGATCCCGCTCGCAATCGGCGAGTGCTGCGTCGAAAGCGTCAGATGGATCGTCGACAGGTCGCCCGCGCAATCGAAGCCGGTATCGTTGAACAGGATCTTGTGGCCGCGCGCGATCACGTCGAATCCCTGTGGCACCGGAAACGTGAAGTCGAGATCGAAGAACTTGCGCCGCCGCGTGTTCTCCTGCGCACGGAACAACACCATGCGTCCCGGATGGACGGCTACGCGGTCCACGAACGGATTCCACGATATCGTGCCACCTTCGACTTCGGCCGCGTGTTCGTCCGCGTCAAGGAACGCGCGCAGGCTCGGAATCGAGATCTGCAGATCATACTTCAGCCAGCCGGGCCGGTCGCCCGGAGCCGGCGAGGCTGCATCGCCCTGGACGTAGCCCGACATGGCCTCAATGAAGCGAATGCCGACGCCATCGCCGAAATCCGGCATGACTCACCTCGATCGGATGGGAGTGGCTATCACTGATCCCCTTGCTCGTCGTCGCCCGTCGTGCCACGCAGTGCCCGTGGCAGCACCTCGTCGAGCCGATCGCCGCCGACCTCGCTGAAATCGAGTGTGCGGATCGGGAACGGAATCGTGATGTCCTGCGCGTCGAACGCCTTCTTGATCGCAATGATCGCTTCGCTGCGCGCGGCCATGTAATCCGACTGCCGCGACGAAGCGATCCAGAACCGGACCACGAAATCGATCGAACTGCTGCCGAACCCCTCGTAGAAAAGCGTGACGGGTTCGTTCGGGTCCCGCTCCCCGAGTCCTTCGACGGCCTCGATCGTCACGCGACGGACTTTCTCGAGGTCGTCGCCGTAGGCCACGCCCACGCCGAGGTCGACACGGCGCCGGCCGCTCACCGTATAGTTGACCAGGACGCTGTTGGCCACCTGGCTGTTCGGTACGACGACGACTTTCCCGTCCAGCGTGTGCAGGACGGTCGTTCGCAGATCTATGCGCTTCACCAGCCCGGTCGTGCCATTCGTCTCGATCAGGTCGTCGTGCGTGAACGGTTGGCGCATCATCAGGATGATGCCGGACATGAAGTTCGACGCGATGTCCTGGAATGCGAAGCCGAGCGCGAGACCGATGATTCCGACGCCGGCCAGCAGTGACGTGACGGTCTTGTCCAGGCCCACAATGCCCAGAGCGACGAATATCCCCGTGACGAGCACGGCGAACCCGGCAACCGTGCCCAGCAGGTCCTTGATGCTCGGGTGCGACGTCATGCGTGACATCGCGGCCATCACAGCGGAACGAACGATGCGCGACAGAACGCCGAATCCGACCGCGACGAGCGCCGCGACAACCAGGTTCGGCAGCAGCAGAATGAACCCTGCCAGCCAGCCCGTCACCTTCTCGATCAGTTCGTTGAACGCATCCTGTATCTGCATCATCCGACTCCCACGTCCAGGATCATCATCACGGTGAATCCGAGTATCAGCGCCGTCGTGGCGAGGTCCGTGTTGCCACTCTGCTGCGCCTCGGGAATGAGTTCCTCGACCACGACGTAGATCATGGCGCCGGCGGCAAACGCAAGCGCGTATGGCAGAATGCCCTGCACATTGAGAACTGCCACTGCGCCGACAAACGCGGCAACCGGCTCGACGACCGCCGAAAGCTGGCCGTACCAGAAGCTGCGGAATGCGGATACGCCGTCCCGCCTCAGCGGCATCGCAACGGCTACGCCCTCGGGGAGGTTCTGCAGGCCGATTCCGATGGCAAGCGCGACCGCGGCCGGCAGCGTCGCACCGGTCGCGATTCCGCCGTGCGCAGCCGCACCGAATGCAACGCCAATGGCGAGTCCTTCGGGAATGTTGTGCAATGTAATCGCCATCACGAGCAGCGTCGTCCGCTCCCACCTCGTCGAAACGCCCTCGGGCCGGATCGATTTCAGGTACGGGTGCACGTGCGGCAGGATCTGGTCCGCAACGAACAGCGTCGCGGCGCCGAGCACGAAACCGACCGCTGCCGGCAGCCAGCCGGGAACGCCCATCGCTTCGGCCATCTCGATCGCGGGCGCAAGAAGCGACCAGAAGCTTGCCGCTATCATGACGCCGGCCGCGAATCCGAGCATCGAGTCGAGGACGGCGAACGGCATGTCGCGGCGTACGAATACAAGAGCGGCCCCCATCGCCGTCACCGTCCACGTGAACAATCCCGCGACGAGCGCCTGCATCGGGGGGGCGAGGCCCATGAAGAACTCGATCAAGACATTATCCGTGGCTGCGCTGGTCTGGAGTGGCTCGTCGCCGAACCTCTTGGCTGAACCGCCTCGCCTCCGCGCTCCAATCGTGTGACGCACCTGCATCTGGTCGTGCCGTGCGGCGCCGGATACTCAGCCACAGGCCCGGCCGTCAACGTACGGTCCGCCCTGCTCGTCGGCCATTCTCGAACCGCGCTGCTCCCTCGTCAAATCGACAGCGGCGGGCGCTGCACCGGCAGATCAGGAGTCACGGCAGCGAATGGCGAGGCCGCTGGCGGGGGAGGGACGGCGACGAACGGCGGGCGACGTGGGGCGGGCGACGAACGGCGGGCGACATGGGGCGGGCGACGAACGGCGGGCGACATGGGGCGGGCGACGAACGGCGGGCGACATGGGGCGGGCGACGAACGGCGGGCGACGAAGGGCGGGCGACGAACGGCGGGCGACATGGGGCGGGCGACGAACGGCGGGCGACGTGGGGCGGGAAAGGCGGGGGAGGTTACCGTCGGGTCTCGTGCGAGTGAACGAGGGCGGCCAGCATTGCCGAGATCATGTTGGCGGACCTGCGCGACGACGCGATCATTTCGGAGGGCTTGCGGCGATCGAGATGCGTGAGCGGCGATGCACTCGCCAGCGGAGCCGCGGGCCAGCTGGTAGGGATAGATCTTGCGGCCGGGACTGTAGTGTCCGGCGCCGTCGGCGATATTCAGGACGATAGACTCGGCGGATCGCCTCAGCTGGTCGGCAATGCTGCCATGCCTGGCGACCGCACGTGCATGCGATCCGCCGACATCGCCAGATCCTGTGCCAGGTGGTAAACCCGCAGCCGTTCCGGCCCCTCGAACTCCTTCCGCCCGTTCGTCCATGGGTGAACTGAGGCATCAATCCGGGGCAAGGGAATGGCCGAAACGCCCCCGCCGTCGCCCGCCTTTTGTCGCCCGCCCTTCGTCGCCCGCCCTTTGTCGCCCGCCCTTCGTCGCCCGCCCCTCAGCTCTCCCCCCTCTCCGCCTCTCCCGCCACCAGTCCGCCCGACGGGTCTGGCGAGTGTTCCACTGTGAAACGACGGAACATGAACGCTGTTCCGTGAAACGCGCGTCTGGTCCCACCACGACATCCAGAGCCCCGCAAACCATATTCGCGGAATGAATTACGAGAAGCGACCGGACGGGCATGTGCGTTGCCTTCTGACTGTCCGGGACGGGCCCCGATCGGGCCGCTGAAATACCACCCCCTGGACGAGAGGCAGCGATGGGAATCAATGCGCGATGGATGGTGACAACGCTTCTCATGGCCGCGGCCGTGAGTGCCTGCGATGATGAAACGATGGCACCGGAGATGCCGCGCGATCCGGACACTGCGGACCGCGTGATGATCGACCGGTTCTCCGACGACGCCGGCACGCTGTTCATGCGTAGCGCGAGTCCGGGTCTGCCGGGGCCGGGCGAGGCGATCGATTTCGACGAAGCGCCGTTCATCACGCAGGGTCTCGGACCGGACGGGCAAGTCGTACGCTACTACAACTTCGACGTGATGCCGACGACACCCGCGCCGATCTGGGTGCTGTTCCGCGAAGGCAGCAGTACGCCTGTGCCCGGTCAGCTCAACATCATCGATGTCGTGCCGGGCGATGGCGGCTACAACGACTTCTGGCAGGTCGTGCGCGTGACGGTGCCGCAGGACTACGTCGCGAACACAGCAACGAGCTTCGCGGACCTTCAGGCAGCCGGTTTCGAGATGGAGGGCACGACGACGATCGTGAACTGTCCGGTCGTGCCGGAGGGCTCCGTCGCGCAAGAGGGTCCGGGTGCGAACGGGCTGATCCGGGGATGGTACCGCGACCAGCTCGTATTCTACTTCGATTTCAACGAAGCGCCTCTGATGAGCGCGAACGGCGTACCCACATCGCCGATTCATGTCGCGTTCAACATCAATCCCGACGAAACGGGTGGCGGCCCGCTGTCCGGGTTCATGACGCAGGGCAGTTCGGTACAGACGCACAACGTCTTAGCTACCGTGCCGGGTGACGCGGGCTATTCTCCGCTGTGGAACGTGTTCCCGTACGACAACGAGCACTTCGACATGCTGCACGATCTGGAAAGCGCACAGGATGCGCCCGACTTCGGTTTTGCGGCGAACGTCAACTGCCCGGTCGTGTTCGTGGGCGTGCCACCCGGCGATCCGGAAACCTCGCCGAAGACGGTGATCGACCGCTTCAGCGACACGGCGGGCACACTGTTCGTGCGCAGCTCGAACGCCTCGCTTCCGGCTGCCGGCGAGCCGATCGACTTCGACCAGGGCCCCTTCATCACACAGGGGCTCGGCCCGAACGGCGGCGTGGTCCGCTACTACAACTTCGACGTCATGCCGGAAGCGCCGGCCCCGATCTACGTCTTCTTCTTCGAGGATGGCTCGGCTGTTCCCGGCCAGAACAACGTAGTGGGCGTCGTACCGGGCGAACCGGGCTACAGCGACTTCTGGCGAGTGACTCGCGTCACTGTTCCGCACGACTACATCGCCAACGCGATCACGGGCGAGGATGATCTACTCGCGTCCGGCTTCGATATCGATGCGACCGACACTGTCGTCAACTGCCCGATCGTGCCGGACGGTTCGACCGCGTCCATGCGCGTCGGTGGCGGTGACACCGGTCTCGTGACAGGATGGCACGACGGCCAGGTAGTCCTCTACTTCCACTTCGGCGAAGCTCCGCTCGAAGTCAATGCGGCGGGCAGCACGCCCACTTCGCCGATCTTCGTGACCTTCAACATCAATCCCGACCAGACCGGCGGCGGACCACCGTCCGGATTCGTGACCGAGCAGGGCACGAACCAGACGCACAACGTGCTTGCCACACTGCCCGGCGATCCCGGCTACTCGCCGCTGTGGAGCGTCATCCCGTACGACAACGCGTCGTTCGGACAGGTCCTCGACCTGGCCTCGGCACAGGCCGCTCCCAACTTCGGCGTGGCCGCCAGGGTGAACTGTCCCGTAGTGTTCGTCCAGTAGCTCGACCTCGACAACGGGCGGGGCGGCGGCTCGATATGACGCCGTCGCCCCGTCCGATCCTCGGCTGAAACCGACTGCTCCTTCATCGACACGGCACCCGTCCCTGGCCTGCCGTGCCGGACCCGCTCAGAACGCACCTTCACGCACCTCGTCGCGTGAAAGCCCACGCCGCAACTTCACGACGTTGTCCGGGTCGACCGTTTCGTTCTCGGGCAACGGAACCCTGCCCGTTGACCTGCCGATTTCCTGCACGCTCTCCAGGCCACCAAGCCGGCCACCCCCGGACAACGCCCTCCCGTCGGCGCCGTAGTATTCGAACCATGGCAACCCGGCCTTCGTGTACTCAGCCGCCGTCGCAGGCGTGGGCGGCGGCTCCTCACCCGTGATCGATCGCCACACAAGCGAGTTCGCCAGATGCACGAAGCACCGGCCGCGATGCGCCAGATCCCAGTCCCCCATCGGACGACGGTCCCGCTCGATCCGCTGCCGCATGCGGCCGCCCGGCGCCAGACCCATGCTGGACAGGACCATCGAGTCCTCGACGGCCGGCCCGGAGCTCACGCGGTCGAAGGAAGCATGGACGGGTGGCTCGTACCGCTCGGCCCGGAGTGGATGCACGAGGACCTGGATGCCACCATGATCGGCCCGGCCGGTAAGCTGCTCTTCCACCGAATAGCCGTCGCCCAGCGGCATTGCCACGAACTGACGGATCACACCTTCCTCGACGCAGTAGCCGTCGAGCCACGGCTGCTCCGGTATCACCATGTAGTCCTGCGGATGCCGCCGCAGACGTTCCGACCATGCGTCGCCGCTCACCGCGTTGATCTTGCCCGTCGATATCTTCACCGCGAACGGGTAGCCGTGCGGCGACGTGAAATCGATCCACATTGCCTCGCTCTGATACATCGGCAGCACCGTCCCGCCTCGCCGCAACCATTCCGCCGGCACCCGATTCGCGAAGTCGTCCACATGCCGCATCGGGAACCGGCCCAGACCGGGTGGCAGCGGATAGTCCGTGTCGTCATCCGGGATCCGGAGCGTGCGCTGGAACTCGAGCCGCAACACCGCGGCCGCGTGGACTCCCGGGAAGCGGAACACCAGAACATCGTTCTTCAGCTCGACCATGACCTCCCTCACCAGTCTCCGTCGCGAACCTCCCTCACCACCCTCAGTACCGCGTGGTCCGGCATGTCCTTCATCTCGCGGATCAGATCCGCGAACAGCCGCGGACGCCGCCGGATAGCAGCCTGCAGATCGCTCGACACCTTGCCCGCCAGCGCCAGCAGAACGTCCGCGTCCAGCCCGAGTTCCCCCGCCAGCCGGACCAGCGTCTCCTCCGACGGTGGCGACCCGATGTCCCGCTCGACCTTGCTCAGATAGCTCGGCTCGATCCCCAGCCGCTCCGCTACCCGCCGGACCGAGAACCGGGCGTCCTCGCCACGCAGTTCCTCGCGTCTCGCCCGGATGTACTGGCCGAGCGAGGCAGCTTCATGCCCCATGGCGTGTACTATATACTACACAGTACCCGGACGCAACCCCCGCTCTGCCCTCAACAACACCGTGGCCCGGTCGACGCGACGCACATGCAGATGGCCGGCTCGTGGTCCGTCAACTGGTACAACGGAGTGATCGTGAGTTCGGAGATCGCGCGCGGCCTGGACATCTTCGAGGTGGCATGGAATTGCCCATACCGCAACGCGGGCAGTGGGTAATCCTCCCGAAGCGCAGGTCATGCGAATGGGTTATCGTGGAGACCTGACGCCCGGGGACGGGTCGTCGCACGACGCCACCGTGTCGCCTGGAGTGAGGGCCATGGACAATACCGCGAGTCAGGCCGAAGGCCGCCGCTCGTATGACGGCGAGGCCAGAGACGGCAGTGCGGTGGAGCGGTTCGAGACGGTTGTGATCGGTGCCGGCCAGGCGGGCCTTTCGACTGGCTACCACCTGACGCGGCGAGGCCTCCCGTTCGTCATCCTCGAGGCGAAGGGCCGCATCGGCGACGCGTGGCGCGAACGCTGGGACTCGCTTCGCCTGTTCACGCCCGCGCGCTTCAACGGGCTCGACGGCATGCAGTACCCGGCTCCCGCGTACTATTTTCCGACGCGTGAGGAGATGGCCGACTATCTCGAATCGTATGCGGACTGGTTCGAATTGCCCGTCCGGACCGGCGTGCGCGTCGACCGGCTTGCGCGGCAGAGCGGCCAGTTCGTGCTGACGGCGGGCGACCGGCGCTTCGTGGCGGACAACGTCGTCGTCGCGATGGCGGACTATCAGAGACCTGCAGTTCCGTCATTCGCGGCCGACTTGAATGCGGACATCGTTCAGCTTCACTCGTTCGACTACCGGAATCCGGATCAGTTGCGGGATGGTCCGGTTCTGATCGTAGGCGCTGGTAACTCGGGCGCCGAAATCGCGAAGGAACTGGCGCCTGGCCACAGGGTGTTCATGTCCGGACGCGATACGGGCCATCTGCCGTTTCGCCCCGACAGTTTCGCGGGGCGCCACGGCATGGTCAGAATGCTGCTGCGCGTTCTGTTTCACCGTGTACTGACGGTCAGCACGCCGATCGGACGAAAGGCCAGGTCCGCGATCCTGCACAAGGGCGGGCCGCTCATCCGCGTGCAGCCCGCCGATCTTGCCCGGGCGGGTGTCGAGCGTGTGCCGAGAACGGCCCGCACGCAGGATGGTCTGCCGGTGCTCGAGGACGGACGCGTGCTGGACGTCGCCAATGTCGTCTGGTGCACTGGATACACGCCCGGCTTCGACTGGATCGACCTGCCCGTGTTCGGTGAAGGCGACACGGCCGACCCCGAACATCGCAGCGGAATCGTCGAGTCCACACCGGGCCTGTACTTCGTGGGCCTGCATTTCCTTCACGCGCTCTCATCCGCCATGATCCATGGCGTCGGCCGTGATGCGAACCGCGCGGCCGCCGCCATCGAATCGCGCCGGTCCGCCGCCCGGCCGGCGTAACGCACACCTGTCCGGGTTGTCATTGGGCCGCGCGGGCACCATCGTTGCACTCCGGTCAGCGTACGCCGCATCGAAAGCCGCAAGGAGAGCAACGTGAGGTTGAACCGAGTTGTCGCCGCCGCATTCGTGATCGTCGCATTGCCCGCGTCAGGACAGACCACGAACGATCCGTTTGCGACACCGATCGTTGCGGACGAAGGAATCATCCGCGTCGACTTCAGGGAGTTCGCGACGATTCCTGACATGGACGGTGCGGCAGCGCGCATGATGCTGCTCGTCGATGAGCCCGGGACGCGGCGGCTGTTCGTCAACGACATGCGCGGGCCGCTGTATGGCGTCAGCTACGATGGTCGGACGGTGATCGAGTACGTGAACATCGACGATCCGCGCTGGGCCATGGATGTGGAGTCATCCGGCCGCGAACGCGGATTCCAGAGTTTCGCGTTCCATCCGCAGTTCAATATTCCGGGCTCGCCCGGCTACGGAAAGTTCTACACGTGGTCGGACGTGACGGACACGTCACCGGCGGCGGACTTCACGCCCACGGGCGAGGGCGACACGCATGACACGGTTCTGCTCGAGTGGACCGCGCAGGATGCGACGGCCACGACCTACGACGGCGCCCGGCCGCGCGAACTGTTTCGCGTGCAGCAGCCGTTCGGTAATCACAATGGTGGCCACATCTCGTTCAATCCGCTGGCCTCGCAGGGCGACGAGGACTTCGGCCTGCTCTACATCGGAAACGCCGATGGCGGCAGCGGCGGCGACCCGATGAACATGGCGCAAAACCCGGCGTCCGCGTTCGGCAAGATCCTGCGCGTCGATCCGCTCGGCTCGAACGCAACGAACGGGAAGTACGGCATTCCGGCGACCAATCCCTTCGTGTCGGGCGGACCGCCCGGTGTACTGGGCGAGATCTGGGCGCTCGGTCTGCGCAACCCGCAGCGGTTCGAGTGGGACCCCGCGAACGGCAGCATGTACGTCGCGGACATCGGCCAGAACATCGTCGAAGAGCTGAGCCCCGTGACGGCCGGCGCGAACCTCGGCTGGAACGTGTGGGAAGGCAGCTTCCGCTACGCCAGCCGGGCCGGCGTCGAGACCGGCAACGCGAGAGGTGACGCTTCCATGACGTTCCCGGTCGCCGAGTACGACCATCGCGACCCGATCCTGTCGGGCCGGTCCGCCGTCACGGGCGTGGTCGTCTACCGTGCGGCGGCGATTCCGCAGTTGCGCGGGCGCATCCTGTTCGGAGACATGCCGACCGGCGAGATCTTCCATGTGTCCGCAGATGATCCGCCCGCCGGCGGGCAGGCGCCGATCCGTCGCCTGCTGTTCAATGACGGCGGCGAACCGACAACGCTGCTTCAGCTCATCCAGGCGAAGAACCGCGAGCAGGGCAAGGAGCCGGCGTCACGCACCGACCTGCGCTTCGGTCTGGGGCCCGACCAGCAGGTGTTCATCCTCAACAAGCACGATGGAACGATCCGCGTGATCGCCCCCGCCGGCTGACGAAGGGACGGGCCCGGACCGCTGCAACCGCGGCCCGGACCCGCTCCCGTTCCTCAGTCCTGTTCGACGTACATCAACGAGCCGTACGTCGTGAGATTCTCACCGGTCTCCAGAAGCGTCTTGAGACCCGACAGGATCATCGGCCAGCCGCCGTACAGCTCCGGGTTCGCCCCCTCGCGGAGCTGGTCGTGCGTGACCGTCAGGCGACACGAATCTCCGACCGCCTCGATCTCCCACGTAACCCGCGATGTGCCCTCCGCCTTCGCCTCATCACTCCACAGAGCCGTCATGCTCTGTACCAGCCGGCGAGGCGCTTCGACCTCCAGTAACTCGCCCACACCGAGATGCACCGACCCGCCCCCAGCCTTCATCTCGAACTTCGAGCCCGGCTTCCAATCCGATTCGATCGCCGCGCCGAAATTGTACCTCGCCCGCATCGCTGGATCCGTGATCGCCTGCCACAGCCGCTCCGGCGTAGTCTTGATCCAGATCTCGAACACCTTCTCCATCGTCCTGTCCTCCAGTCCGTGCTTGAGGTCACTCAACGCCGCCGTCCACGGCTCGGCGTATTTGCTCACCCACCGGTCGTGGATGAGCCGGATCGGTACCGCATTCAGAAAGTGCAGCTTCTCGCGACCTCGCCGCCGCGTCACGATCAGGCCGGCCTCCTCCAGCACTCGCAGATGCTTCATGACGCCGAACCTCGTCATCGGCAGCCTCTCCTCGAGCGCCGTCAGCGATTGCCCGTCTTCGCGAAACAATTCGTCGAGCAGGCTCCGACGTGTGTTATCGGCAAGGGCCTTGAAGACGAGGTCCATGGTCATCGGGTAATATGTGACCTGTTGGTCACATGTCAACCCGCTCGACCACCGGGCGTCCTGGCCGGTCCGATCACGTCGATCCGGCCCTGATCGGTCGACATCCCTCGGGTGTCCCGCACTGGGATCTCCGGCCGGTCCAATCAGCGGGCTGGATCAATTGCCGGCGGCAGCCGCCTGGTTTCGTTAGCGGCCCGGCGACACGGTCTGCTCCGGTGCGGGCGTCGTATTTTCAGTCTCGGGCAGCGTTTCGCCGTGGAGCGCGGCATGGCCGATGCGGGCGTAGTTGATCGCCTTGGCGAGGATGCGCATGGCTTCCTGCGGCGCATGGAAACCCATCGAGTTCTCGGCTTCGATGAAGTCGGTGAGGAACTGGGCGCGCCGCTGATAGTCGCGGGCGCTGGCGAGGTAGGGACTGGTGCTATCCTGCTGGGCGACGCGGCCGATGGCGAAAGCGAGTTGCAGTGTCGCATCGATGGCGGTGTTGCGTATCTCGTACGTCCGATCCTGGATGATGTGAACGCGCTCGCGCAATTCATCGTCCGACCACGTGTGGCATGTCTGGCAGGCATTGTTGACGTTGAGCATGGGGCTGCGGACCCAGTGGTCACTGATCTTCATGGCGCCCGCGCGTTTGAAGGGCATGTGGCAGTCGGCGCAGGCCACGCCGCTGCGCGCGTGTATGCCCTGGCTGTACAATTCGAATTCGGGGTGCTGTGCCTTGAGTGCGGGCGCGCCGCTGATTGCGTGCGTCCAGTCGACGTGGCCGTTCTCCTGATAGACGGCGAGTATGCTGTCGGCACGCAGGCCCTTCTGCCACGGATAGACGAGTGTCCGGTCCGGTCCCTGGAAGTAGTACTCGACATGACACTGTCCGCAGACCCAGGTCCGCATCTCCTGGCGCGTCGCATCCTCGTTGACATCATAGTCGTCGATGCCTTCGAGCGCTTTCAGCGTGCGGATGCCGTTGATGAAGGCGGGCCGGGTAATGCGCAACTGCATGTCCTCGGGATCGTGGCAGTCGATGCAGGAGACGGGATGTTCGGCCAGCGCGGCGGCTTCGGCGTAGGGCATGCGGTTGGCGCGCCGCCATCCTTCCATGAGGTCGCCGTCGCCGAGTTTGAGGTAGGGCACATACACGGATGCGTGGCAGTGCAGGCAGGTGCCGGGCTGCGGCGCGACTTCCTGGCGTTCCGTGAAGAGCTGGTCGATGAACATGTACGCGTGGCCTCGCTCTTCACGGAAATCCTCGGCGAAGGCGTAGCCGGCCCAGAAGTCGCGCAGGCGAGGGTCCTCGTCGAGCCGGGAAACGGACACCGTGTCGCGTGGGTCGCGCGGACCCGGCTGCTTGGGAATCGCTTCGCTGCCGCCGTAGCGGGTGCGGGTCATGTCGACGGTACGCAGGTAGTCGTCGTACTGGAGCGGGAAGTTCCTGCCCCAGATCGCGGGGTCCGTCGTTGTGTCGGTCAGCTCGACGACACGGTAGAACGGATTCCTCGCCTCCTGCTGCCGCTCGAAGATGCTGGTCAGAAGCGCCGCGATGCCCAGCGTCCCGACTACCGCGGCGACTGCGGCAAGCGCGAGCCCGCCAGCGCCGAAGGTGCGGTTGCGCTTCCCGGTTCCGTCAGTCATCGGCCCTTCCTTTGCCCTTTCGAGTCCTGATCGAGACGTTTCGCTCGCTCACCCGGCCTCTGCCGGATCCTCCGGTCGACCGCCGCCTGCGATCGACCGCCGAACGCGTGTCGGCGCCCGGAATCACCATCTCACCCTGTGTCCGACGTAGCGATGGCAGCGCGTACACGTGAACGCATCGCCGCTCCCGTCCGGATCGAAACTCACATCGGCGTACGGCGGACCGTGGTCGATCGCGTCCGTGATGCGCTCGTGGCAGTACCGGCACGCGCCCTCCGTGACTTCATGATTGCCTTCGGTGATCCGGATCGGATACGGGTAGTTACCGGTCGTGAAGTAGAACGAATGCCAGAAGCCGTTCTTCGCCTTCACAACGTACTTTCCCACCGGATGATGCGGCGTGTGGCAGTGGTTGCAGGTGGCAACCGCCTTGTGGCTCGACTTGTTCCACGCAGAAACGTGCTCGTCCATGACGTGGCAGTTGCCGCAGACCTCCGGATCATTGCTCAGATACGAATAGCCGCGGGCATATACGAATGTGAAGCCACCCAGCCCGATCATCGCACCGACGAGGATTACCGTCATGAGTGGAAGCCAGCGTCTCACGTGCGTGTCGCCCGGTCTCGAGGAAACCGTCGTCCGGTTAGCGATCCAAGGTGCAAGGTCTGGCCGCGTCGGTCCAGGAACCACCGCCATTGTTCGTCCGAACATCGGGCGTGGACCTCGCGGCCTGTCGAGCGTCAGCCGCATCCGCCCCGGAGGCCGGAGGGCCGCGTGCCGGCCCGCGGGCCGCGTCTCCGGAGTGCCGCGCCCGGCCCCCGGAGGGTGGCGGCGCCGGAGGCCACGTCTGCGCCAGGAGGCCGCGTCTGTGACGCGGGCCGCGTCGGGCCCCCGAAGAGCCGCGTCCCCCGGAGGGCCCGTCTACCGAAAAATTGCACTCCGGCGACGTTCGGAATGGTTGTTGTGCGAAGTACCGGACGGCAGCGGGGTTATCGCCCTCGCACGAACCGAGGCATCGCAACGTCGTGATTTCGTGCGGAAATGGCCCCGATCATTGCACACTGGCGCAGCTGAACTCGTCGTCTGTGCAATTGTCCGGAGAGGACCGCGATCCCCAATCGTTCGAGACGAGCCGTGGCCGCGGTCCGGGGATTCGACCGGCCCTCGCGCGGTGGAATCCCCACTGGCCGGCGCGGCGGCCGCGGTCCGGGGATTCGACCGGCCCTCCCTGCCGCACGCGCAGGAGCCCCGCAACCGCATCCGCTCCATGAGATGCGACGCGAGCAACGCCGCGGCCGGAAATAGCTCGACGACTTCCACTCAGCGTGCAGCCGGGTCCGCTGCAACGGTGACAAGCGACGGGCTTGCGTTCTGCTGATCACGCGCTATGTTGGGTCCGTAAACCCGAACAAAAACCGTATGTCGGCCGCCGCGACCCGACCCTGCTACGTACAGATGGATCGTCGCGACCACTCACCACGAGGTTCAAATGACCGACACGAACGACCGTATCATCACGCCTGCCGCACTGCTTTCCCACTGGCAGGGCCACCGCAAGCTCACTCGCCGCGTGATCGAGGCGTTTCCGGAGGACCAGTTGTTCAGCTACTCGGTTGGCGAGATGCGGCCGTTCGGCGAGATGGCGATGGAGCTGCTGAGCATGGCGGCGCCGATGGCGAGGGGCGTGGCGACGGGGGAATGGTCGACATCGTTCGATCGCAAGCCGGTCCCGCGGGCCGAGTTGCTGAAGGAGTGGGACGCATCGACTACGGAGATCGACCGGTTGTGGTCGCAGATCCCGCCGGCGCGGTTCCAGGAGAAGCTGACGGCGTTCGGCCAGTACGAAGGAATCGTTCACGACCTGCTGCTCTATGTGATCGACAACGAGATCCACCATCGCGGCCAGGGTTACGTCTATCTGCGCGCGCTGGGCATCGAGCCGCCGCACTTCTGGGAACGGTAGCGCGATCAAGGCTGGCCTCGTTCGTGATGACGCACGAGGTCCGTAGTCGCGACGGGCGCCTGGAAGCGGAGGACGGGCCGGACCGCTTGCGGGCGGAGATGTCGCCCGCGTAGCGTTCTGTGCGCCCACCGTCGGCCGGGCGCGCGCCGCGCCAGCGGGCGGCGATCGAGGTGGTCGGGCGTCCTCACTGGTGGAGGTGGCGTGAAAGAGCCTTCGATTCAGACAGGATACCTGGTTCTTGCCGACCTGGCAGGCTTCACTCCATTCGTCGCCAGCGCGGAGGTCGACCACGCGCAGGTCATTCTGGCCCACCTGCTGGGTCTGCTTCGCAGCGAGTTGACGCCTGCGCTCCAGCTTGCCGAGGTGGAAGGCGACGCGCTGTTCCTGTTCGCGCCGCACTCCCGCATGGCGCGCGGCGAGACCCTGCTCGAGTTGATCGAGAGCACGTACGTCGCGTTCCGGGACCGCCAGCGGACCATGGCGAGGAGTGCGACGTGCCCGTGTGAAGCATGCCGGATGATCCCGAGCCTCGACCTCAAGTTCGTCGCGCATTCCGGCGAGTTCGTGTTGCAGAACCTGACGGGTACGGCCAAGCCGTTCGGCTCCTGCGTCAACCTGGCGCACCGGCTGCTCAAGAACGACGTCACGGAGAGCACCGGCTGGCCTGCGTATGCGTTGTTCACGGATCGGGCACTCGAGATGATGGGCGTGCGCCCCGACAGCATGCACACGCGAACTCTGAGTTACGCGCACCACGGCGAGATCGCCATCGGCGTGATCGATCTGCGGCAACGCTTCACCGAGCTCACTGCCCAGCGAACCGCGTTTCTGCCTGAAAGCGAAGCACATTTCACGATTCGCCGCCGGTACGCCGTGCCGCGACCTCTCCTGTGGGAGCTGCTGACGGACATCGACATGCGCAACAAGTGGGAGATCGGTTCCGACTGGTCGATGCTGCGCCGACCGACCGGACGAGCCGGACCGGGCACGACGAATCACTGCGCGGCCTCCGACTTCATCGAGGAAGTGCTGGACTGGCGGCCGTTCGACTACTATACGGCGCTTCTCAGGTATCGGGCGGTCAATATTCGCGTGACCGGCGAACTGCGCGCAGACGGAGACGTTACGGAATTGCGCTGGAGCATGTCCCTCGAGAGTGTCGTGCCCCGTCCGTTGCGTGGCCCGGCCTGCCGGTTCTTCGCTACGCGGTTGATGCGTGCGCCCGCACGTTTCGAGAAGCTCGACCAACTGATCGCGACGGGAGCGGATTTCGCGTAGAGCATTGCCAGTCGGTGACGCCCGGCCGAGCCGGACCGTCACCCGAGCCAGCAGTGGCTCCGGGTGATCCGATTGGAACGAAAGGCGGGCCGCGAACTCCCGAGGCCCGCCTTTCGTTTCGCGGGGGGAGTACGGCGCCGTCTACTACAGGACGGCCGTTGCGGCTTCCGCCGCACGCAGCAGGTCCGCGGCCTCGCGCAGTCCCCGGCGGCTCGCATGGTCGGCCGCGGTCAGTCCTCCACCGTCCACAGCACGCGCGTCAGCCCCGCCCTCCAGGAACAGCCGAACGATCTCCGCGGCGTCTTGCTCCTCGTTGGGCAGCCACATGAGCGGCGTCTCGCCACCAGTGTCGGCCGTGCGGGCCAGCGCCGGCTCGGCCGCGAGCAGCGCGCGCAGCCGGTCGACCGCGCCCGTGAACACCACGTTCCAGATGTCGCGACTGTGCGGAACGAGCAGGTCGATCATTCCACGGTGCTGCGACCACACGGCAAAGTCGAGCGGCGTGTTGTGCCATTGCGACTCGACCGGATCGATCTCCGCACCACGCTCGATCAGCAGCGCCGCCACTTCCAGCGAGTTGGCCCACGCGGCGTGGTGCAGCGGCCGCTGCCGGTGCTCGTTCTCGATCTCGATCGACACGCCAAGGTCGAGAAGCAGTGCCACGACAGCGGCGTGATCCTGCTTCACTGCGGCAATCATCGCTTTCGCTGACTCCCGCAGCTCCGGATGCCGGGCGACGAGTGCGTGCGCACGCTCCGCGTCGCCTTCGAAACACGCCGCCATGAACGCGTTCTCGGGCTCGATCGCGACTTCCGTACGCGTGGCGCCGCGCTCGAGCAGCAGCGCGGCGATGTTCGACCTGCCCGCGCGAACCGCTGCCTCGTACAGCGAGTGCTTCGGGGACCGCGTGTCCGATGGCGGCCCTGCGTCCGGGTTCGCACCATGGTTGAGCGCCCACCGCGCGAGCGCGACATTGTCGTGACGGATCGCCATGCCGAGTACATAGCGCGCACCGCTGCCATAGCCGCCCATGTCTAGCATCGGCCAGTCGGGGTCGGCCCAGTCGGCGGCACGGCCGAGGCCGAGCGACCGTTCGTGGATCCGCTCGAGGAACCACAACGCGTCACCGTGGAAATGGATGTTG